>JAFRLY010000001.1 GCA_017431005.1 Clostridia bacterium
AATAAAATAGTTCACCATTTCCGGTGGCAATGACGAAGGGGTCCCACCTGTTCCCATACCGAACACAGAAGTTAAGCCCTTCAGTGCCGATGGTACTTGACTGGTAACGGTCCGGGAGAGTAGGTCGCCGCCGGATTCCAATATTCCTCAGTAGCTCAATGGCAGAGCATTCGGCTGTTAACCGAAGGGTTGTAGGTTCGAGCCCTACCTGGGGAGCGAAATGAACGTCAGTCCAGTGGACTGTCGAAAGAAAACCAGACCGAATGGTCTGGTTTTTTTTCGAAGTGAATTGAGCGAGTCAACCGAAACGAGCCGCAGCCTTTACAGAAGGCTGTGGTGACGATTGAGGTTGCGGAGAGCACAGGGTTTTTATTGCTCCCCAAAGGAACAAAAAGAATGCTTGAAACGGAATAAACCGTCCATTATAATGGGCGGCAGTACGGTTTTCGTATGAATCCGGATGGATATGGCTGGAGTTATCGATATGAATGAATCTGACAATCGGAAAGCCCTGCGCGGCAGCCTGCTTTTGCTGATCGGATCTGTGATCTGGGGCGCTGCCTTTGTGGCCCAGCGGGCAGGCATGGACCATATGCCTCCCTTTGCCTTTTCCGGAATCCGGATGCTTCTGGGCGGTATTGTGATGATCCCTGTGGCGCGGCTGCTGGACCGGAAGCAGGAGCTGAGCGCTGAAGCGTCTGCAATCCGGAAGAAGGACCAGCGGCGGGCCGGCCTGATCTGCGGTCTTTTCCTGTTCGCGGCCACCTCGCTGCAGCAGGTGGGCCTGGTGAGCACATCAGCCGGTAAGGCGGGCTTTCTGACGGCGCTGTATGTGGTGCTTGTACCCCTGGCAAGTCTGCTGGTTTTCCGCGTGCATCCCGGCCGGATCATCTGGATCGGCGTGGCGCTGGCTGTGGCTGCCCTGTATCTGCTGTGCGTGCCCGCCTCCGGCTTTCAGGTGGAGGCAGGGGACCTGCTGCTGATCGGCTGCGCGGTATGCTTTACGGGGCAGATTCTGGGCATCGACAGATATGCTGCCAGGGTCAACGGGGCAGCCCTGGCCCGGGATGAGTTTCTGATAACCGGCGTGCTTTCCATGATCGTTGCGCTCTGCACTGAAAAAATATCCTGGGACGGCATCCGCGAGGCGCTGATTCCGATTCTGTATACAGGCATTCTGTCCAGTGCGGTGGGCTATTCCCTGCAGATCTTCGGCCAGCGCGACGTGAATCCGACAGTGGCGTCCCTGCTGATGTGCCTGGAATCCGTTTTCGCGGTGACCACCGGCGCGCTGATTCTGGGTGAAATCATGACCTCCCGGGAGATTTTGGGAAGCGTGCTGATGTTCACGGCGGTGATCCTGGCCCAGCTTTCCCCGGTCATTGAAAAAAGAGTCAAAGAAAAAGCCGCGCAGGAATAAGCTCTGCGCGGCAGTGAAACAGTTATCACTCAGAAAACAACCTGAATCAGTGCCATATAGATGATCGTCCCTCCCAGAATGCTGAGGAGGGAGTTTCTTTTCCACGCCTGCAGCCCGATGACACAAGCAGCCGCGATTCCCTGCGGCAGGCCGTGGGGAGCGGCATGCAGGTTTATATCCTTCAGGCATTAAATCACCAGCATGCCGATGATGGCGGCAGGAAGGACCCTGCCGAGATAGGAGATATATGGCGGTGCCTTCTTCCGGAAAAGCAGGAAAGGCAGGAAGCGCAGCAGGATGGTTACGCCCGCCATGACGGCGACAAGGACAGCGGAAGTCATACGGACACCTCCTCTCTTCGGCGCACCAGCGTCAGCACCAGGGTGATTAGCAGCATGGCAGGGATCAGGAAGTTTTCCGGGCCGAACAGAAGCAGGCAGAGCAGTGTGCTCAGCAGGCCGGTGAGGGCTGGCAGATGATCCCGACGGGTGATCCACTGTTCCGTAAAGGAAGCGATGAACAGCGCGGTCATGGAAAATTCGATACCCGCGGTGGAAAAGGGAAGGACAGCGCCAAGCAGACTGCCCAGCACGCTGCCGAGAACCCAGTAGCTGTGATTAAAAAGGGAGACAAGAAACCGGTACAGATGCGGGTCTGCGCCTTCGGGGACATGGCTGTCGCTGAGCAGGGTATAGGTCTCGTCCGTCAGGGCAAAAATCATGTATGGCTTGTATTTTTCGGCGCCCTGATACCGGCTGATCATGGAAATGCTGGAAAACAGGTGGCGGGCATTGACCATGACGGTGGTCAGAGCTGTTGAGAGCAGGGAAGCTCCGCCGGTCAGCAGGCCGACGCCGACGTATTGCATGGAACCGGCGTAGATCAGTGCGCTCATGGCAAAAGCCCAGAGAACGCCATAGCCCGCGTTCCGGAGCAGGATTCCGAATCCCGTACCCAGCACGATATATCCGGCCATAACCGGCAGTGACTTCAGGAAAGCCTGCCGGGTGACCCCGGGATGATTCATGAATCAGTCCGCCTTTCTTTCAGGGATGGTTCGGAACGTGCAATTGAGCTTCTGATACGCCCCGAATTGCCGAAAATATAGCACAGTGCCGGAACGCTGTAAAGAAAAGAGACGGTGTAAGGCTGTGCTTTTTCTGTATCCTGCTTTATGAATGTTATCAGCCTGTGTACCCATAAGCTGATGGGGTTCGTTTATCGGCATTTCCAAAACAGAAAACGGGCGCATCTGGTGGAACATTTCACCATAGAGATAAAAAACTGCAAAAGATGGAAATATTTCAACCAGAACACAAATAAATATTGACATGCGATTGATGTTCTGCTAATATGATTACAAGAACATCAGAACTGTGTAAATTCCGGACCGGCTGATCTGAAAAATCAAAAAAATGAATAAAATGAATGATAAGGGGGAGAAAAATGGATAAGCGGACACGGGTATTCAATGCGATGGACAAAAAACCGGTGGATCATGTACCGGTGGGCTTCTGGTATCATTTCGGCGGGGAGCAGGCGAAGGGAGAGGCCTGTGTCCAGGCTCACATTGACTATGTGAAGGACTGCGATCTGGATATTCTGAAGATCATGTGTGACAGCTTCTTCCCCTATCCGGTCCCGGATGACATTAAGACGGCCCACGACTGGTGGAAGCTGCAGCCGATCGGAAAGGATCATCCCTTCATTCAGGGCCAGGTCTGGCGGGCAAAGCGCCTTGTGGAAGAGCTGGGCAAGGAAATGCCCATCTTCTATAACGTATTTGCTCCCTTCTCTTCCATCCGCTTCGGCGCCGGAGATGACCGGGTCATGAAGGACCTGAAGGAGGATCGGCTCGCGGTCATGCACGCGCTGGACGTGATTGCCCAGGATAACGCGCTGCTGACAGAGCTGCTGATCACCGAGGCAGGCTGCGACGGTGTTTACTACTGTGTACAGGGCGGCGAGTACGGCCGGATGACACCCGCGGAATACCGGTCCACGATTCGTCCCAGTGACCTGTATGTGCTGGAACGGGCGAACCGTTACAGCGATTACAACATCATGCACTGCTGCGGCTGGGCCGGCGCGAAGAATCAGATGGAGCTCTGGCAGGACTATCCTGTCAAGTGTGTCAACTGGGCGGTCTATGTGGAGGAAATGTCCCTGCCTGAAGGCCGGATCTTCTTCGGCGACCGGTGCTGCCTTGGCGGCTTCAAGAGCCTGCATCATGAAGGCCAGACCCATGACGGCCTGCTGCACAACGGCACGGAAGAGGAGATCAAAGCCTTTACCCGTGATACGATCCTGACCTTTGGCAAGCGCGGCCTGATGCTGGGCGCGGACTGCACGGTCAACGAGCACATCGATCATAACCGGCTGCGCTGGGTCGTGGAAGCGGCGCGGTCCATCTGATGCCGGGACCGGAGGAAACTGAAGAGGAGGTGACGCCCCCGTGCAAAGCGTGGAGGCCTATCAGAAGGAACGGCGGAAGGCCGGACGGCTGCGGAAAGCCGGACGGTGCTGGCAGCTTTATCTGCTGCTGCTTCCCGCGGTTGCCTACATCTTCATTTTCAACTATATGCCTCTGTACGGTATTCAGATTGCTTTCAGAAAATATTCCGCCCGCAAGGGCTACCTGGGCTCCGCCTGGGTGGGTTGGAAAAACTTCAACCGGTTCTTCAACTCCCCGGATCTGTGGCGGCTGATCAAAAACACCCTGACCCTGAGCGTGTACTCCCTGGTGGTGGGCTTCCCGCTGCCGATCATCCTTTCGCTGATGCTGAACCAGTGCGCCAGCGGCGGAACCAAGCGCGTCGTGCAGAACGTGATTTACGCGCCGCACTTCGTTTCCATGGTGGTGCTGGTGGGCATGATCAACGTCATGTTCTCGGTGAATTCCGGTGTGGTGAACACGGTGCTGGAGAAGCTGGGGCATGAGAGGGTGCTGTTCGTCGGCCAGGCCAGCATCTTTCCGCACATGTATGTGTGGAGCGGCATCTGGCAGAATGTAGGCTGGAACACGGTCATCTATTTCGCTGCCCTGTCCTCCGTCAGCGCGGACCTGCATGACGCGGCCATCGTGGACGGAGCCAGCAAGCGTCAGCGCATCCTGCATATCGATCTGCCGACCATCATGCCGACCATCACCATCATGCTGATCCTGCAGATCGGCCAGCTGATGAATGTCGGCTTTGAAAAGGTTTTCCTGATGCAGAACAACCTGAATCTGCAGACATCAGAAACGATTCAGACCTATGTGTACAAGATGGGCCTGCAGAATTCGGATTACAGCTATTCCACAGCGGTGGGGCTGTTCAACAACGTCATCAATCTGATCCTGCTCTCGACAGTGAACATGATCACGCGCCGCATGGGCGGCAGCGGGCTCTGGTAAGGGGGCGGCGGTATGATCAGAGACAGAAAAACCCGGGGCGACCGCGTGTTTGACGTGGTCAACATCACGCTGCTGGTGCTGATCGGGCTGATTATCGCATATCCCCTGTATTTCGTGATTATTGCCTCCATCAGTGATCCGGACGTGGTCAACAAGGGACAGGTGATCCTGACTCCCAAAGGCGCGACCCTGCTGGGATACGAAAGGCTGTTCCAGGACAAGACGATCTGGCGGGGCTATGCGAACACTTTCTTCTATACCTTCGCGGGCACACTGCTGGACGTGACGGTGACAACCTGCGCGGCCTATGCGCTGTCCCGGAGCGATCTGGTGGGGCGGAAGCTCCTGATGAAATATTTCGTCTTTACGATGTATTTCTCCGGCGGTTTGATCCCGCTGTTCATCCAGGTCAACAACATGGGGCTGTACAACACGCGCTGGGTTCTGATTATTCTGGGCACGGTGTCGGTTTATAACCTGATTATCGCCCGGTCCTTCTTTGAATCGACGATTCCTCTGGAGATGCTGGAGGCCGCGAAGCTGGACGGCTGCAGCGATATACAGTTCTTCCTGCTGATCGCGCTGCCACTGTCCAAGGCCATCCTGGCGGTGCTGACGGTGTACTATGGCGTAGGTCACTGGAACCAGTATTTCAATGCTTTGATTTACACCTCCAAGCAGGAATACTATCCGCTGCAGATCGTGCTGCGGGAAATCCTGATCCAGGCCCGTCAGACAGAGGTGGCGGTGACGGAAGGGCAGATCGCGGAACTGATCGAGCGCAACCGGTACGCGGAGCTGATCAAATACGGCGTCATTGTCGTTTCCTCCCTGCCTGTCATGATCATGTACCCCTTTGCCCAGAAATTCTTCGTCAAGGGTGTTATGTTGGGAGCTGTTAAGGGGTGAGATTTTTCCGACCCGCAGTGCGGGATATTTCGGAAAAATCTCACAGAGTCCGCACAGAGCGAAGGCGGCATGAAGCCGCGTTCGCGACAATGCGGACGACCGGGGGAGCAAACCACATCTGTACCGAACGGAATAATCCGTTCAATATAAAAAAGGAGGGTTTCTCATGTTTAAACGTTTCCTGTGCGTCTTTCTGGCTGGCCTGATGCTGCTGGGAATGGCATCCGCGGCGCCGGAAGAAGAGATCCAGTTCCCCCTCGTGAACGAGCCTCTGACCCTGCGCTTCATGGCACCCCGTCCGTCGGATTACGCGAACGGATATGAGGATATGAAGCTGCTGAAGGAATATGAGGAAAAGACCGGTATCGACATCGAATGGGAAGAAGTTCCGCAGTCCGGCTGGGATGAGAAGGTCCAGCTGGTGCTGAACTCCGTGGACCTGCCGGACGTCATCTACGGCGGAGGTATTTCCGCCAGTGACAGCGCCCGCTATGGTCTGGACGGCGTGCTGATGCCTCTGAATGATCTGATTGAGGAACACACCATCAACATTAAGTACTGGCTGGAGCAGCGGCCTGACATCAAGAAGCTGATCACCGCTCCGGACGGCAACATCTACGGCCTGCCCTCCATCGACGAGTCCCTGTCCACGCAGGTGGCCGGCATTATGGGCATGAACATGACCTGGCTGGAAAATCTGGGGCTGGAGATTCCGAAGACCCTGGATGAGTTCACCGCTGTGCTGCGCGCCTTCAAGGAGCAGGATGCCAACAAGAACGGCGATCCCAATGACGAGATTCCGCTGAGCTTCCGTTCCACCAACTCTGCTGACCGCACCACCTGGATCGGCTCCTTCTTCGGACCCTTCGGCGTGGTGGATGATGAAACACACATCATGGTCAAAGACGGCAAGGTTGTTTTCACCCCCGAACAGGAAGGCTTCAAGGCTGCGCTGCAGTATTTCCACGGCCTGCTTGAGGAAGGCCTGATGGACAAGGAATCCTTCACGCAGGACAGCTCCGCCTTCTTTGCCAAGGCCCGTTCTCCTGAAGGTATCGGCGCGTCCTACGTCTTCTCCACCTTCGATCTGGACCAGAACGACAACACCTACAACAACTATGACCTGATCGATCCCATCACCGGCGCTGACGGCAAAGCCCTGGTCAACCTGGCGGTTTACATTGCCGGCGTTTCCCAGAACCGTTATATGATCACCGCGGACTGCAAGGATCCCGTGGCGGCCATCAAGTGGATCGACTACTGGTGCGACAACTGGGAGAACGCCCTGACCGTGCGCTTCGGCTATGAGGGAGATTCCTGGAAGTGGCTGGATGAGGATAAGAACCAGTTCACCGAGCTGGCCCAGGCGCCCAGCGGCGACACCGTCAACCAGGCTTATGTTTCCCAGTACACCCCCTATACCACCGCTGTGATGTGGGAGCTGCAGGACCTCTGGCGCCGTAAAAAGAATTCCGCTCCTTACTTCATCGAGCGCGCTGAGAAGGCCAACGGTTCCTACCGTGCCGCGGCTGTGACCGAAATGTGGCCCCGGGTTGCCTTTGACGAGGAGACCAACGAGCGCTTCGCGGAAATCAACACGGACCTGAAGTCCTACATTGAGAACACGATGACCACCTTCATGCTCAATGGCTTCACCGATGCGGAATATGACGCGTTCCTGCAGAAGTGCAAGGATCTGAAATGCGATGAGCTGGTGGAAATCTATCAGACCCGGTATGACCAGTTCATGGGCAAATAATCCTGTTATCTGACCTGACCGCGGGCTGTGGATGTCCACAGCCCGCGTATTTGAAAATGCGAATGGGGCTGAGATCATGCAATACAGAAGCGTTGGCAAATCCGGTCTGAAGGTCAGCAAGGTGGCTTTGGGCAGCTGGATGACGGATCTGAAGGGCGGTCCGGCGGTGGAAATCGCGGCGCAGACCGTAAGACTGGCTTTTGAGAACGGCGTGAATTTCTTTGACTGCGCGGATGCCTACAGCGGCGGTGAGGCGGAAAAATTTCTGGGCCGCTGCCTGAAGGATTATCCCCGCAGCAAGCTGGTGATTTCCAGCAAGGTGTTCTTCCCCATGGGGGATGGTGTTAACGAGCGCGGCCTGTCCCGCAAGCATATCTTTGAGCAGGCGGAAAAGTCCCTGAAAAACATGGGCGTGGATTATCTGGATATGTATTTCTGCCACCGCTATGATCCCACCACGCCGGTGGAGGAAACCATGCGGGCCCTGGACGACCTGGTGCATCAGGGCAAAATTCTGTATTACGGCGTCAGTGAATGGAGCCCGGTGCAGATCATGAAGGCGCTGGAAGTGATTCACGGCCTGCATCTGTATCCGATGACGGTACTCCAGCCGGAATACAATATGGTGGACCGGTATGTGGAGGATGAAATCTTTGATATCTGCAAAGAGAACGGCATGGGCATCGTGCCCTTCTCCCCGCTGGCCCAGGGTCTGCTGACCGGCAAGTACCGCAAGGGACAGCCGATACCGGAGGGCTCCCGGGCGACGCATCAGGCGGACCGGCAGATCAACAACCTGCTGACGGACGATCATCTGGATAAGGTGGAGAAGCTGCTGAAGGTGGCGGAGAGGCTGAATGTTCCGCTGAGCGTGCTTGCCCTGGCCTGGACGCTGCGGGATCCGGTGGTTTCCAGCGTGATCACCGGCGCCACGAAGCCGGAGCAGCTGGCTATGAACCTGCAGGCAACGGAGCTGGAGCTGGATGCGGAAACGCTGAAGGAGATTGAAGCTATTCTGGATTATCATCCTTTTTACCGGAAGATTGGATGACAGGAGTAACTTGTTCCGGCTTGTAATGCACGGAGGCCCGATGCGCTGAAAACAGCGAGGGAAATACGAGGAAAACTAACAGCCCGCGGCTGAAAACGGAGGGAACCGGTATGACGATCAACAAGACACTGTCTGAGCAGATTCATGATTCGATTCTGGAGATGGTGATTGATGCCGGTGGTTCCAGTGAGGAACTGCTGCTGACAGAGGGGGATCTGGTGGAACGCTTCGGTGTTTCGAAAGCGCCTGTACGAGAAGCTCTGCTGCGGCTTTGCTCCGAAGAGGTGCTGAAGAGCATCCCGCGCTGCGGCTATGTGGTGGTTCAGCTGGGGGAAAAGAGCGGTCGGGAGAACCTGGAGGTCCGGAAACTGCTTGAGCTCACCTCCCTGGACCGCTATTTCAACCGGTTTACGGAGGATAAGCTGGACGAAATTGGCCGGAGGCTGACGGCAAGCCGGGAGCAGTACGGCCAGGAGGCGACAGTCTGGCAGATCTGGCAGGCAAACCTGGAGTTCCACTGTGATCTGATATCTGTTTCCGATAACCGTTATCTGGTAAAGCATCTGAAAAACTGCATCGGTGTGGAACAGCGCTATTATGCGCAGAATCATTTCCGGCGGGAGGGTAAGTTCAATGTGCATTTCACGCCGGAAGCCCATGAGAACATACTGAAAATGATCCGGAAGGGCAATAAGGAAAAGGCTTTGAAGTTGCTGGATTGCGATATCGGAGACGGCAGAACGATCTGAGCGGCTTGTCAGCCGCAGAAGGGATGAGCGGAAAATGTCGGAACAGTTCAGCCGGTGGATGCCGGCGGCGGAGCAATGGATCGCGGAGCACCGGGAGGAGCTGATCCGGGAGATTCAGGACGCGGTGCGGATTCCTTCCGTCAGCCGGCCGGATCAGGCGGCGCCCGGCGCGCCGTTCGGCCCGGAATGCCGGCGCATGCTGGATCATATGCTGGCGCGCGGTGCGGCTTACGGCTTCCGCACCCGGAACATGGACGGCTGGGCCGGCACCATATCCATGGGGGACGAGTCGCATGCCATCGGTATAGTAGGGCATCTGGACGTGGTGCCCGTGGGGGACGGATGGGTTTATCCGCCCTTTGCCGGCACCTGGCTGCCGGAGCATAACGCGCTGATCGGCAGAGGCGGCGATGACAACAAGGGCCCGGCGGTGGCCGGCCTGTTCCTGATGCGGATGATCCGGGATCTGGGCATTCCGATGCGGTGCGGCATCCGGCTTTACTGCGGTGTCAGCGAGGAAAACGGCATGGCGGATATGCGGCACATCCGGGAAAACGGGGAAAAATTCCCGGAGGTGTCCCTGGTGCCGGATGCCGGGTTCCCGGTGAACTACGGCCAGAAGGGACACCTGAACGGGACGGTTCAGGCCCGGGTCGACGGCAATCTGCTGGCCTTCCGGTCCGGCAGCGCCCTGAACATCATTCCGGATCTGGCGGAGTGTGAGGTTGCGGTTTCACTGTCTGAGGCCGCGGCAGCCGCGGAAAGGCTGGAGGAGGGCCTGCGGAAAACCCTGGAGCTGGCTGAAACCCCGGCGGGCGTCCGGATCCGGGCCAACGGGGTATCCGGCCATGCGGCCGCACCGGAAAGCAGTGTGAACGCCATTCATCTGCTGTGCGCGGCGCTGGCGGGGATGGGTATCCTGACCGGCAGCGGCCGGGAAGTGATCGGAGCCCTGGCGGAGCTGACGGCGGACAGCTGGTGCGAAAGCGAAGGGGCAGCCTTTGCCGATGACATCTCCGGGAAAACCACCCTGGTTTACTCAACGGCGGATCTGGCGGACGGCCTGCTGACCGTCGGCGTGGACAGCCGGTATTCGATAACCTATGACGCCGCGGAGCTTCGGGAAAAGCTGGACCGGGCCTGGGAAAAGCGGGGATTCGAAGAAGCGGATATTTCCGTGTCGCGGCCCTTCTACATCCCGAAGGATGATCCGAAGGTGACGGCCCTGCAGCAGGTGTACCGGGAGCTGACGGGCCGGGAGGATCCGCCCTACACGATGGGCGGAGGCACCTATTCCCGGGAAGTTCCGGACGCGATCTCCTTCGGGTTCGGCATGCCGGGCATGCAGCACGATCTGAGCTTTCTGCCGGCGGGGCACGGCGGCGCTCACGGCCGGGATGAGGTGCTCTGGATGGACAAGATTGAGAACGGCATGAAGCTGTATCTGGGCGCCTTGCTGGCGCTGGACAGTATCATCTGAAAAAAGTGCATACAAATACGAAGTCAGCGCGTTTCGGATGGACAGAACGCGCTGATTTTGTTAAAATGAATTGTTCCGGAGGGAAATGAACGGAGGAGGCGCAAAGATGAAAGGAATCATTCTGGCGGGCGGAGCCGGGACGCGGCTGTATCCGCTGACAATGGTGACATCCAAGCAGCTGCTGCCGGTATATGACAAGCCCATGATCTACTATCCGCTGAGCGTGCTGATGCTGGCGGGCATCCGGGATATCCTGATCATCTCCACCCCGGAGGACACGCCCCGGTTTGAGCACCTGCTGGGGGACGGAGCAACCTTCGGCCTGCATCTGGAATACAAGGTGCAGCCTTCTCCGGACGGGCTGGCCCAGGCCTTCCTGCTGGGGGAGGAATTCATCGGGGATGACGCCTGCGCCATGGTGCTCGGGGATAACATTTTTTACGGCAACGGCTTCGGAAGGACGCTGCGGGCAGCCGCGGCAAACGCGGAGGCCGGCCGGGCGACGATCTTCGGCTATTATGTGACGGATCCGGAGCGGTTCGGTATCGTGGAATTCGATGAGAACGGCAAGGTGATCTCCGTGGAGGAGAAGCCGCAGCATCCGAAGAGCAATTACTGCATCACGGGCCTGTACTTCTACCCGAAGGGGGTCAGCGCCATGGCCCATGAGGTGAAGCCGTCCGCCCGGGGCGAGCTGGAGATCACGACCCTGAACAATATGTATCTGCAGAGCGGGGAGCTGGATGTGCAGCTGCTGGGCCGGGGCTATGCCTGGCTGGACACCGGGACGATGGATTCCCTGGTGGAGGCGGCGGACTTTGTGCGCATGGTGCAGAAACGGCAGAGTGTGGTCATTTCCGCGCCGGAAGAAATTGCGTACAAAAACGGCTGGATCAGCCGGGACAAGCTGCTGGAATCCGCGGAGCGGTACGGCAAGAGCCCCTACGGCGCGCATCTGCGGGCTGTGGCGGACGGGAAGGTGCGCTACTGACAGGCGCATGAAAAAGAGAAAGAGACCAGCGTATGAATAAAATCGCGACAAAACTGGACGGGGTCTGGATCATTGAGCCCCAGGTCTTCGGGGACAAGCGGGGATATTTCATGGAGATCTGGTCCACCCGGAATTTTGAGGAGCTGGGCCTGGATTATCACTTTGTGCAGGACAACCAGAGCTTTACGGCGCAGAAGGGTACCCTGCGGGGCATTCATTTCCAGAACAGTCCCATGTCCCAGGCGAAGCTGGTGCGGGTATCCCGCGGCGCGGTGATGGACGTGGCGGTGGATCTGCGTAAGGACAGCCCGACTTATCTGCAGTGGACGGCGGTGGAGCTTTCGGCGGACAACAAGCGCATGCTGATGATTCCCCGGGGCTTCGGCCACGGGTTCAAAACCCTGACGGACGACGTGGAATTCTGCTACAAGGTGGATAACCTGTACAGCAAGGAGCATGACCGCGGCATCCGGTTCAACGATCCGGCCATCGGCGTGGACTGGGGAGAGGTGAAGGAGGAGCTGCTGAGCCCGAAGGATACCGCCTCCCCGCTGCTGGCGGACAGCGACTGCAATTTTGTTTACGAGGGATAAGAAGGAGAGACGGCTATGACGATTATCGTGACCGGCGGCGCCGGCTTTATCGGCTCCAATTTCATTTTCCACATGCTGAAGAAGTATCCGGATTACCGGATCATCTGCCTGGACAAGCTGACCTACGCCGGCAACCTGTCCACCCTGAAGAGCGTGATGGACAATCCGAACTTCCGCTTTGTCCGTGCGGACATCTGCGACCGGGAAACGGTCTACGAGCTGTTTGAGCGGGAATCGCCGGATATCGTGGTGAATTTCGCGGCGGAGAGCCATGTGGACCGGTCCATTGAGGATCCGGGCATTTTCCTGCAGACGAATATTCTCGGCACGGCAACGCTGATGGACGCCTGCCGGCGCTACGGCATTCAGCGGTATCATCAGGTATCCACGGACGAGGTGTACGGGGACCTGCCGCTGGACCGGCCGGACCTGCTGTTCACGGAGGAGACGCCGATCCATACCTCCAGCCCCTATTCCTCCTCGAAGGCCGGGGCTGATCTGCTGGTGATGGCCTATTACCGGACCTACGGGCTGCCCTGCACGATTTCCCGCTGCTCGAACAACTACGGGCCCTATCACTTCCCGGAGAAGCTGATTCCCCTGATGATCGCCAACGCGCTGAACGACAAGCCCCTGCCGGTGTACGGCGAGGGAAAGAACGTGCGGGACTGGCTGTATGTGGAGGATCACTGCAAGGCGATCGACCTGATCATCCACAAGGGCCGGGTCGGTGAGGTGTACAACATCGGCGGCCACAATGAGATGGCGAACATCGATATCGTAAAGCTGATCTGCAGGGAACTGGGCAAGCCGGAAAGCCTGATCACCTACGTGACGGACCGGAAGGGCCACGACATGCGGTACGCCATCGACCCGACGAAGATCCACAACGAGCTGGGCTGGCTGCCGGAGACGAAGTTTGCCGACGGCATCAAAAAGACGATTCAGTGGTATCTGGACAACCGGGAATGGTGGGAGGAAATCATCTCCGGAGAATATCAGAATTATTACGAGAAAATGTACGGCAACCGCTGAGGCGGCGGCCGGAGAACACAAAGGAGCGGACGCGCGAAGGCGTCCGCTCCTTTTGTGTCTGTATGCAATGAAGCCGGAATCAGATGAGAATGCTTTCCAGCACGTCCACCATCTTTTCCAGGGAGGGCACCGGAACCAGCTCCTTCCGGCCGTGGCAGTTGTAGCCGCCGGCGGACAGGTTCGGGCAGGGCAGGCCCATGTAGGACAGGCGGGCACCGTCGGTGCCGCCGCGGATGGGCATTGTGACGGGGGTGACGCCGTTCAGCTCGAAGGCCTTTTTCGCGCGCTCCAGGATCTCCGGATGCTGCTCCACGATCTCCTTCATGTTCCGGTAGGAATCCCGCAGGGTGACGGTGACAGTGCCCTCGCCGTAGCGGCCGTTCAGCAGGCTTGCGATGGCGAGCACGGTCTTCTTCCGCTCCTCCAGGCGGTCAGCGTTGTGATCCCGGAGGATGTAGTTCAGCTCCGCCAGCTCCTCGTGGCCGTTCATGCCGGTCAGGTGATAGAAGCCCTCGTAGCCCTCTGTGTGCTCCGGACGCTCCCAGGGCGGCAGCAGCCCGGCGAATTCCATGGCGATCAGGGCGGCGTTCTTCATCTGGTTTTTGGCGGAGCCGGGATGGATGCTGACGCCCTTCACCGTGACCTTGCACGAGGCGGCGTTGAAGCATTCGTATTCCAGCTCGCCCACGGCGCCGCCGTCCACCGTGTAGGCGAAGTCCGCGCCGAAGCCCGGCACGTCGAACAGATCCGCCCCGCGGCCGATTTCCTCGTCCGGGGTGAAGGCCACGCAGATTTTGCCGTGGTCCGGCGCGTCCGACGCCAGCATCCGTTCGCACAGCGTCATGATTTCCGCCACGCCGGCCTTGTCGTCCGCGCCGAGGACGGAATCGCCGGAGGTGACGATCAGCTCCTGGCCCGCCAGGGACGGCAGGAAATCAAACCCGTCGATGACGACGCCGTTCTCCAGCGTGATGGGCTTGCCGTCGTAGCAGGGGATGACCTGCGGCCGGGTGGCGCCTTTTACGGCGTCGGAGGTGTCCATGTGGGCGATCAGGCCGATGGCCGGGCGGTCCCCGGCGCCCTTTGCCGGAATGGAGCCGTAGACGTAGCCGTGCTCATCCACCCGGGCATCCGCCACGCCCATGTCCTTCAGCTCCTTCGCCAGCAGTTCCGCCAGGGTCCGCTGGCCGGGCGTGGAGGGGCAGCAGAGGTTCTCCTCGCAGGAGGTGGTTTCAATCTGTACGTAGCGCAGGAAGCGCTCTTTGACATTGCTCATGATGCTTCATCCTTTCGGAGATTTTTTTCGGAATCGGTTTATTTTACCACAGAGCCGGCCCTCCGGTACAGGGCTGAGGGCCAAAAGAAGCGCGGAAAAAGGCCGCCCCGGATTGGGGCGGCCAGGTTTAAGGAGGATATACCCTCTTATTTGATGGGTTCCGCCGTCTGGTTCAGCATGTGGGTGGAGTTCCCGGCTTCCCAGGCAACTGCGCGCTCGTCGATGACTTCCTGATAACCGGCATCCAGGTATTCCTGGGCGAACTGGTCATACAGGGCGTCGAACTCTTCGGGCTTGCACATGGTCAGCTTGTCGCGGTATTCCTTGTACTTCTCAACCAGCGTGGTCTGATATTCCACTTCAGCGTCGATGCTGACGGAGAACAGCGCGTTGGCGATGGCCCAGCCGGCGTCGCGGACCTTGACCTTCTCGCCGTACCAGGCGACGATGTCCTCGGTGAAGTCCTGCGGCAGGTCATGGGGCAGGTTGTTGCTGATCAGGTCTTCGATGGTACCGGCCTGACGCGCTTCAATGGTGATGCACCAGTAGTCCTTGTTGTTGGAGAAGCCCAGCTTGTGCTCGCCTTCGTAGTCGCTGACGGTCACCGGCAGGCCATCCACATAGTTGAAGGTCTCGCCTTCGATACCCCACTGGAAGGGGAACAGGTTTTCAGGCTGGGTCAGCCATTCCATGTACATCCAGGCAGCCTTCAGCTGATCCTCGGTCGCCTTGGCGGAGAAGCCCACCATCATGCCGAAGGGGTTGTCCGTGCGGTAGCCGGGGTTGGTGCCGTAGGTCTCGTCAATGGCGGTGCTCACGGGAGCGATGGCCAGCTTGGCGTCGGGGTTCGCTTCATAGAAGGCGTTCAGCCAGTCCATGGACGCGGAGATGTAGGCGCCGTAGGAATAGGTTTCGCCGTTGATGAAGTTGGTCTTCTCGTCCTCGTTGGTGGTCAGGTAATATTCGGGATTCAGCAGGCCCTTGTTGTACTTGTCGTTCTCGTTCTTCAGGAACTTCCGGTTGGGTTCCCAGCCCAGGGACGGGATGTTGTAGTCGCCGTACATGGCCCACTCTTTTTCATCCAGGGGCCAGGTGCGCCATGCGTAGTTCTGGTCAGCGCCGACACCGGAGATCATGACGCCGCCGGCGGGATGCTCGGCAATGCCCGCGTCCTTGATCTTCTGCATCGCATCGTTGTATTCGCTGGTGGTAAGCGGCACATGGTCATATCCGATCTGCTCCAGCCAGTCCATACGCACGAAGTTCTGGAAGGTGTAGGTGGTGTCATAGTAGGGGCGCAGCGCCGCGGCGAAATAGGTTTCGCCGTTGATCTGGGTGTAGGTCAGCTGGTTGTTCTCCACCATGCGGTTGTAATAGGTGGGAGCAACGGCGGCGAAGTCGTCCATGCTGAAGGTGGCCAGATAGCCGTCAGCGGCCCACTGGGTGACCTTCGGATAGTCGTACTCCATCAGCACGGTGGGCAGGTCTTCCGCCGCAGCCAGCATGGAATACTTGGTCATGACGTCGGTCCGGGGGATGGCAACATAGTTCACGGTGATGTTGTACTTGTCGCCGAAGTTCTCCTGGATCCACTTGGTCCAGTAGTTGTCTTCCACGTTGGGAACGCCGGCCTGTCCGCGGTCATAAACCGGGATGGTGATGGATACGTTCTCAGCGAAGGGCTCCCACGCGGGGGTCTCAGCGGACGCCACAGATACCATGGACAGCATCATGATGGCAGCCAGTACCAGGGCAAACAGTTTCTTCATGAGGGTTCCTCCTTTAAAATATATATTTGATACAGCCGTGGCTGTATGCAAAACGGGATAACGGGGGACGAAAATTTCTCCCCGGTCGCCAGCACAATCGCAGACGCGGCTTCATGCCGCCTCTGCTCATTGCTGGCTCACTGAGAATTTTTTGCGATTTCCGCCACCGGCGGGCAAAAAATTCTCAGCCCTTTACGGCCCCGACCATAACGCCCTTGACGAAGTACTTCTGCAGGAAGGGGTAGATGCAGATGATCGGGATGGTGGCGAACATGATGCAGGAAGCCTGCAGCACCTCAGGCGTGCTGGTCACCTCAATGGCTTCGGACAGGGTGGCCGTCTGGGCCTCCGTGGCGGAAGCCACCAGCTGATACAGCTTGTACTGAATCATCTTCAGGGCTTCCTTGGTGATGTAGTACTTATTATCGGCGTAGCTGTTCCAGCGCCCGACGGCATAGAACAGGCTCAGGGTCGCGATAATCGGCAGGGACAGGGGCAGCACGATCCGGAACAGAATCTGGAAATTGCTGGCGCCGTCCAGGAAGGCCGCTTCCTCCAGGGTATCCGGAATGGTGCTCTGGAAGTAGTTCTTCATGATCAGCATGTTATAGGACGAATAGATCAGCGGCAGAATCAGCACCCACATGCTGTTCAGCATGTTCAGGTTCTTGTACAGCAGGTAGGTCGGAATCAGGCCGGCGCTGAAATACATCGGGATCATCAGCAGCACGGTGAAGAAGGCCCGGCCCTTGAGCCGCTTCTTGGACAGGGGATAGGCGGCGCAGGTGCAGGTGATCATGCCCAGCACGGTGAAGATCAGCACGACCTCCACGCTGTAGAGGAAGGAGTGCACCAGGGTGCCGTCCTGGAAGATCGAGTTGTAGGCGTCCAGGTTGAACCCGATGGGCCAGAGTACCACGGCCTTCTGCATGACAGCAGTATTGCTGGACACGGACTTTGCTGCCAGGTGGACGAAGGGCAGCACGCAGGTCGCGCACAGGATCACCAGAATGAAGATGATCAGGAAGTCGCCGATCGTGAATTTCCGGATCGCGTGGGAACCGTCATTGATGGTGTCGAATTCTTTTTCCTTATTCTTTGCCATGTTTCCCACCTCCTTACAGCAGGCCGTCTTCGCCGAGCGCTTTGGCGAAGCGGTCGCTGAGCAGCACCAGGATCAGGCCCACCAGGGACTGGAACAGGCCCACGGCGGTGGCCATGCTGAACTTGGAACTGGCAAGACCTTTTTCATAAACGTAGATGGCCAGCTGGTACTGGAAATCACGGACCTGCGTGTTGGCGAAAACGTCCAGCCGCTCAAAGTTGCTGCCCATCAGCTTGCCGAGGTTCATGATCAGCAGCACCACGATGGTGGAGCGGATGCCCGGCAGGGTGATGTGCCAGATCCGCTGGATGCGGTTGGCGCCGTCGATCATGGCGGCTTCATACAGCTCGCCGCTGATGCCGGTGATCGCGGCCAGGTAGATGATGGTGCCCCAGCCCATGCCCTGCCAGACGCCGATCAGCAGGTAGGTCACGGCCCAGTTGTTCTTTTCCGTCAGGAAGGGGATGCCCTGGGAGATCCAGCCCCATTTCATCATCAGCACGTTGACGATGCCCGTGGAGGGCTTGAACAGCTGATAGGCCACGGCGCCGACGATGACCCAGCTCAGGAAGTGCGGCAGGTAAAGAATCGTCTGGGTGACCTTCTTGAAGCGGGGGAAGCGCAGCTCGTTCAGCATCAGCGCCAGGATAATCGGCATCGGGAAGGAAACCACCAGGTCCAGAATATTGAAGACCAGGGAGTTCTTCAGGGCTTTCAGGAAGTCCTTGTCCCGGAAAACCTTGGCGAAGGTTTCCCAGCCGACCCACTTGCTGCCGGCGTAGCCCTTGGCGGGCTTGTAGTCCATGAAGACCATCCGCAGGCCGGGATAGGCGGCATAGTTGAAGATGATAACCAGCGCGATCGGGATCAGCAGCATCAGGTACAGATGCCAGTCCCGCCGGAGCGCTTTGGCCCAGGTGGTCCTCTCCCTCAGGGAGGGAGCTTTGACAGATTTGGCCGTCATGCGTTTTCCTCGCTTTCGATAAATGGGGGTCTTATGCGAACGACAAACGAAAAGGATATTTTTATCCTGCACTGCTGTTTTATGTACTCTGTATTATAGACTTTTTCAGCGGCGTTTACAAGCGCAGATATTTCTGTTTTTATATCAAATATGTCCAAGAACGCATTTAGAACTGCCGGAAACACAAATAATATCTCCCAGATTGGACATATTTTATGAATATCGGCTTGTATTTACAAATCAGAAATGATAGAATACCTGCAAAAGAGGTGAGCATATGGGGCGGCCGAAACGGAAACAGGTGGAGCTGCGGAACTATGATCTGACGGAAGAACCTTATCTGGTCATTCACCGCGGAGAGAGCTGGCGGATCAGCCCGGTGGAGAGTCTGATTCTGCATTTTCATAACTGCTTTGAGGTTGGCGTCTGCCTGACGGAGAGCGCGTTTGTCCGTTTCGGGGACGAGCGGATTCCGGTGCAGGCGGGGGATATCGTCTGCGTGGCGCGGAATGTGGCGCACACGATCTGGTCCGCTCCGGGGACGGAGAGCGAGTGGTGCTTCATCCACCTGGATGAGGAGCATGTGCTGGACCGGCAGCTGATCGGCCGGATGCCGGATCCGCAGCGCTTTATGAAAATGATGTCCGACTGCCATCTGGTGCTGCGGGCGGCGGAAAGCGGATGGGCGGACGCGCTGCTGCGCCAGCTGGTGCAGGAGGCGGAACGGCAGGAGCCGGGCTATGCCCTGTGCATCAGCGGCCTGTGCGCCGCGTTCTTCACGCGGCTGCTGCGGCTTTACGGCCAGAATGGGGAGGATGAGGGCGCCGTGCTGCCGACGGTGACGCTGTCTCCCGCGCTGGATTATTTTTATGAGCATTATCAGGAAAAGTTTTCCCTGGAGAAGCTGGCGCAGGCCTGTCACATGAGCCCCACCAATTTCCGGCGGCGCTTCCTGCAGGAGACGGGCACCAGCCCGCTGGACTTTCTGCATCAGGTGCGGATCATGAAGAGCTGCGCCCTGCTGCGGACCACGGGGACGGACGTGGCGGGCGTGGCTTTCCAGGTGGGCTACAGCTCCATGAGCAGCTTCAACCGTCATTTCCTGGAGCTGGTCGGCTGCACGCCGTCCGCCTGGCGGAGCATGCGCAGCGACAGCCAGGACCGGATCCTGCTGTCCCTGAACGGGTGGCAGCGGGCGGAAACCAGCGAGGAGATTGAGGCCCGCAACGCAGGCATCCTGTAAAACGGAATCAGAAGCTTCATTATATTAAAACAGAATCGCAAAGCAGAGGCAAGGGAGGGCTCAGAATGGATACCAGGCTGAAGGGAGATTTCACACTGCCGGGAGAAGCGGGCTATGAGAAGCTGACGCTGGAGCTGGCGGAAAAATGGGGCGCGGATGTCATCCGCGACAGCGACGGCACCAAGCTGTCCCCGGAGATCGCGGAGGCGGGCTACCGCATCTATTCCACGATCTGCATCATCCGGGAGCACAACGCCTTCGCCGCCGCGCATCCGGATGCGCAGCAGCAGTGCTTCCTGTCCTCCGATCCGGTGACGGCGGAGGGAGAGGTTCTGGAGATCAGCCCGCTGCAGGGATATTTCACCGAGCAGTTTGAAGTGAACGATACTCCCGAAGCCCTGGCTTACTGGGAGGTCCGGGACCGGACGGCGGGCTGCCCCGTGCCCCGGGAGAACTGGCAGTGGGCGGACGGAAAGGTGAAGGTCAGCGGCTGCACGCCCTGGCACCGCTATACGGTGTCCTTCCTCTGCTGGCGCATCTGGGAAGAGATCAACATGTACAACCATACCACGAACCACTGGACCAGCGAGCATCTGCGCCAGCTGGACCCGCGGCATCCGGAGGCCTGGGAGTACCTGAAGGGCTGGCTGGAAAACTGGTGCCGGGAAAACCCGCAGACCAACGTGGTCCGGCTGACCTCCCTGTTCTACAACTTTGTCTGGATCTTCGGCGAGGATCTGCGGAGGCGCACCCGGTTTGTGGACTGGGGCAGCTATGACTTCACCGTCAGCCCGGCGGCCCTGAAGGCCTTCGAGGCGGAATACGGCTACGCCCTGACCGCGGAGGATTTCATTCATCAGGGCCGGCTGCAGGCCACCCACCGGATTCCCACCGCGCACAAGCGGGATTACATGGACTTCATTCAGCGCTTCGTGGCGGAGAAGGCGAAGGTCCTGGTGGAGATCATTCATAAGTACGGCAAGCAGGCCTACGTGTTCTATGATGACTCCTGGGTCGGCATGGAGCCCTGGGGCAGATATTTCGCCTCCGTGGGCTTTGACGGTCTGATCAAGTGCGTGTTCTCCGGCTTCGAGTGCCGGCTGTGCGCCGGGGCGGAGGCGCCGGTGCATGAGCTGCGGTTCCATCCCTACCTGTTCCCGGTGGGGCTGGGCGGCCTGCCCACCTTCATGGAGGGCGGCCATCCGGAGAAGGACGCCATGGATTACTGGCTCCATGTCCGCCGGGCGCTGCTGCGCCAGACGGTGGACCGCATCGGCCTCGGCGGCTATCTGCATCTGACGCTGGATCAGCCGGCCTTTGTGGAAACGATCGCCCGCATGGCGGATGAGTTCCGGCGGATCAAGGCGCTCCACGGCGAAGGCGCGCCGGCGGAGCTGCCGGTCCGGGTGGCGGTGGTGCACACCTGGGGCAGCCTGCGCAGCTGGACGCTCAGCGGCCACTTCCATGAGACGGACGCGAACATCCTGATTCATATCAACGAGGCGCTTTCCGGCCTGCCGGTCAGCGTGAAGTTCATCGATTTTGCTCAGGCGAAGAGCGGTGCCCTGGCGGACTGCGATGTGCTGATCAACGCCGGTCGGGCCGGGGATGCCTGGAGCGGCGGGGATGCCTGGAAGGATCCGGAGCTGCAGGCGGCGGTGACCCGCTTCGTGCATGACGGCGGCTGCCTGATCGGCGCCGGCGAGCCCACGGCCGCGGAGGGCGGGGATACCTTCCTGGCGCTGGCGGGGCTCTTCGGGGTGGATGTGGACGACGGCGCGTATGCCTGCCATATGCCCTGGAGTTTTGAGACGGAGGCGGCGCCCTTTGAGGTGTGCCGCGAGGCTCTGACGCCGAAGCCCGGCGTGCGGGTCATCGATCCGGAGACGAAGGTCTGGGCGGCGGAGGGAGATACCCCCACGATGACCTGCCGGACCTTCGGAAAGGGCAAAGCGGTTTATCTTTCGGGCTTCCGTTACAGCCCGGCGGCCGCGGCCATGCTGCTGCGCCTGCTGCGGTCCGTGACCGGATGCTCCGGCGAGGCGGCGGCGGTCAGCGCGGATTCCCGGGTGGAGTGCGCCTGGTTCCCGGCGAGCCATGCCCTGGTGCTGCTGAACAACGCGGAGGAACCGGTGACGGCGGAGATCACCTGGCCGGAGGGGAAAAAGGCGTTCGCTCTGGAACCCCTGGAGACGCGGTTTGTGTAAGTGTAAAAAAACCCTATTTGCGTGATCAGGAAAGTATCCTGGTCACGCACTTTTTTGTTGGGGAGTTGGGTGACGGCAAGCAGATCCTGCTGAGACATGAAATCTGGTTATGTCCCCTGCTTCATCGTGAAAGACAGAATAGCCGCTTTGCTCTTTTCTGAAGCGCTGCACAGAGCATAAAGGCCGATCAGTGTGCCGGTAAAGCCTTTCCCCGCGTCAGCTTTGGTCAGCACGGGCACAGTGGATATGCGCTGAAAGCTTTGCCTGCTGCATGCGCAGGATAAGGTATATTCCTGCTTGGAGGCTTTGATTTTCAATCGAATGGGGCCGTTTTCAGCGGGGATTTGAACGGGTACGAAGCTGCTGTCCTGTCGATAGACAATGATCCATTTTTTTCCTT
Organism: Clostridia bacterium; assembly: GCA_017431005.1. Classification (GTDB taxonomy): domain Bacteria; phylum Bacillota; class Clostridia; order Christensenellales; family Aristaeellaceae; genus Aristaeella. The sequence continues at coordinate 22,349 of JAFRLY010000001.1, forward strand.
GCTCCCGCTTGATGCCAAAAGCGTAATAACCGTAATCGGCAATATAGATCACCAGACCCGCTTCGCTTCCATCAGCAGCAGGGTCAAAGCTGATTTCCGTTTCCACCGTGCATTCGATGTCCATTTGACGCATGCCAAGGAAAGTGGGCTGCCCCAAAGGAGATGATAGCTGATCCGTGGAGGGGATAAGCAGCAGTTGATCTCCCAGAAATTCATAGTTTTCCCAAATGGGTTTACGCACAAGCAGCCATTCATTTTGCCGGCAGCTGAAATCAGCCTGCCAGGGTTCCAGGGGCTTTTGCTCCGCCCAAAGGGGCCCTTCGCTGGCAATGTGGGAAACGCCGTCGTCAATCACCGGCCAATCATGTTCCCATGTGACGGGCAGAAGGAAGGTTTCACGGCCTATATGGGAATACCAAAGATCATCCGGGCGGGTGGCCAGGTGCACGATCCACCAGTTGCCGTGCCCATCCTCAAATAAATCGCCGTGGCCGCTGCACGCGACGCCGGTACCTTTGGTATACCGATTGGTCAGCAGCGGTTTCTCACAGGATGCGTACGGGCCCCAAATGCCCCGGCTCCGGGCGGCGGTGATCATGTGGCTGAAGCCCGTGCCGCCCTCCGCCGCCAGCAAATAGTACCAATTCCCGATATGATAAATGTGGGGCGCTTCCAAGTATTGGGGCCGGTCATTACTCATGCCATGCCAGATCATCCGGGCACCTGAAAGCATCTCGCCGGTGTCGGGATCAATTTCCGCCAGGGAAATCGCTTCCCTGTCATCGGCACCCCGCTGGTTAGTACAGTAATACGCTTTGTCGCCGTCAAACAGGATAGAAGGGTCGATGCCTGTCATGTTCACCTTCACCGGATCAGACCAACCTGTAGCGGGATCAGCGGAATGAATGATAAAATTCCCATACCCCTTGAAAGTGGACGTCACATAGAACAGCCCAAGATGATACCGAATGGTAGGGGCCCAGATACCTTCCCCTGCCTTGGCGGTTTCAAAGGGCAATTGCGATGGGCGCTCTATGCAGTTGCCGATCTGCCGCCAGTTCACCAGGTCGGTGCTGTGATAGACCGGAATGCCGGGGAAAAACTCAAAGGAGCTGGTGACCAGATAAAAATCGTTCCCTACCCGGCAGATGCTGGGGTCCGGGTTGAAGCCGCGAATGATGGGATTCTGATATTGCATTATCGTTTACTCCATTGTCTGTCTTTGTTGCTAAAATGATTATTCATCATATTGAACCATCTGTCTGCAATCTTTTCCATACCCTCCAAGGTTGGATGAACGCCGTCCTGGGAAATATAAGCGTCTTGATTCAGCAATTCCAATCCATCGACAAACAGTAGCCGGCTTTCCGCATATTTTTTTACGATAGCGCGGAATTGATCAGCCCGTTTCTGGTCGCCAGGAAATCCAAAGATGCTGGTAGCAAACACTGGCCGTGGATCTTTCGCCAGGATGGCTGTAAACCGATCAATGTTTTGTTCAAACCCTTTTTCTGAAAAGCTTTCACCCAGCATATTAACGCCCATTTCCACCGAAGCAAAAGACCAATCCTTCCGTGAAACAATGTACTCTGCCATGGCAGGCTCCATCTGCGCCGTTCCCGCGAAGCCAAGATTCAGATAGTCACATTTCATTTTCTGTGCAATGCGGAATGGATAGGTATACGGCGCTGCCAGAGCCAAACTGCCATGGGTAATGGATGATCCGTAGGCGAGATAGCAATCTGCGGGGGTATCTCCCGGACGTGGAGGTTCCATATCCCCTTCTGCTTTGAGAAAGATACAATTTCCATAGGGCAGCACCAGCCGGATCACTTCTGGAGAAAAGGGAAGCCGCTCCTTTTCCGTGATTCTTTTCAATGTTTCCAGATTGTCAGGCTTTTGCAGATGGAGCCTGGTGGGTTCCGTACCGATGACATAGGAGGACATTTGCCAGCCGCCTTGAATGGAGCCGTAAAACAGATAAGCCACCTGTGCTTCCAATTCCGGCATGGCACGCAGCCACAAATCCACGCTGTCGGAATTCAAACGGAACCGCAGTTCAATACCTGTGGAATAAAAGCCTGAACGTTCCCGTATTCCCTGATTCACTCGTTGAAAAACCGTTTCGGGCAGACGCGCCATGTGGTATCCATTTTCCCAAGGAATCATTTGCTCCACATTATGAAAATCTATCTGCTGAAAGATCATTTGTGAATTCCCTCCGCTTCCCAAAGTGCGCTTTCCAGTTCATCCGTTTCCGCGATGATCCTAAAAGCGCCATCGCCGGTTCGCCTGAAAACCACGGAAGCTTTCCCATGCCAGGCCGGCATGGCATGGGCGGAATAGGGCGTCTGCTCCATCAGGTTGCAGTTGTCTGTGGCAAGGATCTCCGCACTGCCCTCCGCCCGGAAGAAAATCAGGCGTTCTTCCCGGATGCAGGGATGATCCTGCGCGTCCACGATGGAGGCGGTCAGCAGCATTTCTTCACCCGGGGCGGGAACGCGATGAACCATGGGCGAAAGCGTCAGCTTGGCAGGAGCTTCAGGGGTAAACAGCGCGTGGCTGCATACGCATTGGCCATTCACAAAGCCCCATACTTCGATTTTACCGGGCATCCAGGGCACAAAGCCCGTGATGTATCCGTCCGGATTCTCTTGGGGCAGCGGCGGATAAAACACGCGATTACCGCAGTGGATTTCCACCCGGTCACAGTTGGTGGCGATTAGGTACGGCAGCACGCCTTGGTGCAATTGCGGAAAATCCCAAACGTCCTCAAAGGGAGGATTGGCCCAATGGGCCTTGGTGAATTCGTCGCCCAGGACGTTATCCAGAATGGCAATGTGCACCATGGCTTCTTTCGTCCAGTGGCTTTTCAGGATATGGGCGGCGATCCGGGGCATTCCATCCATCCGGAACAAGCTGCCCGTCCATCCTTTGCTGGGCCAGCCCATGGATTCGCCCAGGTAATCGTACCCCGCCCAGACAAAGCTGCCGATGGCATAGGGCAGCGCTTCCGGGATCAGGGCCGGGATGCGTTGGGTGTAGTTTTGCATACTGTCCGGGTGCCCCACAAAGAAGGGGTAAGCTTCGGTGCTGAGGATGGGCTTTCCCGGCAATCGGCGGTGAATGGCATCGAACCACTGCTCCTGATAATTGCAGGAAATGATGTCTACGTGCCGGGCAATGGCGCTGATGCAGTCGATGCGTTCCTCCAAATCCTCAATTTCCCGTTCGTCCACCTCGTCCACCAATTGCTGAATATCCTTCACCTGGGCAAAGTCGATCTTCTTTCCAGCCCGCTTGAAATGGGGGTTCATGGCGTAGGTGACAGGACGGGAATCGTCCAGTTCATGGGCTTTTTGGGAGAGCATCGCCAGCGTGTCCACCATGGATTGCTGGCCCTGGTTTTCCACCTCGTTGCCCACGCCCCAGATGATCACGCTGGGACGGTTGCGATCCCGCAGGATCATGGCGGACAAATCGCGCTCCCAATCCCTGTCAAAGTACCGCCCGTACAGGCCGCTGTGCCATTTATCGAAGCATTCGGAATAGACGTAGAAGCCCATTTTGTCGCACAGATCCAGCATTTCATTGCTGTGCATATGGTGGGCCAGGCGAAGGGCGTTGACACCCATTCCCTTCAGAATCGTCAGCCTGTCCCGCCACATCTCCTTGGTAGCGGCGATGCCCCGGCAGCCCATGTCCTGGTGCAGGCAAACGCCATGCAGCTTGACGGGACTTCCGTTGACCCGCAAGCCCTTTTCGGCGTCGATTTCCACAATGCGCAAGCCGATGCGCAGGGAAACAGCGTCGCCATTTTCCAACTGCAAACTAAGTGTATAAAGATTGGGCGTTTCAGCTGACCACAATTGCGGCTTCTTCACACGCAGGGTGATCTCCCCGCTGCCGCTGTCTTCCGCAGCCAAGCTGCCATCCTGCGCGGTAAACCGGGCCGCGACAGGCGATAGCGTCCCTGTTAGAATCCGGATCATGGCCTGATCGCACGTTATTTCAGAATGAACGACGATCTTCTGCTCATCCAGGTATTCCTTCTCCGTTTCCATCCAATGCACCGGGCGATAGATGCCGCAGCCGGAATACCAGCGGTCGGCGGGCTCCTGGGTGCAGTCCACCCGCACCAAGATGCTGTTTTCCCCGGTCTGCACGGCGTCCGACACATCCAGGCGGAAGGGGGTATACCCATAGCGCTGGCCGCCCGCTTCGACACCGTTGACCCATACTGTGGCGCATTCCCAGACTCCGCCAAAGTCCAGGAAATAGCGGAGATTTGGATTCTTTTCCGCAATCGTCACCGTGTTTTGATACCAGCCGATATCCTTCCGGTTGAACCACCCTTGGGCCATGTCCAAAGGCGCGTCCTGTGAAATGGGACGCCCTATTGCCCAATCGTGGGGAATGGAAACAGGCGTAAAATCCTTCTTTTCCGGCTGTTCTTTGTTCAGCGCGAAAAGCCAGCCCTCCTGCAAGGGAAAAATAACTCGTTCCATGATCTGTCTCCTTATAAGTTTCTTCGCACGCCCTGCGCTTCGCTTGCGCGCGCTATCGACGCGCATGCTTGTTGGCCTATTTCGCGTCGCAAACCATGTTTGCTCCTTATGCTTGGTTCGTTTCGTTTTGCTGGCGGAACTGCTGCGGCGTGCAGCCAGAATAGGATTTGAAGCGCCGATTGAAGGCGGAAATGTCGTAATAGCCGCACTCGGTGGCGATATCCTTGACGGGCATTTCGGTGGTACGAAGCAAACGCTGGGCCCGGTTCATGCGGGATTGGGTGATGCACTCCAGCGGCGTTTCCTGGTAGATCCGCTTGAATTCCAGGGACAGCTTGGAATCGCTCATGCCCACCTCTTCCGCGATGCTGGACACGGTAAGCCCTGGCTCCGAAAAGCGGCGTTGAATCATGTCGTACGCCTTTTTCACAGGCTCCGGGATTTCTTCTTTTTCCGGTTGTGATTGCAGGGATACGATTTTCCGGCACACCTGGCTTAAGATGCCGTCCAGTTCATCCACGGAAAGGCAGCGGCTCAGGCGGAACAGATCGTACAATTCTTCCTCATTGATGCCGTTGGCCCGTGCCTCCGCGCCGACGGCGGTAATGATTTCGCTGTACATGCAGCGGAAGCCGAACAGGGAGGATCGGGTGTTGTGCATGGCCTGGGAAACCTCCGCAAGGGCTTTTTCTACCCGGGCAGCGTCCCCCTTGCGCAGGGAGGAACGCAAATGTTCCACGGCCTGGCGGTTATAATCCGACTCGGATGCCTGGTTTTCATCCAGGTCGGAAAAGAAGATGGGAGCCATGCTGCCCTTTACAAAGCGCATTTCAAAGGCGGTATCCGCTTCCAGATAAGCCCGCTGCCCTTCCGTCCAGGCGGTGTGGTAATTGCTGACGCCCATGGTGATGGATTTGCTGCACGCCTTGAGGCCCGTGAACTTGCTTTCCAGGAAGGAACGCAGATGCTCCTGCTCGTTGGCGAAGGCCACCAGCACCAAATGGCTTTCTGTGGAAACCAGAGCCAGGGATGCTCCGGAAACCTTTTCATCAAACAGCCGGTCGATTTTTTCCGTGGTCAGTTCATAGGAAGATTCGACGGCCTTTGCAATGATTGCAACAACGAAATAGCGCGTGTCCACGTTCACCGCTACATTTTCTGCCATTTGCAGGAAACTGTCCTCATCCGCAAAGCCTCCAAGCAGGAATTGATGCACAAATTCACTGCGCTGGGCGTCCGCCATGTCTGAAAGCCTGGTGGTCATGGAGGCGTTTTCATTGATCAGGCGCTGAATGCCGTCCCGGATTTCGATCAGTTCATTATCGCTGGGTGAATGTATTTCCAGCATGGTTTGAAGCAACTTGATGCCCTTCATCCTGGACTGTACAAAGCGGGTGATAAGCAGTACGGCAATTGCTGCCACCACGGCAGACACTACAACCAGCGCTTTAGTGGAATCAGAAATGGCGATACTGAATTCCCGGTCCGATATAAGCGCCGCGCAGGAAAGGTTGCTGCTTCCCTTTTCACTGAGCACGTGATACAATTGGCCCTCAAAGCGAAGCGTTTCCTTGCCGTCTTCCAGCGCCTGAATGGACGCTTCCCCGGAGATGCCCGTCCTCGCCTGCGATGCCACCACCACGTCTTTATACTGCATTACAACGTCCGCGTCAGAAAGGCCAAAGGAACGGCACCAATTCATATATACCTGCTCATCCACCAGATACATGACGGTGCCCACCCGCGCCCCGCCCGGGTAGCTCAAAGGCACCAGGAAGGTGACCACGCTGTGGATGCCGGAATCGTTTCTTACGGCGTATCCATCTACTTGCTGGACTGGCAGGATGGAGAGGGACACCGTTTTTTCCAGCGCGGATTTGAGTTCCTCCGGCGCAGTGTTTTCCAGCGTCAGGGCCTGGCTGACGAACCGGTCCAGCAAATAAAAACTGGTGGATGAATACACGTAATCATCCCCAGTAAAATGAATATAGATTTCCTTGATGGTATCGTTGACCGCGCGATAGGAAGCCAGCTTCCCGGAAAAGCGGGATGCCTTTACCGGGTCGGTAGCATACTTGACGGGGGTAATATCGTTATTAGTCATTTGACCTGCAATGGAAATCAGAGTGGACACCAAATTCTCCTGGGCGTCCTGGATCAGATTCAGGTTGGACTGATAGGTGTTAAGCAGGATTTGGGTATGCAGACGGGAAAAGGAGCGATAGGCATATGAAACCATTACGATCATCACAACCAGCAAAATGACCAGGTAAGACGCAAAATTCTTTAGCAGCAATTTGCTGACCTTTCGTGGCTTTTCCTGCATATGTATCGCCCCTTTGGCATTATGATGGAAGCAGAACGCGCACCCCGTCCGGAGAATCGAGGTGCGTATCCTGCATAAAATTATATCATACAAGAAGATAGGGAATCCACTGGGAAGGCTTACTGATTCGCTTCCACGTACCGATTGTAAACGGTCTGGTACAGGGCGATATAATCGTCCAGGCGAATATTCTCAAGTGTGTTCAGGTAGGTATTCCAGCTCTCGTCGGTGACGCCTTTCACGATGAAGTTTGCCAGGGATTCCTTGGCGTACTTATCGATTTCGGCGTGTAGCAGGGAACGCTGCGTGGATTCATCCACGGTCATGGTGACCAATTTAGACAGGATGTTCCAGCTGTTCTTTTCGATCACGCCCGCGGCTTCATATTCTTCGCAGTAGGTGGTCTTTTCAATGCGGTGGGAGGGCATGTTCACCTTGGCGAAGTATTCGGGGCCGGAGCAGTACATCATGGCGGACTGGCCGGGCACCGTGCGGGTCCCGTCGCTCATGGGGAAGATGACCACTTTGCCTTCGTCGTCATAGCCCCAGAATTCATCCTTGGCGCCGTTGTAGCCGGTGATCATGTTTTCCCAGGAAAACTGAGTATCCAGCCACTTGGCAGCCGCTTCCACATCCTTACAGCCGGTGGTGATGGCCGCGCCGAAGGAGGGAATTTCCAGGTAGCGCTGCAGGGTAGCCTGGTAGCCGTCGGCGGAGAAGGGGATCACGCAGATATACTGTTGCCAGATAGCGTCATCGGTTCCCATGGCAGACATGCGCCAGCGCCAGGTAACGCCTACGTTGCCGGCGTTGATCTTGGCTTCGGAAGCATTGGAATCCTGTGAAATGGCTTCCACGTCGATCAGGCCCTCGTTGTACCAGCGGCTGATGGTTTCCAGAGCGGGACGCAGGCCTTCCGCCTGGAGGGGAGAATACACGTTGCCTTCATCGTCCAGAGCGACGTGAATTTCATTGTTGGGCACGCCCCAGAAGTTTGTCAGATGGGCAATGCCGTCCACCAGGTTGCGCAGAGTGCCACCCATTGGGATTTCGTTGGAGGGATCGCCGTCGCCGTCCGCGTCCTGATCCCGGAAGGCAATAAGCACCTGTTCAAATTCTTCCACGGTGGAGGGCACCGAAAGCCCCAGGTTGTCCAGCCATACCTTGTTGATGAACAGGTGGCTGTCGGTGTTAATGTTCTGGGGGATCAGCCAGCCCAGCTGATAGGTTTTGCCGTTGGAAGATTTGAGACTCTGGGCCGTTTGGGGGTCAAATTCAAGGTAGGCTTTGTAGTTGGGCATATACTGGTCGATGATGTCGTCCAGAGGGATCAGGATTTCCTGGTCCACGCCGTACATCTCCAGATCCAGCCCGCCGCGGACGATCACATCGGGATATTCGCCGCTGGCCAGCATCAGGTTCACCTTGGTGCTCCAGTCGGAACCCTTGATCTGGTTAAAGGTGGCATGCACGCCGCTCTGCGCGGTGATGCCGATTTCAGGATCGTTGAAGTAGGGCATGTTGGCAAAGTCCAGGTCGTCAATGTCGCGGTATTGGATCATCACGCTGATTTCCTTGGTGTCATCCGCAAAGGCGGCGGGGATGCAGGCCAGGATCATGATCGCGGCCAGCAGCAGGGCAAGAGTCTTTTTCATGGGGAAACCTCCTTTTTATGATTGATCGGGATTGCGTCCCGAAGGGGACCGGGGGTGTGAGGAGTGAAGAATGAGGGAGAAAAGAGTTAATCGTTATCCTTTGACAGAGCCGATCATAACGCCTTTGACGAAGAATTTCTGCATGCACAGGTACAGCACCACGGCGGGAGCGGTGGAAACCACGATGATGCAGTATTTGGCGATCTGCGCCCGGTTCAGGAGCTCCGCGTCCTGGGCCGCTGTGTCGCTGACCATGCTCATGAGCAGCTCCCGGCTGGATTCCAGGGAAGCCAGGATTTCCTTCAGGATGGTTTGCAGGGGAAGCAGCGACCGGGTTTGCAGGTAAATCAAACCCGTCCAGTAATCGTTCCATTTGGCTACGCCATAGTACACAGATAAAACCGCGATGATGGTGCCGCTCAGGGGGATCACGATGCGGATGAAGTATTGCAGCTGGGAAGCGCCGTCCAGGTTTGCCGCTTCATAGAGCGCTTCAGGGATGGTGGAGGTAATGTAGGTACGGGCTACCATCACGTTCCACACTGACACGCAGCCCATCAGGATGCACACCCAGGCTTTGTTGTACAATCCCACGTCCCGAACGGTCAGGAAGGTGGGAATCAGACCGCCGTTAAAGAACATGGTGAAAGCGAACAGGAAGGACAGCAGCTTTTTCCCCGGAAACTTCCTGGACAGGGTGAAGGCCGCACCCATGGTGACCACCAGGCTGATGGCCGTTCCCGCTACCGTATATAAAACGGAATTGAAGAAGGAATGAATCAGTTCCTGGTTCTGGAACACCGCGTTGTATCCCAGCATCGTTACGCCTCTGGGGTAGAGCGTTACCTGGCCGGAGGTGACTAAAGTGGCGTCTGAGAAGGAACAGATGATGACCAGATAGATGGGATACAGCGTTACGATCAGCACCAGCGCCACCATCACCCCGACGAAAATATTGAACGCCTTATCCGCCATGATATCCTTCTGCTTCATGGGATTTACGCTTTTATTCGCAATGGTTGTCATACCCTTTCCTCCCATCCTTAGAACAACGTTTCGCCGTTCATCCTGGCGGAAATCTTATTGGTGGATAATACCAGAATGAAGTTGACTATATTGACGAACAGCCCGATGGCGGCGGTATAGGAGAACTGGCCGGAGCCAAGCCCCATGCTGTATACATACGTGCCGATAATATCCGAGGTGGCCATGTTGCCGCCCGTTTGCAGCAGCAGTGTTTTTTGGGTGGAGGAGGAAAGCAGGGAGCCACTGTTCAAAATCAGCATCATGGTGGCAGTAGGGATGATGTGGGGCAGATCGATGTAGCGCACTTTTTGCCACTTGTTGGCCCCATCGATGGTGGCTGCCTCATACAGCTCAGGATCAACGCCCGCCAGTGCGGCAATATAGAGGATGGAATCCCATCCAGCATTCTGCCAGATGCCGGAAATGATGTATACCGGGCGGAACCAGCTGGCTTCATTCATAAAGTAGATGGATTTTCCACCCAGCGCTGTAATCAGGTGATTCACAATGCCGTTAGTGGGTGAAAGCAGGATATAGAGGATACCGGCCAGCACCACCGTGGAAATGAAATGGGGCACATAAATGGCCGTCTGGGTGAATTTTTTCAGTCGTTGAGAGCGGATGTTGTTCACGATCAGCGCCAGTGCAATGGGCATGGGAAAGGAGAAAACGAGGCCCAGCACATTCAGCAGCAGCGTGTTGCTGATCAGACGGCCAAAGTAATATGCGTTAAAGAAGGTATAAAAGTGCTTGAAGCCGTTCATATCCGTCCATGGACTTCCTGTGATGCCGCGCACTGCCTTGTAATCCTTGAACGCGATCTGGATGCCGTACATAGGCAGATAATTGAAGATAATCAGGTAGACCAGCGCCGGAAGAATGAGCACATAGAGCCAGCGATTCTGGATAATTCCCTGCCCGATTTTTTTCATTCGGGTATTCATGGGCACTTTTCGTTTAGCGGTTTGCTGCACGGATGATCCCCCTTTTTCTTTGGTCGTTTTCTTTCCGGCAAGGACATTGTTGTACAAAAAAAGCCGGAACGCAATCGGCAGAAATTTCAGCATCTACCCCAAAAGAGAAAGATGCTGATTTTGCCGATGTTTTTCCGCTTTGTGCAGAAATTTCAGCATAGTTTCAAATGACAGAAATGTTGGTAAAATAGGCCAGGATCGAATGATACAAAAGGGAGGAAAACAAAATGAATCTGTACTCTCCCTCCGAAGCCAGGACTGCCGATACGCTGCTGATCTGCTGGGATAAATATCAGGAAGGGCCGAATGTGATCCGGTACAAAGTATATGTGGATGGAACCCTCTTTTCCTGCGTCACCTGCACGGACGAAACGATTACCGGCCTTTTACCGGACAGGGAATACACCCTGCGCGTCACAGCGGAGAAGGATGGAAAGCTGCTGGATTCGGCAGATCCGATTTCCGTGCGCACGAAGCCTGTTGGGGAAATCCTGGACGTGAAGGCCTTCGGCGCGGTGGGCGATGGTGAAAGGCTGAATACCGCCCAAATCCAGCGGGCTATCGACGCCTGCCCTATTGGCGGCACAGTCTATGTGCCAGACGGTGTATACCGCACCGGGGCTTTGTTCCTCAAAAGCCACATGACGCTGTGCCTTTCGGACAAGGCTATGTTGCTTGGCAGCGGGAACATTCAGGATTATCCGGTTTATATTTATCGTTACGAAGGCCGGGAAAAGCCGCGTTTTGCCAGCCTGATCAACATGCCCATGGAAATCCATGACGAGAACGGAACCGCCCCCGTGTGGGAGGACGTGACCATCCGCGGTGGTGTACTGAACGCCAACGGCATGGCGCTGTTCCATCAGGAACTGGACAGTCCTGAGGGGAATCGCGGCAGCGCAGTGGCTTTGCGCAATATCGACGGGCTGTATCTGTACGATACCACTGTCCGGCAATCGCCTTTTTGGTGCCTGCACGTAATCTATTCCAACCATGTGACTATCAACCGCATCAGGATCCGCAACAAGTTTGATGAAAACGGCAACCGCTATCGGGACTTATACAATGGAGACGGCATCGACCCCGATTCCTGCGGCTATGTGAACATCCTGCATTCCAGCATAGAAAGCCAGGACGACTGCATTGCCGTCAAGTCCGGCCGGGACGAGGAAGGGCGCGCTGTGGGCGTTCCTTCCCATCACATCCGGATCACGAACTGCGAATTTTCCAACGGCTTTGGCGCGGCCGTGGGCAGCGAAATGTCTGGTGGCGTTTGGGACGTACTGGTGCAGGACTGTGTATTCCGCCAGTCCTTCAGCCTGGCCAGCGTAAAAAACTGCCGCGGGCGCGGCAGCGTGATCGAACGGGTGTTATATGAAAACATCAAGATGATCAATACTTCTACGGAACACGATGTGACCAAATGGTTCAAAGGCGCGATCTATGTGGATCAGGCCTACGGACTGGACAGCTTTTCTGCGGACGATGCTCAGCCCGTTACGGAAGCGACCCCAACCATCCGCGATATTGCTTTTCGAAACATTACCATCGACACCGTGAGGGGCTACGCTATCTATCTTTGCGGACTGCCTGAAAACCATATCCGGAATATCCGCCTGGAGAATATCACGGCCTGTGCGCCGCACGGCATCCTGTCTGAAAACGCAGATGCGGTTTCCATGAACCACGTTGACGTGGATCATTCCACACAAATTGTGTAATTTTCGGAGACGGGCATAACCTTTACCGGGCGGGCCGGAATTTCAGCTTCAGATTTTTCACGGGACGGACGACGGCGGCGAGCAGCTGCATGGGCGTACCGTCCCGATCGTTTTGCAGGCGGGGCACCAGCAGCACGGCCACCAGCAGCCGTAGGGTCACGGAGACGATGACCAGCATCTTCAGCCGGTCGAGGCTGCCGGTGAAAAGCCCCGCTGTTTCCCATCCCTCCAGCAGCGCGCCGCCGGTCAGCGTGCCCAGCGTGGTGCCGATCAGGGAGGTGACGCAGGCGAACACGGCGATATAGGAGGGCCGGGTGTCGTCCGGGGAGGCGGAAAGCTGCATGCTGTTGGCGGAAAGGTTGCAGCCGCTCCAGAACAGGGCGCCCGCGAAGTTCCGCAGCAGCACCGGCAGCACGCTGCCCGGCACGGACAGCAGGTAGAAGGCATCCGTCAGGGAGGTCGCTATGGCGGCTACCAGCATGACGCTGCGGCAGCCGAAGCGGTCCAGCGCCTTGCCCCAGCGGGACATGGCCAGCATGGTGGCGATGGAGGCGGCCGCGGTGCCGAAGATCATCATCTGGGTGAAGGAAAGGCCCATTTCATTGACGGAATACCGGCTGAGATAGGGTGCGCAGAGGTTGGCCGTGAAGCACCATGCGGTCCACATGATGGTCAGGTTGCGGAAGGGGGGATTGCTGCCGATCTCCTTCAGTACGGGAAGGATATGCAGCTTCCGGGGCGGGGAATTGTACTGCTCGGTGCACATGCTGAAGCAGAGCATGTCCAGCATGCCCAGCGTGCCGCCGATCAGGAAGATGATGATATATTTGTTTTCCGGCGGCAGGGTGTCCAGCAGCCGGGCGGAGATCAGGCCGAAGATCAGGTTGCAGCCGGAGGCCAGCATATCCCGTATGGAGAACCACCGGCCGCGGATGCCGATCGGCGCCAGGTCGGAGAACCAGGGGAGCCAGCACACGTTGATGACCGCGCTGCAGCAGGAGGAAATGCCCAGCAGGAAAATCAGCGTCCACAGCGGCAGCCAGGCCGGATCCGCCGGAACGATCAGGGGAATCAGGCCGAAAATCAGCCACAGGGCGCGGGAAAACACGCCCAGGGTCATCATATATTTTTTTCGCTTGTGGGTCCGGTTGACCAGCAGCGAGAAGGGAATCTGCAGCAGGGCGGCGGCCTGGGGAATGCCGTTGATGATGCCGAAGGCGAGGTCCCCGGCATGCATCTCATTGGCCAGGCCGATCATGGCGGTGGTGCCGCCGCCGCAGATGATGCCGAACAGGTTGCCGAAGATGTTGCCGAGCAGAATGAGGGAAAGGCTCCGGCGGATTTTGGCCGGCAGCCGCGCCTCGTCGTACAGCAGGGTCAGTGGGTTGTGGTTGAACAGTCCGGAAAGCTTCCGCATCAGGCGCTTCATCTGGGGGAACTTCCTTTCAGCCGGCGGCCCGTCTTTTTTCACTCTGAAGACAGCATATTTCGCGCTGATTATAGCATATTCCGGGTGTACGTCAAGCCTGCTGATGCCTTGTATTTCATGCCCTGCGGCGCCGCATGCGCAGACCGGTTGCCTTTTAGCCCGGAACGCGTTAAGATAGGGAAAAACCCGCGGTATTTTTTTGAAATCAGAGGAGACAGCTATGGACGTGGAACAGGGATTCCTGCAGGGCATGGAGCCGGAGGGCGCCGCGGCGGGACAGCCGCTGGCGGCCCGGATGCGCCCGCGCACCCTGGAGGAGTTCGCGGGGCAGAAGCATCTGCTCGGTGAAGGCAAGGTGTTGCGGCGGCTGATAGCCGCGGACACGGTTTCCTCCATGATTTTCTGGGGCCCGCCCGGCGTGGGGAAAACGACGCTGGCGCGGATCATCGCCCAGCGCACCCAGGCCTCCTTTATTGATTTTTCAGCCGTCACCAGCGGCATCAAGGAAATCCGCCAGGTCATGATGAAGGCGGAGGAGAACCGGATTTACGGCATGCGGACCATCGTCTTCGTGGACGAAATCCACCGGTTCAACAAGGCGCAGCAGGACGCGTTCCTGCCCTTTGTGGAGAAGGGGAGCATCGTGCTGATCGGCGCCACGACGGAGAATCCGTCCTTTGAGGTCAACAGCGCGCTGCTGTCCCGGTGCAAGGTGTTCGTGCTGCAGGCCCTGAGCCGGGAGGACATCCTGGGGCTGCTGAGAAGGGCGCTGACGGATGAGCGCGGCTTCGGCCGGGACCATGTGGAGATCAGCGAAAAGGCGCTGGGGGCCATCGCGGACTTCTGCAACGGGGACGCGCGCAGCGCTCTGAGCACGCTGGAGATGGTGGTGCTCAACGGCGACGCGGACGAGCACGGCATCCGGGTGACGGATGAGATTATTGCCCAGTGCCTGTCCCGCAAGAGCCTGATGTACGACAAGGACGGGGAGGAGCATTACAACCTGATCTCCGCCCTGCACAAGTCCATGCGCAATTCGGACCCCGACGCGGCGGTTTACTGGATGATGCGTATGCTGGAGGGCGGGGAGGACCCGCTGTATATTGCCCGGCGGGTGCTGCGCTTCGCGGCGGAGGACGTCGGCCTGGCGGATCCCCGGGCTATGGAGGTCGGGGTCGCGGCCTATCAGGCCTGCCATTTCATCGGCGTGCCGGAATGCAACGTGCATCTGGCGGAGGCGGTTGTCTATATGTCCCTGGCCTCCAAGTCCAACGCCATGGAGATGGCGGTGAACGAGGCCCGGGAGGCTATTGAGAAGGAGCCGGACGCGCCGGTGCCCCTGGTGATCCGGAACGCGCCGACAAAGCTCATGAAGGACCTGCATTACGGCGAGGGCTACCGGTATGCCCATGACTACGCGGAAAAGCTGACGGCCATGCAGTGCCTGCCGGACGTCCTGAAGGACCGGAAATTCTATCATCCCACAACCCAGGGGCAGGAGGCCCGCTACAAGGAGCGCCTGGAGCAGATTGAGGCCTGGAAGGCGGAGCAGCGGAAGAAGGAAAAGGAGAAATAACGGTGGCGCTGACAGCGTATTGCAAAAAATGCGGCCGGGAAGTGGAGGCGGGCGAGGTCTGCCCCTTCTGCGGCACCCGGCTGGGAAAGACGTCCGCCCACGTCGTCTGGTGCGAGGAGGTTACGCCTGTCCGGGACTGGATGAGCTGGAACGCGGTGCTGCGGGTGCTGCTGCCGGCGGTGCTGGCGGTGCTGCTGCTGATCCTGCTGCTGGAGGGCTTCAGCGGCGGCATGGCGGCCGTGGAAAGGCTGCTGGCCTCCGGGCTGCTGGTGACGCTGGCCATCCTCCTGGGCACGGCCCTGGCGCTGGTGATGCTGATCCTGCTTCTGCAGGGGCCGGAGCTGGCGGATTACACTGTGGACAACCGGGGCATCCATGAAACGCGGTATCTGCCGAACCCCACGGCGGTGAAGCTGCTGACCCGGCTGAAGTCCCCCGCGCTGGCGCGGGAGGCCCAGGGGCGGGTCCCCGTCGTGAAAACAGGGGAGCGGAGCATTGCCTGGCGGGACGTGGCGCGGGTGCAGCTCTGGCCGGAAAAATGCATGGTGCTGATTTACGCGCCGTCCTGGTGGATGCGCATCGCGGTGGCCTGCACGCCCTTCACCTGGGATGATACGCTGGGAATCATCCGCAATAAGCTCGGGAAAAAGAAAAAGGTGCTGCTGCCGCCCGCCCTGGTGATTCCGCCGGCGCCGGCAAAGCCGAAAACAAAACCCCAGGCGCAGCTTGTGCCTGAGGTGGAGGAAGCGATTGAGCAGATCCGGATGGAAGAGCTGATGGAGGAGCAGGGTTAAGGTAGATGGGACAGGTTCTGCGGGCCGGGGGTCAGCTTCCCGTCCTGGATGGCCTGAACCGTCTGCACAATCCAGTCGTTGACCGGGGTGGGAACCCCGGTTTTTTTGCCCCATGCGCGGACGACGCCGTTGATGGCGTCAATCTCGCAGGGCCTGCCCTTCTTCAGATCCTGCAGCATGGAGGGCTCGATGGCGGCGTGCTTCTTCATGGCGACGGGCATGATGAGCTTCGCGAAGGCCTTTTTGACGGGGCCCTTCCAGTAGAACAGCTTTATGATGTCCTTTCCCTGGACCGGGGCGAAGGTGACGCCGGCCGCGCGGCCCACGTCAATGACCTCCTTCATGCAGCGGGCCGCCAGGTCCCGGGCCGCGGGATCCGCGGTCACGGCGCCGAAGGTGCCGCCGATGACGGTGCCGATACCGGAGAAGGTCGCGTTGATCAGCAGCTTGGACCAGCGGGCGCCGGGCAGGTTGGTTTCCAGCTCCACGGGGCACATGTGCTCCAGCACGGCCTTTACCTTTTCCAGCCGGTCAGCCGGGATGCCGGGCATGCCGCCCATGTGGAAGGAAAGGCTGTCCGGGACGGAGGTCAGCATGCTTTCGCCGGGGGCGGTCATTGTCGCGCCCCATTCCACAACGCAGCCCACGGTCCGGTCCGCGCCGACGATTTCAGCGATGCCGTCCTCGGGGATGCCGTTCTGCAGCGTCACGAGAATGCCGTCGTCCGCCAGGAAGTCCTTCAGGAAGGCGACGGTTTCCCGGTTGTTCAGCTGCTTGGTCATCAGGAAAATGATGTCGTATTTCCCGGCCATTTCCTCCGGGAGCAGGGCGCGGACCGGGACGGTCATCTCCACCGTGCCGGTGATATGGGCGCCGTTCCTTTTCAGGGCCTCCACGTGAGCCCGGTTCCGGTTGATCAGATCAACGTCGATATGGTCTTGTGTCAGATAAGCGCCGAGAACGGTTCCCAGGGAACCGGCGCCGTAAATCGCTGTGCGCATTGCGGATCATCCTTTCGGGGTGTTTTTCCGGGACAACCCGCATAATCTAACATATTGCCGGATAAAAAGCAATCCGGTCTGAACCGTATATTCTGACAGGAAGGGGAGACCGGCCCGCCCGGGGGATTGACTGTTTTTCCGGAAGGGGTAAACTATGGGGGAGAAGGAGTGAGCGGGGATGGATCAGGCCGTGACGCCGGACTGGGTGGTGCGTGTCAAGCCGGCGGGAATGGATTCGGAAAAGGAGTTTCCGGAGCTGCTCCGGCAGGAGCTGGGCGGGAGGATTTATCCCGTGCACCGGCTGGACCGGAACGTGGCCGGGCTCATGGTGTACGCCCGGACGCAGGCCGCTGCGGCGGAGCTTTCCCGATGCGTTCAGGAAGGCCGGATGATCAAGGAATACGTGGCGATCTGCCACGGAACGCCGCCGGAGCCGGAGGGCCGGATGGAGGACCTGCTCTGGAAGGATCCCCGGCAGAACAAGGTCTTTGTGGTGAAGCGCCTGCGGGCCGGCGTGCGGCCGGCGGCGCTGACCTACCGGGTGCTGGGCCCGGCGAGGCCGGAGGGGACGCTGGTCCGCGTCCGGCTGGAAACCGGCCGGAGCCACCAGATCCGTGTGCAGTTCGCCTCCCGGGGCTGTCCGCTGCGGGGGGATCACAAATACGGCGCCCGGGACCGGGAAACGGCGCCGGCGCTCTTTTCCTGCGGGCTGCGCTTTCCCTGGCGGGGAGAGGAGCAGCGCTTTGAATGTCTGCCGCCCTGGGCGGAAGGAGAGAAGAAAGACGATGGCTGTGAAGCTGAAGAATAAGGAGAGCCTGCTGTCGGATTACGGCGTCATCACCCTGGCCGCCATGCTGATGGCGCTGAACTATTATGTGTTTATCCTGCCCAATCAGTTCGCGCCCTCCGGCCTCGGCGGCATCAATACGATGATCCAGTATGTGTTTCATATCAGCGTCGGCTGGCTGACCCTGGTGATGAACATCCCCCTCGCGATCGTCTGCTGGTTCACGGTGGACAGGCAGTTCACCCTGAAGACCGTTGTCAGCGTGGTGGTCTTTTCCGTGACGCTGCTGCTGATGCAGAACCGCGTGATCGACGTGCACCGCTTTATCTACTTTACCGGGGACGGGCGCAGCACGCTGCTGGCGCCGGTGGCCGCGGGCACGATCAACGGCATGATCGAGGCGGCCTCCCTGCGGGCGGGGGGCAGCACCGGCGGCATGGATTACGTGTCCGCGATGATCCACAAGAAGCATCCGGCTTATTCCATGACTCATATTACCTTCACCATCAACCTGCTGATCGCCTCGGCGTCCTATGTGGTTTATGATTTCCAGATCGAGCCGGTCATCCTGTGCATCGTTTACAGCTTTGTGACCACGCAGATGGGCGACGCGATCCTCCGGGGCGGCAAGACCGCCATGAAGGTGGAAATGATCACTGCCCATCCCCGGGAGATCACCGATCATATCGTGCGGGAGCTGCACCACAGCACGACGATCCTGCAGGCGGAGGGCGGCTTCAGCCATCAGGGAAAAACGATGCTGATCACGGTTGTCGGCAGGCATCAGATCACGAAGGTGATGGATATCATCAGTCAGTATCCGGACACCTTTGCTTGCGTTTCCCAGGTTTCGGAAACCGTGGGTAATTTTAACCGCCGGCCCGGATAAGGGCCGGCGGCATTTTTATGCTTTTTCGGTTTCGGGAATGATGTCCATGATCTCCCGGGACCAGGCGGCGGGGTCCCCGCTGAGGGGGAATTCCCGGAAGCCTTGCGTGCCGCTCTCGGTTTTCAGCACCAGGTTCCGGTCGATGTGGATCGTTTCCTGGTAGTGGGCGGACAGGAGGGCTTCCATCGCCTTCCGGGAGCTTTCCGGCACCTTGCGCGCGGTGCCGGTGATGATGCCGTTCACGTGCGCCCGGTGGTGCTTCAGCCAGCGGGCGATCTGATCCTGGGAATGATATTCCGCGGAGTAGACCCAGATGTCGTATCCCCGGCGGTTGAAGAACCGGGCCAGGGCCGGGAAGCCCAGCCGCATCGGCTGCCGGTAAACGAGATTCCAGGGGAAGGGCGTCTTTTCCGCGGGGCCTTCCTTCGGATCGGCGAAGATCACCTCGTCCAGATCCAGGGAAACGCGCCGGTGGTGGCTGGAGGCCGCCAGCATTCTGCGGATATCCTTTTCCTGCGTCAGGTTCACGATCTTCACCGGCAGGCTGGGAACGTTGGCCCGGAGGGCGGCGGCCCAGCGGTGGTGGCCGTTCAGGATCAGGTAGCCGTCCGGCTTCATCCGTTCCACCGTCAGCGGCTCGTGCTTCCCGTGGAAATGCTCGGCATGCATGTAGTTCCCGTGCATCATGGTCCGGAACTGCTTTTCGTAATCCGCGATGATGCCGCGGTTGGGCCCGATCTCCGGCTGGCTGAACTCATCCTCCGGGTTCGGATGCATGTCGTAGGGGGAAAGCTTCCGGATCATCCTGCGGCGCAGGAGGCTGGAGTGCACGGGCACGCAGACGCCTTTGTATTTCTCAAGTTCCCGGGCGAGGTACTCATCAAAGCTCATCGCTTTTTCCGCCATTGGGGTATCCGCTCCTTCCGCGCGCGGCCGGGAACAGGGTTCCCTGCTTTTTCTGCTGTGATCAAAGGCATTATAATGCTTTTGCGCGGCGGAGACAAGTTCATTTGATTCCTGAAACAAGGTGTGGCATAATGAAGGGACAGACCGGGGTGATCCCGGAGTACCGCGGAGGGAAAAAATGAAAGCGCTGATTCTGAATTCCGGCATGGGAAGCCGCATGGGCGCGCTCACGTCGGAGTATCCGAAATGCATGACGGAGATTTCACCCCGGGAGACGATTCTGTCCCGGCAGCTGCGGCTGCTGGCGGAGGCGGGCGTCGAAGAGGTGGTCATGACCACGGGCCTGTTTGACACGGTGCTGACGGATTACTGCGCCGGCCTGGGCCTGCCCCTGCGTTTCACCTTCGTGAAGAATCCGAAATTCAGCGAAACCAACTATATATACAGCATATACTGCGCCCGGGAGTACCTGGACGACGAAATCCTCCTGATGCACGGGGACCTGGTGTTTGAGTATGAGGTGCTGGAGCAGGTGATTGCCTCTCCGGTGTCCTGCATGGCCGTGTCTACAACCCTGCCGCTGCCCGATAAGGATTTCAAGGCCGTCGTGAAGGACGGGAAGGTGCTGAAGGTAGGCGTGGAGTTCTTTGACAGCGCCGTGGAGGCCCAGGCGCTCTATCATCTGAAGCGGGAGAACTGGCGCCTCTGGCTGGACCGGATCTGCGCCTTCTGCGAAGCGGGGAACACAGGGGTATACGCGGAGAACGCCCTGAACGCGCTGGACGGCGCGGCGGATATTCACGCCCTGGACGCCGGGGATCTGCTCTGCGCGGAGATCGACAATCCGGAGGACCTGGCCGCGGTCAGCGCGCGCCTGCGGGAGATTGAGAACCGCACGGTGTACATGTGCTTCTCTACGGATATTCTCCACGGCGGGCATATCGCGATCATCCGCCGGGCCCAGAAGCTGGGCAGGCTGGTCATCGGCGTGCTGAGCGACGAGGCGGTGGCCTCCTACAAGCGCTTCCCGCTGGTGAGCTTTGCCGACCGGAAAATGATGATGGAAAACATTGCCGGGGTGGACCGGGTCGTGGAGCAGCGGACGCTCAGCTACCGGGAAAACCTGGAAAAGCTGCGGCCGGACATCGTGGTCCACGGGGATGACTGGCGCACCGGGTTCCAGAAGCCCGTGCGGGACGAGGTCGTGTCCCTGCTGGCCTCCTGGGGCGGCCGGCTGGTGGAGTATCCCTATTCCCGGGACGACCGCTTCCGGGATCTGGACGCCCGGACCCGGGCGGACCTGGCCATGCCGGACATCCGCCGGGGGCGCCTTCGCCGGATGATGGACGCCAAGGGCCTTGTGACCGCCATGGAAGCGCACGACGGGCTGACGGGCCTCGTGGTGGAAAACACCGTGGTCTATCAGGACGGCGGCGCCCGGCAGTATGACGCCATGTGGATCAGCTCCCTGTGCGATTCCACGGCCAAGGGCAAGCCGGATATCGAGCTGGTGGACATGACCAGCCGCTTCCGCACGATTGAGGATATCATGGAGGTGACCACCAAGCCGATCATTTTCGACGGGGACACCGGCGGCAGGACGGAGCATTTTGTCTACACCGTGCGGACCCTGGAGCGGCTGGGGGTTTCCATGGTCATCATTGAGGACAAGACCGGGCTGAAGAAGAACAGCCTCTTCGGCACCGAGGTGCAGCAGACCCAGGACAACATTGAGAACTTCAGCGAGAAGATCCGGGCGGGCAAGCGGGCTCAGAAGACCCGGGAGTTCATGATCTGCGCCCGGATCGAGAGCCTGATCCTCGAGCGCGGCATGGACGATGCCCTGGAGCGGGCCTTTGCCTTCGCGGCGGCCGGCGCGGACGCGATCATGATCCACAGCCGGAAGAAGGATCCCGCGGAGATCTTTGAGTTCATTGAAAAGTTCCGGGCGAAGGATCCGGTGACGCCGATCGTGCTGGTGCCGACCTCCTTCAACTCCGTGAAGGAGGAGGAGTGGAAGGCGCGCGGCGCCAACGTCATCATCTACGCGAACCAGCTGATGCGGGCCCAGGTGCCGGCGATTCAGAACGCGGCCCGGATGATCCTGGAGAACCACCGGGCGGAGGAATGCGACGCCATGCTGATGCCCTTCAAGGACATCATCCGGCTGATTCCCGTGGAGGATTGAAACGGAGGACGGTTATGAAGGTTGAGAAACTCGCGGAGATCATCGGCGCGGACTTTTACACCGGCGTGCCGGATTCCCAGCTGCGGGCGCTGTGCGACTGGCTGATGAACACGTACGGCATCGATCCGCAGCATCATATCATCGCCGCCAACGAGGGGAACTGCGCCGCGATCGCGGCGGGCTATTACCTGGCCACCGGGCGGGTCCCGGTCGTCTATATGCAGAACAGCGGGGAGGGGAACATCATCAACCCCGCAGCCTCGCTGCTGAACCAGAAGGTGTACGGCATCCCCGTGGTGTTCATCGTGGGCTGGCGCGGCGAGCCCGGCGTGCATGACGAGCCCCAGCATATCTATCAGGGCGAGGTGACCCTCCGGCTGCTGGAGGACATGGGCATCCAGCCCTTCGTGATCAGTCAGGATACGACGGGCCAGGATGTCACGGACGCGATGGACGGCTTCCTGGGCCGGCTGGCGGAGGGCCTGGACGTGGCGTTCGTCATCCGCAAGGGCGCCCTGGAATACGGGGAAAAGGTGACCTACAAAAACGACAATATGATGAAGCGGGAGGAGATCATCGACCATATCCTGCGGTTCAGCGGGGACGATCCCGTGGTCAGCACCACCGGCAAGGCCAGCCGGGAGCTGTTCGAGCTCCGGGAGGCAAACGGGCAGAAGCACCGCTCGGATTTCCTGACCGTGGGTTCCATGGGCCACAGCAGCTCGATCGCCCTGGGGGTGGCGCTCCACCGGCCGGAGAAGCGGGTCTGGTGCATCGACGGCGACGGCGCCGCCCTGATGCACATGGGCGCCCTGGCGGTCATCGGCGCCAACAAACCGAAGAACCTGATCCATATCGTCATCAACAACGGCGCCCATGAAACCGTGGGCGGCATGCCCACCGTGGCCGCCGGCACCGACTGGGTGAAGGTGGCGGAGGGCTGCGGCTATCCCCATGCCGTGAGCGTGGACAGCTTTGAGGCCCTGGACCGGGAGCTGCAGGCCGCGAAGGACCGGCAGGCCCTGAGCCTGATCGAGGTCAAATGCGCCATCGGCGCCCGTGCCGATCTGGGCCGCCCCACCGTTCCGGCGATTGAGAACCGCCGTCAGTTCATGCATTACCTGAACCCGTAACCCGGCATTTTTCCGAAGTTACTTTTCCGGTTACTTTTTTCAGATTCTTACTGCCGTCCGTTTTTTCTTCCCATATAGGCGGACTGGCCGGGGGACTCGGTATAACCGCTCTGGTGACCGGTCCGGTGGGCTGGGGAGCCCTTGCGATCGCGGGAGGCGTTACCGTTCTTGGCGCTGTCATCGGCGGCGGCTCTGCAGCGATTGCCACAGCTGACGACTGAGCCGGCGGGGACAGGCTTTCCCAATATATAAAAACAGTGCGGTTTCCGGACCGCACTGTTTTGCTTTCAAAAAAACCATGCCGGGCGGGGATCTGTATTCCCGGGCCTGCGGCTGCGTGTAAAAAGTTGCCCGCTGTGACGGAAAATATTTACTGTTTTATAAACCTGACAGCGCGCCGGAACCAGTCCTGAACATCCGGAACGATCATATGCTGCTGGAGCTCCGGATGCGCGGCGGCATCTGAGGCCAGACCGATTCCGTGGGGTCCCTTCGGATAGAGATGGACCTCGGCCTCAATACCGTGCTCCGCCAGGGCAGAAGCAAACAGCAGGGAGTTCTGCACGGGCACAATTTTATCCTCCCAGGTATGCCACAGGAAGGTTCTCGGCGTTTCCGGGGTTACAAGCTTTTCCAGGGAAAGCGGGCTGTGATCCGCGGGGTTCTCCGAACCGGTGAGCCGGCTGAAGCTGTCGCGGTGGGCGTACCGTCCGGCCGTAATGACCGGGTAGCAAAGCACCAGGGTATCAGGCCGCACGTCCTTTTTCCAGTCCAGGCCGATCTCCTGCCATATCTCCGGGTATTGCCCCGTCACGCCGAGGCTTGCCGCCAGATGCCCGCCGGAGGAAAAGCCCATGACGCAGACGTGCTGCGGGTCCAGCCGGTATTCCTCCGCGTGCGTTCTCAGATAATGGACGGCGGCGCCGGCATCCTGCTGCGGACGGGGGAAACGGCTGGGCGCGACATGGTAATCGACAATAAAGGCGTTGATTCCTTCGGCGGCCAGAGCCAGCGCTGCCGGCTCGTCCTCGTTAAAATCTCTGCGCCGGTATCCGCCGCCGGGACAGATGACCGCGGCGGGACGCCGGTAAGCGGCGGGCCATGCCGGATCACACTGGGGGCAGTAAGACCTTAGCGTAACGGTTCCGAGACTGCCCACCGGTATTTCGATTTCGCTGTACAGCATGGTTTTCGTCCTTTATGGGTTCACAACGTTCTGCGGATGACCTTCCAGGAAGGCACGTACGTTATCCACGGCGATATCCATCAGCCGCTGCCTGCTTTCTTTGGGCGCCCAGGCGATGTGAGGCGTCACCAGGCAGTTCGGAGCGGAAAGCAGCGGATTGTCCGGCCGGGGAGGCTCCGCGGACAGCACATCCACCGCCGCTCCGGCGACTTTTCCGCTTCGCAGCGCCGCGGCCAGATCCTCTTCGTTGATCAGCGGTCCGCGGGCGGTGTTCAGAATCATCACGCCGGTTTTCATTTTTCCGATGGCGTCGGCGTGGATCATGCCGGTGTTTTCGGGAAACAGCGGGCAGTGCAGGGATATCACGTCGCTCTGCGCGTACAGCTCATCCAGAGACACCTTTTCAGCCGTGCCGTCCGGGCCCGCGAACGTGTCATAGTACAGAACCCGCATGCCGAAGGCTTTCGCCAGCCGTGCCACCGCCTTTCCGATCCGGCCGTAACCGATCAGGCCCATGGTTTTTCCGGCCAGTTCGATCAGGGGATAATCCCAGAAGCAGAAATCCCCGCACCGGGTCCAGGCGCCGTCACGCACCCTTTGGCTGTGGGCGCCGGCGTGATGGCATAATTCGAGCAGCAGCGCCAGCGTAAACTGCGCCACGGCGGTGGTGCCGTAGGTCGGAATATTGCATACGGGGATCCCGTGTTCGCGGGCGGCGGCCGTGTCCACAACATTGTATCCCGTGGCCAGTACGCCGATATACCGCAGACTGCCGGCCAGCCCGCTGATCACAGCAGCGTTCAGCGGGGTTTTGTTGGTGATCAGGATTTCCGCGCCTTCAGCCCGCCGCAGGATTTCGTCCGTTCCCTGCGCGTACGGGGTGCGGTCATATACAGTCAGGCTTCCCAGCGCCTCCAGGCCTTCCCAACTCAGATCTCCCGGGTTTTCAGTATATCCGTCCAGTACAACGATTTTCATATTCTTACCCCTCACGCAGTTCCGCCATGGCTCCGGCGCCAAGTGAAAGCAGACCGGTATCGCTGTTCCACATATTGATTTGCATTCCCTTCCGCAGCCAGGGCTTCAGGGGCTCCGCCTTGCCGAAGTGCACGCCGCTCCATTTTCCCTGTCCGGCGGCGGCGTGAATCACCCGCTCGAAAGCTTCTGTCATCCGCGGATGGCTGTACTGGCCCAGAATGCCGAAGTCCTGGCTCATGTCATTGGGCCCGATCAGCGCGGCGTCAATACCGGGTACTGCCATGATTTCCGCAATATGATCCACCCCTGCCTGGGATTCAATCTGGCACATCAGGAAGGTTTCCTCGTTGGCCTTCGCCATATATTCCGGCCCGTTCACCTTCTGAAAGCCGGTATGGGGACGGGAGAGGGAAACGCCGCGGTGGCCCATGGGGGCGTATTTGGCATAATCCACCAGCTGCCGGGCCTGTTCGGCGCTTTCCGTGTTGGGAAGCAGCAGCCCGGCCGCACCCATTTCCATATAGTGCAGCACATGCTCCCTGCGGATTTCGGGTATGCGCACAAGTACAGGCATCCCGCAGCCGCGGCCTCCGCTGATCATGTCGGACACTTCCCGTGTCGTAAAGGAACCGTGCTCGCAGTCCACCATGCAAAAATCAAATCCGCAGTTTTTCAGAATGATGACCAGATCATGACTCGCAAAGGTGGTTATCATGGTGCCGAGCAGCTGCCGGCCCTGCCGCAGGCATTGCTTTATTGAATCCATCGTTTTTCCTCCTGGTTCTTTTATGCTAATTGTGACAGCGTTGTTTCCCGGAGCCTGCAGGTGCCTGAATGAACCAGGGCGTCCGCTTCCGCTCTGGAAGGCAGCGCCATGCCGATGGCTCCGCGCCGGGTGACCGCAAGCGCTCCGGCAGCGTTGCAGAACAGGGCAAGGGAACACAGATCCATGCCCTCCCGGAGGCCTGTGCACAGGGCTGCCGCGAACGTATCGCCCGCGCCGGTGGGATCTGTTTCCTCAACGTCCGCGGCGGCCTGAATCACCCGGTTTCCGGCACAGAGGAGCGCGCCGTCCCGGTCCATGGTCAGGGCAATCAACCGCGGGCCCAGATCCTTCAGAGCGCGCAGCACAGCGCCGGGACTGCTTTGCCCGGTCAGCTGCTTTCCCTCCTCCAGCGTGGGGGAGATGACATCCGCCATGCTGATGATATCCAGCATGCGTTTTTTCGCGGCATCCTCCCGGATCATTTCCCGGCGGATGTTGGGATCGAAGGACAGCATCACCCCGTGCTGTTTTGCCAGCCGCGCGGCGTGCAGGCATGCCTCCCGCATGGATTCGTTCAGCTCCAGCAGCATGCCGGGAAAATGGAGCGCGAAGGCGCCGGAAATGCAGGATTCCTGTACGTCGGCGGCGCAGAGCCGGCTCCCGACGGAATCGCTGCGGTAATACTGATAGTTGCGGCCCGCTTCGGTATATTCCAGAAAAGCCAGGCCGATCTGGCCTTCGTCAGATACCGTGAGGCACCGGGTGTCCACGCCTTCCCGCTGAATGGCTTCGGTCACCATCCGGCTTAAGGGGTCGCGCCCGACCTTCCCGATAAATCCCACCGGCGCGCCGAGCCTTGCCGCCGCACAGGCAAAGATACCGGCGGATCCGCTGGCGGTTTTCAGAACCGGGCCGGTATCCTGAATTCGCATCTGTTGTTCCGCCGGAATCAGATCCACCAGAAGCTCGCCCAGCGCGAGAATCTTTCCCTGTGGATTTGCGGACCAGACTTTTTCTCCCATTCCTGCTCTCCCTTCATTTTGATGCGGTGGCTCCCGGTTTCCCGGTGAATTGACTGGGTCCGGAAAAAAGATTAAGATAAAACAAATACAAGCCGGACGGTGAAAAGAATGAAGAAGGCAACCTCCACAGATGTAGCCAGGCTGGCCGGGGTTTCGCAGACCACGGTTTCCATGGTCCTGGGCGGGCATCTGAAAATATCTGTCAGCGAGGAAACACGGAAGCGGATTTTCAGGGCTGCCGAAGAACTGGATTATCATCTGCCGGCAAACCGGAAGAGGAAGACGGCGCCCGGGAAAAAACGCATGCTGCTTCTGCTGGTGCCGACCCTGACCAACCATTATTACACGGATCTTGCGCGCATGGTGGAGGACTACGCCGAAACAGTGAACTTTCAGGTGGTGATCTGCAACACCTTCCGCCGCCCCGAACTGGAAAAGCAGTATCTGGAAACCTATGCGGATGATCTGGCAGGCGGCGTGATCTACACCTTTCTTCCCAGCTTCCCCGAGCAGGCGGAAGTGCTGTCCCGGCGGATCCCCATGGTCATCATCGGGGAAAAGCAGAGCAGTCTGCGCGTATGCTCCATCGAACTGAGCAACGAGGTGGCCGGAGCGATGCTGGCGGAACACCTGTATGCGCTGGGACACCGGAAAATGGTTTTCATTTCCACCCCGTTTAATCAGCTCAGTCTGGCCCGGACCCAGCGGCTGGAAGGCATCCGGCGTCTGCTGGAGAAAAACGGGCGGGAGAACGCGCTTGAGGTGCTGGCGGCGGAACCCTCCAAGGAAGGAGACCGGCAGGATGATATGCCCTACGAATACTCTGTCGGGCGTCAGCTGACCGCGGAGCTGATGAACCGCGGCACGGACGCCACGGCGCTGATCGGGGTGAACGATATGACCGCCTTCGGAATCCTGGACGAACTGCATGTCCGCGGACTGCGGGTGCCGGAAGATTTCTCGGTGTGCGGCTTCGACAATATTTTTTCATCCAGGCTGGAAGCTCTCAGCCTGACGACCATTGATCACAGGATGCGCCTGCGCTGCCGGGAGGCGGTTGACATGATTCTGGCGCAGTGGAACGGCGGACAGGCCCCGGCTTTGCATAAAATCGAGTATGCGCCGCAGCTGATTATCCGGCGGACGACCGGTCCGGCCCGTCCGGCGGCAGAGTGACGGTTCTTCCCTGTTCATAGGCCATGAGCGCCGCGGTAAGCAGCTCATGGCTTTTTTTTGCCTCCTCCGGCGTAAAGCAGGGAAAGGCGCACGGCAGCCCCTTCAGTTCGCTGATGAAGGCCGCGAACATCTGAAGCAGCGAATCCGGGAAGCCGAATTCAAAAATGCCGCCGGTGATGACGGGATAGAGGGTTTTCTGGCCGACCGGCAGCCTGGCCCAGGCCTGCGTCTGTCCGTGGGACACGGTATAGTACAGGGCGTTGGGATCATCTGTGGTGAACCGGGCCGAAAGGTCCATGCCGTAAATCCCGTATTCCACCGTGTTGCTGCAGCCCGGAGCCATGCGTTTCATTTCAAAGGTCATGGGGAAACGGTCTCCGGAAAGGTTCTGTCCTTCGCACAGCAGCAGCGCGTTATCCCAGGTTTCACAGGGACGCATTTCACCGGTCCGGGCGTCCGGACGCTCCGTCACAAGGTTGGCGAGCACGGCGTTTACCGTCCGCGGATTCATCCCGAGCCGGAAGGGGAGATGCTGCACATGGATGCCCAGATCGCCCATGCAGCCGTAGGCGCCGTTGGCCGCCAGTGTGCGCTTCCAGTTGATGGGCTTATGGATGTCCATATCGGAGGAATGGCGGATAGAGAATTTTCCCTCAATGATCCGGCCGAATTTTCCCTCCCGGTACCAGGCTGCCATCTGCTGCACGGCAGGATAATAGGGGAATTCGCTGGTGCAGCGCACGAGCACATCCGGCCTTTCCGCGGCGGCTTTTTCAATTTCCAGAAACGCGGCCCGGTCCATGCCGAAGGGCTTTTCGCCCAGCAGATGCTTTCCGGACCGGATCACATCGCAGTATACCGCGGCGTGCAGATGATGCGGAACGGCGCAGTAAACAGCCTCAATCTCCGGATTGCTGAGCATTTCATGATAATCCCGGTAAAAAAACCGGGTATCCGGATTCCTTCTGAACCAGTTCAGGTTTTCCTCCAGGGTGTCGCAGGCGGCGATGATCCGGGGCCGGGGAATGCTCCCCTGCAGATGCAGCCAGCGCAGGGAAGCGCTGGCGAACTCGCGCCCCATCAGCCCGCAGCCGATGACGCCGAACGCAACGGTGTCTTTCATACGGAAGCCTCCCCGCGCAGAGTCTGCTGCAGAGCCTGCTCCATCAGCGCTGTCAGCCGCTCCGCCATGCTCTCCGAGGTGATCAGAGGCAGCTTGGTCAGCACGACGGGCGGGCAGTTGATCTTGTAGGTCTGGGCGCTGGCGTCCACGCACAGGTTATTGTTGAGATATCTGCAGAATGCGGCGGCTTGCTCAATCCGCCGGAAGGAAAGGGCGCTCATGTGCCCGTCCCCGGTGACGCCGTCGCACAGGTCCGGATACCGGGCGGCCAGCGAGCGGAGGCATTCATGGTAAAACCGGCCGGTCTGCTCCATGGCTTCTCCGTTTTCCCGGATAAACGCCATGGTGATCAGATAGGACAGGCTGGCCAGCTCCTCCTGGCCGTTGGTTACAAGCGCGCCGAACTGGCTCATGGAATCGAACGCGCTGCTGGCCAGGATCTTGCTGGCCGGGTATTCCCCGCCGGGGAAACCCTTTCCGACGGAGACGAAATCCGGTTCAAGGCCGTATCTGCGGAACAGGAACAGGCCGCCGTACCAGGCGCAGGACTGGATTTCATCGCACAGGACGGGCGTATCGGTCTTTCTGCACAGGGCATAGGCCCTTTGCAGATACTGCTCCTCCAGCCGGATGCCGCCGTAGTTCATCAGGATGAGCTCGTGACAGAATCCGGCGGTTTTATACGGCGCCTGATTGTACCGCGTCAGGATTGCCTCAAACGCGTCCGGATCGTTGATGGGGACAGGCACAACCTTATACAGCGCGGTCTCCTCGGCCTGCCGGTACAGCTGAGGCCACAGCCCGCGGAGCGTCTGGGCAAGCACTGTGGTGCCGTGGTAGTTGCCGGTAAGCCCGCCGGCGTGATCCGCCATCACCAGAAACACCGGAATCCTGCCCGCGTATTCCGGCTCCGTCTGCCCGTCCAGGGAGAAGAACCGCGTCAGCATCATTTTCAGCGCCGCTTCCACGGCCAGGGAGCCTGTTTCCAGATTGATGACGGTGTTCAGCACGCCCGGCTTCCGGGAACTGAGCACCTGCTCCATCCGGGGGTCATCGGGCTCCAGCCCATTGGCCGCGGCAATCAGCGCGCGCTCCAGCCTGCGGGTGATATATCCGCGGGTATTGTTGTGGGTGGCGTTGGGGATGCCCAGCTCTCTGGCTTTTTCAATGAGCCGGTATCCGGGAAAGGCATGCCCCAGCGGAATCTGATAATGCTCGCTCTTGCCGGCGAAATACAGGCGGCCGTCCTCGCCGGTCCGGAAGGCTCCGAAGCCGCTCAGCGGCGCGGCGTGGGTATGCTGCGCGGCGGCGTAGGCCCGGGTCGGCGCGCCGGATTCGGAGTCCGGAAACGCCGGAACGACGCGGGTTCCCACGCTGGCCATCAGCTCCTCCTGCCGGCGGGCAAAGGACTCCGGCCAGAAATCGGTTTTCTCTTCCGCGGCGGCCTTCAGAGCGGCCCCGCTTTCACCTGTCAGGAAAGACCTGGCCGCGCAGACCGCGGAAATGTATTCGTCACCCAGCAAATCCGCCAGGGACAGTTGAAGGTTTTTCAGCATTCTGATCCTCCCCGGAAACTGCTCAGACAGGGCAGAATTCAATGTTCAGCAGGCGGCAGAGCATCCGGATCCGCTCCGTATAATCGCCCAGAACCACGGTCTCATGGTGTGTGCCGCCCTGCTCAAGCCAGGACCGGACACAGCCGCGGACACCGGAATCAGGCCGGAAGAACATATAGGGCATGTCGATCTTTTTCAGTCCGCATTCGTCGAGTATTTCACCCGCGGCGCAGACCAGCCTGAACCGGCTGCCGCTGACATGAACCAGGCTCATCAGCTGCGCCCGGCCCGGGCGCGGGGCGAAAATGGGCGTGGGCGGGTTGTCCAGTCCGCCCTCCGCCATGACGCGGTTCATCAGGAACGGCCTGCGGTCCGTCCGGCAGGTTTTCCAGTTGCCCTCGCCCGCGTGGCAGAGCAGGATGGCCTCCCGTTTCAGGTCCATCATGTACATTTCACTGAAATTGGCCTCCCCGCACAGGCAGTGCATCAGGGCGACCGTCATGGCCGTGGACGCGTCGCCTTCGGCGGCGTAGCCGTAGCCGTCCGCCATCAGGCTGGACGCGGCAAGCAGCGGAAGCTGGGTGAAGCGTCCGTCGGCTCCGCATTCCTCAAAGTGGAGCGTATAGCCGTCATATCCCATGTCCTTCAGATACTGCCGGATGCCCAGGTACATGCGCACGGCTTCCTCGTGCTGGCCGGGCCGCATGGAGGGATCGATCTCGAAAACACTGCGCTCGAAGGCGATCCGGTCCGCGATCTCCTGCTCCGTAACCGCAGCGCACCGGCTCTGCACCGTGCCGATGGAATCATACACAAATTCCGCGCCGAGATGGTTGTAAACCGCCATGTCGTCGCTGATGACATCCCCCATTCCGGGCAGCTTTCCGATCACGCCGATCCGCATACGGCGCAGGAACCGGGCGGCGCGCGCGGCGGCGCCGAAGTCGGCCGCGAAACGGTTCAGCTCCCCGTTCATCCTGCTCCCGGCAAAGAAGACACAGGGAATACCCGCCCGCATCAGACAGTTTGCGTTGTCCTGGGATCCGTGGATTCCCTGGTTGACGGTGAGCTCCCATTCCTCAAAGTCTTCCCCGACGGTCTCGTCCGGCTGAACCAGGGCGAGGGCGAGCGGCAGACGGTTCTCCTGCATGGCCCGCACCAGATACTGCCCCTGCGAATAGCTGCACAGGAGGATCAGTATGCCGTCCAGGTCATCGCGGTTGTACCGGCGGGTGATCTCCTCAATATCCTGCCGGTTCAGCGCGACACGGTCAAACACGCAGTCCGCTTCGCCGGCCAGCGAGGCGGCGACGGACCGCACATATTCGGTCTGGGCCTGTGTGATTCCGGGGAAAAGGGGCTCGTAGCCCTCCAGCATCAGGGCAAGAATGCCGAGTCTGGGCTTCTGATTCATGGCGGTTCCTCCTTAAAACAGCGGCCTGACGGCCTGATAAAGCGCCCTGTATTTTCTGCGGGCGCGCTCATAAACCTCGGCATGAGCCGGATCGGGGGTATAGCGGACGGATCCGGCAAGCAGCGGAGCCGTATCCGGCACGGGCATTCCCGCGCCGCGGGCCGCAAGCAGCGCGGCGCCCAGGGCGGGAGCCTCCTCGCAGGAAAGCGTGATAAATTCCCGGCAGCAGATATCGGCTTTGATCTGTTCCCATTCCGCGCTTCTGGCGCCTCCGCCGAGGGAAATGACCGGTCCGTCCGGCGCGCCCCACAGAGCCATCGTTTCCAGCAGCTCCGCCAGCAGATGGGCGACTCCCTCCATCACGGCGCGGACAAAATGATCCCGGCCGGTGGAGAGGGAAGCGCCGAAGAATACGCCGCGGGCTTCGGGGCAGAAATCCGGATCCACCGATCCGTCCAGGAAGGGCAGGAACAGCAGCCCCTCCGCGCCGGGCGGCGCGTTCTGTGCCATCCGGCTGAGTCCGCTGTAGCTGACGCCGGGGCAGAAGCTGTCGCGGAACCAGGTCAGCGACATGCCGCCTGTATTCCCGATGGGCAGAACCATGTATTCGCCTGCATTGACATGGCGGTATACGGTCGTATGCGG
Organism: Clostridia bacterium; assembly: GCA_017431005.1. Lineage (GTDB taxonomy): Bacteria > Bacillota > Clostridia > Christensenellales > Aristaeellaceae > Aristaeella. The sequence goes on from JAFRLY010000001.1 coordinate 55,128, forward strand.
AAGACCCGGCCGATCCGTCGGATCCGGACTGTGCAGCACGGCTCCGGTCACCAGCGCTGTTCCCGTGGTTTCCATGGCGGCGCCGGGCAGCAGCCGGTCCATGGCGTAGGAAGCGGCGACCTGATCCATGGCGCCGGCGATTACCGGGATTCCGGACGGAAGCCCCAGCGCGGACGCGGCGGCGGGTGTCAGCACACCGGCCTGCATGCCGCTGTCAAGCAGCTCGGGCAGCTCCTCCGCGCTGAGGCCTGCCGCGTCCAGCGCCTCCGGCCACCAGCCGTCCCTCCGCAGGCTGAACCAGCCCGTGGAGGTCTGCAGCGTTTTTTCCGTGACGAAGCGTCCTGTCAGGAAATGAAGCAGATAATCCTCGAGCAGCAGCAGCCTGCGCCCGGGAGCGAACAGCAGGGGCTCGTGCCGTTTCAGCCACAGCGCCTTGGCGAGAGGCACTGCGCCGGTCAGCCCGGGCAGTCCGGTTTCCCTGTGGAAGACGTCATCCGGGAACTGCTTTTTCAGGAGTTCCGCTTCGCTGTCCGCCCGCTGGTCCAGCCATACCAGGAAGGGCCGCAGGGGCTCTCCCGACGGATCGGCCACGGTCAGGGTTTCTCCCTGGGTGGTCAGCGCGACGGCGGCAACGGACGCCCCGTCCGCGCAGACTTCCCGGACGCCCTGCCGGACGGCCTCCAGATAGGTGCCGCCGCCGGCTTCGGCCCGGCTGCCGGAGATTTCCAGGCGGTATTCCTGAATGCTTTTTTTCTGCAGCGTCATATCCGCTGCAAACAGGCAGACCTTGACGGACGTGGTGCCCGCGTCGACGGTCAGAATGCGGGGAATCATGCTTTTCCCTCCCGTCAGTATACAATGGGGACGAACCGCTCCGCGGCGTCGGCGTCCCGGGCGGCCAGGCAGATTGCAGCGCTTTCCAGGCCCGCCGTCAGACCGGACTGCGCCGGCAGCCCGTCAAGAACGTTCAGAAAATCGAGCGCCAGCGCTTCGTCGCCTCCGAAATGCTGGCCTGAGCCGAACCGGAAGGAATGGGTTACGGTCTGGGCTGTCAGGTAGCGGTCCTCCCGGATTTCCCCGGTGTTGAAATCAAATTCGGCGCTGCCTTCCGTTCCGATCAGGCGAGCTCCGCGCCTGGCCGCGCTCTTTTTGACCGTGAAGACCTGGCTGTAGCTGATCAGCGCGCCGCTTTCCGTCTGCAGAAGCATGGCCGCGGTGTCCTCGTTGCCTGTATCTTCGGCAAAGCAGCACTGGTTTCCCTGCACCTCTTCCTTATAAATATGCGCGACCGAATAGCTGCTTTCCCGGCAGGTGCGGTATTCCGGGCACTCGGGGCAGGTGAGGCCCGCGGGCCGGTCCCCGCGGAAATACAGCTTGGCTGTTTTTGAACAGACGGAAACGGGCCTGTCTCCGGTCAGGTAATTGATGTAGTCCACGTCATGAGTGGCCTTCTGCAGAAACAGTCCGCCGGTTTCCGACGGATCCCTGTACCAGCTGTGATAGTATACGCTGCCGTAGGGGACGTTGTTGACCGCCTGCACCATGGTGATCCTTCCGAGGACGCCGCTGCTGACGATGCGCTTCATTTCCTGCACGATGGAGGTGACCCGCAGGGGGAAGGATACAACCACCCTGCTTTCCTTTCCTTCGCCCGCGGCCTTCAGTTCAGCGTACTGCTCCCGCGAGATGCAGACAGGCTTTTCCAGAAAAAGCGGCAGGCCCTCCCGCAGCGCCAGGCAGGCATACCGGGTATGCAGGGAGCAGCGCGTTCCGATAAAGACGCCGTCCAGGGTTTCCCTGCGCAGCATTTCCTCAGCGCTGTCGTACCAGGCAGTGCCGGAAAAATACGGGTCATCCCGGACTTCCGGGCTGATGCGCGGCCAGGCGGGATCCGCAGCGGCTGCAACCTGAATATCCGCCTCCAGGGAGCGGAATGCGTTCATCATGGTTGCTGATCTCAGACCGTATCCGATGAACCCGATTTTTTTCAAGGAAATCTCCTCTTTTCAGAATATTAGTAATAAAAATGATGATTTCCAACCTTTTGTTGACAGAACAATGCAAAACTGTTATAGTGTTTCTGGATACAAATCGATCATATTCTGACATAAATCAGGAAATAAGTCAAGGGCGCTTGGAATCTGCAGCCGCTTTTCCCCTGCCGGAGAACGGGGGAAAGAGCTCATCCCAAAATTATTACTAATAATATGGAGAGGGAGGTGGCCTATGACAGTCCGACAAGCCGGCGCCGTGCGGCAGCCTGATCTGCGGAAGCAGAAGACAGGTTTTGTCGCGTATATCAGGAAATACTGGTTCCTGTACATGCTGGTGCTGCCCGGGTTTGTTTTCATGGCGGTGTTTGACTACGGCCCCATGTACGGCATTCAGCTGGCCTTCAAAAAGTATTCTCCCAAGGCCGGCGTCTGGGCCAGCCAGTGGATCGGCCTGGACAACTTCCGGCGTATGGTGGGGGATCCCAGCTTTATCCGGGCGTTTAAGAACACCATCATCATCAATATCTACCACCTGATCTTCGGCTTCAGCTTCAACGTGTTTCTGGCGCTGATGCTGAACGAGCTGAAGCTGCGGAAATATAAATCCGTTATGCAGACCTGCGTGTATCTCCCGTATTTCCTGTCCTGGGTCATCTTTTCCGGCCTTGTGCAGGTCTTTCTGGAATCCCCGGGCACCGCGGATTCCGGGGGCCTGGTCAACCAGCTGATCGCCATGGCGGGCGGCGAGCCCATCGATTTCCTCAAGCGGCCGGAGCTGTTCCGGGGCATTCTGGTGATCAGCAACATTATCAAGAGCTCCGGCTATTCGACCATTGTTTATCTGGCGGCGATCGCCGGCATTGATCCCGCGCTGTATGAAAGCGCGGCCATCGACGGGGCCAACCGCAGGGACGCGCTGATCCATATCACCTTTCCCCGCATTCTTCCCAGCGTGGTGATCATGCTGATCCTGCAGCTGTCAGGCCTGTTCCTGTCCAACTTTGACCAGGTGTACAACCTGTATAACAACTATGTCCTGTCCACCGGCGACGTGCTCTCCACGTACATTTACCGGATCAGTCTCGGCGGCGGCGGAACGGATTTCGAACTGTCCACGGCAATGAACCTGATCATGAACGTGATGGGCCTGATTGTGGTCGGCATTACCAACCGGTACGTATCGCGGCTTGATGTACAGGGCATATTCTGAGAGGAGGGGGAAAATGACAGCAGGAAGCAAGGAAAAACCGTCCCGGGTCAGTATGCTGCAGAGGTTTGGCTTTAACTTCTATGATGTTTTCGTTTTTGCCTTTGTCACGTTGTTTGCCCTGCTCTGCGTATATCCCATGTGGTATGTGCTGGTGGCTTCCGTGACCCCCTACAGTGAGTTCGTCAAGGGAGGCCTGATGCTCTGGCCTACGGGCGGGATTGATTTTCAGTATTATCACGCGATTTTCACAACCCGTTCCTTCATTAACAGCATGTGGATTTCCGCCTCCAAGACGGTTCTTTCGACGGTTGCCAGCGTGCTGGTGACGGCCGCCATGGCCTACGGCGTCAGCAAAACGCATGTGAAGGGCATGAAAATCATCAATGCGCTGGTGGTTTTCAATCTGTTCTTCTCCGGCGGCCTGATTCCGCAGTACATGCTGTATAAGGATCTGGGGCTGATCCGCAGCTACTGGGTCATGGTGCTGCCCGGGGTGCTGAATATCACCTATTTCATCATTATGCGCAATTACTATTCCTACTCTGTTCCCAAGTCTCTGGAGGAAGCCGCCCTGCTGGACGGATGCACGGAGGTGGGAACGTTTTTCCGGATTGTGACGCCCGTCAGCCGCAGCATGCTGGCGGCCATCGCGCTGTTCATCGCGGTGCTCAACTGGAACGATTATTACAGCTACATGATGTTTATCGGCAACAAAACCAATCTGCAGCCGTTTGCCTGGATTCTGCGCAGAATGCTGGTGGACCAGACCATGATGAACCAGGTGCGCAAGGGAGCCATGAGTCTGGGCAGCCAGCCGCCGCCTCCCATGGCGCTGCGCATGTCCACCATCATCTGCGCCATGGTGCCCATTATGTGCGTGTATCCCTTCCTGCAAAGGTATTTTACCAGCGGCATCACGCTGGGCGCGGTCAAGGAATAACGCTTTTCAGCCGGTTCTGTCTCCGCCTGGGCGGAGTAAGATAAAAAAACAAAGGAGGATCCATTCATGAAAAGAACCCTGTTGATTCTCGTCGCGCTGGTCATGGCGCTTTCCCTGGCGCTGCCTGCCATGGCGGAAGGAAATGCCGCGCGGGAAAAAGTAACCGTCCGCTTCGCTCAGTTCGGCAACAGCACGGATGATGTCGAAGGCATGGAAAACGATCCCATAAAAAAGGCGATCGAGGAAGCCGTGAATATTGAGCTGGAATACGATACCGGCACCGATGGATTCATCGAGCGCATGGAAACCGAGCTCTATACCGGCGGCGCTGCCGAGCTGTTCTGCTCCTTCGGTGAAACCGAAAAGATCCAGAAGTATGTGGAGGAAGAACTGGTCTATGACCTGGCGGCGATCGTAAACGCCGAGCCGGAGCGGTATCCGACGCTGTTCAAAATTATGAACGCGCCTGAATACAAGGCATACAACAAGCTGTACACCGGAGATCCGGAAAAGGCTTATGCCTTCTATTCCATCTTCTCCTTCGCCAGCCCCATCTACGGCGGCGTGCCTGCCTACAACAAGGCGATCCTGGATGAAGTGAACGAGGGTAAGGTCCCGGCCACCCTGGATGAGTTTACGGCCTTTATGAAAGCTTGCGCGGACAAGGGCTATGTAGGCTACTGGCCCCGCAACAGCAAGCTGACGGACTGGACCTATTTCAACTTTACCTTTGCCGTGCCGATGGGCACCAGCATCATGGCACCCGCGGGCGACGCCTGGACCGGCTTTGTGCAGACCGGCGAGCTGGGCACGGACACCGAGGCCTGGAAGCTGATGACCACCAGCGAGGAATCCAAGGAAGTCGTCAGGCTGCTGGCTGATCTGTATGCTGCCGGCGCGCTGGACAAGAACCTGGGTATCAAGGGCGACTTCGACGACGCTTATTCCGATTTTGCCGCCGGCAAGATCGGCGCGGCCGATTTCGGATTCGGATTCCCCACCCAGTACGCGGACTTCTTCAACCGCCCCTGGAAGGAAGCCCATCCGGACGCTTCCACGGATGATCTGGTGCTGGGCACCGCTCTGACGGTTGACGGAAAATACGGCGATGTATATTCCCTGCTGAACTGGGTAAGCTACCATTACTTTGTGCCCACCAGCTGCTCCTATCCGGACCGGGTGCTGGATCTGATCGAGTATCTGGCTTCCGCTGCCGGCCAGGATCTGATTCATAACACAACCAATTATGCATACCGTGAGGATCAGGGCTCTGACTTCTGGAACAGCGTCAACTCCGCTTACGGCTATAATGACGGACGCTGCAAGTATGTGTGGTTCGCGCCGATGTTTGCCGGCGGCGAATATGAAGTGGACTTCACCAACCGCGAGTGGTGGGACGCTTCCACGCATCCCATCGACAACAGCTGGCACTGGCAGGATGCGGAGTATGCCGGCCTGGTGGAATATTCCATGGGCGTGACATCTCAGTTCGTCGGTGATCTGGTTGTGGATCTGCCCCAGTATTACACCCGGATTCAGCTGCCCGCCGAGGCGGCAGACATCCGCGCCAAGCTGACTGAAATCACCAATCAGTATCTGACCCAGATGATCGGCGGCCAGCTGGATATCGATACGGGCTGGGCCCAGTATCAGGCGGAATATGAAGCTGCGGGCGCCGCGCAGATTGAGCAGATGGTGAATGATGCCATCGCCGCGGCCCGGGCGGAATAATCTCTTTCATCGGACAGCTTGCGGGAGGGGGAGCAATCCTCCTCCCTTTATGCCCGGTCCGGCGGCATGACGCCGGGCAGGGCGGAGGAAAGATATTTTATCATTCATCAGGGGGAGGAATTCAGTATGCCTGAGCAGGCTAAGCTTTCAGATCCGTCCGGCCGCGGCAGGGTGGACGGGTACAAGGTTATTTTCCCGCAGATGCAGCATCCCTATACGGAAGAGGAAATACAGGCGGTCGTTTCCGTTATGCGGAATGCGGAGGGCCAGACCCAGGGCAAATACCTGGAGCAGTTTGAGAAGGATTTTGCCGCCTTTGTCGGCGCGAAGTACGCCTTCGGCGTCAATAACTGCACCAACGCGCTGAAGCTGGCGGCGATTTTCTGCCATATTCAGCCGGGCGATGAGGTGATTATTCCGGCCTATACCTACTGCGCTTCCGCGATTCCCTTCGGCGATCTGGGAGCCAGAATCGTATGGGCGGATATCCATCCGGAAACCTGGACCATCGATCCGGACGATTTTGAACGGAAGATTACGGATAAAACCAAGGCGGTTGTGGCCGTTCACCTGCTGGGCATTCCCTGCGATATGAAGCGCATTGTGGATATTGCGCGCCGTCACGGCATCAAAGTGGTGGAGGACTGCGCCCAGGCGCTGGACTGCCGGATCGACGGGCAGCATGTGGGCACCTTCGGCGACTTTGGCTGCTTCAGCTTCCATGCGGCCAAGACGATGACGACGCTGGGCGAAGGCGGCATGTTTGTCTGCCAGGACGATGAAATCGCGCATCAGGTGCCGGGCATCCGGCATAACGGGCTCTGCGCGTTCCAGGGGCCGAGGGAGCGCTTCTGGAAGCCCGCGATGAGCAACGTCGATGAATTCCTGGAGGACCGCTGGCCGCAGAACTTCTGCATCGGCGAGGCGCAGTGCGCGCTGGGCTCCGTGCAGCTCAAATCCGTGATTGCCAACAATGACATTCTGATTGAGCAGGACAGGCGGATCCGGGAATGGCTTAAGGATGTGCCGGAGATTTCCTTCCCTGCGATCGTGGAAGGCGGCCGCTATGTGGTGCATCAGTATATTATGCACTATGACGGCAGCAGGAGCGGAAAGACCAGGGATGACCTGCTGGATCTGATGACGCAGAAATACGGCGTGCGCTGCATCGTGCAGTATTATCCGCTGTACCGGTATCCGCTTTTCCGGAAAAAGGGAATGGGCGCCTATGACTGCCCGGTGCTGGACGCCTGGTGGGATAACAGCTTCTCGTTCCCCTGGTGGTGTGGCATTGACGATGAAAGCATGCGCATTATGTGCGAGGGACTGAAGGCCGCCGTGGAGGAGCTGCGCGGCTGAACGGAAAACCGGAACTGAACAGGCGGTCGAAAAGGCAGTGACCGTGAAACCGCTGCCTTTCGGCCGCTTTATTATAAAAAAAGAAGGATGAAAGCAAATGAATGCAGAAAAATTCCGGGGGATTGTCGTGCCGGTGGTAAACCCGTGCACACCCGATGACGGGGTGGATGAGGAAGCGCTGATGCGTTTTTATGCCCGGCTGGAAAAGGCGCCGGTTCAGGGCCTGTATATTAACGGAGGCACCGGCGACGGCGGCAGCCTGACCCGGGAAGAGCGGGAAAGGACGGCGGAGCTGCTGCTGCCTGAAATGAAAAAAGCAAGGCGCTGCGCCATTGTGCATGTGGGGCAGACCACCACGCGCCAGGCGGTTCTTCTGGCGGAGCACGCCATGAAGCACGGGGCGGACGCGGTCGCCAGCATTCCTCCCCGGAAGGGCTGGGATCAGGTGGAAGCCTATTACCGGACCCTGGCGGCGACCGGAGCGCCGGTGTTTGTGTATTATATTCCCGGCGTGACCGGCATGACGGCCGGCCTGAACGAGATGAAACGCATCCTGGATATTCCGGGGGTTGCGGGGCTGAAGCTCAGCGACTGGAATGTTTTTCTGCTCAGGCAGGTAAAGCTGGCTTATCCGGAGAAAATCGTATACTCCGGCTTTGACGAGATGCTGCTGCCCGGGCTGCTGTACGGCGCGGACGGCTGCATCGGCACATGGGAAAACCTGCTTCCGGAGCTGTATGCCAAAGTGTATCAGCTGATCCGCGCGGGACGGACGGAGGAAGCCCGCCCGCTGGGCGAGGCCTTCACCGCTTTCCTGGCGGTCGGGTGGCGGTACGGCATTATTGACACCTTTGAGGAGCTGATGCGCGCGAAGGGCTATGCGCAGCGCTGCTTCCGCGGACCGTCCTCCTGGTATCCCGGAAAGGTTCCGGCGGAGGTTGTGGCGGAGCTTCTGGGGCGGATGGACGAAATCAACAAAATGGTACAATCTGTATAAGGAAATACAGGAGGCTTCCATGGAATATGCAGTGATTCCGGGCACGGAGATGAAGGTCAGCCGTTTATGCCTGGGAACCATGACGTTCGGCGTGCCGGTGCCGGAGGCGGAGGCTGTCCGGCTGACAAGGTTCGCGCTGGACGCCTGCGGGATCAATTTTATCGACACGGCGAATATGTACGAGGGCTACAACCGCTCGGCGGGCAGCGCGGGCGGCGTGGCGGAGGAAATTGTGGGGAAGGCCGCGGAGGGGCGGCGGAGCGATTTCGTGATCGCCACAAAGCTGGGAATGAAAGTCGGCGCCGCTCCGGAGGATGACATGACGAGCCCCGCGGCGGTCCGCATCCAGCTGACCCGCAGCCTGAAGCGGCTGAAAACTGATTATGTGGACGTGTATTATCTGCATCGCTTTGACCCTGTCACACCGCCGGGGGAAATTGCCCGCGCGATGGGAGAGGAGCTGAAGGCGGGGCGCATCCGGGCCTGGGGCGTAAGCAATTACACCTGCGGACAGCTGAAGGCGCTGATCGCGGCGGCCCGGGAGGAAAACGTGCCGCAGCCGGTGCTGTGCCAGCCCCAGATGAGCCTGCTCTGCCAAGGGCCGCTGGAGGACCTGGTGCCGTACTGCCGGGAACGGGGAATGGGCGTCGTGCCGTATCAGGTGCTGCACGGCGGTTATCTGACCGGAAAGTACCGCGCCGTAACCGACGCTCCGGCCGGAAGCCGGATGGCGGAAAAACCGGGCTGGATGAAGCCGATGACCGAAGCGGACTGGGAGATTGTGGAGAATGCCCGCCGGGAGGCCGCGCAGGCCGGCCTGACAATGGCGCAGTATGCCCTGCGCTGGGCGCTTTCGCAGCAGGGTGTTACCAGCGCCCTGATCGGCGTGAAGCGGGAGGAACAGATCAAGGAGGCGGCGGAAGCGCTTGCCTGAGGAAGAATTATGGCCAGAGAGATTCCATGGAAGGGCTTTTTCCGGGCCGCGCCGGTTTATGTGCCGTCCGCGCGCCCGGGCTGCACGGCCTGGGTGACCGTCTTTACCCGGCCGGACGGCGATATCGGCCTGAGCTTTGATGAAACCCTGCGGGAAAGGAATCCCGCGTTTCAGAAAACAAGGCTGGAAATGGCTGAGGCGGCCTGTGTGCCGGTTTCCTACGGCTCCGTGGAGTGCGGAACGGAGGACCTGACGGTGTACCGGGTGTTCATGCGCTCCTCAGACGGGCTGCATTTTACGGAAACGGGGCGCTGCCTGCGGGCCCGGAGCGCCTACTGCTGCGCGGCGCTGCCGGACGGACGGCTGATCGGCTTTGACGTTCCCCGCCGCAATGATGACGGCACTGCCTGGGCGGACTGGCTGCGGGTGCAGGTCAGTGAGGACGGCGGAAGCACCTGGACAGGGGAGCGCAGGCTTCTGCAGGGGAATGTTCCCTATATGTGGCGGGTGCGCACCCTGCGGGACGGTACGATTCTGCTGCTGCTCAGCCTGCAGGGCTCTCCCTGGGGAGCGGGCCGGGAGCGGAGCACGCGCCACACCGCACTTCCGGGGGAAACGCAGCTGAACCGGATTCAGGCCTGCTTTATGACAACCCGGGACGGCGTGCATTTTTCCGGCCCGCATTATATTCTCCCGGGCATCGGCGCGCATGAGTATGACGTGTGTGAGCCGGAGGACGGATGTCTCCTGTTTATTGCCGGCGACGTGCAGGGGACGCCCGCGGGCAGGCAGGAGGTGCGCCTGACCGCGGACGGATGGATCAACGGCCCGCTTCTGCCGGTTCACGAAGGCGCGCCGCTGAATCCGCGGCGTGATCCGCAGGGGGGCTGCATACCGGAAACCCTGGTCTGGGACAGCGCCGCGGGCTGTATCATCGGCTACCGGCGCAATATGGGCTATTCCCTGTCGGCAGACCGGGGGGATACCTGGGTGCGCACGGATCCCGAGGGGGAGCTTCCCAGGCTGTATCAGCCCGTGATGATGAATCTGCCCGGCGGGCTGATCGGCACCTACGGGCATGTGGGCGGGGACAACGGCTTTGGCCACCAGGATATGTGCATCTGGGGTCAGGTGCTTCGCCCGGACTGCGCGGCGGCGCTGCCGGCCGGCGCGTCGCTGACGCTGTCGCGCTGCATGAACGCGAAGAAGGACCGTTACATCAATGTGTTTGAGGCCCGCCTGTCCTGCCGGGACAGAAATCCGGCAGGGAAGAAGCTGCGCTTTCACTTTCAGCCCTTCTGGGATGAGGACGGATCGGTCAATACCTGCCCGCTGCGGGAGTCGGCGCTGACGGCGGAGGCGGAAACGGACGGAGAGGGACGCGCCCGGGCGCATGCTTTCTGGTTTGACGGAACCGCGGATATCCATGCCGCCTACCGCGTAGGCGTCAGCTGGCCGGGCGACGGTGAAATCGCCTCCTGCGAGGGACCGGAGATGACGGTGCTGCCGCTGACGCCCCGGCGGGGGAATCCGTTCCCTTACGACGCCTTTTTCGCGGAGGGAACGTTGTTCCTCTCGCCTGCCTTTCTGCGGGACTGGCCGGACGCGCTCAGCCGCCTGCAGGCGGTCACGGGACAGGAGGAGCTTCCGCCCGGCGTGCTTCCCGGGGAGGCCGCGGCAAGGCTGGAGGCCTGCGGCGTGCTGAACAGGGAACCGGACGGCAGCCTGCGCTGGGTCCGGAGCGTGCATGCCCCGCGGCTGCTGAATGATGTCAGACCCATGCTTTCGGGCGATGAATATGTGTAAAAAGGAGCTCGGCTTATGGATTTCGGCGTAACAATCACCTCCGGGGCGCGCCCCTGGCAGATTTTCCAGCAGTCGGAGGACGGAACGGCGGCCATTCACCTGAAGGGCAGATGCTCCCGGGTCCGTCTGTCCCAGGAGCTGCCCCTGTCGTTTCAGCGGATCACGGACCGTCCGGTGACGGCCGTGAAGGTCCGGGTGGCGCTGGAGGAGACGGGCGAGGATATCATTCCCTGGACGATGTGCCGGTTTTCGGACGAGAGCTGGGAGGCTGATCTTTCCGGCGTTCCGGCGGGCGGCCCTTACAGAATCGAAACCTATATGGAATATGAGGGCTGGGACGGGCTGTCCTGCACCCGGGGGGACATGGTTCATCACATCGGCGTGGGGGATATCTACGTCATTGCCGGCCAGAGCAACGCGGCGGGACGGGCGAAGGGTCCGGTGGCGGATATGCCGGATCTGAATGTGCATGTGCTTCGCTCCAGCGGCGAATGGGATCTGGCGACGCATCCGCTGGGCGAAACCACAGCCGCGGTGCACGTCGGGCATTACGAGAACCATAATCCGGGGCACAGCCCCTGGCTGCATTTTGCCAAAAGGCTCAGCCGGGAGCTGGGCTATCCCATCGGCCTGGTGCCCTGCGCCTACGGCGGCGCCCCGCTGCGCTGGTGGAATCCGGAGGAAAACGGTGCCCTGCTGCGCAACATGATGGAAATGCTGGAGGACGGCGCGGTCCGTCCCCGGGCGGTCCTGTGGGTGCAGGGAGAGGCGGAAGGCTTTGAGGACAGCGCGGAAACCTATCTGCAGCGCTTCAGCAGCTTTGTCGGCGCTGTGCGCCGGGAGCTGAACGATCCCGGGCTGCCCTTTGTCACCGTGCAGATCAACCGCTGCATGACGGAAGGCAATGAAAAGCTGGATCGTCAGTGGGGAATGGTGAGGGAGGCGCAGCGCCGGGCCTGGCATACTCTGGGAAATGTGCTGCTGGTGCCCTCCGAGGACGTGGCTCTGTATGATTTTATCCACAATTCGGCCCAGGGCAATCTGGTCATCGGGGAGCGCTGCGCCAGGGCGGTGCTGGCCGAATATTTCGGGAAACGCTATGACTGGAAGGCCCCGGAAATTGAGAGCGCGGTGAAAACGGGTCCGGACACGGTGCGGATCCGGTTCTCCCGCATCCGGAACTGGCTGAATCCCTATGACGTGACGGCGGACCGGCTGCCGGTCGAGGCGGAGGACGGGGAGGGGCTGATGCGCCCCGTATCGTATCAGACCGGACGGGACACCCTGACGCTGACCTTCGGGCGCCCGCTGCGGGGCAGCGCCCGGGTTCACGGCATGTGGCGCATGGATCCGGGGCCCGCTGTTCCCTGCGACTGCATGCGGCTGCCTGTCCTGGCCTGGTATGACTTTCCTGTATCGGAGGCCTGAATGAGCGAATCCTATCGGTACATTTTCCGGTTTTGCTGCGATCCCGGCTTTAATGACCGGGAGGAAACCGAAGCGCTGATGCGCCTGGCGGAAAAAGCGGAGATCGACGATGTGTGCGTGTTCGCCAACGTGCAGGAGCTGAACACCGGCCATATGACGTACGGCGAGCAGGAAACCTGGCTGCGCCTGATGTCGGATCTGATTCCGCGGCTGAAGGAAAAGGGCATCACCCTGTCCGTGAATCAGTGGCACAGCGTCATGCATGCCGATCTGGGCAAGGAGCTGCGGCCGGATCAGCCTTTCCGGCGGATGGTGGATCCCCGGGGGCATGAGGCTTCGCTCTGTGTGTGCCCCCTCTGCGCGGAATGGCAGCGGTATATCGCCGGCCTGTACGCGCGGTATGCCCGTCTGGACGCGTCCGTCCTGTGGGTGGAGGACGATTTCCGGCTGCACAATCATGATCCGCTGGTCTGGGGCGGATGCTTCTGCGCGGAGCATATGCGGATTTACAGTGAAAAGGCCGGTAAAAAGCTGACGCGGGAGGAGTTTGTCGCCGGCGTGCTGCGGCCCGGCGCGCCGCACCCCTACCGGAAAATCTGGCTGGAGACCGCCCGGGAAACCATGGTTTCCGCGGCGCGGGCCATCGCGGACGCGGTGAGAGAGGTCAACCGGACGGTCCGGATCGGCCTGATGAGCAGCGTGCCGCAGATTCACGCGGCGGAGGGGCGGGACTGGCCGCTCCTGCTGAAAACGCTGTCGGCGGGGCAGCCGCCTGTATGCCGGGTGCATCTGCCCGCCTATCAGGAGATGGCTCCGGGAGCCTACCTGACCCGCTTCAATCTGGTGTCCATGCTTTGCGCCGCGCTGCTGCCGGAGCATACGGAAATCTATCCCGAGCTGGAAAACTATCCTTATTCCCTGTTTGCCAAGTCCCGGAAATTCACGCGGTTCCAGCTGATCAGCGCCATGCCTCTGAACCTGAAGGGCATGACCATAGATCTGTATGATCTGAACGGAAACGGCATTGTGCCGGAGGACGGGTATGAGGACATGCTGCGGCAGACCAAGCCGTTCCTGAACCGGATGCTGCGTTCCGGAGCGTTTCAGGGCAAAAGGCTGGGGGTCCGGGTGCTGGTTTGCCAGGACAGCAGCTTCACCCTGCATACCTCCCGCGGGGAGTCGATGGAGGAGCTGTATCCCCGGGACGCCTTCTTCGGCGGCCTGCTGCCGGCCCTGGGCATTCCCTTCGCCTACGCGGTTTCTCCCGACCTGTCCGGGGAAACGGTGGCCGTCTCGGGCCAGGTGCTGCGGAATTACACCGCGGAGGAAATTGAAAAGCTGTTCGCGCGCAATGTCATCCTGATGGACGGCGAGGCCGCGGAGACGCTCACGGACCTGGGCCTCGGAAGGCTGGCCGGGCTTCGCTCTGTACGATGGATGCGGCAGAACGGCGGAGAATACACCTATGAGGAGACGGTTCCCGGCTTTGTCTGCCGGGGACGGGAACGGGCGCGCGCTTCGGCTGTGATTTCCGCGTGCGACGCGGCGGCGGCGGAGTATCTGCCGGACGCGCAGGTGCGGGAGTTTACCGCCTTCCATGATGCCTTCCGCCGCCGCACGGCGCCCGGGCAGACCCTTGCCGGCGGCCGGGTGATTCTTTTTCCCTTCGGGCACTGTGAGGGAATCATGGAGATTCCGCCCATGCTGCTGAGCGCAGCCCGGCAGGAGATTCTGCAGGAGATGCTGCGCTGCGCGGGATGCGCGCTGCCGATGGCGGAGAAGGTTCCGTACCTGATGCTTTACGGATACGAAACAGAAAACAACCGCTGGCTGTACGCGGTGAACGGGGCGGCGGACGATGCGGAGCATGCCGTCGTTTCGCTGCCCTGGCCGGCGGAAAAAATCTCGTGGGACTCCTCTTCCGCGTCCGCCGCGGCGGCGCTCCGGGAGGACGGCTCCCTGGACATCAGCCTGCCGGCCATGGAGGCAATGCTGATCTGCCTGGATAAAAACGGAGGGTGAGAAGCTTGAAAGCGAAAATCGTGGACCGGAGATGGGTTGTGGAATGGTTTGACGAGCGGCAGTGCTATCATATGCCCAGCCTGACCCGGGCGGACAACGGCAATCTGGTGGCGGTGTGGAACGGCGGCTTTCTGCAGTGGAACGGCGATCCCATGGGCCGTGACGCCAAGGACTGGGTATCCGTTCTGATGCCCGGCGCGGACAAATGGTCGGAGCCGGACGCGGTGGGCTGCGATATCCGTTATTGCTGCCACGACCCGGTTTTCATCAAAAACAAAAAGGGCGAGATCATTCTGCTGTTCGCGAAATTCCTGGATACAGAAGTGAATTTCGCCACCTGGTGCAACGGACGGGATGAGCTGTGGACCCGGAAATCCCGGGACGGCGGGATCACCTGGGAACCCGCCCGCCCTGCCGGCATTTCCTCCGGCCATGCCTCCAACGACAGCGTGCTGCTGCCGGACGGCACCATTGTACTGGCTTCGACCAGCAGCGAACTGCCCGACAGATATTTCGGGGCGGTGCGCGTCTATCTTTCCCGTGACGACGGGGAAACATGGGAAAAGGGCCCGATCCTGTCGGCAAAGGACGGAAACCTGATCCGGGAACCCGCCCTGGTGCTGAGACCGGGCGGCGTGATCCGCATGTTTACCAGAACCTGTCCCGGCACAACGGGCTGGGGAGCGGGCATCCGGTCCCTGACCAGCTATACGGCTGAAAGCAGGGACGGCGGCAGAACCTGGACGGAGCCTGTGCCGACCTCCATTGTGAACAATGAATCAAAAATTGACGCGGTCTCCTGGGACGATCAGACCATTCTGATGGCCTATAACGATACGCCCGTGGCGGACTGGCATGAGCGCAGCCCGCTGTCGCTTGCGTATTCCGCGGATGAGGGGAAAACCTGGGAGAAGCTGCTGGATGTGGCGCCGGCCCCCGGCAACAAATGCCAGCCGGCGATGTGCAAGGGGCCCGACGGCCTGCTGCATATCATTTATATGCACCGGCACACCGCCATCGAGCATGTCCGGGTGGAAATCACGGAAGCGTGAGAAATCCCCGGACGCAAAAAACCCGGCCTGAAAAGGCCGGATTCTTCATGTTTCGGGGTTTCAGCCGTTGGGCAGCAGCGGCGCGCTCTTGATTCTTCTGCCGAGCCGGGATTCGACGTAGGGCCGGAGCACGGCGAACGGCGCGTAGGCCTCCGGCGTGTTGACCCAGGAGGCGGTGCCTTCGGTCAGCGCCTTCCGCATCCACCGGATCTGCGCTGCGGCCAGCGGCGTCCGCCTTTTCGCGTCGGAGGGCGCCGCGGCGTCCTGGCATTCCCGGCAGATCAGCCCGCCGTCCTCGGAATCGAAGAAGGCCGCCTCGTCCTCTCCCAGCCGCCGCTGGCAGACCGCGCAGTGGTTCAGCCGGGGCTTGAAGCCCTGGCAGGCGGAGAAATGCAGCAGGAACCCGGCCAGCAGCGGCTTCCACTCCTGATCGGAGAAGGTCAGCCGGCTCAGGGTGTGCAGCAGCAGCATGAACAGCTCCCGCTGCTCCTGCTCGGGCTCCGCGGCGGCCTCGGCCAGGTTCAGCAGGTAGGTGCCGCAGATCAGCCGGTCATAGTCGTTCCGCAGCGGATAAAAGGTCTCAATTAAATTCACGGAGGTCACGGTGGCGTGACCTCCGGATTCATACAGCATGTAATCGCCCAGGGCGAACAGCTCTCCCGCGTTGAGGAATTTCGACTTCGGCTTCCGGCAGTTCCGGAGCATCACGTCGAGCCGGCCCCGGGAGGGGCTCAGCAGCGTCAGCATCCGGTCGTTGTCCCGGTAGTTGGCGAAACGCAGGACGATGGCGGTATTTTCAGTCTGTTTCATTTGTCCGGCGCGGCATCCTTCCGGCGGAGAGCAAAGCGCTGCACCTTGCCGGAAATGGTCTTGGGCAGCTCGTCCACAAACTCCACCACCCGGGGATACTTGTAGGGGGCGGTCAGGTGCTTCACGTGATTCTGCAGCTCCTTCACCAGTCCGTCAGAAGCGCTCCAGCCGGGCTTGAGCACCACGGTGGCCTTGACGATCTGGCCGCGCAGGGGATCCGGCACGCCGGTGATCGCGCACTCGAGCACCGCGGGGTGCTCCAGCAGGGCGCTTTCCACCTCGAACGGTCCGATGCGGTAGCCGCTGGACTTGATGACGTCGTCCGCGCGGCTGACGTACCAGTAGTAGCCCCATTCATCCTTCCACGCCAGGTCCAGGGTGTGGTAGATGTTGTCCTGCAGGATTTCGTCGGTCATTTCCGGATGCTTGTAGTATCCGGCGAACATGCCGTAGGGCTTGCCGTGATGCACGCGGATGACCATCTCGCCGGTGACGCCGGGCGGGCAGGAATTGCCCTCCGCGTCGATCAGGTCCACGTCGAAAATCGGCGCGGGCTTGCCCATGGAGCCGGGCACGACCTTCATCCAGGGGAAGGTGCACAGGGTGGCCACCAGCTCCGTCTGGCCGAAGCACTCATGCAGCTCGATGCCGGTGCGGTTTTTCCAGTCGTTGGCGATTTCCGGGCTCAGGGGCTCGCCGGCCACGGAGCAGTGATGCAGGCTGCTCAGATCGTAGCGGGAGAAATCCTCCTGCAGCATGAAGCGGTACATGGTGGGCGGGGAGCAGTAGGTCGTGATGTGGAACTTCGAGATCATCTCCAGGATCTCCGCGCCCTTGAACTTGTCAAAGTCATAGACGAATACGGTGCTGCCGCCCAGCCACTGGCCGTACAGCTTGCCCCAGACGGACTTCGCCCAGCCGGTTTCGGAAACGGTCAGGTGCAGCCCGCCGTCCTCCACCTGCAGCCAGTAGATCGCGGTGATGATGTGCCCCAGGGGATAGAAGAAGTTATGGGCCACCATTTTGGGCTGGCCGGTGGTGCCGGAGGTGAAGTACACCAGCATGATGTCGTCATTGTGGGGATAGGCGTCGCCGGTGGGCTTTTCCCACTGGTCGGAGGCCGCCTCAAAGCCGGGCGCCCAGGACGTGAAGCCCTCCTTTTCGCCCCGGAGCAGGATCAGGTGCCGCAGGGTCGGGCAGTCGGGCGCCGCCTCGAGCACCGCGTCGGACACGGGTGTGTTGTGCGCGGTGCAGATGATGACGCTGATGTCCGCGGACTGCACCCGGTAGCGGATGTCCTTGGCAGTCAGCAGATGGGTGGCGGGAATCGCGATGGCGCCGATCTTGTGCAGGGCCATCAGGATGGGCCAGAACTCATGGTGCCGCTTCAGGATCAGCAGCACGGCGTCGCCCTTCTTCACGCCCAGGGAGGAAAGGTAGTTCGCGGCCTTGTTGCTGTCCAGCATCATGCGCCGGAAATCGTAGCGCACCACGTCCCCCTCCGGATCGGTCCAGAGCAGGGCGGGACGGTCCGGATCCTCGCGGCCGTAGCGGTCCACGATGTCGTAGGCGAAGTTGAAGGAATCCACCTTTTTGATTCTGAAATTCTTGTTGAAATCGTCATAGTTCAGGAATTCGCCCTGAACGTCCAGATATTCATGATAAAGCGGCCGCATAAGCCATCATCCTCCGAATCAGATTATTCCGCGTCTGCGCTTGTTTTGACGACCACCGCGATGAAGCGGCAGTCCCCTTCCGGGGCATACATGACGTGGGGCAGGGACGAGTCGTAATACACGCTGTCGCCGGGGGCGAGAATCAGCTCGTTCCCGCCCAGAATAATTCGGAGGATCCCGTCGAGCACATAGTCGAACTCCTGGCCCTCGTGGCTGTGTGCCTGCTTGACCACGTCGGGCGCGTCCTTCTCCACCGTGACGATGAAGGGCTCGGCCAGCTTGTGGGCAAAGTTGTAGGCCAGGTGCTGGTAGTGGTACTGCTTGCGGCGGTCAAAGGCCAGGCCCTTGCCGTTCCGGGTCAGGATATAGCCCCGCAGCTTCGGGCTTTCCCCGGTCAGCAGATCGGAGATGTCGACGCCCAGGGTCTCGGCAATATTGAAGAGATGGGAAAAGGAGAAGTCCTTCTCGCCCTTTTCATAAAGGATGTAATCCTCCAGCGGCACCTGGGAGCGCTTTGCGACCTCTTCCTGGGTCAGGCCGACAATTTCCCGCAGATCCGCGATGCGGATGGCGATCATCTGTATCTGTGTCATGGGGCTAGTCCTCCCATCTTCTGTCTGAACATCGGCCGCCGGATATCCGGACGGTACTGAAAGTATGCGCGTAGAATATCACAACAATGAAGTAAATACAATGCGCAGCATGTGTTTTTTTACTGTACGGAGGTTATACGGAATGCGAAAGCAGCCGGGGATGAACGGGCTCAAACTCAAAAGCCGGATTGGTCATCAGCAGGCGCAGCTTTCCGGGGTGGCGGAAGCTGGTGTACAGCAGCCGGAAATCATAGATGCCTTTTTCCAGGGCGGCGCAGACGGTCTGCTCCCGCTCCTCGTGCGGCTCATCGTTGTCGATGACCCGCTGCCCGTTCAGGAAAAGAACGGCCCCGTCCGAGCTGCCCAGTTTGAACAGCGCCTCGTGAGCGTACGGCACCCTCAGGTATCCCTCCAGCACCAGGCTGTAATCCTGCGCCGGGGCGCCTTCGGGAATGCCGGGCTGCGGCATGACGCCCGCGGCCAGCGGCTTCTGACCGTTCCGGCCTGCCTGCGCGGCGGACTGCAGTCCGCCCTGATACAGCGTATACCGCAGCCCGGGCTCCGCGGAGCCAGGCGCTTCCTGCCGGGCGGGAATGCGCAGCTGCCGGTAGGGATTCATGTCCTCCGTTTCCGGTATATGGCTCATAAACAGCCCGAGCCCGGCCAGCATGGGCGTATCCCAGCTGCGGAAAATCTCAATCCTCACCCGGTCCGACGTGACCGCCGGGAAGCGGACGATGGTCCGGAAGCCGATCGTCTTTTTTTCCGCGATTTTCCTCCATTCCCCGTCCGCCAGGGCGAAGGCCCGCCAGCCGGCTGTGCGCTGGCCCTCCTGAATATGCTCCCGCAGCTGCAGGTTGTCGAACGTCCTTTTTCCGGGAAGGACAATTTCGAGTTCGGCCGTATCGGTGTCCGGATCCCAGTCCGTCTGCGCGGGGGACCACCAGTGCGCTTCATCCTCCGCCAGGACGTTGCGTGCCTCGGCGCCTTCCTGCTCCGAATCCGCGCGCACGGCGGCGCCGCGGGCCAGATTCACGGAGAAGGTGCCGTCCATAAAGGCGCGGAATTCCGCCAGCCGCCGGATCTGATCCTCCGGGATGACCCCGTGCCGGTCCGGGCTGACGTTGAGCAGCAGCACGCCGTTGTTGCCGATGGAGTGATAGAAAATGTCAATCAGCGTGCTGAGCGGCCGGACATAGCTGGTTTCCTCATTCCAGAACCACTGGTTCAGCAGGTGTGTGTTGACCTCGTTGGGATACCACACCGCGCCGACGGCGTCCCGGTAATAGTGCTCCTGACCCAGGTCCGGCAGCGTTGCGTCGCTGCCCAGCACCCGGTTGAAAACGGGCTGCACGGACCATTCATCCTCCCGGCCTGTGCCGTCCTCGTTGCCGACCCAGCGCACGGCCTTTCCCCGCCAGCGCAGCTCTCCTCTGCCCTGCTTCAGCGCCTCCCATTCGCTCTCCGATGCGAAGCAGAAGGGGTCGTACCGGCGGGTGACACAGAGGGGCTGCGCCTTTTCCATCAGGTCGTACCATGCCTCCGGCCGGTAGGCGGGCACCGGCTGCCAGATGGGGAAATCCCCGCAGGCGCCGTCCAGCCACAGTTCCCCGATCCCGCCGTACCGGGTCATCAGCTCGTTCAGCTGCCGCAGGAAGACCTGCTGATAGGCCTCTCCCGGCCATACGCCGAGCTCCCGCTGATGCATGTCCCAGGGGGAAAGGTAAACGCCGAGCTCCATGCCGTACGCGGCGCAGGCTTTGCTGAGCGCTTCTGCGATGTCCTGCGTTTCCGGGCCGGCGCTGACCTGGAAGTCAGTGGATTCCGTGTGCCACTGGCAGAATCCGTCGTGATGCTTCAGCGTGGGGATCACCATTTTCATGCCGGCGTTCCTGCACACCCGGACCCATTGGTCCGGATCCTGCCGGTCCGGACAGAAGTCCTCCGGCTTTTCGCCGCCGGTTCCCCACTGGCGGTTCGTAAAGGTATTGGGGGAATAATGCAGAAAAGCGATATATCCCCGGCGCATCCATTTCAGCTGCGCGGGACTCGGGGCCACGTGCGCGGCCTTTTTCAGCCGCTGCTTCAGGGAATCCCCGGGCAGGAAGGTCGTGCTGGAAAGCGGCATGCCGTCACATCCTTTTTTTCTGTTCTGTTATATTCATTATATCCGTTCCGGCCGGTTTCCGACAGACCTTTTCCGCCGGAAAAAACGGACAGAATCCGCCCTGCCGGACGGGCGGAAACCCCCGGTTTCCGGTTGCGGTTTCCGGGCGGGTATGATATATTGAAATACGGTGAAAATACAACGCAGAGAGGTGCGCCGCATATGTTTGATTTCAATCTTCTGAAGGATCCCGGATACTTTCGTGAAAACCGGCTGGACGCGCATTCGGACCACGCTTACTACCTGAGCGCGGCGGAGCTGGAAAGCGGAAAAATGTCGATGAGGGAGAGCCTGAACGGGCTCTGGAAGTTCTTTTACGCGCAGAATCCCGGGCAGGTGATTCCCGGGTTCGAGAGTCCGGATTTCGACTGCCGCGGCTGGCGGGATATCCCAGTGCCGGCGCATATCCAGCTGGAGGGCTACGGGGAGCCCCAGTACGCGAATGTCGAGTATCCCTGGGACGGCCATGAGGACAGGGACCTGCTTCCGGGCGATGTGCCGGAGCGGTTCAATCCCGTCGGCTGCTATGTGAAATACTTCACCCTGCCGCAGCGGATGAAGGGCCGCCGGGTCTTCATCTCCTTCCAGGGCGCGGAGAGCTGCATTGCCGTGTGGCTGAACGGGAAGTACATCGGCTTCTCCGGCGACACCTTCACGCCCCACGAGTTTGAGCTGACGGACGCGCTTGTCGACGGGCAGAACAAGCTGGCCTGCCGGGTTTACCGCTGGTGCGCGGGCAGCTGGCTCGAGGACCAGGACTTCCTGCGCTTCTCCGGCCTGTACCGGGATGTGTATCTCTTCGCCGTGCCCCAGTCCCATGTGTGGGATCTGCAGGTCACCGCGGAGCCGGAGGCGGACGGAACCGTCGGCCGGCTGAAGTGGAAGGCCCAGGTCGACGCGCCGGACGGCGCGGTGCTGACCGTGGCGCTCAAGGGCATTGACGGCACGGTGGAGAAGGCCGTCTGGGACGATGACAACGTGACGGCGGAGGGCGAGCTGGCGGTGGAAGATCCCCGGCTCTGGTCCGCGGAGGATCCCTTCCTGTATGACCTGGATGTCACTCTGCAGGGCACTGACGGGGAAACGGAATACATCCGCCAGAAGGTGGGCTTCCGGAAGGTTGAGATCCGGAACAGCGTGATCCTGGTGAACGGCGTCCGCGTGGTGTTCAAGGGCGTCAACCGCCACGACTTCTGCGGGGCGACCGGCCGCGCCGTGCCGGAGGAAAAGGTGCGGGAAGCGCTGCTGCTCATGAAGCGGAACAACATCAACGCGATCCGGACCAGCCATTATCCGAATGCCTCCGTGCTCTACCGCCTGGCGGACGAGCTGGGCCTGTACGTCATCGACGAATGCAATATGGAAACCCACGGTATGTGGGACTGCTTCCTGCGCGGGGAAGCCATGTTCCCCGGCGACCGGACGGAATGGCAGCCGCTGCTGCTGGACCGGGTCCGCTCCATGGTGGGCCGGGACCGGAACCATCCCTGCATCGTCATGTGGTCCTGCGGCAATGAGAGCCTGACCGGCCATGTGATCCTGGAAATGAGCCGGGAGTTCAAGCGGCTGGATCCGACGCGCCTCGTGCATTACGAGGGCGACTCCCACGCGCCGGCGGAATACCGCCTCCGGGAGATCACGGACGTCGAGTCCGAAATGTACACCCCCGCGGCGAAGATCCGGGCCTACCTGCAGGAGCACCGGGAAAAGCCGTTCATCCTCTGCGAGTACACCCATTCCATGGGCAACTCCAACGGCGCCATGCACAAGTATACGGAGCTGGCGTATGAGGAGGAACTGTATCAGGGCGGCTTCATCTGGGACTATATCGACCAGGCCCTTTCGACCCGCGACCGGTTCGGGAAGGACACCCTGCTTTACGGCGGCGACTGGGGCGACCGGCCCACCGACGGCATCTTCTGCGGCAACGGCATCGTCTTCGCGGACGGGAAGGAAACCCCGAAGCTGCAGGAGGTCAAGTATAATTACCAGAACATTAAGATCACCGTGGAGGGCAACCGCGCGGAGATCTGCAACCGCCATATGTTCACGGACACCTCGGCGTACCGCTGCGTCGTGACCCTGGAGCGGGAAGGTGTCGAAACGGGCCGCTGGGAGATGGAGACCGCGGTGCCCCCGCTGAGCTCCGAAACCGTGACCCTGCCCTTCGAACTGCCGGAGGCTCCCGGTGAGTACGCGGCCACCGTCAGCTTCCGCCTGCGGGAGGATGAGCCCTGGGCGCCGATGGGCTATGAGGTCGCCTTCGGCCAGGGCGTCTGGAAGACGGAGGCGGAGAAGGTCTGCGACGGCGGCGGGCATCCGGAGCTGTTCTGCCTCTCCAGCCCCTGGAACATCACCGTGCGCGGCGATTCCTTCCAGCTGATGTTCAGCAAGATCAGCGGCGAGCTGAATTCCTACAAATGGGGCGACACGGAGCTCCTGAAGGCGCCCCTGCTGCCCAACTTCTGGCGCGCGCCGATCAACAACGACAACGGCAACGGCATGCCCCAGCGCTATGCCCAGTGGAAGATCGCGTCCATGTACTGCCGGCCCGGGATCACCAGGGAAACCCGGGAGAAGAACATGAACGCCCCGCTGGTCCGCGGGGAGGACGGCAGCGTCTCCTTCACCCTGACGTACGATCTGCCCACGAATCCCGCCGCGGCCTGCGATGTCACCTACCGGGTGCATCCCTGCGGCAAGGTGGACGTATGCATGACCTACGATCCGGTGGAGGGCCTGGGCGATATGCCGGAGTTCGGTATGATCATGAAGCTGGACGCGGATTACGACCGGGTGCGTTTCCTGGGCCTCGGGCCGGACGAGAACTATACCGACCGGCGGGAAGGCGCGCGGCTGGGCATCTGGCAGTACCGGGCGGCGGAAAACATGACGCCCTACCTGCTGCCCCAGGAGTGCGGCAACCGCACCGGCGTCCGCTGGGCGGAGATTACCGGCGTCCGGGGCCACGGCCTGAAGCTGTGGCTGAACGGCGGCGAGTTCTCGGCGCTGCCCTGGACGCCCCATGAAATCGAGAACGCGGCCCACGGCTATGAGCTGCCGCCGGTCTGCTACACCGTGCTGAAAATGAGCGCGCAGCAGATGGGCGTCGGCGGGGATGATTCCTGGGGCGCCAGAACCCATGAGGAATACCTGCTGGATGTCAGCGGCCGGAAGGAATTCCGCTTCTCCTTCAAAGGCATGTAAGCAGAACCGGTTCACCCGCGGGCAGGAGCGTGTCTCCTGCCCGCTTCGGTTGTTGCCAAAAGCCGGAAAACCATGATAAAATAATATGATTATCCCTGAGAATTAGGATTGGAGGGAAGCCGATTGGACAATCAGGAAAAGGACAAGCGCCTGACCATCGACAAGGACTCAAAAATCCAGGTGGTGGTGAACCGTTCGGCCGGTTCTTCGAACGCTGTGGAAATCAATCTGGCCCGGGTTTTCCACCGGATGAAGCTGAAAAAGCGGGTGTTTGCCTGGGTGCTGGTGCTGTGCCTGACCGTCGGGCTGTGCGCCCCGCTGCTGCTGTATCAGTTCACGAAGCCGGAGCTGACCCTGTCCTCCGTCGTGACGCTGAAATATGAGGTGCTGACCCCGGATGAGGACGATCCGGAGAATGAGGACCGGGCCGAAATGAAGCCGGTGACTACCCTGACGGCGCCGGACGGGAAGGATCTGGACCTGTCCCAGGTCACCTCCGCCTATGTGCTGCAGAACGCGCTGAGCGGCCTGACCCTTTCCCAGCCCGTATCCGTCAGCAACCTTCGCACGAACATTGAGGTGCAGCGGATCCTCAGCGAGGACAGCCGGCGCATGCAGGAGGTGGCCTCCAGCATGCTCGCGGACAAGAGCACCAACGCCTATACCCAGCTGCAGGAGCTGGAGCTGACCTATGACAACCAGTTTGTGGTCTCCCTGACCAACGGCTTCGGCGAGCCCGATTCCCGGAAAAAGATTCATCTGACGGATGAGGAGCTGGGCCTGCTGCTGGAGCAGGTGCTGGGCGCCTACAACAGCTATCTGGTTTCCGCCTACCGGGGCGTCAGCCTGCCGGCGGATGAAATCTCCTTCATTGACACGCAGAGCATGGACCTGCCGGAAAGCCTGGCCCTGCTGCAGACCGCGGCGGAGAATCTGTACGATTACTGCGACGGGCTTCCCGACGCCATGAAGGAATACCGCTCCAGCCGCACCGGAAAAACCGTTGAGGACTGGATGGAAACCCTGCAGACCCTCGAGGACGTCAATATTAATTATCTGTACGCCCATGTGCTTTCCGGCGGCATCGCCAGGGACCGGGACGCCATGCTGAGAACCTATCAGTACAAGCTCCGGACCACCCGGAACGAGCTGGAGGAGACGCAGCAGAAGACGGCTGAAACGGCCGCCCTGCTGGAAAACTACAAGAACGACGAAATCCTGGTTTCCATGCAGGAGAGCGAGGAAACCCGGTCCACGCGCGCCAACACGAATTACTACAACAAGATGGTGCTGGAGCAGGTTGAGAATTTTGAGCAGGCCGCGAAGCTGGAAACCGGCATCGCGGATCTGGAGAACAGCCTGGCCGTCCTGACGGCCGCGGAAGCCTCCGGGGATCCGGCGGACGCGCAGGCGGAGCTGGAAACGGCGGTTGCGGCCGCCGCCGCGGTTTACGGCGGTATCCGGGAGCATATGACGGAGCTGCTCGGCAACGCGGAAAACACGCATTACGCGGAGTATACGATCGCCCAGGGCAAGTCGAAGAACTTCCTGGCCGCTTCGGCGAGGAATATGGTGCTCGGCGCGGTGGCAGGCATCCTGATCGCCTGCGTGCTGTGGTTCATGAGCGCGCTGATGCCGGAATTCCAGCTGAAGAAAGAGGATGAAGCGGTGAAGGAGGCGAAGCGGGCATGAAGAAGACGCACTGGCTGAGAACGACCATCATTGTGCTGCTGGTCTGCGGCATCCTGGGCACGGCCCTGGCGGCGGTGCTGTTCAACGCGGAAAAAGGAAAGCCGTATGCCTCCGCGGCCCTTGAGTTCACCTTTGACGGCGCGGCCTCCGGGCTGGCGCCTAACCGCCAGGCCTTCCGGATTGAGGAAATGGAACAGGATCAGGTGCTGGAGGCCGCTATTGCCGGGGCCGGCCTGGAGGGCACGGTCACCGCGGATCAGGTGCGGGAGTGCCTGACGGTGCGCGGCGTTTATCCGGATGATATGCTGGATCAGGTCATGAGCTTTGAGTCCCTGATGGATTTCACCACGAACCGGACGCTGAATATCACGGAATATCATCCGACCCTGTTTGCCCTGAAGCTGGTGAACGGCTTTGAGCCGGCCCTGAGCCAGGAGCAGCTGACCGCCCTGCGGGACAGCGTGATCACCGCCTACCGGGCCTATTTCGCCTCGCGTTACGCCTATGTGACGGATGCGGATACCGTGGACTATCATCCGGAAAGCTATGATTATCCCCAGCAGGTGGCGGTGATCACCGAATCCGTCAGCCAGCTGGCCCGCTACGCGGAGGAGCTGGCCGTGCGCGCGCCCGCCTTCATCTGGAACGGGCTGAGCTTCAACGATATCGCCGTGCGGCTGTCGGGCCTGGAGAATACCGACGCGGCCAGGCTGAACGCGGGCATTATCCTGAACAACCTGACCCGGGACGAGGGCAGGCTGCTGGTGCAGTACCGCTATGAGCTTCAGCGGCTGGAAACCCGGCTGGCGCAGCAGAAAAAGCGGCTGGCGCAGCTGGACAAGCTCGTCGCCGCCTATGAGAAGAGCGAAATCATCTATGTCAGCACCTCCAGTGCCGTGCAGATGATCGAGGGCACTTCCGTCTCCGTTTACGACCGGCTGGTGGAGACCCGGCGGAAGGCCGCGGAGGAAATGACCGGCATTCAGGCGAAGATTGCCGGCTATCAGCTGCGGATCGCGGACGTAGCCGGCCAGCCCGCGGAAGCCGCGGAGGAAATCACCGCGGCCGAACTGACCGCCAGCGATGGGACCGCCGCGGCCGGAGCGCCCGCCGCGCAGGCTGAAACCGCGGAGACTGACACGGCGGCGATGACCGCCGCCCTGGAGCAGGATATTGCCCGGCTGGCGGAAAAGCGGGACGCGGTTGCCGCGGATTTCAAAGGAATGCTGGATGCCTTCAACGCGCAGGAGATCAATGAGGGCACGATCTCCGTCATCTCCCGGAAGTATGAGGCGCCGGGCCTGCTGTCCGTGGCCTTCCTGAAGAAGATCATCATGACCGCGGGTCCCGTCTGCGCGCTGGGCTTCATGCTGTGCCTGGCGCTCCTGATCCGGAGCCGCAGGAAAGAGGAAAAGCTGCAGGCGTAATTTTTCCCCAAAACAACAAAAGGCGGGGCTGTCTCAAAATGATCTGAAAGGATCATAAGAGGCAGCCCCTCTTCAATTGCTGAAAAAACATCAATAGTATGAAAATTCGGGGCATAGCAGACACGGTTGCCTGACAGCGGCCTTTTTGGATTTTAAAATGGAGCTTGAGAATGTTAATCGCCGGAGTCAGGAGTAATGTATTATCAGCTCAAATCACGGCCGTCCCGCCGTTCCGCCCGATTACGGCCGTTTGATCTTTACAATCCGGATCTCTTCGCTGTTTTCGGACAGAATGCGTTTGTCGATGAAATCGATGGCCCGGACAAAAGCATGAAGGACCTCGTCATCAACGCCATTCAAAGCGTCAAAAAACGGCTGCCAGATCTGCTTTGCATGCTTCTCCGCAAAGTCCGAATAAATCCTGATTGCCTTTTCCGTGGGGCGGAGAATAATGTTCTTCCGGTTGTTCACCGCCTGATACTTCTCCACAAGTCCTGATTCGACAAGCTGCTTGACGGTTTTGGAAAATGTGCTTTGCGGAATGCTCAGCTGGCTGGATGCATCATTCATGCTGAAGATACTCTGCCGGTTTTCGATGATGTATTCCAAAACCTGAAACTGCTGGTAGTGAAGAAGAATGCCGTTGCCGCAGTCCATGGTATCCGACAGGGTGCGCGACACGGTGTTGCCATGGCGAACCATCGCGGATATGATTTCCTGATACCGCCCCTTCCATTCCAGTTCCATACATTCCCCCGCGTTTATTTGATATGCATAGTATAATTCCCTCCCGTCACAAAGGCAAGTTGTTCTTGACATGGCATGGCAACATAAATATACTTATAATATATATAAATCACGCAGAATAAATATACTTGCAGAATAATGTTTTTATAGCAATAGGCAGACAGTCTGGAGAGGGTGAGTCCCATGACATAGTATGTTTTGTCGGATGATTCCTGACGGTTTTTGTATGCTTAAACAGGACAGGGAGGAAAGGAAAATGAAAAAGTTACCAAAGTGCAAACTCGCGCTCCTGATCGCCGTCGTGATGATGATCGTCAGCATGGTGGGCGCGTCGCTGGTGCAGTCTTCCGGCGGCCGCGTGAATATCTCAGAGGTCAGATGGATTAACAGCAAGGGCTATGCCATGGCAGGTCTGCTGCTGGTGCCTGCCACAGCGACAGCTGAGCAACCCGCGCCGGCTGTTGTCTGCTGTCACGGCTTCCTGAACAATAAGGAAATGCAGGACCTGAACTATGTGGAGCTTGCGCGCCGCGGCTATGTGGTGCTGAGCTGTGACATGCCGTCCCATGGTGATTCGGATATCGGCCACAGCGCGGGCGATATGATGAACAGTGTCCAGGAGGCGGTAAGCTTCCTCTGCGGCATCAATTACATCGATAACAAGCAGATCGGCGTCACGGGCCACTCCTTCGGCAGCTTCAGCTGCAGCTTTGCGGCTCAGGCGGATGTGGAAGGCCATATCGCCGCCGTGCTGGTCAACAGCATGAACCCGATCTACACGGTAGGCAACGGACCGGAAGCCACCTTCGCAAATATCTACGGCTCCCGCAATGTCGGGGTCATCGCCGGCCTGTATGATGAATTTGCCTTCAATGAAGTCGACGCCGAAGGCAAAGATATGAAGAAGCCGGACTATATCCACTCCGCCAATGCGCAGTCCTTCCTCTACTTTGGCCAGGACCCCGCCGGCCTGGAGGAGCGCACGCATGATACCGTCTATACCGACACGGTGGACGGCAAGGAATGCTTCCGCGTCATCTATACGCCGGACATCACTCACCCCTGGTCGCACTTCAGCAGGGAATCCCTGCGGGATACCATCGCGTTCTTCCAGAAAGCGATTCCGGCACCCAATCCCATCGATCCGCAGAACATCGTCTGGCCGTGGAAGGTGTTCTTCAATGTGCTGGGTCTCCTCGGCATGGCCATCTTTATCGCGAGTATCGCCATCGTTCTGCTCGGTACGAAGCCCTTTGAGATTCTGAAGGCGGAGAAGGAACCCGAACCGATTGAAGTGAAGGACCGGAACAGCAGGATCTGGTTCTGGATCAGCCTGCTCATCTGTGCCCTCTATGGCGCCTTCTCCTATGTGCCGGTGATGCAGCTGGCGAATTCCGCGAACTTCTCGCCGACAACCCTGGGCCAGTCCGCCGTCTGGGGCATCAGCGTATGGTCCATCGGCTGCGCGCTGGTTGCCATCATCTGCATGCTGATTGGCCGCTTCGCCATCAGCAAGGAAAAGAACGCGCTGGCCGGCTACCTGAAGCTGAGTGGCAAAAAGGCCCTCAAAACCATCGAGCTTGCCGTGGTGGTTTGCTTCCTGACCTACCTGTGGGTCTTCATCGCAGATTACCTCTTCCATGTGGACTTCCGCATCTGGACGCTGGCCGCGAAGGCCTTCACCTCCAGGATCTTTGTGATCTCCATCCCGTATATGCTGCTGCTGTGCGTGTTCTACATCACGAACTCCGTGGCGGTGAACTGCTTCAACTTCAACACCATCGGCGGGAAGAAATGGGTCAACCTCCTGATCCTGGCGCTGGCCAATGTGATTCCCTGCGCCATCGTCGTGATGATCCAGTACTTCACCTTCCGTTCCACCGGCTTCCTGTACTGGAGTGCAAATCAGACACACCTGATGGTCGTGTGGCTGTATCCGCTGTTCGGCATGCTGCCGGCCTCCGCGGTCATCTCCCGCGCCATCTTCAGGAAGACCGGCAATCCGTATCTGGGCGGCATCATCAACGCAGTCATCATTGCGCTGATGGCCTGCGCCAATACCTGTACCTTCATGTAAGGTCAGCCTTCTGCGGGAACCGGCCCCCGGGCAGTTTCGAAGCCGGCCCTCCGGTCGTCTGAAAAATCATGGCTCTCCGCAGAAATACAGGACACATTTGCATAGGACCACAAATACAGCAAAGGGGCTGTCTCACTAAAATGGAAGTGAGACAGCCCCTTTTCCTGTTTTATCCCTCCCGGTGGTGCAGCTGCGCCAGCACGTCCTTCAGTTTATCCGGCACGGGCAGCCCGGCGCGGGCGGCGTTCTCCAGCAGGCTCAGCCCCTCGTTGCTCATGTAGAAGCAGATCACGGCGGCCCGCAGGGCGCTGCCCCCGCCGGCCACGTGCACATCCAGGATATGGGCGACGCCCACCAGCATCAGGATGATCAGCTTTTTGCACAGCCCGCGGAAGCCCACGGCGCTGGAAAGCTTCCGGTCCGAGACGGCGCAGAGCACCCCGGTGACGTAGTCGAGGGCCATCAGCACGGCCAGGGCGATCAGCAGCCCGTCGGCCCCGCCCAGGAAATAGCCCAGCCAGCCGCCCAGGGCAGTGACGGCGGCCTGCAGCCGGGCCCACAGCAGATCCACGGAAAAATCCTTCATCGGCATTCTCCTTTTCATCGGTATTCTGTTTTCGGCATTCGTTTTCAGGAAGCGTAGCCCCTGGCTGTCAGCTCCTTCCGGATGGCCTCCATCAGGGGGAGCAGCATCCGGGCTTCGTTGGCGGTGAGGGTCAGGGGAAGGGTGACGGGTTCGGACGGGGCGGGGGAAAAGTCGGTGTTGCCCGCGAAGCCGCCCAGGGTCAGGTACTGCGACTGCATGTAGCCGGCCTGGCGGCCGAACTGGCAGCGGCTCCAGGATTCTCCCTTTTCCAGCAGCACGCCCACGGTGCCGCTCGGGATTTCCACCCATCGGGCGTAGGCTTTGGAGGACGGGGAGGCGGCCTGGCGAAGCTTGACAGGCTTGCCGTTGGGGGAGGAAACAGTGACGCTTTGAATTTCCATGGCAGGGGATCCCTCCTTCCGGTTTGATAAAGATTTGGCAGACAGGTCAATATCCGGGCCGTAATCCAGGGCGTCCCAGAGGCCGACCCGGTTCCAGCCCCCGCGGAC
The DNA here is from genome assembly GCA_017431005.1 of Clostridia bacterium. GTDB lineage: Bacteria > Bacillota > Clostridia > Christensenellales > Aristaeellaceae > Aristaeella. The sequence goes on from JAFRLY010000001.1 coordinate 86,092, forward strand.
GGTCTTTTCCGCGAAGGCGCTCTTTGCCACGCAGCCCCGGGACGCGGAGGAATGGATTGCGCCGTCCGCGGTCCGGATGCCGATGTGCGAGGCGTTGCCGATCCCGTCGGCGCGGTATTTTGCCGGCTCCCCGCCGTCATCCTTCAGGATGAAGAGAAAGGCGCCGGCGGGGACGCGGCCGAAGCGGGCGCGGCATTCCTCCGGGGTGCCGGTCCAGGTCATGCGGCGGTACCAGGCGTTGGAGCCCGGCAGGTTCAGCCTGATGCCGATGTCCTTCAGGCAGCGTTCAACGAAGGCCTGGCAGTCCGTTTCGGCGTAGGGCCGGCCCAGATAAGCGCTCCCGGCGTCAGCCAGGGCGGAAGCGGATGGTTTCATGGAATATACCCTCCTTTATGACAGAATCAGCTGTACGCCCGGGGGTACCGGCAGCAGGTCCGCCGGGGCGCCCGGGAGGTTTTCCGTGTTCCGGGCGGTGACGGTCATATCGCCGTTATCCGTCAGGGTGACGTTCTGCCCCGGGAAGGCCGCTTCCAGCAGGGCGGGGACGGAGCCGGCGCTCCCGTCCCAGCGCCGGAGCAGCAGCTTTGCCCGGATGTACGCCCGGAAGGTTTCATCCGAGGGGTTGGCGGCCGCGGACCGGTCCAGGCCCAGGGATGCCCCGAGCAGGTCCAGCAGGAGGCCCTCCGCTCCGGTCAGGGAAAAGCCGGAGAGCAGGGACGGCAGAACGGCGGCCAGGTCTTCGGCCTGCCGCAGCACGGCTTCCGCCAGGGCGGAGAACCGGGGCAGCTCCCGGACGGAAGGTGTCAGGAGCGAAAGATAGGAATCCGGCAGCATGGGGCGCCTCCTTCAGGCCAGACAAGGCAGGATTTACAAAAGGTTCCGCAGAATAATAGGAACAGAAATACAATCTCAGAAAGCAGGTGTCAGCCATGCAGATTCTTCCGATCCCGGACGCGTATAAAACGCCCTGCGGCCATCCGGGCCGCCTGGAATCCTTCCCGGTTCCCGGTTTTTCCACAGCGACCGTCTATCTGCCGGCGGATTACGACGCGAACGGCGCGTATCCGGTTTTCTATCTGCTCCACGGCGGCGGGGGAAACGAGCATTCCTTCTTCTCTGAGGACGGCGAGCTGAAGAACCTTCTGGATCATCTGATTGAGGACCGGCGCATGGCGCCCCTGATCGTGGTCGCCCCGACCTATTATCCGGACGGCACGAAGGAGAAAACGCCCGGCATGTCCGGCATCTATGTCCGGGACTTCATTCCCGTGCTGATGAACACGGTCGTTCCCCTGACGGATCAGCGCTACGCGACAATTCCGGACCGGGAGCACCGGGCGGTCGGCGGCTTCTCCATGGGCGGTGTCGCCACCTGGTATGCCCTGCTGAACGGCACGGACGTGTTTTACTGGTTCATGCCCCAGAGCGGAGACTGCTGGGTCTGCGGGGAAAAGGGCGGCGGAGACCACGCGGAGGAGACGGCGGCGATCCTTGCGGACGCGGTGCGCGGAAAGGATTTCCGGGTGCATGCCGTGACGGGCGATCAGGATATCGCTTATCCGAACCTGAACCCGCAGATGCTCGCGATGGAAAAGCACCCGGACGTTTTCGGCGGCAGGGTGGAGTACAGCGTGCTGCCCGGCGGCGTGCACGATTACCCGACGATCCGGATCTACATTTTCAACGCGCTGCCCGGCCTGTTCCGGGCGTAAGCGCGGCGGCCTTCGGCAAAACACGGTCCCGGCGGAAACGCCGGGGCTTTTCCTTTGCCTCAGCGGATGGTGAACTGCACCCCGCCGGAGGCCGGCAGCGCCATCCGCTCGTTCCAGGCCTGGGTCATGAGCTCCGTGGTCACTATGGCCGGGCTGCCGCTGGTGGCGGCTGAGGAGGCCTCGATCTGCTTCAGCACGAAGGCGGAGGCCCGGCTGCCCGCGGCCGCGTAGCAGCGCCCGAACATGGAAGGAATATTGAGGGATCCGCCTATGGGCACGGCGGCGACGGTTTCCTGAATGACGGAGGAGACCGCGGCCCGGACGGCCGCTTCGTCAAACCCCGGCAGCGCGGTCAGGGAAACCATGAAATACACCAGCCGGGTGCCCGGGCGGGAGAAGGAAACGGTATGGGAAATGCCCGCTTCGTCCTCAAAGGGGACAGACGTGGAGCCGTATGTCGGTATCCCCGGCGCCTTGTGCGCGTAAATCGCCTTCGCCAGGGCGGCCGGACTGCCGCCGTATACGACGCAGGCGACCGCGTGGGCGGGAATGCCCCGGGCATCCGCGGCGCCGGTATCGTTGACGCAGACGCTGCAGCCCCGGACGTTCGGCACCGCGGAGAGGGCGGCGGACAGGGAATCCGCGGAAATGCCGCTGCCCGCGGAGAGCGCGGAGGCGATCCGGGCGCGGGCCCCCGCGTCCGTTTCCTCCGCGAGGCCGACCGAGGATCCGGAGGGATTCGTGACAGAGGTCCAGCCGGCAATGGGCGTCAGGATGCCGGTGACCGTGCCGGCCGCGGCATAAACCGGGCCGGGCGTATCGCAGACCGCTCGTACGGCATCGCCGGCTTCGGAGCCGGTCAGCGTGACGGCTTCGGATGTTTTCCACAGGCGGCCCTGCGTGTCCGTGACGGCCGTTCCGGCGGGAATGACGGTCCCGGCAGTGCCATGGAGCGTCAGCGTGACCGCGGAGCAGGTCGCTCCCCTGCGGGAGATGCCGTACAGCGGCAGCAGCAGATCCAGGGCCTGGCCGGAGGCATAGGCCGGATTCCGGGAAAGGTAAACCTGCAGCAGCAGGGCGGATACGTCATCCAGGGCCTTCGCGAAAACGGACAGCAGCTGGTAATCCGGCACCGCCGGGTTCAGCGCCGCGTCCTGCCCGAAGATGGCGCGGTAAGCGTCGCAGAGCGCTTCCAGCCGGTCCGTATAGGCCGGCAGATGCAGCCCGGAGGCGTCCAGGTACGGAGCAAAATAGCTCATTATTCATTCCTCCGTGTTTGCCTTTGGTTACATTTCGGTTCGTTATTTTGCGTTCTGGTTACTTTTGGGGCGGTTTTATGCTGTCATTGTTACATTTGCGGCAGTTCCATAAACCGTCAGGATCCGGCATGAGAAGTTGATTTTCCTTGCTTTCAGAGAAATCTGCACTTCTGCGACAGATGCAATTTGATCCGATTCCAGTACAAATGTAACCAGTTCGTTCGCGATCTGCGGCAGGTTGGCCTGCGTGACGCGGCGGGAGCGGAGCGTCTCAAAAATCGGATTTCCGAAGGCCGGATCCTCCCACCATTCCCCGGTGAAAAGCTTCAGCCTGTCCCGGACCAATAGCGGCACCGCCTCAGCGTCCCGCAGGCAGCCGGAAGGCACGGTGACCGGCAGCCAGTCGCCGTTTGCGTCCCGCGCATGCATGATCACGGCGCGTCACCCCGATTCGTCTTCGGCCATATCCCGGCAAAAGCAAAGGCATCCGACAGATCATGCCGGCGGCCGGAGGGCGGAACCGCGGCCGTCCCGGTTTCATACCAGCCTTCCGTGTTCACATCCGCGAAGATCAGCAGGCACATATCCCCCGGGCGGATATCCAGGCGGATGGAGTCATCCGAGAACCGGGGAGCGAAGACCGGCACCTCCCGCAGCAGCGGAAACGGGACAGGCGCGCCTGCGGAAGTGACGCGGGACCGGACCGCAGGCTGAACGGCAGCCGTCCGGGTTTCCGGGTCATAGGACTGCACAATGCCCGGCAGGGCAACGCGCAGGGAGGAGAGGATATCCTTTTTCAGGGCCTGCAGCAGCTCCGGGGAAAAGGTATCCGAGCTGTCGATGATCATCCTGTTCACCTCCTGTTACATTTCTTCCCGGATCCAGGGACCGGAAACGGTATCCATGTCGATATAAAGGCCGGCCGGAACCGCGGAGGCCGGGCATACCGCGATGCCGGCCGGCACCAGGTACGGCACGGCGCCGCAGGCGGAGAGAACGGCCTCAACCGCCTCGGAAAGCCGGCCGTGGAACGCCTGGGGCCGGGCGAAGACCGGGTTCGGGCCGGGATCGTTCAGCAGCCGTGCAGGCGATCCGGCGGCGGCCAGCAGCATGCGCACGGTGTCCGCGGCGTTGACCCCGGCGGGCACGGACAGGGAAACCCCGGCGGACCGGAAGGACAATCCCGGGGCAAAGGAAACGGTCAGCAGCTCCCCCTCGGCGGCGGTTTCCTGCGTGATCTCCGCGATCTCCCCGGAGGCCAGCAGCGTTTCCCCGTGAGAGACCTCCAGAAAATGCGCATTTCGCAGCTGCCAGGCAGCGGCGTCGGACGGATTCCAGAAGCGGAGCAGGAACAGATCCGGATACAGGGACTGCGTGTGACGGCCCGTCAGGCGGAGATGGGCTCCGGGAGTACTGACAGGCAGGCTGTCGGCGAGAACCGTAAAGGAACGGTCCGGATTAAAGCTGGTCTGCATCGAATGTATCTCCCCATGCTATGATGAATTGATCCATATTGTTTTCAGCCGGGTCCGGCGGATCCGGTGCGTCGGTGTTCTTCAGGACGAAGAGCGATCCCAGCCCTCTGCCCTGCCGCAGATACCGGAAGGGCGCCAGCAGATCATTGATCTGCCCATAGGAGCATTTCAGCGGGATCTGGCTGATCAGCAGCTCGCCGGTTGCGTCATCCCATATGGAAACAACCCAAAAATCCGGAGCCGGCAGATACCGGATTTCCACTCGGGCATGCAGGGAGAAGCCGTCCGGGGACAGATCCAGCAGAAACACGCGGCGCGGTTCGGATGAAACCGGAAGAATGTGGTAAATCATGGGAACACCTCAATGCCCGACCGGGCCAGCAGCTGGCGCAGCGGGCTGTCATAGATCACGGTGCCGGAGGAGGAACCGGAAGAGACGGTGGAGGATGCCCGGCTGCCGGTATGCGTGACGGCGGAGGAATTGTCATTCCGGACGGCAGAAGCCGCCGGCGCGGATTCGGTGAAGGCCGCCGTGCCGGTCCAGCCCAGGGGATTTCCCTCCTCCTGCAGGATCACGAGGTCGCTCAGCAGCATGTTTGTGTAGGTTCGGATCGGCGTATACACATTTACCAGTGTCCGGGAGGAGCGGAGCAGCTCCAGGATCTCCGCCGTCCGGGCGGCCCAGCCAGCGGGATGGCCGGTGTCCGTTTCCGTGAGGGTCAGCGTGACCCGGGCGGGCTGCTTTCGGGCGCCGTTCAGGTAGTCCGCGGCCTCCGCGGCGTTCGTTTCGGAGGCCACCTTCAGGGAAAGGTTGTGCTGAATCCGGGTGACGGCGGAGAAATGAACCTCCGCGCCGGTGGAAATGATTTTCAGCCAGGTGGCGGACTGGGGCATAAGATCACCTTCGTCACTGCAGCGTCTGCTGCAGGGTTTTGACCAGATAGCGCTGGGCGGAATTGTAGATGGACTGCCCCAGCGCCCGGGAATCCGTGCCGGAGGCGTTGACCGTGATGTTTACCGGCGCCTCCACGGAGCGGGAAACGGAGGAGGCAGGCGTACCTGCGGCAGCGGCGGCGGAAGCGTCCGGCAGGCCGGCGATCGCGGAGGAAACGATGGAGGCGCTCAGCTGCAGCGGCGAGGACGCGTAAGCGGCGCGGATGGCGCTCAGCGCGGAGGAGGCCGCGGAGATCACGGCGGAGGTATCCGCCGTCAGACTCAGGGGCTGCCGTAGCAGCCGCTGCAGCTCGGAAAGGGAAAGATCCGCCCGGGTGCGGTCCAGGCGGAGCGGCAGGGCGGCATCCGTTTCGGAAAGCGAGGTCTGAAAGGATGTGAGCTCCTTGGAAGCCTCCGTCAGATCCAGGGCTGCCGGGATCTCTGCGTCGGATACAGCGATGTCCTGCAGGAAGCTCTGCAGCTCCTCCCCGGCGCCGGACAGATCCAGATGAATTTCAGATGCGGAGCTGTCCGGATCTCTGATCCGGGAAACGGCTTCCGTGCGCAGGCTGTCCGGGGAAACAAGCGCAAGCGGAAGCTGCCCGGATAACACCGGACGCATTTCAGCGGCTGCGGGAGCGGCATCCGCGCGGTTCTGAACCGGCGCCGGAACAGACGTTTCAGCGGCATAGGACACATAGGTGTCCAGGTCCGCCCATGCCTGCTGAAAGGCAGAGGATAGAGATTCCGCCAGAGAGCGGTTATCCTCCAGCACGGACTGCAGCCGGGCCACGCCGGCCTCGTCGATCTCCACGGCATAGGACGCCAGAAATTCCTGATCAGGCATGGTTCATCACTTCTCTTTCCCGGGCTCGGCGGACCAGGATCAGCTCCGCCGCGTCCAGCAGATCATCCAGGGTATAGGTCCCGTCCCAGAGCTCATGCTGCCGCCAGAGGCCCGCGGCGACCGGCAGGAACAGAAACTCGTCCAGGTTCGGCATCGGGAGGACGGCGGTCAGGCCTGCGCCTCCGCCGGACGGGAGGTCGACCCGACGCCGGTGAAAAAAGAATCCAGGGACCAGAGCGCTTCCTCCAGCGTCAGCTTCAGGCACAGACCGGAATCGTGCTCCGCCTCCGGCCAGGACCATTCCCCCTGCTGCAGAAGCGGCTGATATCCCGCCTCCAGCAGCACCTCCGTGCAGCTCAGGCAGGAGGTCATCAGGGAGCGGAGCTCCTCCGGGGACAGGGACAGGAAGACCGGATCAATCAGGGAGGCCAGCGTGGTGCCGGGCTCCTGCGTTTTCGGCAGATGCTTCCGGATCAGCTGCAGCAGCTGCGCGCCGGAGAAGGCGTCCAGCTTGCGGAGCCGGAAAGTGCGGGCCTCACCGCCGGCGGAAAGGGTCAGTGTTTTATGAATTTCTCTCATGAAATAGGCTCCTTCCGGAAAAATGGGCAAAGATCAGGAAAATATGATATGATGAATGAAAGATTATCAGATTATAAAATTCACTTTTGATTTTCCTGACAAAGGCAAACGACAATTAAACTTTTTTCACAATATATCCTAACCAATTCCCTCTTTACGGCATTATCCATATGGAAGCTTCCAAAACAGGGAAAGGAATTCAAAGATGACGGGCGGAATCAATGATGAGCAGATCAGGCAGATGTCAAAGACGATCTTTCGCTTTTGCCTGTCCAGAACGGGCTCATACCATGACGCCGAGGACCTGGCGCAGGAAATCCTGCTTGTCGCCTGCAAGACCACCAATCATTTTGAAAGCGAAAAGGCTTTCTACGCATTTGTCTGGAAAACAGCAGGCAACATTCTGAAAAGCTGGTACCGTAAGCAGTCCGGGCACCGCACGGAGAAACTGGATGAAGACATGCCTGATCATCGGTATGAGGAACTGGAGGAACAGATTCAGGATCATGAGCAGCTTTGCCGGATTCTCCGCAGCCTCGCAGGGATTTCATCTGATTACCGGCGCGCTACGGTGGCCTATTATATTGACGGACAATCCGTCCGTGAAATCGCCGAACGCTTTTCCCTGTCCGAAAGCATGGTGAAATACCTGCTGTTTCAGTCAAGAAAACGTATCAGAGAGGGAATCAATATGGATATGGAATCGGGCAGGCTGAGTTATGACCCTGTAGACCTGACGTTGATCTTCTGGGGCGGAAAATGCGTCTATTATGATATCTTCAACGAAAACAGGCTGCGCCAGAACATTGTGATGGCCTGCTATTATGACAGGCAGACCGAGGAGCAGCTGAGCCTGCAGCTCAGCGTACCCACCGCATACCTGGAGGATGCGCTGAAAAAGCTGCTGGAGTATGACCTGCTGAAGAAAAAAGGCCTGACATACCAGAGCAATATTGTGATCATTACAGGAAAGGAACTGGAAGCCATCGACCGGCATAACAGGACCGATCTGGAAAAAACTGCCATCAGCATCCGGGCATTCGCCGAAGCATATATGGACGAACTGCGCGCGCTTGGGTTTTGCGGCAGCGACCTGCCGGAGAATTCACTCAGGTGGATGCTGGTCTCGCTGATTCTCCGCCGGGCCTATGTGGACCTGTTGCAGCGCGAGGTAACGCTGGATTATCCGACAGACTGCTTTGGCGACCGCTGCTTCCGCTTCCTGATGGAACTGCCAAAAAACGACCCATACTTTATGGGTATTTCCGCACAGGGTTCTAAGGACGGTACTGTCTTCCTGTGGGATGTGCCGCTGAACGGGGAAGCGCTGCATCCGGTGGTCAGCCCGGTACGGGCAGACATGCTCATCTCCCTTCCGGATTCACAGCCGGTTACAGACAGCGAAAAGCTCATCTGCTCCGAACTGCTGGAACTGGGTCTGGCCCGAAAGGAAGGTGAAAGGATCCTGCCGGCATTTCCCTACCTGAGCGCGGAACAAAGCAGGGCCCTGAACAGCCGGATCCTGCCGGTTGCAAAGGACATTTGCGATGGCGCTGTGAACCGGATTGACGGGATCTCCCGGATCATGAAAGAATATGCTCCGGAACACTTGGCTGATTACGCCAGGAAGCTTCCCGCGCTGATCCAGATGAAGGAGGGGGAGGCCATTATGCGCATACTCTGTGAAAGCGGCTGGCTCCTTCCCATGAAGGACTGCCTGGCAACTACCGTGATGATGAGGAACAAATAGGACATCCATGCTGGAAAGATCAATCGGGATTTGGAGGGACGATGACGATGATCATTCGGAGAAACGATTTAGTCATTCGTGATGCAGGGAAGGCTGATTGTGATCAGCTTGCCGCATGGTGGAGTGATGGAAAAGTGATGGCACATGCCGGTTTTCCTCTCGGCCTCCATACAACACCCGATGAGATAGAAGCCAAAATATCTCAGGACAGTGATGAAACAAGACGCAGGCTCATCATTGAATACCAAGGTAAACGTATTGGTGAGATGAGCTACAGTATTGAGGATCAGACAGCTGAGATCGGGATAAAGATCTGTGATTCCTCATATCAGGAAAAAGGGCTGGGTCGAGTATTATTAAGTATGCTGATCCGTGAGCTTTTTTCACGCGGATATTCAACAATCAAGCTGGATACAAATATGAGCAATGTGCGCGCTCAGCATGTATATGAAAAACTTGGTTTTCATCAGGTACAAGTCCACGAGAATTCCTGGAAGAACCAACTCGGCGAATTACAATCCTCTGTTGATTATGAGCTTACTCCGGAGGCATTTATCGATTTTTCCTGAGATAAAGTTCTCTTTTTTAAGATGTTCATTGGCATGGAATATCGGAAGTTAATCAAACAAAATCATCCGGCAGGGAGCGGAGAACTCCCTGCCGGTTTTTTGCGATCGTCGCAATCCACTCAGACTGCGCTTTCGCTTGTCTTCGTGGGCTCCTGTAGCATAGGAGGCGTTACCCAAATCATAGATTTGGACGCCTCCGCATCATTTCTCCGTCACCTGGGCGGCCAGCAGTGTGTAGGTCAGGTTTGAGGACGTGCGGTCATAGGTCCGGTCCGGCACCTTCTGCACGGTAACGCCGGTCATGAAGATCGTGCGGCTGCCGGCGGTGTCGTACACGGTGAGGGTGCCGAGCGTGAACCGGGAGGAATCGCAGGTCCGGAGATAGCGGGCAAACTTTGAGAGAAAATCATCCGCGATCGAGTTTTGCGGCACCTCCAGGGTGATCGTTCCGTTTTCGGATTTCAGCTTATTGACCACCACATAGCCATCGGCGGTGGTGGTATGGGAAGACAGATCCCCCGAATAAGAGATGACCATTTTTCCCCGCCCGCAGAGATGCAGGTTGGCCTGCCCCACGTTCGGGTGGTACAGCACCGTGCGGGTATCCGCGAGGGAGTAAACTGCGTAGCTCATTCATCTCACCTGCCTTCTCAGATCACAACATTGACCGCGATCACAATGGACTCGACGGACCCTGCCAGCAGCAGGGCCACTTGGACCGGCATCGCCTTATGCGCGGCCCGGTCGGCGTCCGGCTGATTATCGTAGGAATCCGCCCAGAGGGTGAAGCCGTTCTCCGGCATATCCCCGGCTGCCAGCGGCCCGGCGGTGGCTCCCCGCCATACGCCGGTGGCCAGCACGCCCCGGTCCGCAAAGCCGGACAGGACGGCGGAGAACCGGTTGATGAACTGCGCGGTGGTGTCGTCCGTCTGCGGCAGGCGGGAGCCGCTGTCCGCCAGCAGGGACACCGCCTCCGTCTGCAGGGCGTCCGCGATCATGTCCAGATACAGCGCCTCGTCATACCGCATCCCGGAGGCGGTGGTTCCCTTCTCCAGCAGGAGATGGGTGAAGCCCCGGGTCACATAGACATTGCCGTTCAGGGCCTGGATCGCATCAACCTCGGCCTGCGTCAGATTCTGCGGCTGGATTCCCTGTACCGTCTGATAGCACAGGGAGAAAGCGGAGGCGGCATGCGCTGCCTGCAGCCCCATGGCGGTGCCCATGACAGCGGCCGCGTCGGAGGGCTCAGCCACGTAAGTCACCAGAACTCTGCGGGAAGAAAGATTAAAAAGTGATTCCAGCAGGCTGCCGGAGGCGGTGACGGAGGCCGGCGTGCCCGTGACCGGGAGGAAGAGCATCATCGGATGCTCAGCGGAGCGGACCGCCTCGTCAAGGGCCAGCAGCGCGGCCTTGTCCGCAGCGCCGGCCGGGAAGACGCCGTAGAAGCCGGAGGTTTTCTGCAGAGCCGCGGCCAGGGCGGCAGCGGGCGTCTCAGCGGAAGGATAGCAGGAGACCAGGAGGCGGGCCGGGGAGGGCGAAGCCCCGAAATACTTCAGCGCGGCCTTGTATGCCTCGTCCGCGGCGGTAAAGCCGGCGGATATCAGACCTGCGGCCGCCTCTGTTGCGGAGGCGAAGGTCAGCAGGCGCTTCTCCTCCGTGAAGGAGGCGCAGGGAGCCAGGATCAGACCGTTATCGAAGGCCGAAGCGGAGGCAGAGGAGCGGACCGCGTTGACCACAACCCGGGCGATGGTATTGGTACTGAGCGTAATAATCACCTCACTGACATCAGAATATCAGGCGCCGTGTTTACAGCCGGCAGGGAAACGGCAATCTCATCTCTTACGCGGAGAGAAACGGAGAGATCCGCCCGGCGGCGCCAGAGGGAGCCGGCCGGCTCCCGGAGAATCAGCGCCTGGGGCGGATCCGGAATCGGGTAAATGCCGGCGGCGCGGAGAATGCTCCGGGGCTTTCCGTTCCCGTCCAGATACAGCAGCGCCCGGATCCGGTGCGCGTGCTCCTCGGCGTACGGCCCGTAGCAGACGATGATCAGCCGCCAGGCCGGGAAGGACCGGATTTCCGCGGGAATCTCCGCTGCCGGCCCGGGCTCCGGAGGCCGCAGCCCGTCCGGGCTCCGCAGGGTAAAGACAGCCGGAACCTGCATCTGCGGCCGGACGGCGGCTGCGTCCTCCGTTTCCAGATAATAGTAGACGACGTCCCGCTCCCGGGGAGGCCTCGGCGCGTTCTCCGGCTCGGTGTATGCCGGCTGGATCAGGGCGGAGGCAGCCGGGGAATCAGGCGCCAGGCCCAGGCAGGCGCACAGGGCGGTCCAGATTGCCTCATTCATTACAGTGCTTTCAGTGTTCATCCGGATTCTCCTTATCTGCTGACAATTTCCCAGGAAAAGGCGCGGTAAAGCCCGCCGGTATCGTAAAGCGGCCGGTCAAAGCCCTTCCCGGAGATATAAACCCCCTTCCCGGCGGGACGGTTGTAAATCCATCCCCCGTGGACGGTGACCGGACTGTTCCCGGGAGCAATCCCGGCGTCGATGTATGCCCGGATGCCGTCCGCCCCGAGCTGTCCGCAGGCCTCCAGGGCTGCCTGCGTCTTCGGCAGGTCGCCGGCATGGGCGGCCGCGGCCGCTTCGCGCAGGGCTTCCGCCATTCCGGCCCGGGTTTCCGGCCGGGAAAGCGCGGGCCGCACCACCGGCCGGGGCGGAATGCGCATGACCGGGGAGCCGTGCTCCTGGATGGCCAGGAGGAACCGGGCCCTCGCCGGGGCGGAGGCCGGAAGCCCGGCCTGCACGGCATGGCCGGAAAGCCAGCGCAGCGCGGCGTTCCGTTTCTCCTGCGCGGCAGTGTTTTCAACGGTTCTGAGCCGGATCAGAAAATCACCTCCTGAACGCGGCGGATTTTTTTTCGGGAAAATGACGGTTTTGCGCTGACGCCCCGGAAATTCATGCGTATACATAAATGTGACCGGTGAGCATTCGAGGCTCACGGCACATACATTCCGAAGGTATGCATGCGGATGAGCGCCAGCAGCTGAAGGCCGTAAACGGTTTCCGGCAGATCCGCCAGGGAAGTCCGGCCGGCGGAGGCTGAAGAGGAGGAAGAGGACGCGTAGGTAACCGCGACCTCCCCGACCTTCTGGGAAGCAATCTGCTGCTGCTTCTCCCCGGCTGACGCGATGACCGCCATGGAGGCTTCGGTTCCTTCCGGCGGCGCGGATTTCGCGTAAAGCGTCAGCTTATGGGCGGCGTACAGCCGCCGGGCTTCCGCCGCGTCCTCCCCGAAGGAGGAGAAACGGGCGTTGGCCTGAAGCAGAAAGGTATCCAGCACCAGTGCCGGCTCAAACGCGGAAAACTGCGGATAGAAGGCCAGGAATTCCTCCCGGGTGATCATGGCGCTTCCTCCTCTCCGCTTTCCTCCGGCTTTTCCTCCGGAACAAGCACTGCGGTTCCCCTGCAGAACCGGAACACGGTCCAGGGCTCCAGGGCAACCAGCCGCCAGACGCGGCCGTCCCAGTGAATGCGGTCCGGAGGATGGTAGACACGGCCGAGGTTTTCCCCCATGCAGAGCGGAAAGGCCGTGTAGATGACGATGAACTCTTCCCGGCGGTCTTCCTCCGGGAGCATGGTGGCCTGATCGGCCTGCCCGGGCTGGACGCAGCCGACGGTGGGAATCAGGACGCCGGAGGTTTTCTCCGCGGCGCCCTTGCGGCGCCGGACGGCGGAACGCTCCACCGTGAAGCTGGCGGCTCCCATGCCGGGGCTCGACAGAAGCGCGGAAATGTTCAAGCAAAGGCCCTCCTGTGAGGTGCCGCCGGAGAAAGGATCTCCGGCGGCGGATTCGGAAAAAGAATGCAATCGGGCAACGGATATGGTATTATGTTCAGATGCCCGGGAATGCGCCTCAGGCGCGGAAAGAGAAAGGAGTATTACTCAATGAAAAAGTTACAGAAACTCGCATCCCTGTTCATGGCCGCGGCCCTGTCCCTGACTTCTGCGGCTGCCCTGGCGGACATCATCGCTCCGGACGATTCGGATTATGATGATCTGGCCGGCGTCACGGTCAACGCGACGGTCGGTGAATATCACGAAGCGGACAATACCTTCACGGTCACCCTGTATGCCGACGACGTCTATGAGATTGATGACATCGATGAGCTGAAGAAAGGCGACATCGTGCTGGCGGGCGGCCAGGTCTTCGAGGTCGCTGACAAGTCTGTCGACGAGTTCGGCGAGACCCTGGTCAAGTGCACCAACGGCTGGGAAATCATCTTCTCCCAGGTGGGCGATGACAAGATGATCGCCATGAACAATGAGGATGAACGCCGCTTCATGCACGTCTTCGCGCAGCTGCAGCTGCCGGTTGCCGGCGGCATTACCTTCGAGGATGCCTCCAACCCGGATGAGAAGCCCGTGACCTACACCGGTCTGCAGGAGATCCTGAAGATCAAGCAGGAGAAGGAAACCAACAGCATCGGACTGGATTTCTACGCCACCGTGATCACCATGAACAAAAAGATGGAGATCGTAAGGATTTACCAGGAGTTTGACGTCGCGCAGTAAAACCGCGCTTCGGTCAGGCTCCGGCAGGGGAGGCCGCGCTGCTTCGCGCGGCCTTCTCTTTTTTGCGTCCGGATTCCGCCGCGGCTTCCGCCGGGGTCTCCGGATCATTCTCAAGCGCCTTCTTCTGGGCGGCGGACTGGGCCACCTCCAGGGAGCGCTCCGCCACCAGCAGGGCAAAGAGCGGATCCTGGCGGATCGCCTCCGGCGCCTCGACGAAGGTCAGCCGGTCGGCAGGGGTAACGCGGAACAGTGTGCCGCCCTGTTTATCATGAAACGAGACGCACACCCGGGATAAAATCAGCATGGTTTTCCTCCTTTATATGCCGTCCATGTACCTTACAGTACTGGGATACAGGAAACGGACTTCGGAGAACTGGCAGATATAGGGAATCTTGATCCGCATCTCCGCGTACTCCGTATCCATCCTGCGCAGGGGCTGCGTCAGGTTGAAGCAGATCCGGTCCGGCTGGTTCATGTAGGCCACGATCCGGTCGGTGCCGCCGGAGCCTGCGCCGGTGCACCACTTGCAGGGGGAGATCACCAGATTCCCGCCCTGCTGGGCGGTCAGGTTGTTCTCCAGGATGTAGGTCAGGATGGACCGCTCGGAATCGTCGGAAACCTTCCGGGTTACCAGCTGGCCGAACTGCGCGACGGGCACCAGGATGTGGTTCGGCAGCGCGTCGGAGGAGCAGTCGTTGTCCGCCCAGGTTTCGGCGAGAATCGTGTTGATGTCCGCCAGAATCTCATCCGCGGTCTTGGCTGCCCATTCGGTTTCGCCGCTCTCCGTCTGTCCGGCGGAGGAGCGGGTCACGATCGGGGAGGTGCACAGGCCGTAGCTGTTCACCTTGCGGAAGCCCTGGTAGACGTTCCGGTCGATCATCTTGTCGCAGTGGAGCCGGATGCCCTTGTTCAGGAAGGTTTCCGGATCCCGGCCCACCTGGGCCATCTTTTCCCGCTCCATCGTGGAGAAGGACATGTATTCCGCGAAGTTGAAGGTTCGGGCCACCGCCTTGGACAGGTCCGCCTGGATCACCGGGATGTCGTTGGCCGCCTCAAAGAAGAGGCCGTCCTCGTCCCCGCCGGTGGAGGCGTAGGTCACGTCGATGCTCGCGATGGATTCCACGAGCCCGCCGCCGGTGACGACGGGCATGTCCCGGGGCCAGTCCGTGCCGGACAGCGGCTCCAGGATGGTTTCGTCCACCTTCTCCAGCTCCTTCATCAGGAAGGTGTAGGAGTCGTTGGCCAGGATGGACGGGGTCAGCGCGCGTGGAGTTCTGATCATATCATTTCACCTCACATCAAATTACGGGTCACCAGCACGACCTCGGCCATGCCGTTGGCGTCCCGGCCGGTGCGGAAGCGGCAGCCCGGGATCATGAGCGTGCTGGAGGAGGACGCGGAAACGGCCTTGCCGGTGTCCAGGTTGATGTACACCTGCTTGCCGGGCAGGATGCCGCTGCCGGCGGCCTCGAGAACGATCGAGCCCCGGGTCAGCACGTCCACCATTTCACCTGCCTCATAGGCGCCGCGGCTGTTCTCATCCTCGGTGCCGTAGACGTTCGGCGTCTTGGCGGGAGAGCGGACAGCGAAGCCCAGGAAGGTTTCCGTGCCGGCGCCGGCCTGAATGCCGGTAACGCCGGTGCGCTCGGAATCCTGGAAGACCGGGGATCCGAAGGGAATCGCCGTGCCGGACACGTTGGCATAGGCTTCGACGATGTCATCCACCGCGCGGGAGATCGCTCCAGCCCAGCCGTTGGGAAAACCGGAAATCACTTTACCCATGAATCGTCACCTCCGTATCAGACCCTGCAGTTGATGTTGCGGCTCGCCATGATCCGCCGGCCCAGCTCCGCGGGATCCGCGGCGCGGTCCTTCCTGCCGGCCCGGGCCAGGGCGGCATAGGCGCCCGGGGTGCTCTGCCGGCTGTCACCGGCGGTCCTGCGCAGCCGGCGGGCGATCTCGCCGCACACCTGCTTCCGCTGCTCCTTCGGCATCCGGGCGATGGCCGGGCGCACGGCCTTCAGCGCGGCGCGCACCGCGTCGGCGGCCAGGGGGTTCTGCTCTTCGCATTCGTCCGCGTCCTGCTCCGGCTCCAGCACGGTGGAGGGCTCCAGCACCTCCTCCATGATTTCGGCGATCTCCCGGGTATCGGCGTCCGCGGGCGCTTCCGCGGCGGCGCCGGCCTCCACGGCCTTGGCGACCGCTTCCGCGATTTCGGATACGGGGTCGCTTTCCTCGTCTGCGGCGGCGGGCGTCAGCAGCGCGATGATCCGGTCCAGCCGCTCGAGAATCGCGGCCTCCGGATCGCTGTCCTGACTGGCTTCCGTCTCCTCCGCGGGCGTTTCGGCGGGCGCTTCCGGGGGATACCCGACGACAATGGTCTCCGGCGCCTCAGCGGGGGCGGCCGGCAGCTCTTCGGTCAGGTTCTCGACAATTTCCGCCACAGCCTCAATGGCTTCCGCGTCTCCGTCCCGCGCCATGCGGACCAGCTTTTTATACAGGGATTTCTTCATGCTTTTCAGGCTCCTTTCAGTCTTTGGCTTCTCGTGCGATCGCCGTTCACCGCTCTGACTTCGCAGACACTGCTCGTCAGTCGCGGACGGCTGTAGCATGGGAACCGTTACCCAAATCGAAGATTTGGACGGTTCCTCATCGCGTATGGATACTCTCGGGCCGGCGCGTCCGGCGTCCACCACGGCGATATGGTTGCCGCGGATGTTCCGCTGCACGTACTGCCCGTTCTCCTCCCGCAGCTCATACAGGTAGCCGCAGGAGATTTCCCGTTTCCCGTCCTTCAGGATGGCGTCGATCAGCGTCCGGTCCTGGATGATCAGATCCGCCAGCAGCAGATCGGACATCTCTCCGGTTCCCCGGCGCACGTTGTGGGCGTGCCCTCTGGACAGGTACCGGACGTTTTCCAGGGTGACGCCGTCCGGGGGATGGTCGTTGGTCACCGGCATCCCCTCAAAGGACGCGATGGTCGCCGGGGAGAACACCTCCTCCGGCGGGCGGACCACAGGAATCAGGGGATCCCCCCGCGCCGGGGGCAGCCCAAGCTCCTGCGGCAGGTACTCCTGCGTGCCCGTCCGCGCCACCGGCACGTTCAGGCACAGCAGGTATCCCTCCGGTTCCCGGAGGGACAGGTTTTCGGATAACCGTGTTCCGTAGTACTGCATGCTTCCTCCTTTCTCATGTCAGGGTGGTGTAGAATCCCAGGTCCTGGCCGCGGGCCTTCAGCTCCGCCAGGGCCTGCTCCCGGGTCAGCAGCCCGGCCTGGAAGGCGGAGATCACCGAGGCGCTCAGCCGGTCGATCATCTCCGCCCGGTCCATGGCCGAGGTGGTCATGACCGGCTGGAACACAATTTCGAGATCCTCCGGCACGTACCCCCAGCAGGATACGGCCATCACCGGCAGCAGCTTTTCCAGGGCGGGCCTCAGCACCCGCTCCTGCAGCTGGGAGATCATCTCGTAGTAGTTGCGCAGGTCGCTCTCCCCGGTGGCGTTCATCCCCTGGGGCGACCGGCCGAACAGCCGCGTGGCGGGAATCTCCGCCGCCCCGGCCATGTCCATCATGAAGGACTCATAGATGTCGCTGAGCCCGGCGAAGGAATAGCTGTGGGTTTCCAGGGAATCCCCGGAGGACAGCAGCTGCAGCCCGAAGGAGGTCCGCAGCCGGTTCTCCCGGGACACGGCCTCCATGACCTGGCGCTTCTGCGCGTCCGTTCCGACGGCCATCAGCTCGCCGAAATCGCTCATCTTCAGCGTCGTGATGTTCGCCTGGAAGATCAGCTGGGCGATGTTCGCGGAGGCGGCGGAGCGTTTCTGCAGCTCGTCCCAGATATGCTCGAGCTCGCTGGCGCCCCAGCCCTCCTCCCGCTCCGTTTCCGTCCGGGGCAGCTCCCGCCCGATGAACCGCAGCACCCGGGAATGGTGAATCCGCACCGGCGCGCCGCCGTCCGGGCTCGCCTCGTACCAGGCGGGCAGGCCGAAGTCGGGATCGTCGAGATCCGTCACCTGCTCCGGGCCGGGGGAGATCCCCTGGCCCCGGTCCAGCACCAGCAGGCCCTGGAAGCAGTCCGGCAGCAGGGTGTCCGTATCGAGGGGGGTATCGAGGCGGTCCTCCTCGCCCCGGATGACGATCAGGGCGAGGGACCCGCCGTACAGCCGGGCCCAGCGAATCGCGTTGGTGATTTCCTGCCGGATCCCGTGCCGGGCCTCCAGCAGCCGCAGCTGGTGGATGGCCTCCTCCTCCAGATCGGAGGACAGCGTGTACCAGGCTCTCGTCATGTCCTCGCAGGGCATGTCGATGATCCGCTTCGCCAGCCAGCTTTCCCGGTAGGCGGCGGTCAGCAGCTCCCGGTTGTCCGTCAGCCCGGAGCGCAGGAAGGTGCCGCCGGAGAGCAGGGGCGAGGCTTCCCCGAGAAACGCCGCCGCGTTGGCGTAGCCGTCGGCGGCGGCCAGGGGAGGCGCCGGACGGTTTTCCGCCGGGCGCGCCCGGGGCAGGTTCTTTCTTTTCCTTCGCATCTTTCATTCCTTTCCGTTTCACTGCAGCCGCCGGAAGCGGTCGGCCCGGGTGTGGCAGAGATAGCGCAGGGCGTCCATGGCGTGGTCCCGCTCCTTGAGGGGGCGTTCCTCGCCGCGCTGCCGCGCCTTCTCGTCCCAGAGATAGCCGTGCACCTCCTTCATCAGGCAGGGGCAGCGGTCCCGCACTGCCCGGATCTGCCGGTTCCCGATGAGCACCGCCGTCGTGGCGATGCCCTCCCGCACCTCGTTCCGGGCGTCCTGCACCCGGTAGCCCCGGTTGCGCAGCTCCGTCTTGAAGGACGCCGCGCTCGGGTCCACAATGACCTGCACGTCCCGGTCGCCGCCCAGGAAGGCGGCGAGGTCGGCGGCGTATTCCGCGTCGGTCTTCTGTTTCCTCCGGGCGGCGGAATCCCAGTAGTATTCGTTCCGGATCCAGAACACCTTACCGTCGTCCAGCACGTCCAGGAACACGCAGGGGTTCGCGGTGCCGTAGTCCACGGCCACGAGGCGCCGGCAGTCGCTTTCCGGCGGCAGCTCATCCGCCCCGCAGGTGTTTTCCGCGTCGTCCCACATGGGATAGACCGCGCCTTCCGCGCTGACCCATTCCCCGAGGATGTACTGGCGGTAGAATACGCCCTGGAAGGAGCGGGCGTAGCTTTCCCGGATTTCCTGCGACAGCGACAGGTTGTCGTCCATCGTAAAGTGAAGGCGGAAGAGACCGATCTCTTCCGCCTTGTCGATGAAGTCTGTCTTGATGTAGTGGTAGGCGCCGTTCGGGTTGCAGTTCATGAAGATCTTGCTGCCCGCCACGGAGCAGCGCCCGATCATCTGGTCCACGAA
This sequence comes from Clostridia bacterium, assembly GCA_017431005.1. Lineage (GTDB taxonomy): Bacteria > Bacillota > Clostridia > Christensenellales > Aristaeellaceae > Aristaeella. Next base: position 105,150 of record JAFRLY010000001.1, read on the forward strand.
GGACCGGGGAAACAGGGCGACCTCGTCGGCGTAGGCGCCGGCGGCGGTCATGCCCTGCAGTTTGTCCTGGGCGTTGTCCTTGTCGGCGCCGAACAGGTGGTACACGTTGCTCCCGATGACCACCCGGGCCTCGGTCCGCTTCCACTCGTAGGGCACCCCGAAGGTCTCCAGCAGCCGGAACATCGGGGAAAGCACATTGCGCCGCAAGGCGCCGCCGGTTACGCCGGCCACGATGAAATCCCGGTCCGTGAAGCTGGAGAGGCTCCAGAGCAGGAAGCTGAGGATCATGGCGACGGTCTTGCCGCTCCGGATCGCCCCGTCCGCCAGCATCATCCGGTAATGCTCCCGGCCGGAGCCCGTCCGCCACCAGAGCATGGCCTGCCGCTGCTTCGGGGAGAAGGGGCAGAGCCGGAACGGCGCCGGCTTCTCCCCGCTCATGCCATATCCCCGCCGTCGGGGTCAGCGCCCTGCAGCATGGCGGTGAAGGCCCGGATGGCCTCGTCCCGCCGGGCGCTGTCCTCCGGCTCCGCCCCGGGCAGGAAGCGGTTGAACTGCTGGTTGGCCATGGTGGCGCTTTTCTTCATCAGCTGAAAAGCGGCCTCCCGGATTTCGATCAGCCCGTCCTGGCGGATCATTTCGATGGCTTCCTCCAGGTCCAGGTGATAGGCCCGCCGGCACCAGCGCTCCAGCTTGTCCCGGCTGACGCCGGCAAAGCCCAGAAACTGGGGCACCCGGCACTGCAGCCGGCACAGCCGTTCGAAATCCTCCTGTGTCATGTCCCTCCGCATGCCCCGCAGGGGCGGAGCTTCAGTGATCTTCGCGATTGCGGATCCCCTCCCTTCCCGGCAAAAAGCCGAAAAAAAGCGGCCCGGATTTCCGGATCGCCTCAATATCATTATACCCTTTTCCACTGGTTCCGCAAGGAGTCCTCTCTGGTTCCTGAGTGGTTCCTGACTGGTTCCGACCCTGTGCTTTTTTCGGAAAAAACAAAAAATGTATATGTACGGACAACAAAAAAAGTGTATAATAATCGCAAAGTTACATATTACATTTCAACAAATACAAGCGGCGGCTCCCGGAGGCGCCGCTGCCCGGAACCCACAACATCACACACTGCTGAACAGGAGGGGCGTATGGACAAAAAACACGGTGAAGAGCTGCTCGCGCTGGCGAGGCGCATTTTTGAATCCGGCGAAAAAACGCTGGATGACTATATTGAGACAACCTACGGGAATGTAACCGATGACACGGCCGCGCAGCAGCTGGAGGACTTCATGGTGGTTTCGACGGAGGTCAGCGCCTGCCTGCTGGGCAACGCCTTCGTTTTCCTGAAGCCGGAGGAGCGGGATAAGAAGCTCGTGGAATACATGAACCGCGTGCGGACCATTATCGAATACAACGACATGCAGAACGGAACGGAAACGCCCGGGGATCTGCTGAACTGACCCGCTTCCGCGGCCGGCGGCGTCTGTGCTATACTGAAGGGGACAGAATTCCGCCGGGATACGGAAAGCTTCCGTCCCGCACATCTTTTACGCGGCGGATCCGGGAGGTAACAGCATGCTTCATTCCTTTCTGCTCATCGGCCAGTCCAACATGGCGGGCCGCGGCGTGATCGGCGACGTGGAGCGGATTGACAATCCGCGCCTGAAAATGCTGCGCAACGGCCGCTGGCAGCCCATGATCCCGCCGGTCAATCCGGACCGGCCTTTCTCCGGCATCTCCCTGGCGGAGAGCTTTGCCGACGCCTACCAGAAGGACCACGGCACGGACGTCGGCCTGATCCCCTGTGCCGACGGCGGCACCCAGCTGGATCAGTGGAAGGAAGGCAGCCTGCTGTTTGACCACGCGGTGCTGCAGGCGCGCCTCGCGGAGCGCACCTCGACCATCGCGGGCGTGCTCTGGCACCAGGGGGAATCGGACTGCCATCCGGGCCTGGCCGAAACCTACCGGGAGAGGCTCGAGCTTTTCTATGCCGCCCTGACCAAAGCGCTGCGCCTGGAAAACGTGCCCTTCCTCCTGGGCGGACTCGGGGATTACCTCTTCGCGCTGGAGGAGGAAAAGCAATACTATCAGCAGGTCAACCGCCAGCTCCGGGAATTTGCCGAAGCCCATCCGATGACGGCCTTTGTCCCCGCGGAAAACCTGGAGGGCAAGCCGGACCACCTGCATTTCAATGCGAAGGCCCTGCGGGAATTCGGCCTGCGGTATTACGCCGCCTTTAAAACCGTCGAACCCCAAAACCGCGTCTTTGAGGAAAAGCCGAACGAGGACGATGCCCTCAGGACGTATATTGACGCGCTGTAAAGTACGAAACAGGAAAATAAAGAGGTGCCCCGGAGCCTGGCTCCGGGGCACCCGCCGTTGTGGTGGAGAGCTCACAGCGGCTAAAGGAGGAATGCTGATTACCAGTATACGTACTTGGTGATTTCGCCGCAGCAGATGATGACCCAGGTGCCGAACAGCAGGGCGGTGAACAGGCCGGTCCAGAGGCTGTTGGTCTTCTTGGATACATACAGGTTCAGGGCGTTTGCCACGGACATGCCCAGCACCAGCGGCAGGGCGAGGATGCCGTAAATGTACATCCGGTCTGCCAGGAAATACGGTGTGAGCATATGGGTTGTGGACAGCTGGATCACGAAGTAGGCCCAGAAGACGAAGATCACGCCGACAGTGAGGAGTGTTCCCAGCGCGATGCTCTTGATCGTTCCCTTGCGGCTGTCCTCGAATTCCGTCAGTCCGACGCTGCGGAAAGCCAGGTTGCCCAGCAGGAAGTACGGAATCTGGAACAGGAAGTACATGAAGATCGCCAGGGTACGCTTCGGGCTGACCGTGGACATCATGAAGGTGCCGATATGGATGCCGCCCTTGGTGTACGCGGAGGCGGTCATGAAGGCCAGGTAACCGGCACCGACGGTCAGGAGACCGAAAGCCAGGGCCTTCAGCACATAATGGATATGGAAGCCTTTCTCATTGGAGGTGGCCAGGCCGTAGGCATGCAGGCTGCCGCCGTGCCGCCGGCCCCAGACGAAGTGATAGATCAGGAAGATGGCGATCATTGCCAGGGATACGTACCACTGCCAGGTGATGAAGCCGTTGCTGTTGCCGCCGCACAGCCAGAGGCCCCTGACGGGAATGCCCAGCCACTTGCCTGTGGAGGCGATGACGCCGGGCTTATACAGCAGCATGGGCACCGCGGCCAGCACAATGGCAAAGATCCACCACAGCGGATTCTTCTTCGGGATGCCGAGCGGCTGTGCGGGTTTGTTCAGCCGCAGGTCCGCGAATACCCTGCTGTTGATCAGGCCGAAGGCCACGACGAACATGATGGCGATCACGCTGACATAGATCAGGAAATAGCCCACGTCGTGCCACTGCCATACGGTGTGGATCTTTCCGTGATCCGCGTAGGAATTGACGCCGGCATCCAGGCCGAGGCCGCATTCGCTGGTGATCGCGTAAACAACAGTCTGAACTGCGTCGTTGGTGCACAGGTAATAGGCGTGGGTGGAATCCGGCTGGAAGGCTGTCCGGTGGTATTCCTTGCCGTCCGTTCCGACGGCGGTATATACCTTGCCCAGCTCAATCATGGGCAGCTCCTCATCCGGCGTGGTGTAATCGCCGAAGAAGATCCGGCGCAGCTGTACGGTTTCCAGGGAGTTGATCGTGTAGTTCTGGGGATCGGAATGGGCCAGGCAGCTCTCATCCGCGATACCGATAATGACGTCGTAGTTGAAGTTGTAATCCTGGTTCCATTCCCGGCCGTACATGTTCTGGCCCAGGTTGATGGACAGGAAGATGCCCTGCTGGTGTTTGATCGACAGAGCGATCGTGTTCGTGCCGCCCAGGGAATGGCCGATGGCGACGATCTTGTTCTGATCCACGAAGTTATACAGCCGCACCTGGTGCAGCACAGCGTCCAGTCCGGAAGGCCGGTATCCGGCCGCCTCCACTGTGGCGGTTTCCGCGGTGCCGGTGGGAATATCGGAATTGTGGTTGCCCATGGCGTCACGGGAGATACAGACATATCCGCGGCGGGCCAGCTCCAGCGCGTAGCTCGTGCACTGCTCCATCATGTCGTTTCCGCCGTGCGCCAGCAGCACGCAGGGCGCAGGATTTTCCGGTGTGGCAGTGGACGGCTTGTACAGCAGACAGTTGACCTCGTCACCGTCCGCCGTGGTGACTACCATATGCGTCACTTCGACTCTGCCCCAGTCCGTATCCACCCCGACGGTGAGAATAACGGAGAAGAGGAACAGAACAGCGACAGCAATGGCAACAATGGTATACCTGCGTTTGTTTTGCATTTTTCCCCCTCCTTTAATCCGGCAGTACATCGTTCGGGTCAGGTTTGGCTGTATGTCAATAAACCCTTCCCGGGCGGTGCTGTGTGCATGGTTTTTCATTTGCCATGCAACTGTCAATGTGTTAATTGTATTATAGAACGATTTTGTGTATTTGTAACCGGCAATCAACCCAAAACCACATATCCAATACTTTCAATAAGCAAAAGATATGCAAAAAAACAGTATATAACAGGCAGAAATATTTCTGTCAGCATATCCTGTGATATAATGAGCAGACAGATTTTGAACTGACAGATACGGGAAGGAGAACAGGACAGATGGAATACAAGCGCTTCAACGATACCTATATGGTCCGTTTCGACCTGAACGAGGAGATCATGCAGGGCCTTCTGTCGCTCTGTGAAAAGGAAAACCTTCACCTGGCGGAGGTGAACGCGATTGGCGCGATCAACCGCGGAACGGTCGGCGTCTATGATCTGGAAAAGCAGGCCTACCGCCAGGAAGACCTCGAAGGCTTCATGGAAATCACCAGCCTCTCCGGCAACGTAACGGCCCTGAACGGAAAACCCTATGCCCACCTGCACGCCGTGATGGCGGACCAGAATCATACCGTTCATGCCGGGCATGTCATCTCCCTTACGGTCGGCGCCACCTGCGAGATGTTCATCCGTGTCCTGGACGGCAGCGTCACCCGGGAGAGGAATGAGGAACTGGGCATTAACCTGTGGAAGTTCTGAAAAAAGGAAAGGAACAGACCTAAAAAACTCCGGACTCAAGTCTGATATGCTCCCTCCATGAAAGACAGTAAAAAAGAAAAACTGTCGCATGGAGGGAGCATATCATTTCATGTATATCCCGGGTTTCCTGCCATTGAGCTGTCAAGGCCCCATGACGCACATCAAATTCTCTTCAGGGAACTTTACGGCCTCAAAATCACCAAACAATTTCATTGGGTTCACCTCCTTGTCGGGCTTAGCTCATTATTATCCATTACAACCGTGGATCCACCGGTTCGCTTTCCATGGCCAGCACACCAAACGCGCATTCGTGAACCTTGTAAAGAGGTTCCTTCCGGATAAACCGCTCCAGAGATTCCATACCAAGGGAGAATTCCTTCAGGGCCAGATTCCGTTTCCGGTTCAGTCCGCGCTTTTTCAAGCGCTGCAGATGATCCGGCTCCAGGTATTCCGCACCGTAAATGATCCGGAGGTATTCGCTGCCCCGGCATTTGACCGCGGGCTGCAGCAGCGTTCCGTTTTGTTTGGCAATATAGGTCTCGGGCTTGACTACCATGCCTTCTCCGCCCGTTCCTGTCAGATCGAGCCACCACTGTACACCGGCCTGTACGCTTGCCTCGTCTTCGGTGTTGACACAGATATACGGCGTCTCCATGTATACAGGATCAATGCCGGTGATGTACTTCTTAATCGTTTCCATATGCCAGACATGTTTCTCCCCTGAGAAGACCTTTCCTTCCGCCGCCAGGATATGGAACGGAGCGATCCGGAAATCATCAATGGATTTCACGGTCCAGCAATATTCCCGGTATGCATTGATGTATTTTTCAATATCTTCCTGTTTAGCCTTGAAACGGGTCAGGAGTTTTTTGGGATCAACATTCTGACCGGAGACGGTATCACCTACGTCGAAAAACAGATTCCTACGGGTGCAGGCTTGTTCCAGGGCCTTAACGACAGCATTCAGGCTGCCCCGCCCGGAATTGCCGGTGGCTGCGTACTGTGTCCGGAGCAGTCCCTGGGCTTTTTCATTCCAGGGCATGAGTTCCGTATCCAGGCAGACCCAGTCCGTTTCGAAATCCTTCCAGAAGCCTGTCTGTGTCAGTACTTTATCCAGCCGGTCCAGCAACGCGGTTTCCGTTTCAGCATTGTCGAAGAACCGCCGCCCGGTCCGGGAATAGATGATCCCCCGTGAGCCGTCCGCCACACCGAAGCGTTTCTGAGCAGTATCTGCATTTCTGCAGAGGATGATGACTGCCCGGGAACCCATGTGCTTTTTCTCACAGACTACATTGGGGATGCCCCTGCTTCTGTAGTAATCAAACGCCTGCAGCGGATGCTCAAGGAAGCCGTCCAGCTCACTGGTTTCGCAGGGAGACATGGTAGGCGGCAGATAGATCAGCCAATGGGGATCTGCCGCATATCGGGACATGATCTCCAGGGCTGCCGCAGCGTTCGAATCATTGATATCAATGGAATGGTACAGGGATGTCTCAATATGCAGTTTGTGGTTGAAATCACCTACCGTCAGCAGATCGCCCATATCCTGTTCAGGTTCCTCTTCCAGAGGTTTAACGGGCTCATAATACTGTTTGTGCGCGGGAACGCTGACGATATCCCGTTCCGGATACCGGAAAGCAGTCAGGCTGCCGCCGAACACGCAGCCGGTATCAATGCAGTAAGTGCCGTTCAGCGATTTAACTTCCTTCCCGGCAATATGACCGTATACAACCATGGCCCGTCCGCGATAATCCGCCGCCCAGTCAAGACGGACCGGCAGACCGTAGGAGTCCGTTTCTCCGGTGGTTTCACCGTAAAGACAGAATTCACGTACCCGCACAGAGCCTCTTCCGATATATTCCTGCTTGAGACCCGCATGTGCAACAACCAGCCTGCCGTCATCCAGCACGTAATGGCTGATCAGGCTGTCCAGGAATTTTACAGTTTCCGCTTTGAACGCATCATCCGTCACATCGATTTCCGCGATGGTCTGCTCAATGCCATGTGTTTTCTGAATGTTATTTCCCTTCAGATAACGCAGAAGCTTATTGTCATGGTTACCCGGAACCGCCAGAGCGTTTCCGCTTCCAATCATTTTCATGGCAAGCTTCAGCACATCCACATTCCGCGGGCCGCGGTCACAGAAGTCACCCAGGAAAATAACCTTCCGGCCGTCCGGATGAGCGTATCCGTTTTCACCGTTAACATAGCCAAGGGTTGCCAGCAGCTCTTCCAGCTCGTCGCAGCAGCCATGGATATCGCCGATGATATCGAAGGGGCCGTGTTCATCCTTCTTATTGTTCCACATTTTGGTCCGGATCACTTCAGTGTTTTCCAGCTGCTCCATGGAATCAATGATATAGACGAACCGGAAGCCCTCCCGTTTCAGATTTCTGATTGACCGTTTCAGCTCCCAGCAATGCTTGTGAACAACCCGCTCAGGGTATCCACGGTCCGGGCGCGCTTTATTCCGTTCCTGGAGCAGCGCTTCCGGCAGGTTCAGCACAATAGCGACAGAATGCACATTCTGTTCTCGGGCCATATTAATGATCTGCTTCCGGGCGTATTCCTGGATGTTGGTCGCGTCAATGACCGTCAGCTTCATATTGTTCAGCCGCTTGTTGGCCGCATAGTGAAGCAGATCAAAGGCATCATTGGATGCTCCCTGATCATTCTCATCGTCCGAAACCATGCCCCGGAAGAAGTCTGAGGACAGCACCTCTGTAGGCTTGAAGTGCTTTAGGGCAAAGCTGGTTTTCCCGGAGGAGGTTGCGCCGATCATGGCAACCAGGCAGAACTCCGGGATTTCAATTCTGAATTTATCCATTTCTCGTAAACACCCCCATCTGGGTCGGCTGACCTGTGGCCTCATCCGTTTCTCCGATGCCGCTGATCACGCAGGTATAGCCGAATTTCTCACATACATGCTCTGTCCATTTCCGGAACTCTTCCCGGGTCCATTCGAACCGGTGATCTCCATGGCGCAGGCAATCTTCACCCAGCCCCTCATAATTGACGTTGTATTCCCGGTTCGGTGTGGTCAGAATAACAGTTCCGGGTTTTGCGAATTCGAAAATAACCCGCTCAAAAGCCGGAATCCTCATGGGTTCAATGTGCTCAATAACTTCCACAATGCAGGCGCAGTCGAAGCCCTCGAACCGCTTATCCCGGTAGGTCAGGGAGCCCTGGATCAGCGTCAGCTTCTCTTTTAGCGCGGAAGGCATCCGGTTAATATTCAGCCGCTGTCCGGCTTTTTCCAATACTCTGGAGGCCACATCACAGGCTGTGATTTTCCGGATTTGCGGTTCCTTCAGCAGCATCGCGGTCAGCGGCGCGCTGCCGCAGCCAAGATCAATTACGCTCTTGGCACCGCTGGCAAGAACCGTGTTCTTTACCGCCTCAAGCCGCTGGGTGTTCAGCGGTGTCCGGGCAGCCTTATCTTCAGCAGCCTCTTCAGCAGCCTCGGCTTCCTCCGCGGTTTCCTCGTCTTCATCCGCGCCGGTGGCCAGCCTGTCGATTGCTCTCCTGGCCATACCTTTCCTGACGCCGAAGTACCTCTTTACAATCCGTTCCTTCGCCGGATGCTCTGCCAGCCAGCCGTCCCCGTGATCCAGCAGCTTCTGAATCTCGTCCTCGTTCATGTAGTAGTGCTTTTGCCGGTCAAAGACAGGAATCAGCACATACAGATGATTCAGAAGCTCCGAGAGCTTTACCATGCCGCTGATCGTCAGATCAATATAGGGAGATTCGCCCCATTCCGGGAATCTGTCATCCAGCTTGCTTCTGGAAACAGAAACGCTATAGCCCAGCGGCTCAAAGAGCTCCTGTGCAAGCGTTTCGTTTCCCCGATCCCTGAGGGATGTGACGGTTGCAGTCAGCCTGAGCGGCGTGGCAGCCAGATTGGGCCGGTGCTCACTCTTTCCCTTCATGGCGGAACCGAAGACCCGGTTGATCGCTGTGCTCATGAAGGAGGTTGCCGCATAAGGACGGTCGTTGACATAATCAAACAGACCGCCTTCCTTGCTGCCAAGCTTGCCTCTGGCCAGATCGATGGGATCGATATCCAGCACCAGTGCCGCAGTGGTCCGTTCATCGGTGACTTCCGGATAAAAGACATATGCCTTTCCATAACTCAGCTCAAACTGCTGGGCTCTTTCCGGATGCTTCCAGAGCAGGAAGCCCAGATCCTGCGTGTTCTGACCTTCCCAGGTGATCGTAAGTATCAATTTCAACGCCTCCTCTTCTTCAGGCTCACTTCATTCTACAAAACCGGATGTTCGGTTTTTCAGTCATCCGCGTGATTCAACCGCAAGAATCGAATCAACGGGAACAGAAAAAATCACAGACAGCGCTACCAGATTGTCCACTGTGGGCAGGCAGACACCGTGCTGCCACTTATAGATTGCCTGGGGCGTGGCAAAGCCAAGCAGGGTCTGAAGCTCTTTGACCGAAAGCCCTTGCTGTTCCCGGAGAACATAAATGTTCTGACCGGTTCTTTTCAGATCCACAACGGGGATACACATGCGAATACCGCCTTTCAAAAATAAAAATCCGCTCATTCATGAGAGAACGAGCGGATGCTTTCATCTGTCCTGTTATCCTATCTGAGTCCGGAATCACCCGGATATCTGCTCGTCCTTATACGCATGCCAAACGGAACCTTCCAGGTTCTTGCCTGCAGGTTCATATTAAATGTGCGCATACTGACTGACAGCCGGATCATCTTCGGATCTCCTTTCTTTGAATCGTCAATTGCCGACAAGCAGTATATCATATCCATGAAAGTTTTGTCATTATACCGGTGGTATAAAATACCGAGTTTCTACCGCCCCTGAAAAGACGCTCTTTCAGATCGTCTTTTCAGTTAGTGTATGGTTGATTTGAACTCTTCAATCTTTTTGTTTGCTGTCTGCTGTTTATTACTCTTACTGATCAGCATTCAGGCGGAAACCGATCCTCATATAACACCCAGCAGAGCCTTTTCAATCCGGAGAGATGCTTCAGTGAAATACAGCACTTCCGCATCATTCAGGTCATAATCCTCCTCGAATCGGTCCCACTTTTCCGCATAGGAGACATACTTTGTCAGCATGCTGGTATAATCCTCGAGCATGGAAAGGGAATTGGACGAGGAAGCGTACTTTTTCATAAACGCTGCATACTCGTTGAAAAAAGCCTCATATTCGTCAATGGCTTCCTTGACGTTCTTCCGGATGCCTCCGGCAGCAGTGCCAGAGGCTTTTGACGCGGAGGTGCTGCCAGCTGTGCTGCTGCCGGAAGCAGGAGCAGCTGTTGGCCGTGCAGTGCTTTTCGGCAGGGACCGGACAGAACCGGAGGATACGCTTTCCCTGTTTTCAGAAATACTGAACTGGGGAAACCAGTTTTTCAGGGTGGTCCCGACGCCGCCGATATTCCGGGAACCCAGAAGGAACATAACGGTGGTGAGTACGATGACAACCAGCAAGGCGCAGAAATAGGACCTGGCATAGTTTCGCCGGTTTACATTGCTTTCGGAAAGGGCGAATACGATTAGCAGGATAAAGCCAACGACCGGAATGGCGAAAAGAAGGGAATAACCGATATACCCCCAGGCGGATATAGGCCTGAACTGTTCAGAACCGTCATAATGGATTTTACTCATAAGTTTCGTCTCCTTTGTTTTCCTGTTCATTTTCCATACTTTTTTCCAGCATAGCGATCAACTTGCTGGGTTTTTCATGCAGCGCTTCCGCGATCCGCCAGAGCGTGTCCGTCCGGGGGATTTTCTGGCCGCTTTCCAGGGCAGCCAGATGGCTTCTGGAAATCCCGGCCAGGCCGGAAAGCTGCTCCTGGGTCAGTCCCTTGCGGATTCTTGCCGCGCCGATTACCATTCCCAATGTTTTGCTGTTATAGGGCACTTTGATTCCTCCTTTTTGTTTGCCTCTATAACAGCCCTTGTTTTTTTCGCGAGGTCCTGAGTCGGCGCTGCAGGCAGCATCCTCTGTTTCTGCGTTCATTGGAAGCATTCTCCCGATACAGCAAAATCTTTTTCGCCGCGGTGTGTATGCTAATGCTAACAGGAAAGCGGATGCATTCTGTCCGCTGAAGAAGACAAAAAAAGGGCCCCGCCGAAGCGGCAATGTCATTCAGATAAGGATGACGGAAAGAGAACTGGAACCGAAACAGGTTCCGGTCTCTTTTTTTGTTAAGAAAATTGCAGAAAAGGGTTGACAAATCGGTCAAAATGTGCGGCCGCTTTCGCTACTGAATCAAAGAAG
>JAFRLY010000013.1 GCA_017431005.1 Clostridia bacterium
ATATACCATTCAGCGGTATAGGCTGAGAAGTTCACATGCACTGTCCGTTTCATATAAAACGGCGTCTGGAATGTTTCCCACATAAAATCGTTGATATACTTCTTATCCACCCAGGTAGCCCCAAGGCGCACATCAATCTCAGATGCTTCCAGATCCTTGGGCTGTGCAGCCTTCAGAGCCTGTACATTCACATCAAAATACGGGGACATTTCGGCAGCGTCTTCCGCTTCACGCAGTTTCTGCCGAACATTGCCAGACAGGTATTCATCTGCCGTCACGTAGGTTGGCCTTCCGTCTTCATCCAGCGGTCCCGGCACCTGGAAAATCACGCCGGTCAGCTGATCCGCAATTTCTTCTTCCTGCATTCCGGTCAGTTCCGCCATGAAGGGCAGATCCACCCGCGCCTTTTCCGTAATGGAAACCGCCAGCGCTTCCGCAGGCGTGTCCACATGCGTTACAGGGGTACTGTGCCGGATTGTCCGCTTGCTGAACATATCAGCTTTCCGTATCAGTTCACCCTTCTCGTTAACAACCTCAAGGGAGCAAAGCAGGTAATACGAAGAATCCGAGGAAAAAACGTTCGCGTTTCCCCGGGCATTGATCAGGCCGTATCTTGCAGTGAAAGCATCATAGACGGCATTCAGGCGCTGCTGATGTGCTTCAATGATTTCATCCGGAGCATTATCCATCTGTGCCTGGATCAGGTCATTCACCATAGTACGGAGCTGCACAAGTCCCTTGGCGCGTTCCCTGGCTGTTTCACTGAGATCAGGCTGCACCATGACAGAGTTCTGCCGGTAGTACACATCGCCGTCCACGACTGTGAAGGAATAGTTTTTTACAGAAGGGTCTGCCGGGATTGTTTTCTGTGCCGGCGCATCATCCCCGATGTCCGGGAGGTCGGCTTCCTGATACTCACCGATAATGCTTCTTACAGCCTCGGAGAGCTGGTCTGCCAGATTGGCATTCTCAAAGGGAACACAGGCCGTTTCCGGGCTGCCGTACATGCTTTCATCCAGAACCATCCGGCCGAGAATCATGCCAGGGTGATCAACGAAATAGCTGTTTACCGCGATTCCATCGGGGTTCGTTCCCAGGTGTACCCAGTCAGGCTCGATATCAATCACGCGATCCCGCTTCTGCAGGAAAATGATATCGGAAGTGACGGACGTGTTCGCGTTTGCGCTGAAAGCGGTGTTCGGAAGCCGGATAGCCCCGAGAAGCTCAGCCCGCTGGGCAATATACCGGCGCACATCAGGATTCTGCTTGTCCATGGTGCCCTTGGATGTAATGAAAGCAATCACACCGCCAGGACGAACCTGATCTATTGCCTTAGCAAAGAAATAGTCGTGGATCAGGAAATTATACCGGTCATAGGCTTTGTCAGACACCTTATAGGCACCGAAAATACGAACCCGCTAGGGTTCTCACCCTACGGAACTTACGCATAGCAAAAGAGACAACCTGACGGCTGCCTCTTTTGCTATGGTGCGCCCGTAGGGATTCGAAC
>JAFRLY010000014.1 GCA_017431005.1 Clostridia bacterium
CCAGGACTGCTCCGTAGCTTTTCCAAGGCCAGACGATGAAGGGGATTATTCAGGTTCAGCCGCACGGTGAAATTGAATTGGTGTTCATTCTTCAAAGTCAACACCCCGTTTGCGGAGCGCCTTTGCCGCCAGCCGCTGATACCCTTTGGCTGTTGCCTTGATATCATCCAGAATGATCACCCGCTGGGGATCGACCTGTCCAAAGTGCTGGATCAGGCAGGCACCACCGCCCATGAACCAGAGCTTCATCAGCATGGGATTATATTCGTGTTCCCGCAGGCTGCGCATGATCCCGGCCACATAGTCAGTGGCGGTGGCACGGATGATGTTGACTACGCTTTCATCCACTTCGCACGCACCTGTACGAAGCACCTGCTCGATGATGCTGTCATCCACTTTCAGATGCAGGGAACGCATCAGCTCCTCCCGGGCCTTCAGCATACACTGATGGGTGCCGTACTTCTCCGTGTAGCATTGTCCGCTGATGGGCCGTCCATTGTTGATGTACATGATGTTCATGGTCCCGTTGCCGATGTCGCAGAGCATGTTCACCCCGGAGAATTCCTTCAGGCGATCCGCTACGGCGGCAAAGCCCTGGGCATACATCTCCACGCCGACAACCTCCACGGCGTAGTCCCTTCCGTTGAAGCGGAATTCCAGATTCCGCACCTGGGTCAAATACCGGACGAAGCTGTCCTTCTGCTGTCCCACCCAGGTCAGGGGAAGACCGACAGCCAGCCAGACCGGCGCTTCCGTCAGTCCGCGCTTGTTCAGTTCTTTCGCAATGGCTGCCATGGTCAGCTTCAGGTAATCCTCATCCGCCGTTTTGTCGGCGATGAATTCCTTGTGCGTGTCCCCGATAGCATACCAGCGGCCTGCCCAGCACAGGGTATCCGTTGCCATAGCAGGTTCATCCTTGTATTCCGTGATACCGGCAGGGAAAATGAAGTTGGATGTTTTCACGTTCCCATAGCCATGATCAATCGGGATGAGGATGGGTTTTCTTTTCATTTCAGTCATGTGTACCTCTTTCTGCCGTCTTCTGCGGCGCAATAAAATAAGCAGGCCGCGATTTGCAGTCTGCTTTGGAGTGAGTGTAGACACCAGACACGGAGGGCACCTCTCTCCGTATCTCCTGGCCAGGACGGTCCACTCTGAAAGAGTGTACGGGAAAAAATGAAGAATACCCCGAAATGCGACAGAATTGCATTTCGGAGCCTCAAAAAAATCTGTTTGTTGCAAAAATGCACCGCACCGGCTTGACGAGCAGAGTGTTTTCATGTATGATTGAATCGTTGACGAACTGTCAACGATATAGTTTTCAGGAGGCCGTTATGCAGCACAAAGATCCTCAGCTCATGGAAAAGATCCGGCTGTATGCCATGAATTACTATCGCGAGCACAACCAAATGCCATCGATCCGGACGATTGCGGACGGGACGGGCATGAACAGGGGCTCTGTGCAGAAATACCTGGTGGAAATGCAGGAGCGTGGGATCATTGAATATGATGGAAAGATCCGTCATATCCATGCCTCCAAAGCTCCTACCGAGAGCAAGGACACCTACAACGCCGGGATTATCGGTTCTATTGCCTGCGGCCTCCCCGCGGATGTGGAAGAGTACGTGGAGGATTATGTTCCCCTGCCTGTCAGCATCTTTGGCAGAGGGGAACTGTACATCCTTCGCGCCAGCGGGGATTCCATGATCGATGCCGGTATCAGTGACGGGGACCTGGTTGTCGTCCGTAAAACAACGGAAGCCCATGATGGCGATATTGTGGTTGCCTTAACAGAAGAGACAGGCACAACCCTGAAACGGCTGCGTCATGACATGGACAGCGGCAGAGTGATCCTGCATCCGGAGAATCCTTCCATGCAGGATATGCTTTTTGACTCGATCGCTGTTCAGGGTGTTGCGGTAAAGGTGATCAAAAACCTGTAAGAACCGGAAGAGAGATAAGGTAGGAAGAGAGAAAATGGAGAACAAGAAATGGCTGCCCTCGGATACCAGAAACAGGCTGATTGATCTGTGTAAGGACAGGAATATCTCCCAGGCTCAGCTGGCGGGCGTGATCGGCATAGACAGGAGTGCTCTGAGCCGGTTTCTCAGCGGAAAAACAGACAGTATGTCCCATGAGCATGTAATCGCGATTGCAAAATACTTCAACGTTTCCACAGATTTTCTCCTTGGCGAAACCGATGATCCCGGACGAATCAATTATGATATCGGGGAGCTGGGATTGACGGTGAAGGCGGCGGAATGCCTGTATACCCGCAAGGTCGATCCGGCTATCCTGTGCAGGCTGCTGGAACAGGAGCGCTGCGGAGAACTGATGCATGAGATCGGTCTCTATCTGGATGAAACCATGGCCTCCGGCATCGCCGCGCAGAATCAGCTCTTCAATTTCCTGAGCAATCTGCTAAACGAGCATGTCGCTGAACATCCGGAGGACAAACAGGCGGCAGATGCTGCGGCACAAACAGTCCTGGCGATGAGACGGCCGCTGTACACCGAAAGGGACAGGATTCGTTCGGATTTTGATCAGCTGCTTATGGACATAAAAAAGGACAGCCCGTCGAATGCAAAACGGGCTGCCTTCATGACGCGGGGCACGATGGAGGATATGATAGCACGGTTACAGAAGGGCTCCCAAGGCTTTGACCTGCACATAACCCCGGAGGAGCTGGCTGACAGCATCCTTGGACAGCTGGACATGGCGGTTTGTCCCGGGCCGAAGATGGACCGGCTCAGGCCCAGGCTGCGGGAGGATCTGATTGAATACTTTACCCTCATGGAAGCCTCAAAGGAGCAAGACGGATGACCAACGAGGAGCTGTGCCTGCGTTATCAGGCCGGCGACGCAGGGGCGGCGGAAGAACTGATCAGCAGAAACATGGGTCTGATCCGCTCCATTGCCATCCGTTATGCTCATGACTATCAGAACGCCCGTATGGATGCCGATGATTATACGCAGGAAGGCGCAGTAGCTTTGCTTCGGGCGGCATCCCAGTATGATCCGTCGCGTGAGGTTCAGTTCCTGACCTATGCCGGCCGGGCTGTTCGGAATGCAATCATTGACGCCATCCGTGCAGACAATCCCAATCTTGTTCTGACGCCCCTGGAAGAAGCCCAGACCGGCAGCGCTGACGACAATGATGATGCGGACTTGTTCATCGGCAGAATGAAAACCCGACTGCCCAGTTCCTATGAAGCCGACCCGGAGACCATATACATTCGGAAAGAACAATTGGAGGAACTATACGCTGCGATCAGTTCGCTTTCTCCGCGCCATCATGCCTGGATCATTTGCAGATATGGCTTCAATGACGA
>JAFRLY010000015.1 GCA_017431005.1 Clostridia bacterium
AAAGGCAAGTACGCCCAGAATCCCACTGCGGTATGCGTGAGCCAGGCGCTGGGAGTACGGCACGATCAGCCGATACACGGCGAAGTAACACAGCGCCTCCAGCGGGATCCCGATCAGCCCCAGCAGCGCGGACCAGAAGATCCTGCCGTCGGACAGGTTCAGATAACCGGAAAGGAAGCCCTCCATGCCGCTCTTTGCCGCGTCGTGCATGCCCCAGCCCAGCAGCATATCGCCCGCCAGAACCATCAGGGCCGCAGCGATGCCGATCTTCATCAGACGGGCAATCCTGGGCCAGTCCAATTCCTTATTCATCCGGCATTGCCTCCCTCATCAGCCGCACCATCATCTCCCAGCCCTCCCTGGCCTCTTTCACGATGGGAAAGACGGGATAACAGTGGAACATGCCTTCGCCAACGATCATCTGATAATCCACACCGTATTTCCTCATGGCCGCCTCAAAGGACGGCGCGCAGGCGTACAGCATCTCGTCAGACCCATAGATGAAGGTCACCCGGGGGCAGTCGGTGAAGTTGCCCCGCTGCAGCCAGAGCATGTAATCCGGCACGCTGCTGTCCCCGTGGCGCATGACCTCCACCGCGGTCTTCATGTACTGGGCAGGAATGGCGACGTCCTTTTTGTCCAGCGCCAGCATCCGCTGCCACTCCTCCTCGTTATCCACGCAGGTTCCCGGAGAGACAGCCATGATATATCCCGGCATCGGGGTATCCCCGTGCCCGTCGTTGATGTAAGGCACCATCCCCAACGCCAGATTCCCGCCGGACGACGTGCCCAGAACGGAGATGCGCTCCGGAGCATAATCCCTGAGCATCACTTTGTAAGTCTCATGGATCATCTCATAGGCTTTGGTCAGCGGATAATCCGTGCAAAGCGGATAGTAAGGGATGAACAGGTCAAGCCTTGTTTCCTTCGCAAACCGCAGCGCCTTGTTCACGGACGCGGGCCTCGGCGCGCTGATCATGCCGCCGCCGATCAGGAACAGATTCGCCCTGTCCGTATGCTCCCTGTGAATCAGCTTCAGCACAGGAAAACCCATGACGTCGATTCGGCTGAATTCAAAAGCCTCGTCCTTCAAAGCCGGGATGCGGTTCTTCGCGTTCTGCTTCCTCCGGTTTTCCAGGAGTTCTTCCGTCGTGGCGCTGAGCCAACGCTTTTTGAGTCCCGCCGCTACGACAAGCTTTTTCAGCACCTCATACTTGATCGACATTCGTTTCACCTCGTATGTTAGCATATGCTAACTAATCTGCAAAAAATAATGCACGCCAAGTGCTCATCTGTTTATTCATTCCTGTGGCTTCTCTCTGACGTTTCTTTTGGCTTAGGCCCGGATTTGTGCTTCTCCGGTTTGACTGCATCCTCTGGAACCGCCCAAGCTCTGCCCAGTCGTGTCGCGCCAGGGATCCTTCCATCCAACGCATACTGATTTACCCAACGCACAGATATACCCCAGTTCCTTGCTGTTTCTTGAACAGAGCGATAGCCTTTCACGATGACACCTCGTAACATGAGTTCCCGACACCAGGAGACAGCTTCGTTAGCCGCATCTAACTATATTATATTCCATTTTTCGCAGAAGACAAGCATAAAATTGTAAATATGGCGGCGTCAGGACTCAACATCCCAACGCCGCTGCTTTCATACGAAGCGGTCGTCGCGAAGATTACGAAGATGGAAGGCGAGCTGGCGGATAAGCGGCAGCGCCGGAGGAGAGTGGAGCTTTTCATACGGATGCTGGCCGGGG
>JAFRLY010000016.1 GCA_017431005.1 Clostridia bacterium
CAATTGAACTTTACCCACGCTATTCACATTTGCCGTTTCTTCCTTTCCATACGAAAAGGAGCCCCTCCTGATGTGGAATCCCTCATCAGTCGGGTGCTCCTCCCTGTCAGACCTGGACGAACAGACCCTCGCAAAGTCAAATCCCAGGCTGCAGTAAGCTTCCTCTACAGAGTAGCCTAACAACTGTATTATACACGGTTTTTTAGCAGATGAAAGCATCTGTTTGTTTAGTATGCCCACATTGCTGTCTGTCCCCTGGAAAAAGAAGAACTGACCATCATTTTCTGATAGTCAGTCCCCTTTGCCCTTCGCGCAATGTATTTATCTTAATGACATTGAGCCTGCGCTCCGGTGATTTTTTATTGCTGCTGCGTTACTGGGCAACCGCGTCCACGACCGCCAGCACGCATTCCAGGTCCACATAGTCTCCGTCCGTGGAGATTTCAGCCTTCTCGGCATCTCCGACGGTCTCGGGCCGGAATACCTTCACCTGCAGCTTGTCGCCTTCGTTCAGCTGCGCGATCAGGCCCGTCATATCGCTCACGGCGCTGATGACCTGTCCGTTCAGCTCAACGATGATGTCTCCGGGCAGGATTCCCGCCTGCTCCGCAGGGCTGCCGGCTTCAACGCTGATCACATAAGCCCCGTTCGGTACCGCGCCGTTGGTGTTGACCAGGCCGGTCACCGTCACGCCCATCCGGGGCTTGCCCTTCAGGTCCGTTCCGGCGGACTTGTCGTCCTTCTGCCCGTCTTTTCCGGCGTTGGCAGTCACATCTTTCACGTCAGCCTTCAGGGCTTCTTCAATAACGTCCTTGGCTTCGTTGATCGGGATGCACATGCCGATGTTTTCAACCGCCGCGGAATTGGAATACCGGGATCCGCTGTATTTCAGGGTCGGAATGCCCACCAGTTCGCCGGCCACGTTGAACATGCCGCCGCCGCTGTTGCCGCTGTTGATGGCCGCGTCCGTCTGGATCATCTTGTTGACCACGGCGGTCGCTCTGCCGTACTTGTCGGTGGAAGTCTTGTCGTTGCTCTCAATTTCACGGTCCAGGGCGGAAACGATACCCGCGGTCACGGATCCGGTGAATCCCAGCGGATTGCCGATCAGGATCGCCCAGTCGCCGATCACCAGCTTGTCGCTGTCGCCCAGCACTACCGGCTTCAGCTTCAGCTCCGGCGCGTACAGCACCGCAACATCCTTGTCCGCATCGTAAGCCACCACGGTCGCGTCGAACAGATCCGGTTCATCCGTGTCGTTCGCCACGGAGATCTTCAGGCTGTGGGCGTCCTCCACCACATGGTAGTTGGTCAGCACATAGCCTTCACTGACCACCACGCCGGAACCGCTGGCCGCGTGAACCTCCTTCGAGGAGTCCGTGCCGTTGTTACCGTTGCCGTAGCCGTAGCCGCCGAAGCCGTTGCCGAAATCACCGAATCCGAAATATCCCCAGGGGAAATATCCGTATCCGTTGCCGTAGCCGTTTCCGTAATTGCTGCCGGAAGTGTTTACCAGCTGATAATTGTTGATACCGACCACGCTGTCCCGAACCTGGGCAATCGCCTCGGTGAAGGGAGAGGTCACCACGGTGGTTTCAGCCTGAGCCTGCGGCAGCTGGCTGCCCAGCACTGTACCCGCCATCACACAAACCAATGCAAGGGCCATAACGCCCATCAATTTCTTACTCATCATACGCATCTGAAAAACCTCCTTTCTGGTTTTCGGTGTCATTATAACCGCGTTTTTTGACAGAAATATGAACGCAAAATGAATAATCCCGGCCGGCTTATTCAGCCATGCCGGGATTGTTCATGAAGGTGCCTGCCCAGTAAATGCTTCCGGCAATCTGCTCCACCTGTTCCCCTTCAAAGAAGAAGCAGATCCGCCGGCTGCCTGTTCCGGTGCAGAGCGTGTTGACCATGCTGTAGCAGAGCAGGCGTTCCCTCTCCGCTCCGAAGGCCTGTATCTCAGCACGGAAGCTTTCGCTGAGGTTCACCAGCAGTGTGTCCCCTTCCCGGGCAATGCCCAGGATATCATCCTCGAACACGCCCTCCGGCAGCGCGGCCTCCAACCCTGCCTCTGCTTCCTTTCCGGTCGGTCCTGCCATCAGCGCGCTCAGCAGGGTCCTCGGGTTTTCCTCCATGTTCCGGTCCACCGGATGCTCGCAGGCCTTCAGCCGGCCGTTCTTCGCCAGGAAGACCGTGGCGCTTCCCCGGAGGAAGCGGGAGAAAAACTCCCGCCGCAGCAGCCCGCCCAGCACGGAGATCGTGCCGAAGGATGCGCTCCTCAGCTCCGTCAGCACCTTGTCCCCGATCCGGACGCATACCGCCGCGATCCCGGGGATAAAGGTGGTCATGGTGTAGGTCAGTGAGGCCAGTGTGCAGGCCATGTCCAGGCCCATATCCGCCAGCTTCTCCTCCGCGTCCTCCCTGAAGCTCAGGGTAATCAGCCTGCCCCCGTCCTCCAGCTCGCTGGTCAGCGGTTCATGCAGCATCAGCTCCCGCAGGCTCAGGCCTTCGCTGTCCGCCGTGTTTTCACGGATGACCTCCTCCAGCTCCGCCATCAGACCGCTGGCCAGCTGCTGCGGTGTCTGGCCGTCATAGTTCAGGATCCGGTTCTCGCATCCGATGCCCCGGCCCTCCTCCAGCGGATAGTAGAGGGTCGCCAGCGCGTTCAGCGGCGTCCGGCTCAGGTCGTCCCCCACCGGCGTCCTCTTGGCCTCCATCTGTTCCCAGAGCACCGGCAGGTTTTCATTCGGATGTCCGGTCAGGCTGCCCATTGCCAGGCTTCCGGTGATGTCCATGCCCACGCTCTGGTCAGCGATCAGGATATTGACAAAGGATATTTCATCCAGGTCGCACAGGGTTGTCGCCAGCGCGATGCACACCTTGTACAGCTCGCTGGAGCTCAGCTGCAGCGCTGCGGTGCTGAGATTGACCGTGCAAATCCCGCCGCTGCATTCCACCGGATTGCCGCCGTACAGGGACAGCTTCCGGTTTTCCCCCAGCCTGCCCTCCAGCAGCTCGCTCTGAGCCTCCAGCTGTCTGCGGGTCAGCTGTTCCGCTGTATCCGCCAGGCTGTCGGATTCAATCCAGATCTGATAGGCGGTCAGATGCAGCTCGTTCTCCGTCGGCAGGTACAGCGTCCGTTCCGCGCCTCTCACGAAGGGCTCGTCCCCGTCCGGAGCGGTATAGGAAACGCCTGCCGGGGGCAGGGTGGCGGACACGTCGCTGCTCTCCGCCGTCTCGGGCTTTACACAGCCGGAAAGCAGTGCCAGGCAGCACAGGCAGGCCAGTCCTCTGATCCATCTTTCTCTCATGCTTCGGCCTCCTCCGCGAACCGGACGATGAATACGGATCCCTTTCCGGGTTCGCTTTCCACGCTCACGGTGCCGCCCTCCAGCTTGACCAGCTGTCTCACAATGCTCAGTCCCAGGCCGGTGCCGCCGGTATCCCGGCTGCGGGCCTTGTCCACCCGATAAAAGCGCTCGAAGATATGGCTCTGGTCCTCCGGGGGAATACCGATGCCGTTGTCCTGAACCCGCCAGACCAGTTCTCCGTCCTCCCGGTTCAGGGAAACCCGGATGGTTCCGCCGTCCTGCGTGTATTTCAGGGCGTTGTCCGTCAGGTTGTACAGAATCTGATTCAGCTTGATCCGGTCCCCCGTCATTTCCAGGCCGGGCTCGATGGCTTCCTCAAGCCGCTGTCCCCGCTTCTCCGCCGCGGGCCGCAGCAGGCGCACGGTTTCCTCCGTCAGCTCTGAAAGCTGCACGCGTTCCTTTTTGCTGCTTTCAGCCCCCTGATCCATCTGGCTCAGGGCCAGCAGGTCCGTGATGATCCCGGTCAGCCGGTCAATCTCGTGGTTCATGTCCTGCATGAACTCCTGCCGCAGGTCGGCCGGCATATCCGGCTGATAAATCAGCGTTTCCAGCATGACCTTCATGGTCGTCAGCGGCGTTTTCAGCTCATGGCTGGCGTTGGACACGAACTGGCTCCTTGTTTTATCCAGGCTCTCCAGCTGCGAAGCCATGGTATTGTAGTTCTCCGCCAGTTCCCGCAGCTCGCCGCTGCCCTGCACCGGCACGCGGACGCTCAGGTCGCCCTTACCCATCTTGCGCATGGTTTTGCTCAGGGAGGTAATCGGCTTGGTCAGCACCTGGCTCAGAAAGAGCGCCAGAATCAGGGCCGCCACCGCGATCAGGATAAACACGCGCACCAGCCGCCACCGCACGCCGGACATGGCGTCCATCAGCCGCTGAATCCGGCTCACGAACACCAGTGCGCCGCGGCTGTTGTCCGGGCCGGTGATCTCATGCACGCAGTAGGCGACGGAGGCCGCTCCGCCTTCGCCGCTCATCCTCTCCGCCGCTTCCCTGCCCGGGGAGTACATGCCGTAAGCTTCAGTCTCACCGCTGAGCAGTACGGCGATCACCTCATGCAGGAGCAGCCGTTCTCCGCACAGCTCCTGAAAGGTGTCCGCCTGCACCTTGCCGTCCCCGTCCACGACGAGCAGACGCCCGTCCATGGTTCCGGCATTGTCCGTCAGTGACTGATTCAGTTCTTCCAGAGACAGGCTCCGATACAGGGGCGAAACCTGGTCCGCCACCTTTTCCGTCAGCA
The DNA here is from genome assembly GCA_017431005.1 of Clostridia bacterium. Classification (GTDB taxonomy): domain Bacteria; phylum Bacillota; class Clostridia; order Christensenellales; family Aristaeellaceae; genus Aristaeella. The sequence goes on from JAFRLY010000016.1 coordinate 4,621, forward strand.
GCATGTCCTCCCTGGTGCGCTGGTCAAACAGGAACTCGCTTACCAGATCTGTCAGGCTGGTGGCCGCCACCGCGAAGGATACGCCCACAATGACAAAAAAAGCCAGCAGGATTTTGCCCCTGATGCTGGCTAAAAAAGCTGTCTTAGTCCTGATCCGTGAAATAGTAACCAACTCCCCATTTGGTGAAGATGAATTCCGGCTTCGTTGTATCCCGTTCGATCTTTTCCCTCAGGCGGCGGATGTGAACGTCCACTGTCCGGGCATCGCCGGCGTAGTCATATTTCCACACGGTTTCCAGCATCTGCTCCCGGCTGAACACCGTTCCGCGGTTGGTCACAAACATCTGCAGCAGGTCAAACTCCTTCGCGGTGAGCTTGATATCCCGGCCCGCCAGGGTTACGCTGCGCTTCACCAGGTTCACTTCCATGTCGTGCACCCGGATCGTCCTGGGCTCCTGGGGCGCCGCGTTGCCGTTGACCCGGCGCAGAATCGTCTTGATCCGGGCTTTTACCTCCAGGATGTTGAAGGGCTTGGTCATGTAATCGTCCGCGCCGTATTCCAGGCCCAGGATCTTATCCATATCCTCGCCCTTGGCGGTCAGCATGATAATCGGGACGTTGCTTTTCTCCCGGATGCGCTGGCACACGGCGATTCCGTCCAGCTTCGGAAGCATCACGTCCAGCAGGATCAGGTCAAAATGGCCTCCCTGAAACTTGGCCAGAGCTTCCTCCCCGTCCATCGCTGCGTCCGTTTCGTAGCCTTCCTGCTCCAATGTATATTTTAATCCTTTCAGAATCAGGGGCTCGTCGTCAACAAGCAGGATTCTCTTGGCCATTTCCGTATACATCCTTTCTCAGATCGCATATATATAAATTCTATATGATTATCGGCAAAAAATCAAGAGTTTGTTACGAAAGTTATACAAAACTTCTCCGTTTTTTTGCCGCTGCCCGGGTAAAGGAAAAGACAGGCGGGCTCTGTCCGCCTGTCTTCTGAAAATCTGTCCGTATTATTCGTAGCTGAGGCTGCGTCCCTTGATGGTGTAGTCCATCATGATGATCAGGGTGCGGCCGCGCTGCAGCTGGATCTCGTTGCCGTTCATGTCGTAGAAAACGGTCCTGTCCTGCAGGGTCTCCCGGTTCCATACGCCCTTGATATGCTTGCCGCCCATGAAGTATTCGGCGTTGTTGGTGCCGGTGACGGTGGGCAGCGGCGCGTCGCTCCTGGGATATTTCATTTCCATGAACTGCACGATGACGTTGCTGAAGGTGATCGGATCTCCGGGAATGATCTTGTCTCCCTTGAAGGGCACCGGCGCGATTTCAACGTACAACTGGGGCTGCTGGGGATCCCCCATCATGTAGCGGTAGTACACGTTTTCATCCTCGTCGTACTCCAGCATGCTGTTGTAATCCTTGCTGCCCCAGTTCACATAAATAACTTCCGCTTCATCCCCGTCCTCCGGCAGCACGTCCGTGAACTGATAGGCATGGTTCGGCGCCTGGTAATCCGCGGGAATGATCTGGGTGGCCAGCGCCGCGGTCATGAAATAGGCGTTGTGCGGCGTCTTCATCACCGGCGTGTGCTTGCAGTAGGGATTCCAGGCCTTTGCTCCGGTCGTTCCGTCAAAAAGCAGGCTGGCCGGATCCTTCAGGTCGTAACCCAGGGCCCGCATTGCTTCTGTAATGCTGGTTTTTGTGTACTTCTGGCCGCCCCAGAAGCACAGAGCCGCCTTCCACTCTTCCTTGATCCAAACGTGATTGACGCGGGCGCTGCGGGCCGGTCCCACGTATTCCGGAATCAGGTCGGAGAACAGCATGCTCAGACGGGTGGTTCCCGCGTAGTACAGCGGTGTTTCGTATATGATGTCGGCATAGGTCGCGTTCCACGGCGCCCGGTTGCCGATGCCGCCTTCGGAATTGTCGATCTGCACAATGACCGGCGTATAGCGTCCGGTTGCCGCCAGGCCTGCGAAGCCGTCCGGAATCTCGTAGTCCGCCAGGTCGAGTCCTGTCGTGGGACTGACCCCTTCAAAAATCGGGTTCTCCTTCGCCGGGGATTTCAGCACGCTGCGAACCTCCGCCGCGTCCACCAGGGTTTCTCCCAGCGCGGAGCTCATGCCCGCCAGCAGAATCACAGTCAGGATAAGGGAAACAATTTTTTTCACCATACTCAGCTCCCTGTTCAGTCAAATCTTTCCGGGTGTCACCGGGGAAGAATATCACAGGTAACCATGTTTGTCAAACTTTTGTAACTTTTTGTCAAACTTTTGTCAAACTTGAATTTCTCAGCGGATTCCTGTAAAATGATCCGGAATTCTGACATGGGGAGGAAGTTCCTTGTTTAAGCGTCTGCTGTCTTTTGTTCTGGCTGTTCTGTGCTGCCTGCTGCCGCTGTCGCCCGCTCTGTGTGAGGAGGCTGCCGAGCAGGATCCCGCGCAGGTTACATATCTGGATCTCGGCCCGAAATACAAAAAGCTGTCCGAGGTGGAAAAGCTTCTGGACGGTTATCCCAATCTGGAAAAGGTGGATATGTTCGGCACGCCCGTCGGCTGGAAGTCCGTCGCGGAGCTGGAAAAGCGGTATCCCGGCGTGGAGTTCGGCTGGACGCTGAAGATCGGGGATCATGAGGTCAGGACGGACGCCACCGCGTTCTCCACCTTGCATCTGTCAGGCTCCTCCACCCACGGGCAGAATGATATCGCCCTGCTGCGCTACTGTAAGCAGCTGCGTGCGCTGGACTTCGGCCACAACGGCTGCAACGATCTTTCCTTCCTTGCGGATCTGAAGGAGCTTCGGGTTCTGATTATCGCCATCAACCGGATCACGGATATTTCCCCGCTGGCCGGGCTGACGAAGCTGGAATATCTGGAGATGTTCTCCAATCATGTGACGGACATTTCTCCCCTGAAGAATCTGACCCACCTGATGGATCTGAATATTTCCTACAATGATATTCAGGATTATTCTCCCCTGTATGAGATGCCCTGGCTGAAGCGGCTCTGGCTCTATAATTCCACGGACCGGAACAAAAAAACGCCGGTGCCGCAGGACGTGATTGACACCCTGCTGGAAAAGCTGCCGGACACGGAGATTGATTACAAGCACAACCCCACCGCCGGCACCTGGCGGGAGCATCCGCATTTTGAAGTGATCCATGCGATGTTCCGTGCGGACGGCTATGTGCCCTTTGCCGATTCCTTCCCCGATGAATGATCCTGATAAAAAACGCTTCCGGAGCGTCCTGCTCCGGAAGCGTTTTTTTAGGTCTGCCGTTCTTTGCGGATCGCGCCGGCATACAGCCAGCCCATCACCGCCAGAATCAGAACCATCAGCACGTAGCTGAAGTCGGCGAGTATTTCACTGGATCCCTTCTGCCGGGCGAATTCCTCGCCCACGATGCCACCCATGCACAGCAGCAGCCACAAAGCCGGCAGGAAGCGTTTCCAGCCTCCCTGTTTTCTGCCGCAGGCCAGCAGCATCAGCGCCATCAGGATGATTGCGCAGAGGATCTGCTCCACGTAAACAAAGCCCCATTTCATGGCCTGGTTCCGCAGATTCTCCAGCATAATCTGGCAGAGGGCCAGGGCGAATACCGTTTTTTCAAACCGGATGCCGTCCCGTTCCTCCTTCATCCTCCAGGCACATACAGCGATCACCAGGGCCGCCAGCGCTTCCAGCACGAACACTGCCAGATACTTGTCGCCCCAGGAGTCCGTAACCGCGAACGGTGCCCGGGCCAGGATGCCGCCCTCCAGCAGCGATCCGGCGCCCAGCTTGCCCAGATGCGCTTCGCCAAGCCTGATTCCGGCGATCAGCAGCGCACCCGGAGCCGCGAAGGCGTCCAGCGCCTTCCGCGGGGGCTGCTTCATCAGCGCGGCCGCCGCCCGGATTCCCAGCCACACGCCGGCCGCTCCGCCCACGAAGCACAGGCGCTTCGGTTCGAATTCCAGAAAGACCTCCCATTCGCCCCACTCCAGAATGTAATCCAGCTGAAGCAGCAGCACATAGAAAACCTTGGCCAGAATCAGCGCCAGCGCTGTGCAGACCGGCAGGGCCGCTGCCGCGAGCGCGGGCTTCTGCCCGTTCCGCTTCAGCATTGCCGCGAATAATCCAAAGACGGCGGCGATCGTCGCCGCCGTCTGAATCAGATAACCTGTCATCTCAACCGTCCTTTACTGACCGGGGCCCGGATAGGCCGTGGCGAAGTAAATAATGTCCGCCAGGTCCCGGGTGTTGGGATTCTCCACGTCGTTGATCTTCTGTCCGTTGATGATCAGCACCGTGCTGTCGCCGCCGTCCAGATTGTAGGCGATCTGAATATCCTTCATCTCCGCCACAAAGTTCCGGAACTTTTCCAGCGTCATGCCCTTGCTGCCGCGCCGCGGAGCCGCGCAGCAGATTACCCGGTACTGCAGGGGGCCGGTCTGGGCGAGGGCCATCCGCTGGCATCCCACGTCCTCCGACATGGCGATGCTGTATCCGCCCTGCCGGATCTTTCCGTCCAGCACCAGCAGCGGTCCGAAGGAGAAGGCGTTGATGATCTTTTTGCCGTCAATCTGATCCGGAATATCCCCGCGGTCCGGCGCCATATAGCCGTGGAAATCCCCGTCCTCGTCAATGACCAGGATATCCCGGTTGCCCCGCAGGTGGTTCAGGTAGGTCACTCCCTGCCGGACAACGTAATCATGTCCCTTGTAGCTGAAGTAGTCGCCGTTGATCGCCAGCACGGCGTTCATGCGCTGCGCCATCCGGGTTCCCGGGGCGACGCCGCTGCTGTCCCATCCGTCGGCGGAAGCGGTGCGCAGCTGGCTGGGATCCTTGATTTCAATGTTCACGATCCAGTAGTCGCATTCCTCCCGGCGGCCCGTTTCGATGGTGAACCGCAGGGTCGGATCCTCGTATTCCGTGTCGGTAAGGAAAAATTTGCTGTCCACCGGCAGTCCGGGGGAATCGTTGATCGGCAGGGAATAATGGGAGGTGTCATCCTCGTCCACCGCCAGGGTTCCGTGCGCCAGCACAGGCAGCAGGCTCAGGCAGCAGATCAGCAGCACGGCAATTCCTCTTTTTTTCATTCTTGCGTTTCCTCCTCTGTATGCCAGGCGCTGACGAAGTAGATGCAGCCTCCGGCCACCCGTTCCTTGGGATTGTTTCTGGCATTGATTTTGGCGAAGAAGGTCTCCTCGCCGCGTCTGGTGCGTCCCTTGAAGGACATGGTCGAGGATGATCCGCCGTCCAGGTTGTAAAACAGCTTCACGTCTCCGAAGGAGGCCACCATTTCTCCGAACTGCTGAATTGTCAGCCCCTTGGAGCCCGGGTCCTCCGGTCCCTCGCAGCAAACGCAGATGTATTCCAGCGGGCCGATCTGCCCGATCCCCATCCGCTGGGCATTCGCGAACGCGCCCATGTCCAGGTTGACGGTCACCTCCTGCGGTTCGCCGTCGATAACGATGCCCGGGCCGAAGGTGAAGGTGTTCACCAGCGTTCCCGGAAAGTTCGCGATATCCTCGTTGGTGGCCTTGGGGAAGAGATGAAAATCTCCCTGATCGTCAATCCCGAGCACGTCGTAGTTGCCCTTGCACCGTTCCCGGTAGCTGACGCCCTGCCGGACCACGCTGCCCACATTGGGCCGCTGGTTGAACCAGTCGTCGTTGATCGCGAAAACCGCGTTGACCCGCTTGGCGTAAACCCGCACATACTCGGTCTGAGCCTTGCCGTACCGGCCGCCGGCCATGTAGGTGCGCAGCTGGGTCGGATAGGCCACCTTGATCCGGGCGGCCATCCAGTTGGTGTCCATCCAGCGCCCCTCAGTGATATGGATTTCCAGCGTGGGATCCTGATAGCCCACCGCGAAATCCTTGCCTTCCTCCTCCAGGTAGAACTCAGCCCTGGGCTCGATGGAAGCCGCTTCCTCCACGGTTGGCGCTATCGCCTGGTCTGCGAACGCGTTCCCGGCAAGCAGGAACGCTGCCAGCATGCAAAGCAGAGCCGACCGGATTTTTCTCATTTCGTACCCTCCGTCAACGGCCTTCTGAAATCAAACATACAAATAGTTATTATATTCGCCGTGAAAAGCCCTGTCAAATGCTTTGCCCCGGCTCAGCGCCTGATGCGCACGCCGTATCCGGCGCTGGTGTACTGACCTCCGTCCTCCGCGATCCAGCAGGCTTCTCCGCCCAGCTTCTGCAGCAGGGCCTCCCCTTCTTCCCTGTTCATCAGGAACAGCGCGGTGGACAGTCCGTCCGCCAGCCCGGAGTCCTCATGCAGGATCGTGACCGACCGCCATTTCCGTCCGGGCATCCGGGTTTCCGGATCGATCAGGTGATGGTACCGTACGCCGTCCACCTCGTACCACCGCTGGTAGTCCCCGCTTGTCACCACGGCGCCCTGCTCCAGGCGCACCGCGTGCACATAGTCGCTGCCGTTTCCGTCCGGATTCTGAATGCCGACAATCCAGGGGCTTCCGTCCGTCGGCTTCGGGCCCGTTGCGCATACGTTCCCGCCGAGGTTCACCAGCCAGCCCGCTTCAAAGTGCCCGCAGACCTGCTGGGCCGCGTAGCCCTTGGCCAGTGCGCCGAGATCCAGGCTGGCCTCGGGGTCTGTCAGCCGCACCGTGCCTGCCTCCGGATCAATCTCCAGCAGGTCGAACCCGGTGTGCGCCATGGCCTGCTCCAGCGCCTCCGCGTCAGGCAGCGCCGCTTCCTCCGGGCGCTGAATGCCGGTCTCCCGGGCCTCGTGCCATTCCCGCAGCATGGCCCCCAGCGTCACGTCCACCTTGCCGCCCGTCGCCTCGCTCAGCTCCCGGGCAAAAAGCAGCAGCTCCGTCAGCCGGCTGTCAACCTGAACAGGTTCGCCGCCGGCGTTGAGATTCACGGTTCTGGCATTGTTGATACCGTCGTAGGTATGGTAGATATCGCACAGCTGATGCCATTCCAGCAGTTCCTTCAGCAGCTGATCCGCCTTGCTCCGGAACTGCTGTTCGTCCTCCGCGAATCCGGTGATCACCGTCACGGTATCAAAAAGATCGGTGGAGCTCAGCTGGTAGCGATTCAGCTGTCCGGACCCGGCGGAGCAGCCCCCGAGCCATGCGCACATCAGCAGGATCGTCAGGATCAGCCCGGCAGTCCTGGAAAACCTTTTTTTCATATCCCTGTCCTCTCCGGGCCGCCGGCGGTATGCTTCTGTCTGCCGGCAGCGCCTCATTCTATCATTTTTCGGTATCTGTTTCAAGAAACCGGTTTGCTCCGCCTTCTTTGCGCATTGACAGCAGCATGCGGCGTGACTATAATATCCGTGTTCTGCCGGGAGCAGAAGGACGCTGGGGGAGCCGCGGCTGCGGCTGAGAAAACCGGAAACGGTTTGACCCTTGGAACCTGTGTAGGTAATCCTACCGAAGGGAAGCGGCATCACGATTTACATACCGCTTCCACATGCGTCTCCGCATGTGGGTTTTCTTTTTCCGGCAAAAAGAAAATGAAAGGACGGAATCCCAAATGAAACAGAACCTGACCCGTAAACTGGCTGAAAGCGCGCTGCTGATCGCAATCGCGACGGTCCTGAGCCTGATCAAATTCGACCTGCCCTTCGGCGGCGGCGTTACCCTCGTCAGCATGTTACCCCTGATCCTGATCAGTCATCGCTGGGGTTGGAAATGGGGCGTGCTGGCAGCTTTTGTTTACAGCCTGATCCAGCTGATGCTCGGCCTGGACAATGTGGGCTATGCCACCTCCTTCGTCATGGCACTGGGCGTCATCTTCCTGGATTATGTCATCGCCTATACGGTGATCGGTCTCTCCGGCATCTTTGATCTTTCCCTCGGCAAAACCTGGAAGTCCGTGGCTGCCGGCATCGCCGTCACCTTCGTCCTGCGCTTCTGCTGCCATCTGATCACCGGCGCCTGGATCTGGGGCGGATGGATGCCGGAAACCTTTATGAATATGACCATGACCAGCCCCTGGCTGTATTCCTTCCTCTATAACGGCTGGTATATGCTGGCGGAGCTGGTGCTTACAGAAATCGTCGCCATGCTGCTCTACAAGCCTCTCGGACGCTTCTTCCGCCTGGAGGATCTCCGCTGAGTTTTCCGTCATGAAAAGGGTTGATTTTCTTGACACTTTCGCACTTTTGTGATATTCTCATAAAGGTTTTGTAACTTTTATGCCGAATAGAAGGAGTGAGCACGGATGAAAAAGCTTTTAGGTATTCTTCTTGCCCTGATGGTGGTCCTTTCCGCGGTTTCCGCCCTGGCGGATCCGATCGCTCTGGATCCCGCGACTCCCTATGATGTGAAGATCAATCCCGCCGGGGAGAATGAGGTTCCCGAAGGCGTCAGCCCCACCACGGGCCTGACCCTCAGCGAGATCGATTATCCGGAAGACGCAGGCTATGTGGGTCTGGCCGTCACCGGGCGTTATAGCCCCGCCATGGTGCAGATCGATAACACCGACGGCGGCTTCGGCAACCGCGCTCCCTGGAACGCCAGCTATGCGGATGTCATGTATGAAACGCCCCTGTATAAAAAGGGAAACACCCGTATCAGCCTCATCTTCTCCGATATTATTCCCGATTATGTTGGCCCGGTCCGCAGCGCCCGTGTCGAGCATATCTGGCTCCGCGAGGAGTGGGATGCGGCCTTCGTGTTCTGGGGCGGCCAGCAGTATTCCAGGACCAATATCTACAATGCGATCAGGGAGCTCGGCCACAAGGTTGACCAGAACAACAACTTCTATGACGGTACCAACGGCAGAGGCGCTTCCCATCCCTGGATCGATTTCATGGGCAAGAGCGTGGTCCTCTCGAATCCGCACAATGCCTACGCCAAACTGGCCGCTCTGATGACCCAGGTTTATCCGGCTGATTACGTGCCTGCCCGGGTGCATGCCTTCCGCTTCACGGATGAGCTGCCCACCGGCGGCGATGAGGCCTCCAACATCTATGTTTCCTGGGGTGAAAAGCAGTACGGCAGCACAATCGAGTATGATGAGGATGAAAACCTCTACTACCGTTACATGACCTCCGATCCCAAGAACCCGCAGCTGTATGACGAAATCGCTCCTGTCGTCGTCAAGGGCGATAAGATCGTTCACGGCAATCCTGTCACCTTCAGCAACGTCATCGTCCAGTGGATGCAGATCGAGTATCCGACCTCCGACGGCCCCAAGCCCATCGTCACCGGTAGCGGCAATGCGGATTACTTCATCGGCGGCCGTCATCTGACCGGCGTCTGGAACCGGAATGAGCTGACCGACCGCACCGTTTTCTACGGCATGGACGGCAATGAGATCGAGCTGCAGCGCGGCCACACCCTGATCATCACCATGGATTATCTGGATGTCACCGGCAAGAAGCACGAGCCCGTCAAGGGACGCGGCATCAGCTACGAATAAGCAGGAAAAATATACGGTCCGGCCTTCTGGCCGGACCATTTTTTTATCTCGCTTTTTTACCCTTTTCTGTGTTATACTGGTGCCGGAAAATCAGGACAATCCTTTTACATTCATCCATCACAGATTAACAGGAGGTTTTGATATGTCTCAGAACACGGCAGCCGCATTGTGCAATGATCCCGTTACCCCCTGCAGAAAGGTCGCCTTCGTAGGCTCCGAATGCTATCCCTTCGTCAAGACCGGCGGTCTGGGCGATGTGATGTACGCCCTGCCCCGCGCCCTTCTCAAAGAGGACTGCGAGGTCCGGGTCATCCTCCCCCTGTATAACTGCATGGCGGATAAATACAAGAAAATGCTGGAGTACAAAGGCTCCTTCATGATGGATCTGACGCTGGAAGGTCGCACCTTCTATGTCGGCATCATGGAAGCCGAAATGGACGGCGTCACCTATGACTTTATTGACAACAAGGAATTCTTTGACTGGGGCAATCCCTATACCGGCCTCTGGGAGGATATCCCGAAGTACTGCTTCTTCTCGAAGGCCTCCCTGGCGGTGCTGAACTATCTGGGCTGGATTCCGGATATCATCCACTGCCACGACTGGCAGGCGGCGCTCGTCCCGATGTATCTCCGCACCCATTTCGCCATCACGCCGGTCGGCGAGGCGAAGTCCGTCCTCACCATTCACAACCTGCGCTTTCAGGGCATCTGCAGCATTCCCCACCTCAAGTACTGGTCCGGCCTGCCGGATCACCTCTTCCATTATCCCTGGCTGAAGATCAATGACGATGAAGCCAACATGTTCAAGGGCGGCCTGGCCTTCGCGGACTGGATCACCACCGTCAGCGCCACCTACGCGCAGGAAATCCAGACGTCTGATTTCGGCGAGGGCCTGGATAATCATCTGCGGTATCACAGCCCGAAGCTCAGCGGCATCGTCAACGGCATTGACGTGGATATCTGGAACAGCGCCACCGACAAGCTGCTGGAGGCTCCCTATGACGAATCCGATTTCCTGGAGAAGAAGATTCTGAACAAGCGGGCCCTGCAGCAGAAGATGGGCTTGGAGCAGGATGACGGAAAGATGGTCCTGGGCCTGGTTTCCCGTCTGACGGACCAGAAGGGTCTGGATCTGATCGACACGATCTTCACCCGGATCATGGACGGCAACACCCAGGTGGTCGTCCTGGGCACCGGCGATTCCCGCTATGAGAACGCCTTCCGCTATTATGAAAGCAAGTATAAGGGTCTGGTCAGCGCCAAGATTACGTATAACGAAAGCATCGCCCATGCGATCTATGCCGGCGCGGACGCCTTCCTGGTGCCCAGCCTGTTCGAGCCCTGCGGCCTGACCCAGCTCATCGCCATGCGCTACGGCACCATCCCGATCGTCCGGGAGACCGGCGGTCTGAAGGACACCGTCCTGCCCTATAATCCGGAGGAGAACACCGGCAACGGCTTCACCTTCTGCCTCTACCGGCCGGATGACCTGCTGGACGCCGTCAACCGCGCCAAGACCGTCTTCTTCACGGATCGCTGGCGCTGGGATGAAATGGTCCGCCGCGACATGCAGAAGGACGTCTCCTGGGAAAAATCAGCCGCCCAGTACGCGGATCTTTACGACCGCCTGAGCGGCGAATGACTCCCTGAATCACCGATAAAAGCTCCCCCGCGGAGCGGGGGAGCGAAAAAAATCTTTTATACCAACGATGTAAACGGAGCGCTTTCACGCTGATTTGATTAAATCAGCGTTTCCGTATCTTCCCGGATCAGTCCGTAGGGCACGGCCCTGCCGTACTGATTCGCCTTGCTTCCCGTAACGGTCAGCTGCAGCTTTGCGGTGCCGCCTGCGGGAAGCGTATTTTTTTGGATCAGCTCCTCCGGCACGCGGATCTTCTGCGGCCGCCAGAATCCGGCGTCCGCAAATGTGTCGCCGATGAACAGCTCTGCCGTTTCCTCCGCTTCAACCTGCACCAGCACGTCTCCGCCGCAGGGAGCAACCTCTGCGGTATAGGTTTTCCGGAACTTCTCCGGCTCCTCCGCCGCCAGGGTGAAGTCCTTTCCGGTCAGCACCCTTGCCGCCGGCCGTTCCTCTTCCAGCGCCTGCCATTCCGCCTCGCTTCCGCAGGTGAACAGCAGCGTGCTCTCATTCCGGTCCAGCCGCAGGGTAAACACACGTCCCCCGTTCCGGAGTACGCTCTTCACCTTCAGTTTCCGGTTCCCCCAAAGGTCGTACCGGCCGATCTCCGCCTCCGCCGGCAGGGTGATCTCCGTTTCCAGATCCTGCAGTCCCTCGTTCACGCAGAACCAGAGCTCCCGCTCCCCGTCCCGCAGCCGCGCAACCCGCAGCTCCGGCTGCTCCGGCGCGCACAGGACGTCAGGCGTGACAGTATGGAAGTCATGCGAAACCGACGGGAACTGAGCCTCCCGGCCGAGCACAGCCCGGAACCGCATTCCGCGGCAGACGAGCTCCCCGTTCTCCTCCCGGCATTCCTGCCATACGCTTTCCGGCAGGTACCGGAACCCCCGCTGGCTTTCAAACAGCGGCCGCACGTCCTCCGCCCGCAGCTCCCGGTTCCGGCACAGCACCGCTGTGCCTGTCACCGTTTCCGTTTCCGCCATCAGCTGGGAAAGCCGGGTCATGTAATCCGCCCATTTCCGGTACCGGGGCCACCAGTTGCTCCCGGGCCCGACGTCCGGCGGCCGCTCCCCGCTGCGCTTTCCCTTCAGGCTGTAGTAGAACGCGTGGGGAATAAACAGGTTCACGCCCCGCACGCCCAACCAGTCCGTGTACCATTTCATATCCGCCCCGGTGAAGTACCAGGGATTGTTTTCCCGGTTGCAGGCTCCGAAGCATTCGTTGGCGTTCCGCTTCCGGCCCATCAGCCGGGCCATGTCCGCGCTGCACTTGCCCATCGTGCTGTCCATGCCGGCGGTGCCGCCCTTTTCCGGCGCCACCCAGCGCAGCACCAGGTCCTGCCCCGGAATGTGGAAATATTTTTCGACCTCGATGTCGTCGCTCTGGTGCGGATGGCCCATCAGGGCGATCCCGTGCTCCCCGCACCACCTGGAAAGGCTGCCGTAGTAAACCTTTTCCTCCCTCTCCAGGATCATCCGGTGATACAGCTCAGTATCCGCGTTCTCCTCCCCGGTGAACAGCCCGGCCAGTCCCTCCGGCCTGCCGCCCGCCGCGGTGAAATCCTCCGCGAACCCGGCGGTCCAGGGCATCATGCCGCTCACGTTCCGGCCCAGGATGCTGGGCTCATCCGTGAAGAAGCCGATCACCGTTTTTCCGAAATGCTCGCTGAACTCCCGCCAATATGCCTCGTGGGTCAGCTGAATGAAGCACTGCACGGCCTCCGGGTTCAGGATGTCCGCGCTCTTCGGCGTGTCCCGTTCTCCGTCGTCCTGCCCGAAATGGATTCCCCGCAGCGTGCCGCCGCTGAAGGCTTCCACGAGAATCCCCTTCTCTGTCCGGCAGAGCTCCCGGTCTTGGGGCTGCAGCTTTTCCCGCAGGGCGATACCCCGGCTGGCCCATGCCGGATTCTGCTTCACCACCAGCCCGCAGGCGGATCCGGAGGGATACATCCCCTCGTCGTACAGCACGGCCTTCATCCCCAGCTCCGCGGCCGTCTCAATCGTTGTGCGGATGTAGCTGAAGAAGGTCTTCGACAGGTACGGAATCCGCCTCGGCAGCCCGATCCGCGGGTGCAGCACCACCCCGTATATCCCGTGCTCCTGGAAGTCCCGCAGCTGCCGCCGGATCTCCTCGTGCCGCAGATCCCCGTTCAGAAACCAGAACGGTATCGGCGTATATTCCCTGGAAGGCTGCTTCAGCTTCTCGATGATATCCATCCTGTGCTTCTCCTCATCTGCCAATCAATAACCTGATTTCAAAAAATCCCCCGAAGGGGATAAAAAACAAAAGGAAAATTTTCAGACAGGCACGCTGTCCTCATACAGACAGTCCGGGCATATATCCTGCTCATGTGGCCATTCAACAGAAAGACCGCCTATACGCACCATTTTGAAATAGCTTTCATTCAGCAGTTCGCCGAACCACTTTCCCTCCGCGTTAACCAGTAACGGTTTCACATCAAAAATTCTCTTTTCGCCATTGTCAAACTCAATCAGCAGGCGATAGTCATCAAGAGGCATTACGGTCTTTGCAAAAGGAGGATTAGGCTTCAAAGGATCACCTCATTTCAGCGGATCAATCCGAAATACATGCTCATTATCAATTGCCAGCTTCCAGTCAGCCAGAAGGTCTTCCTGATGGATATCCATCCATACCTGAACCATCTTCAGCTTCTTTTGCGGAAAAGAGCCCTCTATCACTTCTCCGTTAAAAGTGACAACTGCATGCTCATCTCCATATTAAACATGAACATGCGGCTCGTGGTATTTCGTCTGACCTTCATTGTACATTCTGACAATAATACCATAAAACACACTTATAACCGGCATTTCTCCTGCCTCCATAATTTTATCTGAGCTTTATTTTTCTGTCAATGCAGCTAATGACATGCTTAGCCTCCTGTATTTTTTTCAGGAGGCTAAGCATAGGTTTACTTATTCAGTTTGAATCATCATGCCCTTCTCTTTTTCTGGCCCAGCAGCATCAGCGCCGCGCCGCAGAGGAGCATCAGGATATAAGGAGCATAAGTGAAGCTGATTCCGGTCGGGCTCACAGCATCCAGATTGTTCAGCACCTGCACCGTGTAATCATCTGACTCGTTCACCGTGATGGAATTTGTTTTATTATCGGCGACAGCCTTCTGCTCATCTGTAATGGCCGTATCCTGCTTCACCATCCAGGTATCATATCCCGTCGCTGCGCTCTCTTCCAATGTCAAATCGGTTCCCGACGGCAGTGTCAGTTCAATCTTCTGCCAGTTCTTCAGCGTGAAAGTAATCTTACCCTCGCTGTTGGCAGTTTCAGTGCCTTCTCCGCCCGTTGTCAGCTGAGTATACACACCTTCCTCCGCCGTTTTTCCCAGTTTTTTCCAGGCAGTCTGAGTACCATTAGTCAGGCCGGACACTGTGAAGCTGAATTCACGGGTTGTATCACCCATTGCGCCGGACACCGTTTTGACAACCGTCATTGTCACTTCCGGCTTATCCCAGTACATTCTTTTATCTGTTGCGTCTTCTTTGTTGTTAACACCGCGGACATTCAGAATATCATTTTTAAAATATCCAGGATCATTGTTAGCCGCATATTCGCCAAAGGGCTTTCCATAATTACCATATTTGCCAAAGTTACTGGTTGTGTCGTTCTGATCCCCGGAAACAAATACACCGATCTCAGCTCCATCACTTAAAGCAAATGCAGTTCCTCCCTGCGAATAACCTGCTTGGATGATCCTGGCACTCGGCTGGTTCAGGTAGATATTACTCTCTTCATTTACACGGTTTGTATTTCCGGTAATCTGTATACTACCGGCAATAAAAAGTCTTTCTCTAACATCTGTTACCTCAATTGCACCGCCTTCGATGCCAGTACTTCTGTTTCCGGTTATGTTACCGCCGTTCATATAGATCTGGGCACTGGTCCCACCAAGATATATAGCACTTCCGGACTCTGCAGAGCCATCTTCAATTGTACATCCAGTCATGATCATTGTCCCGCTGCCGGCTCCAGTCCCGGAATTAATAGGATCCAGTACTTGTATGGTGCCGCCTTTTGCCGCAGCTCTGCACTGACTGAATGTGCTGTTGTTGATTTCAATATCTATGCTTCCCGCTCTGGAACACAATGCTCCTCCGTTGGCTGCTGCGCATCCTGTGAAAGAGGTATTGCTTATTGTTAATTTCTCTTTACCTTTATAGTACACTCCGCCGCCATTGGAATTACCTGCACTGCAGTTTGAAAATATGCTGTTTGATACAGTCATCGTCCCCGTCTGATCAAAGTCAAAGAAGTTAATAGCACCTCCGTCTCCTTCTGTTGAGAAGTTCCGGATTTCAGTGCCATTCCCAATCGTAAGAGAGCCACTGTATGCATATATCGCCCGTCCTGTGTGCTGCGTATCTCCCTCTTTACCGTTCAGGATAATATTTAACGTTGTAAAGCTGGCTTCCTTATGGGTTAGGTGGAACATAGATTTAGCTCTCTCATTGCTCCCATTCCAGGCGCGGATGATTGTCGCCTTCCCGGTACCTGTATATGGATAACCATCTGTCGCTGATGGATCCGCAGTAGTCAGGGTGATAGCTTTATTTTTATTCATAAGAATACAATTGGTTAGTTTGTATTCCGGCACCAGCATCTCGATCCTGTCACCGTTTACTTTATTCTTATTGATATCATCAAAAGCAGCTTCCAGCGTTGAATAAGCCTTAACAAAAGTGCCGTTATCCATAACTTTACACACGGCCCGGGTGTTGGTAATGGTCACAGTCTTGCCGCCTGCAGCATCGGTAAAGGCACCTTCGCTGCGGATATATCCCGGCACATCGGTTTCCTCGATGCTGGCAGCGTTGTCCGGCACTGTAACCGTCCAGCTGACAGGCCATACCTGGATAGTATTACCCTCACCGTCATCCTCGCTTATCTTGCTAAGTGTAACCGTGCCGTCTGCGTTTACTGTAACGCCCGCATGTCCGGCATTCGCCGCTGTATCCACCGTTAATGCTAGACCGTCAGAGTCCTTGAATGTCAGAGTAATGGATTCATTGGGATTCGTTACTTCTCCATATTCAACCCAATTTTTGGTGACAGTCAAATCAATAATTTCCTGCCACTGAGCATACAAAGTGATAAAGGTATCGCTGCTGCCGCGATAAATATTTTCAATTATGTCTCCCGCCGCATAAGCGGTTCCAGAACCATCCGTCTCTGTATTCCAGCCCGTAAACATCCAACCGCCATCTCTTGTAGGCACTATACTGTCGGCCACTGTATACGTGGTAGATATTTCGGTATTCGCAAAGTCTATTGTATCAGTTTGTGTCGTAGCAGAACCAGCAAACATACCTCCGTTAGCATTATATATCACTGCAGGTTCGGTATCATTATACACCTCAAGCTTACCGTCCTTAGCTTCAAGGCCTTTTGTACGGTTTGTGTTTGTGGGAGATGCGGTCGTTGTTGCTGTGATCGAGTAGTCTTCGTTCACAGTCAGCGTCCAACTGCCACCTGGTCTGACAGTCCCGTCACTCGTCGAATCTTCTGTCAGGGTATACACATCTCCCGCTTTGAACGCAGCGGCGGTCGCGGAATCCTCTGCTGCCCAGGGAATGCTCACAGCACCGTTCACATCAGATGTGAGATCCGTCCACGTATTGCTTCCTCGTGCAAGCGTAAACTTTGCGCTGCTGATAACAATACCGTTCGTATCCGACGTCTTTTTCAGAAGAGTCAGCGGCTTTTTCAGAAGAGGAGAGTTTGCAGCGGAAATTGAATTGATCTCCGTCCCATCGCCATCAGCGACAGAGCACTTTCCGTTAGTTGGCATAGAACCAGAATAAACGCTGTTACCCCATCCACTTGCCACCAAAGGAATCGTTATTTCTTTAGTATATACCCGCGCCGAGCGCAATCTGCTATTGCCATTAGCAAGTTGCCAATTCAGTGTGCCTGATGACAAAGTCACTGAATCAGAAGTATCCGAAACATCGTTGCTGCTAAAGCCAATACCTGCCATAGTAACAAGCGATCCGTACAATTCGTCAGAAATCTTTTTATCCCTATCTACATAACCAATCGCATCATCTATAATTAACGGGAACGGAGTAAATAAGGTCGTAGGATTATCGGAATTTGTGTCATGATATACGTGACCTCCTTGAGACAGCCTATTCATTCTTGTCTGGCGTGCTGTGGTCCACGTATCAAACATGAGAATGCCATAGACTTCTGCTGCATCGTTCAACGCATCGAGCTCATTATCTGTCACAGAGTCAAATGTGGAGTGAAAGTCTGAAAGGTAGATCACAAAGGGAGTATAACCCGCAGCCGTCGCAGCCTCCGCCCCTTGAGTAAGCGTCGTTATTGCAATTCTATGGTTGGTTCCCCCTCCTACGTTTGTATCAGCATTAACATCAGCAAGGGCAGAATCGAAATCCGTAAAGGTACCAATTTTTCTTGTGCCGCCACTCATGGAATAGAGGCTGACACGAATATCGTACCCCATGCTCCGCGCGTTCAAAAGCGTTTGAGTTGCTTTCAAAGCTGCACCTCTGGCCCAGTGATACTGTCTGGCCCGAGGACGAATCATGCCTTTCTCATTATTGGGATCAACTACCACAGGGCCGTATAGCCACGTATCCATTGTGCCAGTTACATCCATTAGAATCAAAAACTCTATCGAGGCAGTTTGGCGCTGAAAAAAGCTGAGACTGATTTTCAAAGAATCATTTACTTCATCATAGCTCGTGTTTTTCCATAGCATGACATCGGACGATGTGTTCTCGTTCTGAGCGCCAGGGATATTGTTAGCATCAAGAGCAGCCTTTTCAGCATCGCTTGGCCAAACAATCGGCTCATCCATCGCGAATGCTTCCGGGAACATAACAAGAAGATCGTCTGTTGATAACGTACTATCCACAGAATAAGTTTCAACTTTGCTGAAGATACCCGCCTGTTCATTATATGTATAATTGTTATGTAAAACGATCACGATATCAGTATCGGGTGTTTTATTCCTTGTGTTCCCATCCCGTGGTGTCGGATAATAATCTGTAGTATTGACCGTCACCACACCACTATTATTCCATGCCCAATATATTCTTGTTCCCGTGGAACTATGATCTGACGTCGGTCTTTCGAAGGCTCTATAATATGCCTGACTATATGCACCATTCAGGATTTGTGAGACAACTGTCTGAATATGTCCTGATGCAATCTGAGCTGCTACTTCATTGCCCCATTCGTCACGAAAATAAACATCAACAAGCTGATCATCTGTCACTTTTATTGTGATATCCTGCCTGTCTGCCAAATGGATAATCAGGCTTTCTTTGGTATCAAATGCACTGAGACTCGTCAGCCTCCAATCGGCTCCCTCTTTTGTGATTCCCATTAACCTATTATCGCTAAAAGAAATATCCGACACATCTTCAGGCGCAACGTTAATGTGAAGCCGATCAAATAGAGTTGACACTAAAATGCTGCTTTCTCCGTTAATCGAATACCTATATCCGTTATAATAGAAATCCACCGTATAACTCACCATAAACGGCGAGAAGCTCCCTGTCCGGAAAGCATAGGCATAGTCATCACCGCTGCGGGTGACATCCACATCCAATACTTCAGCGGTATCTCCCAGGTGAACCACATGCGCTTCAGTGCCCGCGCGGTAGTTGTTGTTCAGCAGCTCAATCAGAACATCCACGAGCGTGCCTTCCGCCGGCTGACAGATCTTACCCGTTTCCTCATCCTCAATATGGATCTCGAACAGCCGTCCTTCCTCCATACCATTCAGGGCTTCGCTGGCGCTGGTATAGTAAGTATCGTAGGTTTCACTTTCGCGGTCGATCTCTTCAACCACCAGCTTTGTTCCCTTCATGGGAATGCCGGTCATGCTGTCATATTGAACGGTAACCCGGTAGGTTCCGTTCGTGTCCTCAACGCTCAGGACGGTGGAATCCAATGCTTTCCCGACCAGCGCGAAACCGTATACATCGCTGTCGCACGGAACGTCGATCACATCGCCGGTTTTCACATCTTCCTGAATCGCTTCTTCAGACAGATTCCCCTGCTCGTCAATAATGCTGTAAAGGCTGTAGCTGCCTTCCTCCGGCAGATCCGTAATCAGGATATGCGCCACAATACGCTGATCGCGGTTCTGCATTGCCAGGGCTTCCAGTGCGCTCTGCCCTTCCGGACAGATTGCGCTCGTATACCACATCCGCTGCAATTCGATAAGCGCCCCAGCGTCAAGCCAGTCTGCAAGGCCCAGTCCGTCAGCCGCTGTGAAATGAATTGCCATATGGTTGGAGACATGGTACCACTGAAGCAGAAGGGCAACGCCGGACAGAACCTTTGTGGTATAAGTCAGGGTGCTTCCGCTGCTCTGGGTCTTCATCGGGGACTTTGTATTCACGCTGCCGTCGCCGGACAGGGGGACAACCTCCACTTTGTCCGTTTCCTGCTGATTCCCCTTTGATGCCCTGGATGCCAGCTTCAGATTCACCGTCACCGGAGTCTCTGTGCTTTCGATCTTCGTGCCGTCAGCATTGTAAAGCTCCAGCTGGTAGGCGCCAAGGACTTCTGCCTTGCGGACAAGTCCGCCGTCTGTCTCTTCCGTGATCTCATCGCCGATGTCCACGGGCCAGCCTACTGCGTATGCGCCTTCCGGCAGTTCACCGCTGATGGAAATCGACGTTTCCCCGTCGGCATCCTTTGCTCCTGCCGTCTGCGGTGCGGCCAGCGTGTTCTTCGCACTCTTCAGCAGGTTCCTCTGCGGGGCGGCCTGACCGTTGATGAGCTGCGTCATGCTGCGGTCCGTATACAGTAGTACATTGATCGTCTGCTCCGTCAGCTCAGGCTCTTCTGCGCCTTCAATCGTATCCACGACAGCCACGCCGAAAAGTGCGGCACTGCCGTGATCCTTCGGCTCCTCAGTTCCTCCTGTCTTTTCACCGGGCTGTGCGCTGCCCTGATCTGTTCCTTCAGCCTGCAGCTCTGCCGCCTCATTGACATTATTCACTGCAGCCTGCTCCTCTTCTGCCAAAACAGGGAAAGAGGAGAGGATCACGCTGACAGTCAGCATTACAGACAGGATTCTTTTCATGGTACCTTTCATCTGGGGAACCGCTCCTTTCACACAAAAAAACATCATCCGTTCCGTCCCTGTTTCTCACAGGCAGACGAAACGAACCGATTCATCGAAACATCCCTTTTTGATTGTCAGCGGGACTGATTATTCGCAATCGGCAGAAATGCGCTTTGCAGACACATTTCCATACTTGATTTTATCCCGCAACAGAGAGGTGTCAACAGCTGGCTGATTGTATGCATCCGCATGTAACCGCCGACTGTTTTTTGTTGGCTTTGGAAAAAAGAACAGAAAGAAAAAAGAGCTGTAAATAACTTGTGATATCATTGAATAAAAAACGTTTTCCCTGATTTGCCTTATGCTCTCCAGGATGGTTACTCTGTGTTACATTCCGAATTAACAGTTTTGTTAACAGATATGTTTGTAACTATGTTTCCAGCATTCTGACATATTGCACTGACCTTACCTGACAGTTACAGCAAATGCCGCACTTAGCTGGTGTATCCTGCCGGAGAACAGGACTTTGATTTAAGCGATGTAACTGAAATAATCAGATCCCGGATCTCACATAGCCGTATCGGGATGATCTGCGATTACACACAGATATGTTGGTTGTTCACTGTAAGCTGTATTTCCTCTTTAGCGATAAGAACTCTTCTTTCACGATAAAGTATCAGTTTTGAGAGCACTGCCTTTATATCTTGAGGAAAGCGGCGACTCTTCCTGTATAATAGCACCCGATCGTGATGATTTTGATTCCCTGTATGGATATACCGTTGAGTGATCGTCGTGGTAGCTGTCGATGCCGCTGTTTATTTCCGTTGCCGTACCCACAGCTGCTCACAGCATATACCATGCATCTGCAGATCAAACAAAAAGGTCTTCCGGAGTCAAACCGGAAGACCATAGTGAAAGTCTTTTACGTATCTGCCATGTCCTTCGAAAGTACTTTCTGAAGTTTTATGTCAAAAGTCATTATATCCTGTCCTTCAGCGAAATGGTAACCGGCAAGTACGCAATCAACAAAGTCGATTTTTCTCTTGCTGTACAATTGAAAGGCATATCGGAGGGCCGCCCTGTGGGGCACATCAATTTCCGGTAAAAATGCTTCCAGGGTTGTTGCAATTGTTTCTCTGTTCACTTTATAGACACTTGAAAGCACATATACAACCTCTGCAAGCACTTCGACAGTTGTGGATGCCCCGCTCATAATGGTTTCCTTTGCTGTTTCTGCCATATCAGGTATATCCCTCAGCAGATAGCGCAGAATAACATTCGCGTCAAGTATCGGCATGCTTTCTTACCATCGCTTTCTCAAACGCGTTTTCTTCCTGCTGAATCAGCTTTGGATTCGCATAAGCTGATAGTGCTCCATATGACTTTCCTCGTGCATCCGATGGCGTGAAGGGCATTCCCTGCTCACGAATGCTCTGAACAGCAAAAATACGCACAGCTTCCGCAAATGATGTTCCAAGATTACGGTATAGCTCCTCGACCTGGTTCTTAATTTCTTCATCCATACGCACTTGATACACAGCCTGTTTTGCCATCCTCAGCCGCCTCCTTGCACTACGATTGTAGTGCAACTTGATAAACATGTCAAGCGCTGTTTCTTCCCGAATGAATCAATGATAACTGTTATATTCTTCACGTTTGTATCGGAAATATCTCAGTATTGCAAGCAACAGGCAACCCGCGAGAAGCATCATCAGGTACGGAGCGAACCGGAACGTTACGCCGGTCGGGCTCACGGCAGCCAGCTCGTTCGTGAAGTTCACCTCATCATCGCCGGCGAGCGTGAACTTTTTACCGTCCGTCACATCTGCAACATCCGTTGTGGTTGCCGCCTCCAGCCCGCTGATTGTCTGCGTGTAATTCCCATGTTCCTCCGTCAGGGTCAGTTCGATCCCTGCCGGTACCGTCAGTTTTATCTTCTGCCAGTGCTTCAGCGTAAAGCTGATCCGGCCGTTCCCGTCAGCCGTTTCCGTGCCGGATGCTCCTGCAGCCAGGTCGGCATAAGCTCCGTTCTCAGCTGCCTTTTCCTGTTTTGTCCAGGAAATCTGCGTGTCCTCATCCATTCCTGCCAGCGTAAAGGTGAAATCCTTCGTGGTATCCCCCATGGCTCCACCCACGGCTTTGATGACGGTCAGCGTCTTCATGGCCTCTTTTGTATTTGGCACCAGCAGTGTGTATTGAAGAACGCCGCCGATCTCCGCTGTTTCAACCCGGCCAATGTATCCGCTCCCCTGCTCCGCTGACACAGCGCCGGTATCGCTGATATGGAACAGCACCGGTTCCTCCGCCTGCTGGTATTCCGCTACTGTCTGGGTCTCCGTCAGATAATATCCCCCGGGAGCAAGGCTTTCATTAATTTCCGCGATCACACCCTGCTCTCCGGATACAATGTCCTCGTATCCGCTCAGGGGATAATAATCCATCCGCATACTTCCGTCAGCGCCCTTCACCTCACGGTAGAGGGCAAAATGCGCGCCTTCCAGTGTTATTGTCGTATCGCTGCTGTCTGTCTTCACCGCGCGAAGGGTAAATAGCTTATTATGGATCGTCAGCATGCCGGTTTCAGAATAATAGGTGTACGCATCGCTCTCTCCGCCCGAGATAGTAAAGCTTCCCCCGCTTACTGTAATGCTGATCGGCTCCTGCATGCCGCGGTATCCCTGCGGCGCTCTGGTTTGCGTCAGCGTATAGCTGCCGTCCTCCAGGTACGCGTCCGTCACCAGTCCGGCTCCATCGGACGTATAGCTGCCGACTGTATCCTCGTCCTTTTTGAGTATAAACACGGCGCCAGAAAGCGGACTCCCCTGTGCTTCAGCCTGAATCTTCAGGCCGCCAACACGGGTGTTTGTCACGATGTTCGTGCGTGTCCGGGCGCCGTCCTGACTTTCACCGGGAGTATAGGAGACGATATAGGTTAAGTCTGTCACAGGATTCTGGCTGGAATCCACGCCTCCCAGACTGATTGTTTCCCCGGTGTTCTTTTTTGTAATGCCGCTGTACCCGATAACAGTGCCGTCGGAGGCAATCACCAGATCAGTTACCTCCGCCTCCCGCACTGTATAATCTTCAAACGATGTCCCTTCTTCCAGCTTCGGGAAGAAATATGTCGTGTAGTTATAGGCGTCGACTCTGTGCACCGATCCCGGAAGGAAGCTGTCGTTCACATAGACTGCGAAGAAAACATCGTCATGGGACAGCATAAAGTCCTTATCGGACCATTCCTTCTCCGCCCGGATTCCCCAGCCATGCTGGAAGTGCACCTCAATCTGCGGATGATCGCGGTCACGGATGAGCCCGGAGTTCTCTTCCCCTTCTGTGATAAAGCTGCCTATAACTCTCTTGTAGCCGGTATACGTGATTGCCCCTTCCGTCCAGGTTCTCTTGCCGTATCCAACCGGGTTGTCATAATCTTCAGCTGTAACTTTGAACTTTGTGTCTGCCAGCAAGCCGCGTACTTCAACACTGTACCCCGCCGGAATCTTGGAAACTGCACCGCTGGGGGATGTTTTGAATGTGGTCGTCTGCAATTCCGCTGCCGTAAGTTCGCTGTAGTTGCGCTTGCCTGTGGAAGTAAATGCCTGGGCAGCAGAATCGTAATAACAGTATTCACCGGCCGGGTTTCTGACAAGGTAGTCACCGTTCTTGTAATAATCCAGTGCGTCTCCCAGGTACAGGCGCAGTGTGAACCCGGGTGATCTCTGTGTTAGTTCCTGATCGTTTTCATCAAACAGCCTGATCTTTACCGTCAGGGTGCGTAAAGCCTCCGGATCCACTTCATTTCTGAACACGATGCTGGCCCGCTTCATGACAGAGGCTTCCGTTGTCTGGAAATCCTTTCTGTTCTCTCTGCCTGTCGCTGTGCCCGTCAGTTCGTCCGCGTTGGCGTAGACATGGTTATAGATTGATGTGTCCACCCCGCATTCTTTGATGTAGTAATGCAGTGTGTTACCCGGAAGCTTGATCGTTGCCGTCTGTCCCGGCATCAGGTAGAAGACATTGCGGTATTGAATTCCGTCAATTTCAGCTTCTTCCTGATGTTCCACATCCCGCGATGTGTTCCGGTATACCACCTGCCAGCGGCCTGTATCCATGATCTGCTGCGTCAGGAGAGTAAAATCCGTTTCTTCTTCCTCCCTGTACCAGATCTGGAACGGGAACTTCGCTCCGGCATAATCATTTTTATCTGTCCCGGTGATCTCCTTGCTCAGCAGCACCTGTCCGGGTGTGATGGCCGCCAGGTTGAAGCGCATGCGCAGGTTGGATGCGCCTTCACCGCGCTCCATGTAGAAGATGCGTACCGTATGGGTGGAATAGTCTGTAAATACCTTGTGTGTTGTACCGTTGACCGTCTTATCCTGGAAATAGCTGTTCAGAAATGCCTGAAGCTCCGGATCGTTGTCATCTGTGATATTCTTACGCTCCTTAAAGTTGGCCTTGAACAGATTATAAAGGGTGGTGGGCGTCCCGTTTACGTTAACCGCGCCGGTGCTGTAGTTGACCGATCCGCCGACCGCCTTGTGAATGCCGCCCAGATCCAGCACCAGTTCCCCGTCCACATACAGCCAGAAATCGTCGTCTCCGACGAAATCGAAGATAATATCGTGGCCCCAGGCATCGTGTCCGCTGGGCGGCATCAGGAAATGCCCTTCGATTTCCATGGCGAAATTATGGTTTTCAGGTTCATTGAAACCATAGAGTGTCTCATATTTGCGCGGATCGCTTTCGGGAAGCTCATTGCCGTAGATATCATACAGATTGCTGGGATTTGTAGGATGAGCCTGATCGGTTCTCAGCGTATTGTACGGCATAAACTGCCCGTGCTTGCGGGTTGTGCCGCTCCCGTTTACCGCGCCGAGCTCCTGGTATACCGAAAAGTCCCCTGTTGATTTGTTCAGCTGTGCAAAGTTCTGGGAGCTGTCAAACTGGTAGTATCCGCTTCCCTCATAGATACTCTGGATAAACAGATGGTTGACCGTCATTGCCTGTGCATAGAGATTTCCCAGAGAATTTCCGCCCATGGTTATGGGATATTTGGCGCCTTCCTCAATGTGCTTGCTCAGCAGATTGGGTGTCGTTCTGGCTTCATTTCCGTGATCTTCCGAACTGCCAAGCACGCTGTTCTGAGCGGCTCTGTTGACGCAGTCCACCATTTTCATGGTCAGGCCCAGTTCGGAATGATCCACCGTCGCCACCGGCTGTAGTTCGTGCTCTGTCCGCTTCATGACGGCAAAATAGAAGGTTGTCGTTTCAGATTCCGGGCAGGTAACGAGCTTGCCGTTTTCCGCCTTCAGTCCGGCGTAATCGTAGTGCGCGTCATCCCAGGCCAGGATCGGGGTATAATACTCCCCGTAGCTTCTGCCGGTCAGATTCACGCCGAACGGCGTACCTGAAAATATATTCTCTCCGTTTTCAATCTGCGGTGCCAGATACAGTCCGGAATAGCTGTTCTGAAAGTCATAATAATCATTTGACACGTTCGTCCCCGGCCGGTAGTATTCTGTGAAGTTCCAGAGCACTGTGTTGATCTGCGCGCCGATCCACACAATTGTATCGCCGGATTCATAGCAGGGAATCAGGTTGCCGTTATGATCGATCGCGTAGAAAACATATTTGTCCTCATTCCACAGCCGGATATACAGCACCACCTGATTGCCGTTGGCCACATTCACGGTATCCGACGCGCCGACCTTGTACGCGGTATACTCGATGAAGTCGGATTCATCGTAAACCGAAAGTGCGGCAAAATTATGCCACTGATTGTTATTGTTGCTGACACCCGCGGGTGCGAAGCCGTTGTTGTTATCTCCCATCTGCAGGGCTTTGTTCGCGCTAACTCCGATGATCTGTATCTTCCCTGCTCTGTTTCCCGTTCCCGGTACAATGCGCAGCTTGCAGTATGCGTCTGCGGTTTCTGTCAGCGTAACTGCGGTTCCGTCCATGCGCAGATACTGACCGTTGTATGTCAGTGTATAGGCATCATCGCTGACATGGTGAATCTCCCACAGGGGCATACTGCTGTTCTTGGCGACATAAAGCGTTCGGTTTGGATCCATCGGGTCGGAGCGGATCAGCATGGACTGACGCTTCAGTCCCTTGTTATTCTTGGCCATCTCCGCCATCATGGCATAAGCGGAGGTGGTACCGGTATAGTTCATGATACCGTATGCCTTGCCGTCGAAGCCGTAGGGGTCTTCAGAAGATTCCTGGGGCTTGATAAAGGTAAACTTTATTCGGGAATTGCCGGTGTTATCCTTGCTTTTGTAGAGTCGGATGCCTTTGCCGCTTCCTGAATGCTGCAGCCACATGTCTTCTCCCGCGTGTTTGATATAAAACAGTCCCGAAACTGCTACGGAAGCAGCAAACACAGTTCCGGAATCCGAGAGCTTTATTTCCGCACTGCCGGCAGACTTTTGCTGAATGTACTTTTTCTCATTGTTCACCAATGTGTAGATATAGAACTCATTGGCGGACTCCCCGGCCTTTTCAAAGTACCAGGTCGCTGCGGCGTTTATATCTGTCGTTTCTGTGAGCGCGCCGTTTCCGTTAACAGTCGCGGTGAAATAATTGTCGTAAGCCTGTCCCTGAGTCACCGACAGATAGAATCCGTATTGGCCGTGTGCGCCTGTCAGCTCTGCTGTTGAGACAGCCGTATCTCCGAAGGATACGGGTTCCGGCGCTTCCACAACCACATATACCGAAAAGCTTTCGGTCCGGAAGCTGAGAACGTCGTTATTAACCTCCGGGATGATCGGTTCAGGCTCAGTCCCTTCTCCGTCCGGAATGTGGACAATGCGCGGGGTGGTCAGGGAAGGCGTGTCCAGCAGTTCAATCGTCACCAGCACGTCTTCTGTTGGCTCCCAATGTGTGCCCTCCCCGTCTTTTATGGAAATATCAAAAGCTTTAATTACACTGATATCTTCAGCATTCAGGGCATTCTGAGAAACCTCCAGGTAGGCTTCAGGATTCTCCTTGACGGCAACCTCCAGCTCCGCATCCGGCGGCAGTCCGGCGTTGTCATCATAGGTAACAGTAATTTTATAGGTATTTCCGTCTCCGGCCTCGATGATCTTCTCCAGTGAATGCCGTGTCACGGCGTATACGGGGCTGCCGTCCGCGGTGAAGCTGACCGTGTCCTCCGTCAGGCTCCCGTCCAGCGCTTCCTTTCTCCCGCCGTCTGCGGCGTATACATTGATTTCTTCCTTCTCCCCGACTTCAAGGTCCGGAAAGCGCATCTGCACGGACAGGCCTGTCAGGTCGACCTTCCCGCCTTCCGCGTCCAGCACCGTCAGGGCATACGCGCCGATCAGCTCGTGGTCCGCTTCCGGCTTAAAGGCAGCCGGCCAGCCCGCGGCCCGCGCGCCCTCCGGCAGATCTCCCGTCACGGTGATCTCCGCCGCGACAGCGTCTTTCTCCTGGTCTCCCGTTTTAGCCGCCTGTGCCTTCTTAGGGCTTTTCGCCGCCTTTATCTGATGCGTTTCACCCGCGGTTCCGGCTGCTTCCGTCTCATCGGCATACAGCTCCACCGTCAGCGTCTGACGGGTCACCGGGACAGGCGTTTCTTTTTCATTGTCCTTTACGTAGACAATACCGAAAACTGCCGGCTCACCCTCCGTCTTTTCCGCCGTACCGCCTTCAACACTTTCACCTTGCGGTTCTGCGCTGTTGCTCAGCGGTTCAGTATTCTCGCTCTGCTGATCCGTTGTCTCGCTCAGCGGGGCTGCCGGTTCCGCTGTGCCGGGCATGCCTTCTCCGTATACCGAAACGGAAGAAATCAGCATGCTCAGTACCAGCAGCTTTGCCAGGTTTTTTTTCATCAATGACCACCTTTTTAAAAGTCCGCGTATTCTCATATGTTTCCGAAAAAGGCCCTTCCCCCGCTGTTCAGGGTTCGGACCCTGCGTCTGGTTTTTTACTGACTGTATGCCTGTCTTCTCCCGGGAAGCCGGTGTTACTCATTCCGGCATTGCTCCGGGAAACATTTCATTCCGGAAAATGGCGGTTCATACAGTTTCCGTGGATGTATTCAAAATACAATACATTCCTTCATCCTTATTTTATTTACCTCCGGAAGAGTGTCAACAAAAAACGCAATCCTTGATTTGTATGTAACCATTTCAACCACAGACAGCTGATCTGCGCCTCGTTTCGCCAAGTCCTTTTATATAACAGGAAGGGCTTCCTGAAGGCCTCTCGGCCCAAAGGTTTCATGCGGTTGCGCCATGTAAACTGCGTCCTGCTGCTGTTCCGATATGTAACACATCCCTTATTATCATCCCAGCCTGTCGCTTCGCAGCCTGCAGATGCTGGAAGATCTTGAAAAGTATCACGGAACAGTGCTGGTCTGGGCCGGTCTGGGCGGCGGAAGCATCAGTCTGCCGTACCTGGCGCACGAGGCTTTCGATCGCGTAGAGCCGATCGAGGAGCTGGAACTGACGCTCCGGGACGTCGCCGGGAATACACCGGAGATCCTGGTACCCGGAAGCGATCCGGTTCCGTCGTATGAGATTTGTACGGAAGGCGGACTCACAAAGCTAGTGCTCCGGAACGTCGGACTGTATACCGTCGTCGCTTTCGGATGAGGCATAACTATCTGCCGGACATATTCACTGAATAAAAAGCGGGCCCGTCTCCTGTTGCCAGGATCCGGGCCCGTAGGGGATTGGTTCTTACTTGTTGTACCGTTTTCTTCTGCGGAGAGCCAGCAGCAGACCACCGAAGAGCATCATCAGCAGATACGGCGCATAGGTCAGGTTCACGCCGGTGGGGCTGACGGAGTCGAGCCGGTTACGAACGTTCAGCGTTTCTTCGCCGGTCAGCGTGACAGCCTTGGTTCTGTCTGTACTCTCAGCCGTCTCCTCGATCGTGTCAGGTGTCTTCCCTGCAGTAGCCAGTTCCGAATCGGTCACCATCCAGGTCTTATATCCTGCCACTTCAGCTTCTGTGATGGAGAATTCAGCATTGTAGGGCAGGTAGAGATCAATGCTCTCATCATGCTTCAGCGTGAATGTACGCGCATCGGTTGTCAAAGTGCCCTCTGTCGTATTCTTCACAGTCTTGAAGGTGTCGCCTGAATAGTCTGCCGGGGATGTCGGAGCCGTCAGCGTAAATGTGAAGTCTCTGGTTGTATCGCCCATCGCGCCGCTTACGGTCTTTTCGACCGTCAATACCGCGGTTTCCCACATCACGCTGCCCACGCTCGGTCCGGGCATGCCGGTCAGCGGCGATCCTGTTTGAGGATTGTTCACCCGGTCGTTGGTGAAATGCGCCAGACTTTCTGCTGAGCTTCCTCCTGTTACATCATCAACTGCAAACACTTTGCCGGACAGGCTGCGGTCAGTATCAGCATACACGCCGATCTCACCGCCTGTCAGTGTGTCGGTCACATGAATGGTGGAGGCATTGACAATCTTAATGTTATGCTGCGAGTCTCCAACCTTGTTGTCGTGGATCGTGGGATTTCCGCTCACGTTCAGGGTGGTCATGCCGCTGACCGCCGCACCGCTTTCGCCGGGAATATTCCCGGTAATCAATCCTCCTGTAAGTTCTACGATACCGCCATTCGAGAAAATAGCACTTCCGTCACCAGCCGTGTTGCCGGTAATTGAGCCGCCGGAGACAGTTATGTTTTCGCTCGCGGAATAGATCGCGCCGCCCTTACCATTCGTTCCGGTCGCGCTGTTATTGCTGATCGTTCCGTCGGTGATTGTTAAGCTGCCGCTTGCCACATAGATTGCTCCTCCGCCAAGCGTGCCGCTGCTTCTATTCCCGGTGATCGTGCCGCCGGAGACAGTCACTGAGCCGGCGTTGGAAAGAATCGCTCCGCCGCTGCCGCTGGTTGAAGAGTTCTGTAATGTCGCGCCGGTGTCTACAGTCAGTGTCCCGCTGTTGTTGATGATACCACCGCCGGCGCTTACATCCGGATGATTATCCTTATCACCGTCCAGCGTGATATTCGTCAGCGTCAGCGTGCCGCCATTGGTGATCATGGAAGCGGTGTCTGCTACGGAACCGCGTTTGATCTTCGCGTTTCCGCTTCCGGAATACGTGTATCCGCCGAGATCATTATCGCTGGTTGTCAGGGTGACGGTTTTGTCAGCACGTACGCTTACGTTCTGATTCAGCGCAGTTTCAGGTACCAGCATTTCGATCTGAATGCCTTCCGCGTCGTTAAGTCCCTGTGATGTCACTGCCGCAAAAGCTTCCTCCAACGTACCGTAGACATCATAGAATTCCCTTCCGTCGCTGCCCTGCACGGTAATCTTGGCCACGGCACGTTTGTTGTTAATGATAATCGTATGTGCCGGTACTGAGGTTTCGTCAATGGTTACAGCAGCAGAACTGAAGTTCGGTTTGATGTTCTGGATATAGCCTTCGCAGGTTTCTGTTACGTTGGCCGCGTCCGCGGGAACCATCAGCGTCCAGGTCCAGGTGTTGGTCGTGGCGCCTGTAGGCTTGCTCAGTGTCACCTTGCTGGTATCAGTACTGTCTACAGTCACATTCGAATCCGTCTGCGATGCCTGAATCAGCGCCGCGCCTGTCGTACCATCACTCTTCAGCACAGTCAGCACGATGCTGCCGCTTTCCTTGATAGCGGTTGTGGGATTTTCCACCCAGGTCTTTTCCACTGTAATCGGGATCAGTCCCCAGACCGCCACGCCGGGGCCGCCGTACGCGCCTGTCAGATATGTGGTGGTTCCGGGAATGGTCTCACGGTCATTCACAAAGCGTTCCAGGCTCGTTCCGATTGCGTCTCCGGTCACAGCCGTCGTGTCAAAGGTGGCGAACTGTTCACCGATGTCCTTAAAGTCGTCCTCGCCGTACACGCCGATGGTGCCGCCTGTGATCGGTCCGCTTACATTGATAGCGTCATTGCGGTCAACGTATACATTGCGCTGCTTCGTATTGTCCGTTTTTCCGGTATTCCCGGTCACGCTGAGAGTGCCGCTGAAATTGATCGCTGCTCCGGAAGCTGCGCTTACCGCACCGCCATCAGACTTGTTGCCGGTAATGCTGCCGGCAGTCATGTTCATTGTTCCGCCGGATACATTCACAGCAGCCGGTCCGCTGCTGCTCACAGCGTTCGTCAAGGTCGTTCCTTCACTGATGTTCAGCGTGCCGCTGGAATTCACCAGTGCGCCGGCAGCTTCAGCATTATTGCCATCGAGCGTCACATTGGTCAGGGTCATGGTGCCGTTGTTGGTGATAAGATCACCGGTGGCGCCTGTCCCGCGCTTGATCGTTGCGGTTCCGGCAGTGCCGTTGTTGTAGGGATAGCCGTCACCCGCATTGGGATTCGCCGTGGTAATGGTCACGGTCTTGTTCTCATTCAGTGTTACGCCGCTGCTGAGCTCTGTCGTGGACACCAGCATCTGAATCTGAATGCCATCCTTACTGTTCAGCGGGTTGTCACTGGTGTTGTCATTTACGTCCGCGATTGCCGCCTCCAGAGAGGGATATGCCTTGAAGAATCCGTCATCTGTCACGATCTTGCAAATAGCACGCGTGTTAGTGACACCAAAGGCCTTGCCGTCGGTGACATCCGTAAATGCGCCGCCAGTGGTCGCATAGGTGGCGATATAGCCGGGCACCACAGTCTCCGCCGCGCTGGCTGCGGTGGCGGGCAGGATGACCGTCCAGGTCGCCGTCGTGCCCCAACTCGTGTCAGGCTTCTTCAGCTTGACCATTCCGTTGGAAGTTATCTCAACGTTGGTGGTATCCTCCTGCGTGATGCCCGCGAAATCATTCGTGGTGAGTGCAGTCCCTGAGGCATTTTTGATCGTCAGTTCAATCTCCGGCGTGTTGTTCGTTGTGCCGGTAGCCTCCGCCCATGTCTTGGTCACGGTCAACCGGATGCTGGGACTCTTCTCATATATCACGTAGATGGCAAAGTTGCCGACATACGGCGCAGACGTAGCCAGGTCCGCCTCAGCGTTTGCGTTCTGCGTGCCGTCCACCGTATTCTTCAGATACAGGGGACTGGTAATCGGGGTCGGAATAAGGCCGGTATCGTTAGTGGCCAGTGTGTTGCTGCCAATGGCGAAGCCCTTGAGATCCCACTTGGTGTTGTCCTCCGTCTTGGTGATCTGCTCGACCGCGCCTTTCACGCCAGCAGTGGTATCGGCGCTGTTCCAGGCCGTGTTGTAAGTGATGGTCACCCAGGTGGTCTTCGTCTCGGTGGTGCTCCAGCCTGTGAAATTCTCTTCGACAATCTGCGTCAGATTTCCATCTTCATCCCTGGTGACCCAGAAAACGTCGGAGGAGTTGATCTCCTGCGGATAGTAGTACAGCCTGAGCTTACCAGGATTGCTTGTGTCGGTGCTGAAACTCGTCCAGGCGCTGTCGGCGGTAGGAGCGGTCTCACCGGTTGTGGCATACTGCCAGATATTGGTTGTGTCGTTGAAGCGGATCCACTTGATCACCGTTGTGTTACTGCCGTCCAGCACTGCCTTGCCGTAGGTATCCGTGGTGGGCACGGCGTTACGGGTGTAAGCATTGTAGCTCGTGGCAACCGCGCTGTCCGCCGTGGCGGCAAAGCCGGTGGTGCCGTCCGGTCTTACGATATAGTCGTTCTGCCCGGTCACGATGGGCTTTTCCACAGCATGCGCGTAGTCGCCTTTAGTCACCTCATACACAGTCACGGGCAGCTCGATGGGCTTCCAGATGGCATACAGGGTATGGGTCTCGGTATACGTTAAGTTATCCTTGTTGTATGGCGTCACACGGATGGTGTCACCGTTCTGGTAGGCCGGAGTTTCGGTTTCGTAATTCAGGTCCTTGTTCTCATCCCAGCCAAGGAAGGTGTATCCGGGATGCATATACTCTACAGATTTGCCGTTGTACTTCAAATCCTCCAGGGTGACGCTGGTCGTGCCCTGATACATCATGCCCACGGTATAAGGATCGTTGACCTTCAGGAAACCTTGCGGCTTTGTCTGATCGCGGTAATCCCAGAACTTAACCGAAACCTTGGGTGTGGGCTGAGAATCGAAGTTCAGGTCGTACACCAGCGTGGTCTCCATCTTAGGCGTATAGATGGCATACAGGGTCACGTCCACACCGCTGGGAATTGCGATGGCGTCGTTGGGATAGTAGCTGTCGCCGCTGCCGTTCGCCTGAGTGTTCCAGTAGGCAAAGTCAACCTTTCCATCGGGGAAAATCAGCTTCGTCGCCGCGACGTTCTTCACGGGCACGGAAGCTCCCACCATGTACTGGTCGTTGTCCTTGTATTTGCCTGTGCTGACCAGGGTCGTTCCATCAATAGGATCACTCTGGCCACCCTGCAGCGTACCGCCATTCAGATCATAGTAAAGCGCCTTGGAGCGCAGATCGCGGTAATCACCCTTAACCCTGATATTATCCTTGATTTCCGTGGTCAAAGCGATGGGTTTATTGGTATCGGCGTTGAGCCAGCCCATGAACTTGTAGTTCTCCAACTCCTGATTCACAAGGCCGAACTCACTGAGCTTGGAACCGTAAACCAACGGACCGTAGGGCACGGTATTGCCAGTCACCGCTTCGTCCATTTCCACGACGTTCCCGCTCTCATCCAGCTCGCTCTTGATCAGCGTCACTATCACCTGCGTGTCTTTCCAGTGCAGATAGTAGTGGATGTCGTAGAGCGGCATGGTGGCAGTTGTATCGCTGGCATAGACGTCCACCAGGGCATCCGCCGAACGGGACCAACCCGCAAATTCCTTGCCATCAGGCGTGGAAATGCCATAGGTAGAAGGATCATCGATCTTGCCCGCCAGGCTCTCACCCACCAAGAGGGTGATGGGGCTACCGCTAACCTCTGCGCCGTTAGCGTCATGAAGGTGGAGCTTGTAGCTTTGCCTTATATAATAGAAGTTAAAAGTCCTCGGCGTGCTGCCCGAAGCGGCCACGGGATTCGTGGTGAGAACACCATCACTATTATATTTATCATATCCCAGGATATCCTTCGCGCCGTAATTGCCGTTCGACTGCATTGTCTGGTCGAAGCTGCGGTTGTCGTATGTCCGACTTTCATAGTTCGACGCTACAGTGTTGTCCTTCGTCGTATCATTCAGGAAGTGATATAGAATCCTGGTTTGAGTGTTGACACCATCGCCTAGCAAATTGAAAGTGATGGTAGTGTTATTGTTTCCAATGTAGGTTAACCAATCCTTCTCTACTGTATCCGGAACAGTTGACTGTTTGGAGACTGTATTGGCATCACCATCATTTGTGTAATCCCAGCCGTTATACTTAAAATTTCCAAGCATCGTCAGCTTCGGTTCTGTGTTCCCATCGCCGGTATCCACCGGCCACTTTCCGGCCAGCGTCATCTGGTACCAGACGGTCTCAGACCAATTGGTATCGTAGTCGTTGTTGCCGAACCTTATTCTGCCTCGGTTCTGGTTACCCACCCTCACATTGAACCGCAGCATATACCGCTTGCGCTGCACATAGATGTTTAGCTTGGCGCTGCCGTCATCGACAACCGTGGTAGAGCTGTCGCTCAGGCTGTTGTTCACCTGGAAAAATCCGCTGTTATTTGTTCCATTCTCGTACACCAGGTCCGCGTGAGTGACCGTGTTCGCAGCGGCAGTCCCGTGCGATGTCGTCACGCTCTGCGTATTGAGGATCTCGGTGCCCAGCTTGATATCATCCACGGTGACGGAGTTGGAGTACACGTAGTTGGATGTATCACTGAGCGTGCCGTTCGAATCGGCCTTCTCCACCCACCAGACCACAGTGTATTTGTTCGTCACGGTTTCATCCGGTTCCCACCCCGCGTAGATCGTCGTATCTTCAGTCAGGGTTTGATTCCAGTTGAATTCCTGAGTTCGGGCAGAATCAGTATACCATTTGCCGGTGAAAATATAGTTCTTCCGCGTCACCTCGTCAGGATCAGGCCAGGTGAAGTTCAGATTCTGGCTGCGTGCATAGTATTTATTAGGAATGGTGACCATATTTTCATCCTGATGGAAGGTCAGCCAGAAGCCGTCCTCCAGTACAGGATACAATGTCATATCACTGGTAACCTTTTTATCGGTATAACCGCTCCAGTAGGATGAAGGTATAGTTCCCGGAGACCTCTTTGTGGTATCCCACCCGATCAGCGCATAGGTCTTCGAACCGCTCTTATAGGTATATTCCGCACCTACGCCCATGGTGTTTAGGTTTTCAGAGCCGTCGTGGAGATAAGTCTGCACGGTGATCAGCTCTCCAGCGCCATCAGCATCGTATCCCCTGTAGGTCACGCGCCATGGCCGGTTGAAACTGGCGTATAGCGTAGTATTCACGGGACTGCTCAACACATCACCAAAGCCGTTGAAGCGCTGAGTCAGTTGCTCATCCAGATACCAGCCCTCAAACACATCGCTGGAATTATTACCAGCAGGCGTCTCCGGCGGCGGGGACAGTCGTTCTCCGCGGTAGACGATTTCCTCGTAGTAGGTTTCCCATTCATCAGAGGCATTCTTCACCTTGAAGGTATAAGTAGCTTTCTCGCTTCCTGTTGTGATGCCGCCCGGAGCAAACTTAGCTCTTAGGGTGATATCCGATGTACCCATGATGATTGTATCACCGGCATGGTAGCGCTTCTCTGGATCATTGTCTTCCTCGCCCATATACCAATACTGGAAGACCTCGGTGTAAGCCTCCTCTGTTTCCGTGGCTTTGTGGTAGATTTCGGTATCGGTGCCCTTCACCACTACCGTCTTGCCTTCCACGTAGGCTTCGGGATCCAGATAGACTTCCTTGCCATTCTCGATGTAGTGGACGGAATGGCGGGTCATCTCCTGCCAGTGGCCTTCAAGCTTGACATGCTTATCTACAGGTGTATTGATATCAACCAAAGGTTTCGGGTTACCCCAAACTATTTCATTGTTCTCTTTTACACCCTCGCAATAAGTCCAGCCGGTGAATACATGGTTCTCCCAAACAGGGTTGACCCAGTAAGTGGGTAAAAACTCAGCTATCGTATGCTCGTGAGCTACATAAGGAGTATCGGTAGTACCGTATTCATGCTGGTAATCCAAATAGCGTATGCTCTTGCCCATCTCTGAACCAGACAGGTTTAACTGAGGATCGGTAATCGTCTGATCTCCAATTTCAATGCCATTATCGACATGCACTGTAACGATTCTGGGTGTAAGCTTTGGATACAGGATAATATTGGATGCAGGCATAACAGTTGCAGATTCTATTACATAATCGCTATTGCAATCCTCGTCGGTGTACCAATGACCATCCCACTCAAGATAGGCAGGAATCATATTTGAAGTATATGGATCATTATAGATGCCAGCAAGCTCGGAGGTTTTCATCTTCGAATCTATGTTATGCTTGTAACAAATCGAAGCAGTTTCTGTTGACAGTGCAGTAGCCCCGTGGTGGAGTGCTACGCTATATGGTGCAAGATCATAATAAACATTAGCAACGTATGGTCCATTACGCTTATATTCAATTGAAATCGTACCATTTGGGTTCTGCCGTACATCATATGCATTCGGATTTTCATCCAACGTTTTCTGTACATTCAGTACATATCCATTATAGACCTGTGTCGTATATGGTTCAGCATCGTTTTGAGACTGACCAATGCCATACTTATATGTTTTGGTTTCGGTCGTGTAGTTACCATTAGATTCCTGATAGTACTCGTTTAATGTAGCAGTCTCCAATCCACCCTTGAAATTGTTATTGTTATAACGACCCCATAGTTCAATTTTACCCGAATTGTCAGCACAATCCAGCAATTGTGAGTTCACAAATGAAAGAGGAGTATCAAAAAGCGCTGATACGGCATCAGGATAATTATTTCCCGACTGTCTCAGTCCCAAGGAGACAACACTAAATCCAAGACTCCCTATAGGAGAAAATTCATAGTTATCAACGTTTGGCCACTTGTTAGAGAGTGATTCACCCAATCGTATGGTATAATAGCCGTTTGCCGGCAGTTTTGTGTTTACTCTTGAAATACCGCTACTGTCTACATAAGCATTGGTACCTAAAGATCTCAATTTGAATGTATAGTTTATCTGATACGTTTTCCTGTTATACCACACATCAATGATCGTACTTCCATTATCAGCAACAGGCCACACTGATGTATCACCTTTGGCGGTAGTATGGTAATTCCCGTCAGCGTCATAGGCTGAGATGGCGCCAGTCGCACCAGTACTGTTTGCAGCAGTACCAGCCTGAATATCCCGGAAATACTTTAAATCATTATCAGCTACAAAAGTACCACCATTAATTTTTGAGCCTCCGGTTGCGATATTGTTGCGAACTGTATTCACAGCAAAATTAATATCACCGCCTACCGCAGGAATTGTCATGGATGTTACGCTCAGACTAAGCTTCGTACCAGTAAGTACTTCGATCACTTCGGAGTCGATCAGTTCATAGGGAGTTTTGCTATTTGCGCTGTTATCTACAGGTTCCTTCCAGTACTTCACGGTCACTGTAGTCGTTGTGGCATCCCAGTGTAAATAATATGTTTTATCTTCGGACAATACTATGCTGCCAGAAAGTGTGACCGAATTTGCTGATGCATCCGCTCCATCAAACCAACCGTTATTCCTGCTATAGCCGCCACGGGCTATAACAAGTACTCCAAGCACCTCTCCCCAGGTATCATCATTTGTTGCCTGGATTTTGTATACCGGAAGGTTATTAATTGTACCGCCGTTACCATCCAGGGAAACTGTGTACATCTTCTTGCACACAGGATAGAGTGTAACACTGCCTGTCAAATCTGTAATAGTTTCATTTGGCTTATAATACCGTCCCTCACCACTCTTCGGGATATTTTCACCATATCCCAACGTGTCAGTGGGCTGAGTCAGGCTCCAACCCAGGAACTTGTAGCCCACAGGCGCGCCGTAAGAAGGCACATTGGCAAGGTTCAGGGTATAGGTATCTCCGGATTTTGTCAGCGGCTCAACATGGAACACCGTGCGCTTCATGTCGATATACAGGGATTGGAACGTAGCGTATTGCTCCCCGCCGAATGTGGCATAGATATCCACATTCTGATTCGCAGCGCCTGTGACGGGGGTATTGGAGAAAGTAAAGTCTGTCTCTGACCCGCTGATCATCGTTTTCCAACCTTTGAATGCACCGCGGCTCTCATCTGCAGGATCGGCAGGAGCCAACAGTGTTTCACCGTTTTTCAAAGCTATTTCGCGATAAGGTGTGGCACTGTTATTGGTCACGTCCGCTTTGCTCCACCAGAAGCGGTAATGGACACGAGGATCCGTATCCTCTTCACCGATAACGTAGATGGAGAATCCATCCGTCTTGAAGTTCAGCACAACGCCATCCGCTGAAGCCTCTGCTGCGGGCGTGATAACGTCTGTCGTTTTGCCGAAGTGAACGATCTGCGCGTCGGTAAGGGATTGCTTGTTCATCAGCTGAATAGAGACAGATACGTCCTTCGTCGGCTGATACTTCGTGCCGGCTGTGTCCTCAATGCTGATATCAAACGCGCGGGCAAAGCTCAGCTCCGCCACGCCCATGGCCTTGGCGGTCTTATCCTTGTACAGTTCGAGAGTGGAGCCTGTCAGCTCAGAAACATCCAGACGCGCGCCTTCCTCTTCACTGGGCAGACCGGAGTCTGAATCGTACTCGACTGTAATCTTATAGGTATTGTTGTCGGACGCGACCAGTGTTTTTTCCAGGATGGTCCGGACCACCGCGTACACCGGGCTGCCGTCAGCGCGGAACCGCACGCTGCTGTCAATCGCGGCGGACAGCTTCCGTGCGCCCTGATCGGATACGCTGTATACTTCCGCATCCGGATCTGCTGCGATGTTCAGCTGCACGTCAACATCCTGAAGAGGCTTCTGCTGCCCTTCAGTGTCGATCAGAACCAGCTCGTAGGCTTTAATCAGCTCCATGTCCTTCCCCATATCCGGGGATGCCGGCCAGCCGGCCGCTACCGTTCCTTCCGGCAGCTCGCCGCTGATGGAGATTGTCGTTTCCCCGTCCGAAGTATTCTGACCGGCTTTCGGAGCAGCCATCAGTTTCTTGCTTCTTTTCTGGACTCCGGTCTGGATTTCCGGGCCGCTGACAAGCTGCGTCATGTTGCGGTCCGTAAACAGAGAAACTTCGATCGTTTGCTCTGTCAGTACCGGTTCAGCATCCTTTTTGTCCACCACAGCCACGCCGAAGAGGGCGGAGCCGCCGGTATCCTTCTGCTCTTCTGCCATGGACGGGCAGTAAGAGAGCAGCATGCTTGCTGACAGCAATGCAGACATCATTCTTCTCAGGGTACGATTCATCCAGGGAACTCTCCTTTCAAATGCGAACGCTGTCCGCAGCCTTCCGGTGATTCAGGATCTGTCCTGTCCGGCAGGGGTGGCGAATATTCCGCTCTGTCGGCCTGAGCAGCGTTATTAACATTACCGGGTAGAAATATGATTACAGCTATCCATATTTCCATTATCAATTTTATGGATTCGACTTTCAGTGTCAATTATCCAATGTTTAAAAGTGTTTTCATGTAACCGTGCATACAGGGAGACCCGGTTTTGTCAGCCGGCCGCTTTGCTCATTTTATATAAAAGCCGAATAAACGTGTGCCGGTCCGCATGCGTTACATCATGTTATTTTTTTAGTCGTTTTATTTTTTTTACGATTCCGAAGTAACCGTTTGCCTTTTTCTTTTATTCAGACATAATGCTTTCCTGTCAGCCGCCGGGACTCATGCCGCTTTCCACCTCGATGGTGAACGTTTTCGTGATCTGCCTGAACGCGTTGGATTTATCCGGTGTAAAGGTCAGCGAAACCGTGAAGCTGGTGCCTGCCGCGTCTGTTGTCAGCTGGCTGGTCTGCGAGTTGGTCGGAACGGTGTATGTGCCGGTAACCTCATCCCCGTTATATTCGGCAGGATAATCTCCGTAACCCACTGCGTTCTCAATGGCAGACTTTACCGTAACGCCCGCTTCCGGTATCACGTATATAGTCGTAAATATTATATCCGGCGTGAACTGGAAGGTGACTTCCTTCGTGCCCGTATACGTCTGTCCGTTCAGCGTGACCGCTGCCGAATAGACGGATTTTCCCGCTGTATTATTCTCAATATCCGGATCGGTCCGGCTGCTAAGTGTGATTGTCGTCGTGGATACTTCCGTCTGATGGCTGCTGTCCCGTTTGCAGGTGAAAACTGCCTTGGCCTTCTCCACACCTTCCCAGGTCCAGACCGGAGTCTGCCAGTCATGATTGTCCGGAGCGGAAGTGACCCAGCCATTTGTGCCGTATTCTTCTGCCGCCTGGGCATCTTTATAGTATTTCCTGCACCGGCCGCAGTACCAGTACGCCGTGTTTCCGTTATTTGTGCAGGTCGCCGCAACGGCCTCGTACGGGGTCAGATCGTGCCCCAGGGCTTCCGTTGCCTGCGTTTCCGTTACGCCGCAGCCTTCACGCTGACACGTCCGGGTTTCCGTTCCGCCTTCAGTGCAGGTCGCGGTGTTGCCGCTCCATGCACCGAAGTCATGGCCCAGCTTGCTGATCACCCAGCTGTTTTCCGGAACCGTCGTCTTCCCTTCAGCGTCGCTGAAGTACTGCTTACACCTCTCGCAATACCAGTATGCGCTGTTTCCGTTTGTTGTGCAGGTTGCCGCAGCAGCCGCGTGCGGAGTCATGTTGTGCCCCAGCGCTTCCGTTGCCCGTGTTTCCGTTTCGGCGCAGCCTTCCCGCTGACAGGTACGGGTTTCCGTTCCGCCTTCGGTGCAGGTGGCTGTGTTGCCGCCCCATGCGCCGAAGTCATGGCCCAGCATGCCGATCACCCAGCTGTTTTCCGGAATCGTCGTCTTCCCTTCAGCGTCGCTGAAGTACTGCTTACACCTCTCGCAATACCAGTATGCGCTGTTTCCGTTTGTTGTGCAGGTTGCCGCAGCAGCCGCGTGCGGATTCATGTTGTGCCCCAGCGCTTCCGTTGGCCGCGTTTCCGTTGCACTGCAGCCTTCACGCTGGCAGATACGGGTTTCTGTTCCGCCTTCGGTGCAGGTGGCGGTGTTGCCGCCCCATGCGCCGAAGTCATGGCCCAGCATGCCGATCACCCGGCTGCTTTCCGGAATCGTTGTCTTCCCTTCCGCGTCACCGAAGTATTGTTTACACTGGTCACAGTACCAGTATTCGTTGTTTCCGTCCATGGTGCAGGTCGCCGCAGCGGCCGCGTGCGGGGTCATGTTGTGGCCCAGCGCTTCTGTTGCCTGCGTTTCTGTTTTGCCGCAGCCTTCACGCTGGCAGGTACGGGTTTCCGTTCCGCCTTCGGTGCAGGTGGCTGTGTTGCCGCTCCATTCACCGTAGTCGTGGCCGATGGCCGGTATTTCAGCGCTCTTTTTCTGTGCGGTGAAAGCGCCGTTTGTGAAGGCTGCCTGCCAGGTGATCTTTCCCGGAGCCTCGCAGGAGGCGGGGACATTTTCTGTCTCAGCAGCTTTCACCTTTTCCCTGAGCGTATGGGCCGCGTCGTTGGCGCAGACCTGCCGGGCCTCGCACAGCATGCAGCCGTCCTTGTCCTCGCTCCAGGTGTAGGAAGCCTCCAGCCACTTGTGACCGGTCGGCGGAATCTCCTTCCGCATCTGCAGGGAACAGGTGCGGCACTGGATCAGCTCCAGTCCTTTTTTCGTGCAGGAGGGTTTCGTCAGGGTTGTATACCGGAACGAATGAACCAGGTTTTCCCGCGGGAAGGTATCCTGATCCGCCTCTGCGGGCAGCCCGTTCGGATAATCTGCATCCGCGAACTCCTTCCCGATGCCGGTCCGGTTCGGGTCCACCTCATCCAGGGTCCCGAGAAGGGAGTATGCGCCGGTTTCGTCAAACCAGTAGACTTTGCCGTCAATCACGATCTGACGGCTGACAAGCATTTCCCCGGGGAAGAGGCCCAGCTTTTCGCTGCCTATGGTGCTGAAGAAGCACTGTGTTCCCTGGCCGTCCATGGTGACAAATCCGAACTGCTGTGTCGGATCGCTGTGATCCATGGGATTCCCCAGCTGAATCTGCGCGCCGTTGCTGAGGATCGCGGCTCCGCAGAACTGATAGGTGGTTCCGGACGCTGAGGTAAACTCAGCCGCGATACCGTAATCCTTATCCACCAGATTCACAACAAAGGCGCCTGCGCCTTCATTGGTCAGCACACCGGCCTCGATGAAATCCTGAATGGAATAGCCTTCCGACGCCAGGGTATTGACCAGGTCCGCCAGGTCGGAGACCGTTATATTCCGGCTCCGGAAGAAGGAAATCAGTCCGTTGAGCGTAAAGCCCGAATTGGCCGCGAAGGTGATGACATCCGTCAGGCTCAGGCCCATGGCGCCCATTACGTCTGTAATTTCCAGAGCGGGCAGCGCTTCGCCGGGCTCGGCCTTTTCAGCATTCAGCAGACTGTCTGCGAGGGTATAAAGGCTGCCGATGGCGGCAGCGATGGTGTTCTGATCGAAGGCAGCCAGTTCATCCTGCGTCAGGTTTTCGATGTTTCCCAGTTTTTCACGGGCTTCCCTGATCATTGCCTCCGCCTGTTCGATCGCGCCTTCCAGGATTGCTATGTTCGACGGATTGGTCAGTTTGCCCGCGGCTTCCCGAGCATAGCCTGCGGCGGCGTCCGCCTGGTTCAGGAGACTCTGCGCCTCTTTCCGGAGTTTTTCAACTGTCTGCTCTTCCTGCGACTGGCCTGTTCCGTTCTTTTCCAGCTCATCCGCAGCGGAGCCGACGCTGCCGCTTACGCGGACCTGCTCCAGCATGGCAATATCGTCCTTATCAGCGATTAATTTACCGTCCGTTCCGCTTTCCTGGGGCATCGCGGCATCCAGCGCATTGACGGCAAGCACAACCCTGTTGATCTCGTCAATCAGCTTTGTCTTGTTTTCCGATTTCTCCGCCTGCCACAGAATCGCTTCCGCCTTTGTGACAGCCTGCCGCCCCGCGGCAAGCAGCGTTTCCGCTAAACTGACGGATAAGCTGACCCCGGAATTCACGGGCTCGGGAAGCATCTGAGACGAATCCTGTAAACTGACTGTTTGGCCGTGAGCCTCTCCCGTCATGTCCGGATCCCGGACTTCAACCCCCGGCATCGCCTGATCTTCGGGCACAGTAACGCGAAGAGCTCCGGTCCGGCTGTCATATATGGCAATCCCGCCCACAATCCCTCTTTCCGCAGTGGCTTTTCTGGTCCTGTCGTGGATCCACATGTTATCTATGGTAGCCGGCATGACTGCCTGGTTTTTTTGAATGGAGAACCGGCTGTCCTTGATTGCGCGTGATAAGGCCTGCGGCATCCTGTTCGCAATGTAGATCTCTGGTTCTTGACGACCGACGGGGTCCGGTTTGACAGGTTCCGGGCCTGCCAGAGCCATAGTTCCTGTGAGCATGCAGACTGCGGTCAGTATCGCTGTCAGCCGTTTCCATTTTCCGTTCATGCATAGCCTCCTGAGTCTGTTGTGTCTTTCCATGGATTTGTGTATGTTTCTGAAAGTTTTTCACGTTTTTCCTGAGAGGTATAAAAGCCAAATAATAAAGGAACAGGCTTGCCTCCGTGAAAAAACACTGCTATGATACTTCCTGCCGGTTCTGGATTTATAACCCGGATACATCGTCAAATTTCCATATCCTGTACACCGGCCGTGAGCTTAGGAGGATCGAAATATGTTTACAGGTAATCATCTGATCTGGCTTGGGATCTGCGCGCTGCTGACGTGCATCGGGCTTGCCCCGCTGATCCGGAGAAAGATTCCGCTGAACAAGGTACTGAGCGTTGGCTGCGTGCTCGCTGTATGCTCAGAGCTCGTCAAGATCTTCAGCATGGTGGAAATGCTTCCGGTGGCCGGCGGCGTCGGGAATTATCCCTACCTGAAGCTGCCGCATCTGCCGTTCCATCTCTGCTCCGTCCAGCTGATCCTCATCTGGTGCGCCAGGTTCATGAAGCCTTCCGCCCGGCGGGATATGCTGCTGGCCTTCATGTATCCGGCCTGCGCGGCGGGCGCCTTTTCCGCCCTCCTGATGCCGAACATTTTTGAAGGCCCTGTCACCATATCGCAGGCGTTTACGCATCCGCTGCCCTTTCAGTATTTCACCTGGCACAGCTATCTGCTGGCGCTCGGAATATTTATCCCGCTCTCCGGCGAGGTCCGGCTGACATTCCGCCACTGCCTGGGCTCCATGGGCTGCATCGCCTTGCTGGGCTTTGTGTCGATTTATGTCAATGCCCTTTGCACAGTACCGGTCGTGGATGCCGCGACCG
Organism: Clostridia bacterium; assembly: GCA_017431005.1. GTDB lineage: Bacteria > Bacillota > Clostridia > Christensenellales > Aristaeellaceae > Aristaeella. The sequence continues at coordinate 48,951 of JAFRLY010000016.1, forward strand.
GCCAGCTGACCGCGGTGCAGCGCGAAACCGCCAATTTCTTTTTCACGATGCAGACGCCGGTCGGGATCCCGCTGTACAGCAAATGGCAATGGCTGCTGTATTATCTAATCCTGCAGCTGGCTGCGTGGCTGGCGATTCTTCTGCTGTATCTGCCGTTCCTGCGGAAGAAGAAAACTTGAGCCCCGTTTCCGGGGCTCAGGCGCAGCCCCTGCGGGCTGCTTTTTTCAGACAGCCGCTTCGGAGCTGTGCTTCTTTTTTGTCTTTTCCCTGCCGGTTTCCGGAATCAGCGGCCGGACCTTGGCGTAGAATCCGTAGTACTGGTCCGGGAAGGTCGCGTAGAACAGCTTCTGCACCCGGTTGACCACATCCATGCCGCTGTCATAGTTGCGCCGGCTCAGCAGCGCCGCCGTGATGTTGGCGGAAAACTGCGTCACGACGTCCCCGCTCAGCAGGTTGTTCCGCAGAATCGCGTTCAGGCTCGCCATGGCGCCTTCCCGGCTCACGGAGTTCGGGCCGCTGACCGTAAAAATGCCCAGGAACATATTGTTCTGCGGCTGCTGCTGCATCATAACGTACATCCGGCGGAAGGCTTCATAATCGCAGAAGCACGGGCCTGCCTTTTTCCGCATCATTTCATTGTGCACCGCGTCCAGGCTGAAGTTGAACGCCCGGTCCTCGCTGATCAGCCCCTGATAAATCCGGTTGACACCGTCCGTCTCCGGATCCTCCGCCGGCTTCACGAACTGAAAGGGCTTCCGTCCCGCCTCGGCTTCCTGCTGCAGAATCCGCAGTTTTTCATCCATCGGATAGAATCTCAGCGCCTTGGAGCTGACCTGATAGGCTCTGTTATATTCTCCGTGCTTGTTCAGCAGGGACACAAACTTCGCCGTATACCACAGATACTGCTGGTTCCATTCCGGCTTCTCCCGGATTTCCCCTTCGTACAGCTTCTGCAGCTGATCCAGCATTTCCACGCTGGGCTTGGCCGCGAGCTTCTCCAGCAGGTCCGCCAGCTCCAGCGCGTCTACTGTAACATTTTCTCCGCAGACCCACTTATATCCGTCGTTGTCTGTCTGCAGGCAGTCGCCCAGGTCCGGATGGATTTCCTTCAGCAGTCCCCTTGTCCGGCTGACCAGGGTTTTGACGGAGCCCTTCTGGCTTTTGCAGTTCCGGCTCTGATTCAGATATTCAGACAGTTCTTCATTGGTTACGGATTCCCCGCGATGCACGATCAGCCAGCGTACCATCCGTACGCCGTGGGGACTGCGCAGCTCCAGCTTGTCCCAGATTGTTCCGTCCGCGTCAACCCTGAAGCCCTTCATCATCTGTACCCTGATCATGCTCTTCTGCCTCCTGTGATTTATGGTATTACATGCATTCCTGTCTCTTTGAAAATCCTGTAACGTCCGGAAACGGTTTAAATTTCTTTGTTCCTTACTTTTGGGTTACATGATGTCGTTACATACTCCGCAGATCGTTGCAAAAAAGGACGTGACCGCTGCGGTGCCTTTCCCCGAAAGGAGGGGAGAGTGTACAAAGGAAAGGCACCGGGCAGCAGCCCGTCTTGTAAGCTGGCAAACCGCGTTTGTCTGCGGAACATGTGCGGCATCCGCCGGCTTAAAGCAAGCATCCCGTGTTCGGCAGCAGCATCGTTTTGCTGTTCTGCCGCCGATCAGTCGTCAATGGTTTCCGCTTCACCTTCGGTCCCGGTTTCTTCTTCCAGCACTTCGTCCGACAGTTCTGCGCCCAGGATGCCCTCGCTCCAGGTGGAAGCCTGGTCGACGGTGTAATCGTGCAGAGCGGAGATGTAGAAATCGAAATAAACGTTGGAGTAGATCGGGATCATCGGGAGGGTTTCATTGAACCGCTCCTCGAAGGCGATCCATTTCTTCATGTAGGACAGCAGATCCGAGGGCTCCGTCCGGCGCATATCCAGCGCAATCTTATACAGCTCCTCGTCTGCGTATCCGGTGTGTGCCCAGCTGATGCTCTCATCGCCCTGCACAAAGCTCCAGGCCGGATCAAAGATCAGCTCAAAGTTGGAAGCCAGGTAGAACATATCCGGTTCCCGTTCCGTGCCGTCCACCAGCACAGGGGTATTATTCTGCCGGTAATACCGGGCCAGCAGCTCGGCCATTTCCACAGGCTGCAGCGTCAGCCTGACGCCGATCTGTTCCAGATTGTCGACCCAGTAGCTCTGCAGGCAGTCCGCGATCTTGTTGCCTTCCGGATACACCAGCAGCAGATCCAGCACCTGGCCGTCCTTTTCCCGCAGGCCTTCCTCGTTCAGCTTCCAGCCTTCCGCCTCCAGCATGGACGCGGCGCGTTCAGGCTCCGCCTGATACTTTGTCAGCTTAACGAGGCTCAGCTCTTCCCACTGTTTGATCGTTTCATCATAGGCATCCTGGTCAGCCTTTGCGGCGCCTGCTTCCGGCTCTTCAACCGGATAAGCCATCGTGCCGTCCACGATCCTGGACATCCACTGGCCGATTCCGTACCAGCTGTCAACCGTGAGGCCGAAGCCGCCGGTATAGTCCCGTGTGATGGCATCCCGGTCCATGCACCAGGCCAGAGCCTGACGCACCGCCTGGCTGTCCATGCCGGGCCGCTCGCAGCGGAAGCTGACGAAGCTCAGGCCAGTCCGGGGATAGTTGCTCATCTGGAAGGTCTCGTTCGTCTTCCAGGTCTCGCCGTCGCGCTCAAACTCTCCGTTCTGCATCAGCTGAAGCAGCCTGGCGACTGTGTCCGCCCGGGTGACCTTGTTGACCAGCTGGATCTTGCCGGTGGCCAGGTCCTCCACAACGTGTTCGTTGTCGGTCAGGGTATAGGTGATTGACGGAATCTTCGGCAGCCTTCCCTGCTGGTCTCCCTTGTACAGGGGGTTGATCTCAAACTCCGCTGTTGTACCGTCAAAGCTCACCATGCGGTAGGCTCCGGAGGTTACGCTCGGATGATACATATAGCCGGTTTCCGGATTGAAAACCGTTTCCATCAGCAGCTCCTTGCTGAATACAGGAGCGGCTGCCGCCATGTCAGCGTTGGCCAGGTAAACGCCTTCTCCGTCGTCCTTCACCGTCACGCCGGGAGCGATGACGTGTATCGGATAGGGAGAGCAGTTCAGCAGACCGACCTCATAAATCATCGGGCGCCATTCGTGATTGATCGTGATCATCAGCTGATTGTCGCTCATCACGCTGACGCCGGGCAGCGTCGCGTGGCTGCCGTCAGCAAAGGTCCGTACACCGCCTTCATAGGTCCAGTCCTGGATCACGCCGTCAGCATCCAGATGAATGGCGTTCTGCGCGTTCCTCGCGGGGCAGAGCTCGCCGACCGCGTTCAGGGTGAAGGTGCGGCTGTTTTTCAGCAGCTCGGAAACCTCAGCCAGCTCAGCGCCGTCCGCGGGGCGTCCCATCAGGACCTTTTCCCGGACCTTGCCGTCCGCGCCTGTCACGAATTCCGTGTACTGCACAGGCAGGGACCTCTGCTCATAATCCGCGTATCCCTGGAGATAGTCTCTCCGGTCCGTTTCAATACCCATTTCCATGTGCCGCATCTGAATCTGCAGCAGGATGGAGAAGGCATAGTCCCGGGCGGTAATGCGCGTACCGTCGGAATAAACCAGATCGTTATGCAGCGTCAGCAGGTAGCTCCGGTCTCCGGCCTCGTCCTCCTGCACGGTGACCCCGCTGACCACGGTGGGATCAATGTCGAACATCCCGATTCCGCCGTACCAGTCCACCAGATTATAGCCATGGATCAGGTAACGTACGTCGATATCGCTGGTGGCGTTACCGTACATCTCAGAGAAAATGTTGCCGGTCATCCGGGTCATGCTGGCCACCGTCAGATGCTCCAGGCTGTGAGCGGCCTCAACGGTGTTCTCCTGTTCCGGGGCCGTCTCGGCAGCGGCAAAGCTGAAGAGCATGATTGCTGCCAGGATCCAGGCGATTCCATTCCGAATTTTCATCTTCGTTCTTCCCTCTTTCAAAAAACTCTGCTGCAGCTCCGCCGAATGTTTCTGAGCCTGCCGGTGCCCGGCGGGGCTGTGAAGGATATCGAGAGAGACTACAGCAGAGTCCATCCGTTCAGTAATTATTCGTAGCAATCGCCCAGCACGACGTAGGCGCCGTTCAGACCCAAAGGCGTGTTGTAATCGTCAATGATGTTCCAGTTGGTGCCTCTCGCTCCGGCCCTGCCCGTGTTGATAGTCAGCTTGCCGTTGACGAAGGTGACAATGTAATTGCCCTGGAGCGCGTCACCCATGACGTAGATCGTGTAGGTGCCGCGGGTTTCGCCGGCTTCACGTACCAGCTTGTAGTTCACGTAGTCGTTGCCGATCAGGCCGTTCACGATCGCGGTAAGCTCAGGATCCTTAGCGCCGGTCATCTTCTGCAGGTCTCTGGCTGTCACGGTGACAGGCTTCGGATTTACCTTCAGGATGATTTCCTTTTCAACTGTACCGTTCGTTTCTGTCTCCGCCCGGACGATAACTTTGATCTCGCCGACATTCTTGATCGTGGGAATCTTATCCGTCCAGGTCTTTCCGCCGTCGATACTGTAGGTGATCTTTGCGTCCGGAATGCTGCACTCAATATGCGGCTCGTGATCTTTTCCGTCATAGACGCCTTCGTAACCGGTTGTGCCTTCCAGGGTAACCAGGCTGCGCTTGGTCATCTTACCGAAGACGACCAGACGGCCGTTGGTTTCAGCGCTGGCGCAGGTGGAAAGTGCCAGGATCTTATCTGCGGTAGCCGCCAGTTCAGGATCATAGTGCAGCACCACCGTGCCAACGCCAACACCATCCAGGCCGCCGCTGGCCAGGAAAGCTTTCACTTCTGCCGCGCGGTCTCCCACGTTATAAATGTTGTTTTCGTAAGCATCCGTTGTGGCCACAGCAAAGAATTTCACGTCATACGCGCCGGTCTTTGTGACCACAATGGCATCCCGGTGCGCGTTGTAGTAGGTCACATCCCGGAAGCTGTCCAGCCGGCCGAACATCGCGCCGTTATCCATATGATGGCCGTAGATCAGGTTATAGCTGTCAGAGAAGTCTCCGCTGTTCTCTGCCGCCAGATAGATTGCGCCGGTCAGGGAGCTTTGCTTATAGATGTCATGCCAGGCATAGTAGAGGTCATCCGGACCCTGCAGCACCGGATAGTCGATGCTGGTATCATAGACCGTCAGCCAGGCTCTGTAGTCCTCATTGATGCCGCTCAGGCCGTCCGCATTCAGCGGTGTTTCGTAATCTTCAATGAGTTCCGGTTTGTACTGCAGCAGATCCCAGGCGCTGGTATAGGCCTTATACTCTGTATTGAAGGTATCCGCAATTACGTAGCCGGAATAGATCACCAGCACAGCCGCCAGCAGACCGGAAGCCAGGGAAACCACGCTGTTACCGGCTGCCAGTACTGTCTTCAGCACGGCTTCCACCACGGTTTTTTTCGCGGCCTCATGCGCCACCGGATTCATAAGCTCGTCCGGTAAAATTCTTTTTGCCATCTGTCTTACTCCTTACAGATTGTTCCTTCGGGCAATTGTGATGACCGTGCCCAGAATTTCCTCCTGCTTCACCGGGCCGAAGAACCGGCTGTCAGCGCCGCCGTTTCTGTGATCCGCCAGTACGAAGCATTCTCCGGCCTTCAGCGTCAGAGGATATTCAGTAAAGCCTACGTACATCGTCGTTGGGGAGAAAATGTTGCTTTCAATCATCGAGTTTCCGTTAATGATGAGAGAACCGTTTTCTGTTATTTCAACGGTATCACCGGCCGTTGCAACAACCCGGCATACAAAGGTCTGAGTGCCGGCCTTGCCTCTCAGGCCAAGCTTTACAGATGCATTGTAGAGGAGGCGGAAAAACTTTTCCTTCAGCCCTTCTCCCTCAACCGCCTGAGCCGGTGGAATATCCGGAACCTTCTGCTCATTTGATACCGCAGAGACTGAAGTGTTTATTTCGCCGTCTTCATTCATCTGCGCTGCTTGTTCCTCTGCCTGTTCAGCGTCATATTCCTGTAACGAAATTGCCTCTCTTTGCAGCACGATGATGTCCTGAGCCCGGACGTCTTTATCCAGCCTGTAGAAAACCAACAGGTCGCCGCTGTCAATCCGGGGATACATATCGTCGTTCGGCATGTTCATGACACCGATGATCTGATAGAACAGGATGTATACCACAGCGATCAGGAGCAGCGTACGGATCAGCAGGTTTCGGAACCCCCGAAGCAGTCTTTTTTTCTTCCTGGCTTTCAGTGCGGCTTCCTTCGCTGCTGCTTCCTTGCTTGCCTCCCGCCGCTGGCGTTCTTCCTCTGCAAGCTTCTGTTTTTCCGCTTCCCTGCGCCGATTCTCTTCCTCCTGTCGTTGGGCTTCTGTCAGCTGCGGCTGCAGCAGCTCCGCGATCTGTTTTGCGAACTGCTGCACCTGCTCCGGTGATTGGCCGGTCGAGGTGTTATTTACGGATACTTCAGCATCAGGTATGCTTTGCTCTGTCTGTGCGGAGACCTTCTGCTGCATATTGTTGTCTTCTGTCATATCTTGTCCTTTCTTAGGGACTTCAGGATGGCTTTTCATTTATCTGCACACCTTCAGGCAAACTGCCTTCAGGTCGTTGATCACGATTTTGGTGGGTCCGTCTGACAGACCAGTATTTGTGAGATACAATAATATTAGTAGTTGTTTTTTCTGATGTTCCCCGGTTGCGGCTGTGACACCGCAACCGGGAAAAGTATTTTATGAATCAGTCAGATTCATACAGGGATTCGGGTTTTACACTTGAGTGTGAATTATTCTTCTTCCTTCTTGCTGCGCTTGGTAGCCAGAATGATGAACAGGACGCAGCCGGCCGCGAACATCGCGAAGTAAGGAGCGAACCGCAGAACAACACCGGTGGGAGAAATCTGCTCTAGGTTGTTCGTCCACTTGAGGCCGACGTTCGTGTCTTTAGTAGTATAGGCAATTGTTCCGCCAATACCGGTTTCATCGATCTTCTTATTGGCCGTGGCAGCCTGAGCGGTAGCAAGCGTTTGTCCCGCTGCTTCAGTTACTTCACTGCTTACTGTGTAGCCGAGGCTTTCTTCAACCATTTCCTTTACTTTGACATACACATTGTTCGGAACAGTGATCTTAACCTGACCGCCGTTCGGAATGGTGATAGCTCCAGTATAGGTTGTTGATGCAGCATCAGATGCAAAAATCTTCCAACCATCTGTAGGGGCAGTAACCACAGCGCCAGTAGTGCCGACTACTTCAACCTTAAATGCAGTGCCTGCAAGTGTCGTAGCACTGTCATTTCCCTCTCCAGTCGGTTCCGTATAGAACACAGTTAGATCAAAGGGGAACTGATAAGTAACATCACCCATGCTACCGGTGACTTCCTTGGTTACGATAATCACGTTGGTTGTATTATCATCTTTGTGAGGATCCTCAGGATCTTTTACATCTTCACCAAATGTATTGGTAAAGTTGTCTGTTTTGCCACTGTAGGAAATAAGATTATTGCTGTTAACAGTCAAAACAGAAGTCAGACTGTTGTTAACAACAGCGTTGGTTACCTTATATACGGGAGTCTCGCCGGTGGCCGCTGTATTTGCAACATAAATATCGATGTACTTAATAACAGCATCTTTACCGTTTGTCGCTTCACTCTGGAAGCCAACAGTAGACTGTTCAGCAGTGAGAGCAGCCTGGGTCAGTGTATAACGGTAGATACCTGCATGAGGCCAGGTAACGGCACTCACATCAACTTTAATCTCTTTAGTTGTGTCCTCAGTTCCGGCATCAAATGCCACCGTCAGTTCTGAACCAAGCGCAACATTAGTCGTACCATAGATCAGCTTTGCTCCAGTAGGACCTTCAAAAACAGGAACTTTATTTCCGTCCGATGCATCACTTGCAGAAATAGCCGTACCAGCTGCAAGCGTATACTTGAAAGAAGTTGCAGCAAAACCGGCAAGATCTGCATTCATGTCAACGATGGTTTTCACAACAAACTGATCAAAGTATGTTTTTGTTGTTGCGTCAGCTGCATCAGTATAATGTTCATAAACGTTGGTCGTATTATCTGCTGTACCTTCGTTATATCCACCGGTCGGAGGTTCAGTAGCAAAAGCACTTGTTATTGTCAGTAACATAACTGCAGCAAGTGCAATAGCAAGAATTTTCTTCATGTCACAGGCTCCTTTTTCTTAGCAAGATATTTATCTCAGCTAAATATTCATTTCTTTTTGATCCGCATTCCCTGTATCCTTTTATAGATGCAGGGAATGCGGATTACATCTTCCTAATCTCCTGGATTATTCTTCCTCTTCCTTGCGGCGGCGAGTGAAGAACACGATCAGCAGGGCAATACCGCCAACCATCATTGCGAAGTACGGAGCAAACCGCAGAACAACACCCGTGGGAGAGATATTGTCCAGTTTGTTCGTAACAGTAAAGGTTGTATTCGCTGTATCATCCTTGAAGGAAGCAGCAGTCGTACCGGTAGTAGCAGTTTCCTTATTCACAGGCGTATCAGCAGCGATACCAAAGTTCGTGGCAGTAACCTTGTACTGGTTCTCAGTGTTGTTGAATTCGTTCGCGAGAATGCTTACATTATCAGTAGTGGAGATGACGGAAGGAACACCGATCAGGTTGATCTTGCCTTCGTGCTTGATGGCGAATCCATCAGCAACAGTCGCGGTCGCAGAACCCAGGGTCTTCGTTCCAGCAGTAGCAATCAGCTGAGCTTTCGTTTCGGCCACATTCTTGCTTCCGTTATTCGTCACACTGTAGGTAAACGCAGCGCCGGGAATAGAGTTGGAAATATCCGTCTGGAAGGGGAAGTAGTTCGCCTTGTCACCCATATCACCGGTAACTTCCTTGGCAACGGTCACGTTGTATGTGGTATACAGATCATAGTAATTCGGCAATTCGCTGGGAGTCGTGAACTTTGTCTTCTGGGTGTCAGGATCATCCTCATCCCCGGCGGGCTTGGTCGGATCATCAGGAGTTACGTCAGCAGGATCCTCTTCTTCGAAATCATCGTCACCTTCAGGATCTCCGAAACCGGTAGTCTTGCCTTCCTTATCGTCCTTGTTGTCCTCGCTGCCGTCACTATTCGGGTCGCCGCTGTTGTCTACATCAGGATTATCGTCAGTGTTAGGATCCAGAATTACAGCGCCAGGAACTTCGCCGGTATTCTTTACATAAACATCAAGCACCAGGGTCTTATCCTGAGTTCCTACTTCAGTCACACCAACATTGTTCTTCTGAGTAGTTGAGGTAGTCTGAGTGATGATATAACGATAGACACCGGCAACAACGATGTCATCAGCAGACAGAATCTTGCTGCCATCAAAGGACACGGTAACCTTCTTGGTCACAGCAGCTTTACCGTCAGCCGCAGCCTGAACCAGCTTGTGGTCAGAGCTGAAGTTAATACCGAAATCAACGGAACCAGTTGCAGTAGTCAGTCCGAAGCCGCGCATATCGCCGGCTTTTACGGTAACCTGGTTGCCGGCATGGTCCTTCACAGTAGCTCCGGCCTCTCCGGGCGTAATAGTATATGTGTAATACAGGTTGGGCTCATATACCTTGGAGGCCTCAACATTTTTGAAATACAGGGTCTGGGTAATCGGTACGTCAAATGTTGTGTCTACAGTTGCCGGATCAGCTAATGCAGATACGGTTCCCAGCACCATCATGGCAGCCAGGAGCAGGGCCAGAAGCTTTTTCACATTCATAGTTTTCTTTCCTCCTAAAAATTTTTGAGAATCTGATTTTTGACTGCCAAACCATTCCATTCAGTTCAGCAAATGTATATGTTGTCGGCCGGGGGTCTGTCCCTCGCCGTTCCAACCTTCCGTCGCATTGACGATCTCTCCTTTCATTTGGTTCGCTCGTCTGGGTACCTATATATCGTTTAGTACTTTGCGACTGATTCAGGCCTGGTTCTTCTCTTCCAGCCTTTCCGGACTTCTGCTCCAGTTCGGAACCTCGACCATCAGTCTCCCGTTGGTCCTGGTCACCCGGAAGCGGAAGGGATGTTCCTTCGCCCATTGTTCGTTTCCTTCGGCCAGCTCCTGCCATCTGCTCCATTGGGAAATAAAGTTTTCATGCAGCAGCTCTTCGGCTTCAAGACGAACTTCCTTTGCCCGTTCAAAGTCCGTGTACTCGCCCAGGTAATAGCGCTGGCCCTGAAGGCCGATGCTTACCCGGTACTTGTTTCCGGAGCGGGAAATCCCGCGGAAGCCGCTGGTGTTGTCGGACCGGCTTTTCCGGTACTTCAGCCATTCCACGCACGTACCGTCCACAAAGTGGAGCAGATTGTTCACATGGGTGTTCAGCTCCTGCCTCCGGCAGCCACAGCTGGTGGTGTTTCCGGATACCAGGCTGTCCTGGGGAATCTCCACTGTGTTACCGCATTCGCAGCGGCACAGCCAGTATGCGGAGCCTTTCCTGTCCCGCCGTTCCGTTACCCGGACGGCTGTCAGGCGTCCGAATTGCTGTCCGGTCAGATCCTTCAGGGTGGTGTGTCCGTGGCGGGTTTTGCATCCGCAGCTCCAGATCCGGTCTCCCTTCAGATCCGAGGATCTGACGATCCGTTCATTTCCGCAGTCACACCGGCAGAGCCAGGCGCTGCGTCCGTGAACCTTCTCAGCGGGTTCCACCGCCGTCAGCATACCGAAGCGCTGGCCGGCGATGACAGGATTCGTTTCTGTGCGCATCTGCGTCACACTCCAACGGACTTAAAGCTGATCTTCTCTTCCCCGTCGGTCGTTTCCGCGCGGCCTGTGGTTTCCATCGGCTTGGGCTCGTCGTTCACGTAGCGGAAGGTATGCACCTCATGATCCGCGTCGGTTTCCGGCTCGTCCACGAGGATTTCCACTTCGTAGGCGCCGCTTCCGGCGTAATCCACGCCGTCAGCGATGATGGACAGCTGTACCATGTAGAAGCTGTGGATCTCCTGGTTTTCTTCCAGGTCCAGGCTCTCCACCGTGTTCTCCAGATACTGCTCGTAGGACGCACCGCCGGTGGTCAGGGAAGCGGTCACTTCAGCGTTGACCGGAATGCCGGCATCCGGTGCGAAGCGGACGATCAGCTTCAGACCCTGGGCAGCCAACGACACGGTCTTTTCAACCTTGCCGTTCACCAGCTCAACGGGCAGCTCTTCCGGCACTTCCTCAGCGAGTTCCTCTTCGGTTTCCTCACCGGGGATTTCTTCCTCGGAGGTTTCTTCCTCGTCCGTTCCCTCGTCGGAAACTTCTTCGTCAGTCACCTCTCCGTCCGGTCCCTCTTCGGTGGCTTCCCCGTCGGTCAGCTCTTCCTCCGCAGGTTCTCCATCGGTTTCTTCTTCAGCGTTTTCCCCTTCAGGCAGTTCAGCTTCGCCGTCCTGTCCTTCGGTCTCTTCCGCTTCGGTTTCTTCCCCGTCAGTTTCTCCTGCTTCGGCTTCTTCGGTCATAGCCTCTTCTTCGGCTGCGTCCCCATCGGTCTGCTCCGCGGATTCCTCATCGGTGTTTTCGTCCGCCGGAGTTTCTTCCCCGTCCGGGGTTTCGGTTTCTTCGCCCGTTGCGGGTTCTTCTTCGCTCAGGATTTCCTCATCCGCCGCGGGTTCGGTCGCTTCCGGTTCCTCTTCCTCAGCGGCAGGCGTTTCTTCCTCCGCTGCAGGAATCTCAGTTCCGGGTTCCGTCGTTACGGTTTCTTCTTCGGTAACCTCCGGCACGGGCGTTGCCGCCTCAACTTTGGTCAGCTTCAGGCTGAAGTTTCCGAGCGTGTTTGCTTCGGCGCTGTACACATACAGGAACCAGGTTCCCTCCAGGACCTTCCAGTTCAGATCCAGCGGCTGTTTCAGACCCTGGTTTGTTTCCGGCTCAAAATGCCTTGTCCGGCTGCCGTCCTGCAGCTCCGCGTCCATGCTGACCGCCAGGCCGTTGGTTTCCAGATGCAGCTCCATGTTCCACGGGACATCCACCCGGATAATCCACTGATCTTTGGTCTCAGTGAAGTTTCCGCTCACCGTTCCGCCGATCTTCAGCACGGCGTCCGCCTGGATCTCCTTGGGAGCCTGTGTGGGCTGTTCCGTCGGAGCGGCGGTCGGGGCTGCCGTCGGAGCCTGTGTAGGTGCGGGAGTCGCTGTCGGTTCCGGAGTCGGAGCTGCTGTCGGCACTTCCGTCGGCGCTGCCGTAGGTTCCGGTGTCGTCGTAGGTTCCGGTGTCGGCGGCGCAGTCGGTTCCGGTGTGGCCGTGGGTTCCGGTGTGGCCGTGGGTTCCGGTGTCGGTGCCGGCGTGGGAGCCGGTGTTGCCGTCGGAGCCGGGGTGGGCGCCGGTGTCGCCGTAGGAGCCGGAGTCGGAGGTGTTGTCGGATCCGGCGCCTTGGGTTCCTCGACAGTCTGCACCGTCGCCACCACAATGACGTCCTCGGGCTGGCTTACCTCCTGTTGATTCTGAACTGCGATAATCTCCGCATATTCGTCAGAAGGTGGAGCCACTTCTTCTGCCATACCAACCGGGAACGGCGGCAGCAACGCGAAGCAAACCGCAAGGCCTGCCGACAGCGTCCTGACGCCATTCCATCCTTTTTTCATCCCTAAGCTCCTCCTTTTTTCGTTTGTTTTGTCGCAGAATATCTACTTCTGCGACAGTCAGAAAAAGGGCCTCTCCGCTGCATCGGAGAGGCCCTTTTGACGGCTTTTGACGGTTTATACGAATTGCTCTGCCAGAAGGTCTATCGCTTTCCGTTTTGTTTCCATCTGACTGTGGGCATAGATTTCAATTGTGGTTTTTACGGAACTGTGCCCGAGAATGGCGCTGACGGTTTTTACATCCGTGCCGAGCTCCAGCATCCGCGTCGTAAAGGTATGTCTGAGATTATGGAACCGGATCGGCGGAAGCTCCGCCCGCTGCAGCAGACGCTGAAACCGACGCTGGATGGTCCTGGGATCCGCCGGCTTATCCTTTTTGCCGAAGATAAAATCCTCCGGCTTGAACAGATCGTTTCTGATCATCAGCAGCTTTTCGATCAGCTGGTCCGGAAGCGGAATCGTACGGAAGGAAGAAGCTGTTTTAGGCGCGTTAATTACCAAAGCAGTTTTATGATCCTCTTCCTTCACATTCAACCGCAATACGGTCCGCCTGATGGTCATTGTCTGATGATACTCATCAATATCCTGCCACTGCAGCCCGCAGACTTCCCCGATCCGCAGGCCTGTATAGAGGCAGAGCTGCACCGCCAGATCCTTTTCCTCAGCGCAGTGCATCAGCTTATTCTCTTCATTCTGGGACAGCACCAAGATTTCATATTCCGGCGCAGGCGGAAGGAGGAATTTCATTTCCGGAACCTGGCGCAGCAAATCGTGATCTGCCGCCTTCCTCAGCAGCTCCCGCATCAGCTGAAGAATATTCTGAATGCTTTTATCTGCCAGCCCTTTCTCCTTCAGCCAGTCTACAAAATCCAGCAGCATCTGCCGGTCTATCCTGCCGATTTCTATCATGCCGAAATACGGCAGGATATGCTGATTCAGCATCTGATCATATTTCTGCAGCGTGGATGGCTTCAGTTTGCGGGAGCATGTATCTCCCCGCCATTCCTTTGCCCAGACACGCATCCGCGGCGTCTGCGGAACAGGATCCCGGAGAAAATCCTGATATTGCATCCGCTTCTCTGTCAGCTGCTTCTTCACTTCTGCATATTTGGATCCGTAGATGTATCCGTAAATTGCCTTGCCATCGGGTTTTCGGCCGCGAATATAACGGCCTTCATATCTGCCATCCGCCCGTTTGTAGATGTTCTCTCCATGTTTACTCACAGTGCCTTCCCCTTTCAATGTTCGTTATCAGCCGTGTGACGGCGTAAGTGACGGTAACGTAAAAAGCGAAAATATAGCAAAAAACCGAACGTCAATCAAGATAGTTACAAATAAGTTCGGGATATCTGCCATGTCTGAAACGTGAAACCCGAAAAGTGTTACAAAGCCTTAAGTAACCGCTATGTAAGAAATATCAAAAGTTACAAAAAAACCCTAAAAAACATGTTTTAATGTATTGACAACAACTTTGAAAAACAATAAAATCAGTTACGGTAGACAGTGAACACGTCGCAGAAGTAGATATTCTGCGATATTTTTTTCAATATTATTGTAAACCTTTGCGTGTAATCTGGCAATGTATTTTCTGGCTTTTTGATAAAACATATTTACATGTTTATCTTCCTATTATATACATATCTTTATTACAGCACATTTTTTCCGGTAAATTGGTTTCGCTTTCTGACGGCATGCTGCATTTCCGGGCGTATGTGCGATGAAATGAGTATGCTGCCATAAAACACGCAGAGAGTCTCATTTCAGAGGCTCCCTGCGCTAACACTTTTCAGTTTATCCCGGTTTTCCGCCTGCGAAGCAGCAGGCTCGCCGCAGAACAGAAAAGCCATATAACAGGCTGATCCGTGCCGGAGATTATTCCGCGGCCTGGATGGAAGCCAGGATGATGCTGGCGCCGGTCTTGTCGCCGTCATCGTTCAGAGGTCCGACAGTAACCTCCAGGATATAACCCTGTTCGGTCGTGAAGGAGCAGCTCATGTTGCCTTCAGATTCATAGGAGATGCAGGGCAGGCCGTTCACCGTACCGGTTTCGATCTCCGTTGCGCCGGCTTCCGCAACCTGCGCAGCATACTCTTCAAGGGTCATTCCCTGCATGTTCACATACTGCACGGCAATGGCGTCGCCTTCTTCCGCGACATAATAGCCGATATAGCCGTTCTCACGGTCTTCATCCGACAGTTCCGCGGCGTTCATGCCTTCCGGAATAAAGATCTTCACGGCAATTTCATCAAAGGTGACAAACTCACCTTTAACGCCGGCTGCTTCCATCATGGGAGCGATCTGTTCCCAGGTGATGTCACTGTCCGCCAGGGCAGTGCATCCCAGCATCAGACACAGGGTCAGCAACAGAGCAACGATTTTCTTCATGGTACCAGCCTCTTTTCCCCGGGGTTCTTCCCCGGTTACTTTTTTTGGTTGCTGCGTTCAGGCAGCTAAGCCAAAGCGTTTATTATATGGATCATTGAAAGAAATGCAAGCGAAAGTTACGGCATGTAAAAGGAATCCGCCGTCAGAAAAGCCCGCAGAGATTGAAAATGCTGCGGTCCCGGGACGAGACCGCAGCTGTTCTTTGTTTGTGTGTTTATCGGGAGACAGGGGGTATCCTCTGTGTAATGTAACCATTTTTATGATCCATGATGGTCTGTGCTCAGCCGTTGCCGTTCAGCCCGGCGTCATAGATCAGGTCTTCAATCTGTCCGTTTTCTGCGTTGATCAGCACCTCATACATGCCGTCATGCTCGGTCCAGGCAGGATAAGGCTCCTGCATCAGGTTCATCCAGGCCTGGTAAATCAGCCGGCCGTCCTTTTCCATGAAATGGTATTCCGGATAATCGTCCTCGGCCCAGAGCATGTCCTTCTGCGCGTCGGTCAGGCCGAAGGTCAGGGTCACCGTCTGCCTGCCGATCTCCGCCAGCTCCTCCAGGGTGTAACGGCATCTGCTCCGGATGATCTCCGGGTTCAGGTTCTCCTCAACGTACTCGCAGAGGGAATCAAAGGGCATCTCATAGTTGGAATCCGATTCCCGGGCGATCCGGACCGCTTCAGTGTAGAAGGAGGTCACCTCATGATCCCGCTTGGTGATTTCCAGCATCTTTTCCAGCTGCGCGATCCCCCATACCGGAGCGGTAAAGGCGTCGGAATCCGCTTTCTCCCCGTCGTGGGACCAGGCGGTTTTCACGCCGTCCGCGGTCACCTCCGCCGTGTATGTACCCAGCGCCACGCAGAAATCGTTCATCCCGGTCAGGGACAGGGTCAGGCTGCCGTCTTCTTCCGTGACCTTCCGGGAGAAGAAGGTCAGCATCTCGGGGCGGATGCCGTATCTGTCAAGCAGGGCCTGCTCCGCCTGCCGGATTTTCAGCCAGCGGGCGGAAAAGGCGGATTCATCGACGGGCAGGGATACCGCTGAATCGTCGCGCGGCGCGGGCTCCCAGTCCCTGAACAGCGTGGAGACAAATTCCTCGTATTCAAAGGTTTCACCCTGGTATTCCGTATCAACGGGAATATAGATGTCCCCGGGGCCTTCTGCGTATTCGGTGACGCCGTAAGCCGCAGGATCAAAGCTCTCCACCTTGCTGGCGCCGTATTCCCCGGCTTCCCCGCTGAAGGTAAAGGCCAGGGTGTGCGTTCCGTCGTTATAGGTTTCAAAATCCGCCTTTACGGTGCCGGCCGCTTCCGCGATCCGCCCCTTGTCGTCCAGGCGGACCTTCAGCTGTGCCTCCTGCAGGGTGAAGCGGACCGTGGAGCCCAGGATGGCCTGGGTCACGGTGGTGAAGTCCGCCATATGGGTATGCTCATAGCCGCTCATCCGGTCGTAATCGATCTGGAAGAGGCGGCGGATCATCAGCTGAGCGCCCAGGTTCATCAGACTGTTCAGGGATTCCGGAACATCCGCCTTTGTCAGCTGAAGCGATACCGTGCCGTCCTCCCCGGTCTGAAGCTTCCCGCTCAGGGTTTTTTCCCATTCCGGAGCGATGAATCCGGCAAGATCCATCAGCTGGGTCAGGAAGGGAGATTTCCGCAGCAGGGTGTTCTGGGGTTCATCGTCTCCCATGCGGTAGACGCCGGGATGAAAGTCCTCCATGGCATAGATTTTCCGGTCATTCGCGATGACGGTGAAGCCTGTCAGGCGCTCCCCTTCCGGCCAGGGTGTCAGCAGTTTCAGCCGCCAGTAAGAGAAGGTTCCGTCCTGTACATATTCCGCTTCCGCCTTCTTGAAGGGATCCTCCCCGTCCAGCGTGAAGGAGGCCTCCCCCTTCAGGGTCACATTGTCCGTCTGAAACAGCAGGGCTTCCCCGGCCTTTATAATTTCCGTCAGGCGGCTGCCGTCCTCCGCCTGTGCTCCCAGGCAGCAGGACAGGGTAAGCGTCAGCAGCAGAATCCAGCAGATCAGTTTGTTTCTCATGTCATATCCTCCTCGTTCCAAAGGGTTCGGTTTTAT
This sequence comes from Clostridia bacterium, assembly GCA_017431005.1. GTDB lineage: Bacteria > Bacillota > Clostridia > Christensenellales > Aristaeellaceae > Aristaeella. The sequence continues at coordinate 65,957 of JAFRLY010000016.1, forward strand.
TTTACCATAGATACAGACGGAACAGAAGAGCGGAAGCTTCCTGACTGTGAGCTTTTCCCGGCTATCATTTGCATCTGCGAAAGCAATTTGCGGACGAGTTTTGCACTTTGCTTCTTTCTGAAAGTGCTAATTTTGCACTTTCTGCAGTTTTGCAAGTGCAATTCTGCGGCACATTCGATTAAAAAGCCAATTATCGTTACTGGACGGAGTACTTATCAGCTTCGAGTGTATCCGCTGCGGCTATATTCCAGGTTATTGCCTGTTCATCCCATTTCAGAGCGAGGCCGCTTTCGTTCAGGCACCAGGTCAATCCATCCGGGAGAGAGGCGGCGGAACCGTCAGAACCCTGCGTTGTTTTCTGCGCTGTCTCCGATTCGGTTTCTGCGACTGTCGTTTCTGTCAGATTCATCCTGTAAACCTGATCTCCGAAGGTAAAGGACAGGGATGTAATTCCGCATTCCTTCAGGGTTTCCACACTGGAGACCTCCGCCTGCCATTCGACGGCTTCCTCCGCCGGGATCAGATTCAGGGCATTCCCCTCCGTCAGGAAGGCGGAGAAGAGGCCTTCTCCCTCATTCAGCAGGATATTCAGGGCCTCCCCGCCGGCAGTCAGGCGGGAGACCGGGGAATCCGGAAGCGTATCCAGTGTCAGGAGCTGATCCTTTTCTGTTTCTGCTGCGGTTTCGGCGCTTGTTTTCTTCGCTGCTGAAGCAGTTTTCTTTGCCGCTGTGCGCCTGGCAGCAGCAGCCTTTTTTGTGCCGGCTGATCTGGTTTTCTTCGCTGCTGCGGCGGGGACGGTATTTGTTGCTTCAGCAGCCTCCTTCTCTTCTGTCATTGCTGTTTCCTCAGTCAGGTCTGATGAATCCGCAGAAGCGGTTTCGGCATCAGATAATGTTTCTTCCGCTTCCGGTTCTGTTGTTTCCGGTTCGGCGAGTATGGGACCAGGTTCTGTTTCGGTCTGTTCTTCGGAAGCAATAATCCGGAAAAGCAGGGAATCTTCTGCAAGCGTTATGCCGTCGCAGCTTTCTTCCAGATACATGGAATAGATTTCTCCGGCTGTCCATTCGGAAGCTTCCGTCTCCCAGCGCGGAACTGTGACTGTTTCCTCTTTTTGAGTTTCTTCTGTCGAATCCAGGATCCGGATCCGGTATTGGCTGGCCTGAACATCTTCCCAGATAAAGGAGATGATCTCTGTTTCATCCGATATGCTGATTAGCCAGATTCCGTCTTCCTGCCCGGCCTGGCCCTCCGGGCGCAGGTTCAGAAGCAATACTGCCTGGTTTTCCGCTGCGGGCGTCTCTTCTGCTGAAGGCGCTTCCGTTTGTGTTTCTTCTGTCGGTGTTCCCTCTGCCGGAGTTTCCTCTAGCGGTATTTCTTCAGTCTGAGTGTTTTCTTCCGGATTGTCTTCAGGAAGCGTTTCCTCTGTCTCCGGCGTTTCCGTCAGTGATCTTTCGTCCGCCGGAACCGTTTCGGAACCTGTCGGTTCTGTGCCCTCATTCACCGGTTCCTCCGCGGTTTCAACGGATTCTGTTTCAGCTGGTGCCGGAATGCTTTCCTCCTGCATCTGCTCTTCCGTTGTCTCTTCCGGGCTCTGTCCCTCCGCCGGTTCTGTTTCCGGAATGATCACGGTTTCCTCAGCTGTTTCCTCTCCTTTTACCGTGCAAAGGCACGCACCGCAGAGCAGCATGACAGCCAGTATACAGGCAAAAATGCGTTTCATTCTTCAGTCCTCCTCTTTGGATGTCTCCGGGGTTTCTGGAGTGCATCGTCATTATCTCCCTCCCTTCTAAAATGAAGCTAAAAGCCCGGGCTGTATGAATCATGGTCAGGATACAGTTTGTAATACCTGATTCTGATCATTCTGATCATTCGCGTCAACTGATGATCAGAATCAATTCTGAATCAACGTTCCGCCAAAATACATTCGAAAAACATTTTCACCTATTGACATCCACGGGTGTCATCCTCTATACTCCGCACATCATATTTAAACCGTTGAGGCGAAAGTCAAACCAAAAGGAACGCCCACAGAGAGCGGGGGCAGCTGAAAACCCGCGGAAGGTTCGTTGGCAAGTGGTTCGCTGAGGGAAAGGGGAAAGGGCTTTGCCTGAGTATCCGGACCGTGTGCCCGCGTTAAGGGCAGGAAATGTGTTGGCATTTCCGGCAGAGTGAATCGGTCACGGTTCATAAAGGTGGTACCATGGGTTTGTTTATCAGGCTCGTCCTTTACGGGACGGGCCTTTTCTGATCCTTCCCTCTGCACGAAGCCGGCCGGCAACCGGCGGACCAACAGAAATCATTTTTGTGAGCCTCGCAACCAGAGGCAGAAAGGAAGGATTCCCATGGCAGAAAAAAGAAACGTCACCGTTGATTCCCGGAATGAAAAAGGACTCTCCATCCAGGACCTGATCGTTATCGCCGTGCTGCTCGCGGCAGGCGCCGTGCTCAAGCTCTTTGTCGGCAGCGTCGTCAATTTCTTCGGCATGAAGCCGAACTTCATCATCGCCTCCTACTGCCTGGCCATTCTGCTGGTGCGGCCGAAGCTGCTGGAATGCGCAATCATCGGCCTGCTGGCCGGCGCCATCTGCCAGTTCCTGCCCGGAACCCCGTGGCTGAATTTCATCTCCGAGCTGCTGGGCGCCGTGGCCATGTACTTCATGATCAAGGTTCCGTTCAGGTTCGGAAAGATGGACGCCAATCCCCTGCTGGCCACCTTCGTCTCCACCGTCGTTTCCGGCGGCAGCTTCGTTGTCTGCCTGTTCGTGTTCATGCATATGGAGACCAGCGGCCTGGTCGCCTATATCCCGATCGTTCTCGGCACCGCGCTGATCGGCAGCATTCTGGTGCAGCTGCTGTACCTCCCCCTGAAGAAGGTACTGAAGAAGTAATATCTTTCCGTCCGCATTATTCCGAAAGGATCTGACAGCCATGATCAGGATTGAGTCGTTCTCCTTCACCTATGAGGGAGAGAAGGCCCCCGCCCTGGAGGATATCACGCTCAGGGTTGAAGAGGGCGGTTTCGCGGGAATCATCGGCCCGGCCGGCGCGGGAAAAACCACGCTGGCCCGGGCGGTCTCGGGGATTATCCCCCATCACTATCCCGGGGACTATTACGGCAGGATCCTGGTCGGCGGTCTGGATCCTGTCGATACCTCGCTCACGGACCTGAGCCGGATCGTCGGCATGGTTTTCCAGGACGTGGAAAGTCAGATCGTATCCTCCGTGGTGGAGGATGAGCTGCTGTACGGCCTGGAGAACTTCGGCGTGCCCCATGAGGAAATCCCGGAGCGCCTGGAAACCGCGCTGCGCCAGGCAGGCATTGAGAACCTGCGGGAGCGGAGCATCGCCTCCCTCTCCGGCGGACAGCGCCAGAAGGTGGCCATTGCCTCCATCATTGCCCTCCGGCCCCGGGTGCTGATTCTCGACGAGCCCACCGGCGAGCTGGACCCCGTCAGCAGCCGTCAGATCTTCGCGATGCTGAAAACGCTGAACGAAGCCTACGGCATCACGGTCATCGTGATCGAGCAGAAGATCATGCTGCTGAGCGAGTTCGCGCGTCAGCTGATCGTGCTCAGCCGCGGAAAAATCGCCTATCAGGGGCCTGCCCGGGAGGTGCTTTCCCATGCGGATGAGCTGCTGCAGCTGGGCGTCAACTGCCCCCGGGTGGCTCGGCTCAGCATGCTGCTGAGTGAAAGGCTCGGAAAGCCGCTGCCGGTCTGCGTGAATCTGGACGAATCGGAAGCCCAGGTGAGGGGGTGCCTGCATGATTGAACTGAAAAATGCCAGCTTCTCCTACGGCGCCGGCTCCACCGTCCGGGATCTGTCCTTTACCATCGATGCCGGTGAGTTCGTTGCCATCCTCGGCGCGAACGGCGCCGGAAAAACCACCACTGTCAAGCTGATCGACGGGCTGCTGAAGCCAACCTCCGGCAGCGTCCTGATCAACGGAAAGGATACGGCTGTCACCCGCGTCAGCGAGCGGGCCCGGCAGGTGGGTTTCCTGTTCCAGAACCCGGATCAGCAGATCTGCCGGAACACCGTGCGGGAGGAGATCGCCTTCGGTCTCACCGCGGTCCGGGGAGACCTGGGTGAGGACGGCATCCGCGCCCGGACGGACGAAATGCTGCGGGAGTTCGGCTTCACCGGGGAGGAGGAGCCCTTCTCGCTTTCCCGCGGCCAGCGGCAGCTGGTCGCCCTGGCCTCCGTGCTGGCAGTACAGCCGGAGGTCATCATCCTGGATGAACCGACAACCGGCCTGGACTACCTGGAATGCGCCCATATTATGGATATGATCAGCCGGATGAACCGGGAACAGCAGATGACCGTCATCATGGTGTGCCATGACATGGAGGTCGTGCTGGATTATGCCCGGCGGGCGCTCATCATCTCCGGCGGACAGCTCATCGCCGACGGCCCTGTGGAGCAGGTTTTCAGGGATGAGGCCCTGCTGGCCCGCTCCTCCATTCTCCCGCCGCAGATCATCGGGCTTTCCCTCCGGTTGGGGGCAGGCTTTGAGCAGGTGACCACCGCGGAGGAGGCGGCGGAAGCCGTGCTCCGGCTGCGGACCGGAAAGGAGGCGGCGGAATGAGGGATCTGTTTCAGTATGTTCCGGGGAATTCCCTGATTCACCGGCTGAATCCCGTCACAAAGATTTTCCTGACGGTCGTCATCTGTGTCGCCGCGTTTATCACCGACCGCATTCCTTACCTGCTTTTCCTGCTCTGCGTGGATCTGGGCATCGGCTTCGCCGCGGGCGTGCCGCGGAAGGCGCTGGGCATCCTGAAGGGGCTGCTCCGGATCGCCGTCTTCCTCTTTGTGCTCCAGGCGCTGGTCGTGCGCCGGGGAACGCCTGTTTTCTGGATTTTCACGGATACCGGCCTCGTAACCGCCAGCAAGGTCGTGCTGCGCCTGATCGTGGTCTGCATGCCGCTGGCCATGGTGCTGGCCGTGACCCGGATTTCCGATCTCGCCAACGCCCTGGTGCAGGTGCTGCACCTGCCCTACAAATATGCTTTCACCCTGACCACCGCCATCCGGTTCATTCCCCAGTTTCTGGAGGAAATGGGCGGCATCATGGAAGCCCAGACGGCCCGGGGCGTGGAGTTTGACACGAAGAACGCCTTCCGGAAGCTGGGGCTGATGCTGCCGTTGTGCGCCCCACTGCTGATCTCCTCCGTGCGCCGCTCCGAGGCCACGGCGGTCGCGGCCGAGGTCCGGGGCTTCAGGCTGCGCACCCGCGCCTCCGGCTACAAGCAGTATCCCTTTGCCCCGGCGGATCTGGCCGTTCTCCTGTTCAGCGTGCTGCTGATCGCAGGCGCGGTGCTGATCTGAGGAAGACCCCCGGCTCCGGGCTCCGGCTTTGTGACCCCCGACAGGGCGGATTCAGCGAAGATTTATCGGCTGATGTTACGTTAAACCGATTGACAGGCTCCCGCCTTTCCGTTACACTGTATACAAGAAGGTTACAAGTCGTTTTTTCCCGTCTTTGGCCGCAGGAGGCAGGGAATGTTTGCGTATTATACGGTGATCACTGTCCTGACCTGGATGAGCCTGGGCGTACTCTGCATTCTTGTGCAGGAGAACGGGCGCATCAGCCGGGAAACAAAAAGTCTTTTCATCCTGACAAATCTGCTGATCGCAGCTTCCGCCCTGGCGGAGTGGCTGGGCGTTTTTCTGGACGGCCGGACCGATCTGCCCAGATGGCCGCTGATGGCGGCCAAGTGCTGCGATTATATTCTGACGCCCATCGCGGGCGGCACCCTGCTTTCCCAGATGAAGCTCCGGCCCCGTCTGCGGAATATGCTGTTTGTCCTTCTGGCAGCCAATACCGTTTTCCAGATTGTCAGCTGCTTCTTCGGATGGATGTTCACCATTGACAGCGCGCAGCATTATTCCCACGGCCCGCTCTACTTTATTTACGTCTATGTCTACGTGAGCATTGTCCTGCTGGTGATCATCGGCTTCGTGTCCTACGGCAAGTCCTTCAGCAAGCAGAACAGAACCTCCCTGTACGCCATCCTGCTGCTGATCCTCGGCGGCGTCGCCATGCAGGAGCTGATGGACCGGGATATCCGGACCGCCTATATCACGCTGACGCTGAGCGCAGCCCTGCTGTTCATTCATTACACGGAGTTTTCCCAGCAGGCGTCGGATGAGCATATCCGGGAGCAGCAGATCCTCATCACGACGGACGCGCTGACCGGGGTTTACAGCCGCTTTGCCTACACACAGGCACTGGAGCAGTACGGCGCCATGGATCCGCGCCCGGAGGACCTGGCGGTTTTCGCCGTGGACCTGAACAACCTGAAGCCCGCCAATGACCTGAAGGGACACGCCGCCGGGGATGAGCTGATCTGTGCCGCGGCCCGGTGCATCGAGAAGGTTTTTGAGGGCATCGGCAAATGTTACCGCACCGGCGGGGATGAGTTTGTGGTGATCGCCCGCCTGACGCACAGCACGCCGGATGAGCTCCTGGCCCGGCTGAAGGCTGAGGCCGCCGCCTGGCGGGGAAAGCTGGTGGATGAGCTGAGCATCTCCGCCGGCTACGCTTACGCGGCTGATTTTTCCGGAAAACCCCTGGAGGAGGTTGTCCGGGAAGCCGACCTGGTCATGTACGCCGACAAGTCCGAATATTACCGCCGCACCGGCAAGGACCGCCGCCGCGCGCCGGCTCCGGAACAATAGCTCCAAAAAAGAAATACCCGCTGCGCTTCCGCGCAGCGGTTTTTTTTGCATTTATGCTTTGAGGGTATGATAGATCTCTCCGCTCAGCGTTTTCCACTCAAACAAGCCGTTTTCCAGCGTCATGTAGCCCCGGCAGGAATCCGCCTTCGGGATGGACACGGAGCCGGGATTCAGATACAGGAAATCCCCGTGATCCTCCCAGGCCGGCACATGGGTGTGGCCGTGCAGCAGGATCTCGCCCTTCCGGAGGGGCGGCAGAGTCTCTGTGTTGAAAACATGCCCGTGGGTGGCCAGGATCCGGATGCTGCCCTCCGCGATATAGGCATGCTGCGTCAGGATCGGAAACTCCAGCACCATCTGGTCAATATCCGCGTCGCAGTTTCCGCGGACGCACAGGATAACGTCCTTCCTTTCATTCAGCAGCCGGGCAACCTCCGCCGGGTTATACTCCTCCGGCAGCGCGTTCCGGGGGCCGTGGTACAGGATATCCCCAAGCAGCAGAAGCCTTTCCGCTCCCTCCCGGTCAAAGGCGGCCAGCAGCTCCCGGCACCAGGCGGCGGAGCCGTGTATATCCGAAGCGATCATCCATTTCATGGGTGCGTTCCTCCCGTTCACAAATCTTGTTTCTTCTGATTATATCGGAAAGCGGCTGTTTCTTCAACTGCAATCCGCCGCGCGTGGACAGCCCGGAAAAGCTGTGGTATGATGCGTAACGGACAAATATGGAAAAAGGAGAGATCCGGATATGATCATTGTCGCCAGGGACGGAAGCGGAGATTACACCAGCCTGCAGGCTGCCATTGACGCCGCGCCGGAGGGTGTTCGGGCTCCGACGCTGATTCTGGTGCGTCCCGGGCTTTATGAGGAGCGGGTTGTGGTGCATAAGGACAATCTGCGGATTGTCGGCGCGGATGCCGCGTCCACAGTCATCACGGGCCGCGCCTGCGCGAAGGATCTTCGCGCCGACGGCACGGAGAAGACAACCTTCCTCTCCGCCACCCTGCTGACCTCCGGCCGGAATATTGAGGTGGAGAACCTCACCGTCCGGAATGACGCCGGGGACGGGCGGGAGGTCGGCCAGGCCGTCGCCGTGTATGCCGCCGGGGACCGGGGTGTCTGGCGCAACTGCCGGTTCATCGCCCATCAGGACACACTGTACTGCGGGCCTCTGCGGGTGCCGGACGTGGTGGAGGATATCGCTCCCCGGGACGGCTCGGCCGAGCGCTGCCCCCGGGTGCAGGACGGGCCGCTGACCCGCAGCCGGCAGTATTTTGATTCCTGCTGGATTCAGGGGGATGTGGATTTCATTTTCGGCGCATACCGCTGCTGGTTTGAGAACTGCACGCTCTTCATGAATGAACGCGGCGGCTACTACACCGCCGCCAACACCCATCCGGATCAGCCCCACGGCTTTGTTTTCAGCCGCTGCCGGCTGACGGGCGCCTGTGCAGCCGGAGCGGGATATCTGGGGCGTCCCTGGCGGCGCGGCGCTGCCACCGTATTCCTGGCCTGCGAAATGGATGAGCATGTCGCTCCCTCCGGTTTTGCGGACTGGGACGCCGGCCGTCCGGTCACGGAGCGCTGCGGCGAATGGCATACGTCCGGCGCGCAGGCGGATTCCTCCGCCCGCCATCCCGCCCAGAAGCGCCTTTCCGACGAGGAAGCGGCGCAGCTGACCCCGGCGGAGGTGCTCAGCGGCTTTGACGGCTGGGAGCCGGAGCGTCGGATCCCGACCTGGTTCATGTGCGGAGATTCCACCATGGCGGACTATCCGGAGGAAAGCGCGCCGATGACCGGCTGGGGCCAGGCCCTGCAGTCCCTGCTCCCCGCCGGCGTGTTCGTGCAGAACGAGGCGATGAACGGCCGTTCCTCCAAAAGCTTTATTGACGAGCGCCGGCTGGAGAACATCGACGCCTGCCTCCGCCCCGGAGACAAGCTGATCGTCTCCTTCAGCCATAACGATGAGAAGGCAGATCCTCTGCGCCATACCTCCCCGGAGGAAACCTTCCCCGCGTATCTGATGCGGTATATTCAGACCGCCCGGAACCACGGCGCGGAGCCCGTTCTGGCCACGCCCATCTGCCGCCGGAATTTCAGCCCGGAGGGACACCTTATCCTCACCCACGGCGCCTATCCCCAGGCGATCCGGGATCTGGCGGAGCGGGAGAACATCCGCATGGTGGATCTGGAGAAGGCCACAGCGGCCCTGCTGCGGCGGGAGGGACCGGAGGGCACAACCCGGTTCTTCTGCCATGTGCCGGCCGGATCCCGCAATTATCCGGAGGGGCTGAAGGACAACAGCCATCAGCAGCTGGCCGGGGCGGTGCGGATTGCCCAGTTCTTCCTCCAGGGGCTCCGGGGTCTCGCGGACTGGGAGGACGAGCCGGTCACGGAGGACGCCGGGACCAGGGCCTTTGATTCCCTGATCAGCCGGGAGGACAGCGTGGTTAAAAAGTAAGACAACAAAAACGGAGGCGGGGTTTTTCCCCGTCTCCGTTTTCATATGCCGTTTTCAGGTATTCTTCAGCCGCTTGTCGCTCTTGCGGGCCAGCCAGGTGCCGACGCTCTGGAACACCTGCACCAGAATCACCAGCACGATCAGGGCGGCCAGCAGCACTGCCTGATTGAACCGCTGCTGTCCCTGGGTGATGGCCAGGTTGCCCAGGCCGCCGCCGCCCACCGCGCCGCTCATGGCCGTGTAGCCGAGGATGGTCGTGATGGCCGTGGTGAAGCTTGTGATCAGGGAGGGTACGCTTTCCGGCAGCATGACGTGGGTCACCGTCTGCCAGGTGGAAGCTCCCATGGACAGGGACATTTCAATAATATTGGGGTTCACCTCGCGCAGCGAGCCCTCCACGAGCCGCGCCACGAACGGGAAGGCCGCGATAATCAGCGGCACAATGACCGCCGCGTTGCCGACAGCCGTGCCGATAATCGCCCGGGTGATCGGCATCAGCACAACGATCAGGATGATGAACGGTGCGGAGCGCAGCAGGTTGATCAGCCCGTTCAGGAAAGCCATCAGAGGTTTGGGAAGCGGCCGGATGCCCTTGCTGTCCCCGGTCACCAGGATCACGCCCAGCGGCAGGCCGATGATGATCGCGAACAGCGTCGCCATCAGGGTGATGTACAGGGTCACGCCGGTTTCCCGGAGGAAATCCCGCTCAATCACGACCCAGGCCTTCGCCAGTTTTTCCGGATTGTAATAGGTCGCTATGTAATCGTTCACCGGACGTCACCTTCCTTCTCCGCCGGCTGCCCGGCGCTGTATTCCACGTCCACCTGCACCGTCACGTCCGGCGTGGCGCTCAGGTATTTCACCGCTGTCGCCAGCTCATCCGGCCCGCCGGGAATATTCAGCAGCATGTTTCCGTAAACCTTTCCGCCCAGGGTCCGGGTGGTCGCCGACAGGATGTTCGCCGCGATGCCCCGGTCAATCGCCATCTGGGCAATCAGGGGCGTTGCCGCCGCCTCGGCTCCCTGGAAGACCAGCCGCACCATCTGCTGATGGGCGGTGCCGAAGGAGTCGATACCCTCCGCCATGTCGGGATAAACCAGGGCCTTGGTGGCCGCGGACCGCGGGTTGCTGAACACCTGGCTGACATCGCCTTCCTCCGCCACGCTGCCGTTTTCCAGGATCGCCACCCGGTTGCATATCTCCTGCACGACGCTCATCTGGTGGGTGATCACGATCACGGTGATCTTCATTTTTTCATTGATCTCCCGGATCAGCTCCAGGATCGCGTGGGTCGTTTTGGGGTCCAGGGCGCTGGTGGCCTCGTCGCACAGCAGCACCTTGGGATCCGTCGCCAGGGCGCGGGCGATCGCGATGCGCTGCTGCTGGCCGCCGGACAGCTGGGCCGGATAGGCGTTGGCCTTGTCCGGCAGCCCCACGGTCTCCAGCAGCTCCAGGGCCCGGGCCTTCGCCTCCGCCCGGGGCGTATGGATCAGCTTCAGCGGCAGCATGATGTTCTCCAGGCAGGTCCGCTGCATCAGCAGGTTGAAGCTCTGGAAAATCATCGTGATCTGATGGCGCACCTGCTGAATTTCCTTCTTGCTCAGCGTTCCCAGGTCCACCCCGTCCCAGACCACGGAGCCCTCTGTCGGCCGCTCGAGCATGTTGATGCAGCGCACCAGGGTGCTCTTCCCTGCGCCGCTCATGCCGATGATGCCATAGATATCCCCGTCGTTGATCGTCAGGCTGACATGCTTGAGCGCGTCCACCGGGCCGTCCCCGGTCAGGAAGCTTTTGCTCAGGTTCCGCAGTTCAATCATCTGTATCTCTCCGAATCCGCTTCGACCCCGCCTTGCAGCCGGGATTCCCGCAAACATGAAAGCACACCGGCGGCACAGGCTGCCGGTGTGGCTGTTGATGCATTTATTCTAATGGAATCGGTTTTCGCTGTCAATGCGGTTATTTGCCCAGCGCGCTCAGATCCGCCTGCTTGCCCGCGTAGAGACCCATGGGCTCGACGTGCACGCCCGCGATCGTGACCAGGTGGGTGCCGTTCTCTTCATTGAAGGAATCCTGATAGGGCTGATGCGCGAAATAGTTCGCGAACACGTCGCCGCTTTCCACCATGGTGTTGGGCGTCACATAGTCGGTGACTTCCTTCACGTCCAGGGTGATGCCTTTCGCTGCCAGGATCGGGGCGACAACGTCCTTCAGGATCTCCTCATGCGGCACCGGCGTGGCGGCAACGGTGATCGTCTGGCCGTTCAGCGCGTCATAATCGACATCCGCGTCATATCCGTCCGTAACGTTCTCAACAGCGATCACGACGACGCCGCTGTACTTCTCGTTGATATAGTCCAGCACCTGCTGGCTCGTGGCGGCAGCCGCCAGCGCTTTGGCCAGACCGGAATCCTGATTGCCGTCCTTCACGCTGATGACGTTGATATAGGGGTTGTCAATCGCCGCTTCGGTCAGAAGTGCTCCGCGGGGATCGATGCCGGCGTCCAGCGCGTAGTTGCCGTTGATAATCGCGTAGTCCACGTCGGTCACAACGCTGGGAACAACGTCCGCCGCGACCTCGTAGAACGAAATCTCAGCCGTCAGGAACTCCGCGATGTCCTCCTTGGTGGCTTTGATGCCTGCGTCTTCCTTCAGCTTGATGATACCGTTGTCCTGCAGAATATTCAGGGCGCGTCCCTCATTGGTGGGATCGTTCGGAACAGCGATGGTGATCGTATCCGCAAAAGCCGCGGTCAGGCTCAGGGTCAGTGCCAGAGCAAGCAGTAACGCAATAATTTTCTTCATGGTTTTGTTTCCTTCCTTTCACATCTTTCAGGGGATGAACGGATTATACCGGCCTCCATCTCATTTGTCCAATATATGAATCTGATATCGTTCCATAGACTAAATCTATAGGATTATTTTCCTGGCATTTCCCTTTTGCTTCAAAGTATGATATGATAAGGAGTGCGCGGTTCCGGGCCGGCTGCCTGCGCCGCGCGGTGAAATCAACTTTTCAGAAAGAGCGGGAACTGTCCATGCTTGAACTCAGAAATCTTTCCTTTAATGTCTCCGACGAGAGCGATAATAAGGAAATCATCCGGGACGTATCCCTGGTGATTCCGGACCGCCGGCTCATCGTCATCACCGGCCCCAACGGCGGCGGCAAGTCCACCCTGGCCCGGCTCATCGCTGGCATTGAGAAGCCCACCTCCGGCGCCATCATCTATCAGGGGGAGGACATCACGGAGATGTCCGTGACCGACCGGGCCCGCCGCGGCATCGCCTTTGCCTTTCAGCAGCCCGTGCGGTTCAAGGGCATCCGGGTGCTGGACCTGATCCGGATTGCTTCGGGGAAAACCCTTTCGGTTGCCGATGCCTGCGAATATCTGTCATCCGTGGGCCTGTGCGCCCGGGATTATATTGACCGGGAGGTGAACAGCAGCCTCTCCGGCGGCGAGCTCAAGCGGATCGAGATCGCCACCGTGCTGGCGAGGAACGCCCGGCTGGCCGTGTTTGACGAGCCGGAGGCCGGCATCGACCTCTGGAGCTTCCAGAACCTGGTGGAGGTCTTCCAGCATATGCAGCGCCGGATTGAGAACGGCTCCATTCTGATCATTTCCCATCAGGAGCGGATTCTGAACATCGCCGATGAGATCGTCGTGCTGCGCAGCGGCCGGGTGGCGGCCCACGGGCCCCGGGAGGAAATTCTTCCCACCCTGATCGGCACCGCCTCGGCGGTCAATCCCTGCCGGAAGCTTGAGGAAGGAGGGGCTGCCCAATGATTCAGCTGGATGAGATTCAGAAGCGCCTCCTGCGCGAGGTGGCGGATCTGCACAAGGTGCCGGAAGGCGCGTACAATATCCGTTCCAACAGCCAGTCCGCCGGCCGGCAGTCCACGGCCAACATAGAGATTACCTCCAAGACGGACGTCAGCGGTCTGGATATCCGGATCAAACCCGGCACGAAGAATGAGAGCGTGCATATTCCGGTCGTGATGACCCAGAGCGGGCTGAAGGAGCTGGTCTACAACGATTTTTACATCGGCGAGGGCGCGGACGTGGTCATCGTGGCCGGCTGCGGCATCGACAACTGCGGCCCGCAGGATTCCGAGCATGACGGCATTCACCGCTTTTATGTGGGTAAGAATGCCCATGTCCGCTATGTGGAGAAGCATTACGGCTCCGGCAGCGGCAGGGGCAAACGCATCCTGAATCCCGGCACCGAGGTGTATCAGGAGGAAGGCAGCTCCGTGGAGATGGAGATGGTCCAGATCAAGGGCGTGGACGACACCGAGCGCATGACCACGGCCGAGCTGGCCGCCGGCGCCCGCCTGGTGGTGCGGGAGCGGCTGATGACCCACGGGGAGCAGCGGGCCGTTTCCACCTATGTGGTCACCCTGAACGGCGAAGGCGCCAGTGCGGATGTGGTATCCCGCTCCGTCGCCCGGGATCTGTCCTTCCAGAAGTTTGACGCGAAAATCATCGGCAACGCCGCCTGCCACGGCCACACCGAGTGCGATTCCATCATCATGGATCAGGGCCGGATCCTCGCGGTTCCGGGCCTGGAGGCCAACAATGTGGACGCCGCGCTGGTGCATGAGGCCGCGATCGGCAAGATCGCCGGGGACCAGATCATCAAGCTGATGACCCTGGGGCTCACGGAGGCGGAAGCGGAGGAGCAGATCATCAACGGTTTCCTGAGATGAGAAGGAAAAGAAAAGGCACGAAGGATTCAATCCTTCGTGCCTTTTTTATTCCACGCCTGCAGCAGCGCGCCTGTCAGAGCCAGCACCGTGCCGCCCCGGACCAGGCCTCCCCACAGGCGGATCTCCGCCAGCTCCGGCGTCCGCAGCGCCACAGGGGACGCCGCCTCGCCCGTCAGGCTCCAGAACCGCTCGCCCCATTTGGCAAAATCACCCAGCGCCTCCGGAATCCATTCCGGAAACACATAGGCCGGACTGACCGCGAAAACCGCCAGGCCGTAGCCCGCGGCAACGGCCGCCGCTGTCAGCAGCACCGCCGGCGCCAGCTGCGCGGCTGCATAGGGAATCAGGCGTCCGGCATAGGTCATCCGGCTCTCCTCACGGATCCGCTCCGTCCGCTCCTGCCAGAACCGGGCCAGCCGGGCGATGCCCCGCTTCAGCAGCCAGACCGCCAGAATCAGCACGCACCAGCGAAGCAGCATGCCGCCGCGCATCCGTTCCTTTTTCAGGCTGATCAGCGTGCCGCTGCCGAAGGCTTCCTCCGCCGCGTTCCGGAACAGGCTGTTCATGCTTCCCCCGGCGGAATCCACCGCGGTCAGCACCATCAGGTCGCAGTCCTCCGCGGTGCCCAGCGGCACCCAGGCCGCGTACGCGCTCTTCTCCCCGGTCCGGCGGCTTTGCTCCGCCACTCCGATGACCTCCAGCTTCGTTTCGCCCAGGCTCACCGTCTTTCCGACCGCCTCCTGCTCGCCGAAGAACCGGAAGGCTGTATCGGCGTCCAGCACAATGACCGGCTTCCCGGCGTCCGCGCCGGCAACCGGCCGCCCGCTCCGGTAAACCCGGGGATATACGTCGTTCCATCCCGGTCCCGTCAGATACAGGCATACGTCGTTTCTCGACCGTTCTCCTCCCGTCAGGGTAACGCCGTTTTTCACGCCGTGCAGCGTCAGTCTGGGAAAGGCCTCCGACAGCGCGGTTCCGGCGGCTGTGAAGCCTTCCAGGAGCTCCGCCGGTTTGGCCTGCCCGGGCAGGAAGGCGTACTGGACCAGCTCCGGTCCCGTCAGCAGTCCCGCCAGACCGATCCCCAGCAGCAGGATGCCCGCCAGCAGCACCAGGGAAATCCGTTTCTTCTGTTTCATTCCCCTCTTACTCCTCGTACAGCATGACCGTTCCGCCTTCGGAAATCACCCGGTCCTCCATATACAGCACCTTGCTGTAGCTGAGATCCTCCGCCACGGATACCGTGGAGGCGGATTCCGCCAGCACTGTCACGTCATATTTGCGCACCGCAATCCGGCTGCCGGCAAAGGCGGAGCTCTCCTGCTCGCCGACGTACACATAGCGGCCGTTGCCGCTGCCCCGCACCGCGGAGGCGGGCAGCAGGCAGGTGGCCTCCTCCGCCCGGGTGGTCAGCCGCAGCTTGATATCCTCCTTCATGATGGCGCTCACAGCGCCCATGCTCCAGGTCACGTCCTCCGTGATTTCCGCGTCCGCGTAGGGATGACCGTTCTCGTCCAGCCCGGTGTTCACCACCCGGGTGTCCACCCGGCCCCAGGAATCCACGGGAATGGAGATGGCGGTACCCTTGGCCACGGTCTGCTTCACGTCGGAGATATCCGTCCGGATCACCGGCACAACGTCCTCCGGCGTCAGGATGATCAGGGGATCATCCCCGGAAACCGTTCCGCCCTTGACAACCGGCGTCTCGACGATATATCCCTCGTGCGGCGCCGTGACAGCCGACGCTTTCCGGTTCAGCAGCCGGATCGCCATGATCTGGTTCTCCGCGGCGTCCCGCTTCTGCTCCGCTTCCTGCTTCTGCTGCAGCAGTGTCCATACGTCCTCGGCAATGGCGTAACGGTCCATGCCCGCCAGCGTCCTCCGGCTCGCGGCAGCCTTTTCCTGCGCCGCTTTCCAGGCGTCCCAGGCCGCAGCGGTTTCCTCTCCGGCGTTCTCCGGCAGGGCGTCCGGCAGCTCGCTGACGCCGGCCTCCTCCAGCAGGGTCATCAGCTCCAGCCGGGCTTCCCGTTCCGCCCGCTCATCCTCCCGGACCTGCTCATAGGTTTCCATCCAGAGCGTCTCGTTCCGGCTCAGGCGGATGCTGCCGTTCTTGCGTTCCCAGGCGTCCAGCGTGTTCTGGGCGCTGTCATATTCCTGCTGCAGGGTCGCAAGCGTCTTCTCCGCATCCGTTACCGCGGCAGCCAGCAGCTTTTCGCCCTTCTTCACCTTCTGCCCCGGGCTGACCAGCAGCTTCGTCACGGTCAGGCTGGTGCCGTCCGGAATCTCCAGGGTCAGCTCCTCCTTCCCCGGAAATGTCACCTTGCCCGTCAGCTCGGTCACGCTCTCAAACTTTCCCCGCTTCACCGGCGCATAGCGCACCTTCGGCGTGGTCAGTGTCCGGATTGTGCCGGAAAACAGCACGCACAGCGCGACGGCCGCCGCCAGGATGATCATGCCCCGCAGGGCGAACTTCTTCATTTTCATGCCAAACCCTTTCCGGTTCTCTTTATTTCATTTCCGTCAGCTGAATCCCGCTGAGAATATCCTCCTGGAAGAACAGATAAACCAGCAGCGCCGGCAGAATATACAGCGCGGCTCCCGCAAACTCGAACCCCGTATTCTCTCCCGCCAGCTGGTTGAAAACCGTTGACAGGGGCATCAGCTCCGGCCTGCTGCTCAGGTAGGTCAGGGGCTGCTCCACCAGGTTCCAGTTCTCCGCGAAGGACAGCGCGGCCGCGGCGCCCAGCACGGGCCGGCACACCGGCAGCACAATCCGCAGGAAGCTGCGGAACGGCCCGGCCCCGTCCATGGAGGCCGCCTCCAGCAGCTCATCCGGCAGGGCGATCATATACTGCCGCAGCAGGAAGATATAGAACGGCGCGAACCACATCGGCAGCACCACCGCCCAGGGCGTGTTCAGCATACCCAGGAACCGCAGCGTCAGCACGTTGGGGACCATTGTCACCTGGAAGGGCAGCAGCATCAGGATCAGGATCAGGAAGAAAATCACCTCGCGGCCCCTGAACCTGAACTTGCTGAGGCCGAAGGCCAGCGCCGGAATGATCAGCGCCTGCCCGAACAGGATGGCTGCGGCATAGCCCACGGAATTGATAAAGTATCCCAGTACCGTGTGATCCTTGATCAGGATCTGCTCATACTGTCCCAGGGAGAGGATATGGGGCGACAGATGGGCTTCCATCCAGGCCGCCTCATCCCGGCTGCCCCGCGTCTTCATGAAAGCCTTCATCTCCGGAATGGAGGAGAAGGAGTACAGGAAGGTCTGCACCATGGGCAGCAGCATCAGGATCGCCAGCAGCGCCAGAAGCGCGCGGGCCAGACGGAGCTGAAACCGTTTTCCCGTTCTCATCGTTTCAGTCCCCCCCGTTCAGCCGCCGCAGCGCCTGCCGCTGGCTCAGAAAGAGCACGCCGAACAGCACGAACACCATGCCGGCAAATATGTAGGCCGCCGTGGTCACATTCTGATAATTCAGCTTGCCGTACATGTTGTTCATGTAATTCTGCAGTGTGTACAGCGGCTCCTCAGGATAGGCGCCGCCGATGAAAAAGACCTCTTTGAAAATCCGGAATGCGGAAACAAAGCTCAGGATCAGCACCAGGAAGGCCGAAGGCACCACCAGCGGCAGCGTGATCGCGAAGGTCTGCTTCCGGAACCCGGCGCCCTCCAGCGTCGCGTATTCGTACAGTACATCCGGAATCGCCTGCAGGGCCGACAGGAATACGATCACGCAGAATCCCAGGTTTTTCCACAGGAAGAGCAGGATGACCGGCAGCCGGAGCTCCGCGCCCATCAGCCAGTCCACCCGCTGCCCGCCCAGGACCGTCAGCAGCCGGTTCACAGGCCCGCCGTAGTCGAACCACAGCAGCCAGATGATCAGCACGGCTGAGGACGGCATCAGATAGGGCATCAGCACGCTCGAGCGGAAGAAGGCGCCGGCCGGGCGGATTCTGTGAAGCACCGCCGCCAGCAGAAAGGACAGCAGGAACAGCGCCGGCGCGCAGATCAGGCTCAGTTCCATCGTGTTTCTCAGTCCGAGCTGGAACATCTGATTCTGCCACACCGTCGTGTAATTCTGCAGGCCTACGAATTTATTCTCAAAGCTGCCGTCAGTCAGGCTGTACCACACGCCTCCCACAAAGGGGATGAAGTAGAACAGCAGCAGGCCGGCCAGCCCCGGCAGCAGAAACGGCCAGGCCTGCCTGAATTTTTTATACAACCGGAATCAGTTCCCTTCCAGGCGCATCATCTGTACCTTTTTGTCAATACCGCTCAGCAGCTCCTGTGCGGAAACCTGCTGCTGGGCATAGCCCCAGACCATGGTGTAGTAGTCGCCTCCGCCGTTGTCGGCGCTCGTCATCGCGCCGGCGAAATCATAGGACAGGATCTTCAGCCAGCGCGTCCGCTCCTCATAAGCCTCAATGGCCTCCGGCCTGATCATCCAGCTGTTTTTTTCGTTATCGGCGATGTTCTCCTCGTACATCCGGATGTTCTCTTCCCACATGGCGCGGTTGTCCTCATCCTTTTCCAGCTGGGCTTTTGCTTCCTCCAGCCACTGCGTCAGCTGCTTCTGGTTTTCCGCAAAGTAGGGATCCCGCACCGGCTCCTTCTGATCCGTGTACAGGCTGTACACAACGTTTTTCCGGAGGTTTTTCATGGATAGGGCCAGATATTCAGCCGCCGCCTCCGCGTGTTCGGAATACGGATTCACAAACGCCACGCTCAGCCGGACCGGCAGAATCGGCTCCCTGCCTTCCTCCAGGCTCAGCAGCAGGGGCTGCGCAGCGCCGCTCCAGGTTTCCAGCGTCACGTCCGTATAGATGTCCAGCAGCGGCTCCCTGTAGGTCTCTCCGTCATAGCTGATCATGCCGCCGTCCTCTTCGTAGTGCGGCTCAGCCAGCTTCAGCGCGTCGTAATCCAGGCTGTCCAGGCGCTCCAGCAGGCCGCGCAGCAGCGGCGTGTTGAAGGCATAGTCCATCTCGCCCTCGTTCAGCAGGCTCTGGTACTGGTTCAGCAGGATATTCAGCATGTTGCTCCGGAAGCTTTCCCGGTCCATCCAGGTATCAAAGACCCCGTATTCCGTTCCGTCAACCTTTTCCGGCAGGGTGCCCAGCCAGTCAAGGAACTGATCCCAGGTCCGGGGCAGCTCCTCCTCTGTTCCGCCCAGCTTCTTCCAGACGTCATGATGGATGCCGATCGCGCTGCCGCTCAGGCCTGTGGGGACGGCCGTCAGCTTTCCGTCCTGCTTCAGGGCGTCCTGCAGGAAGGGATACATCCGGTCCGCCGCGGCGCTCAGCGCCGCGTTTCCGCTCAGATCCGCCAGGAAGCCGCGTTTCCGCAGCGCGTCAAACTCGCTGCTGTCATATAACAGGGTGTAGATATCCGTTTCCGCGTCCCGGTTCATCATCGCCTGCAGGATGCCGGAGGTCAGGCCGCCCCGCTTCAGCACCACCGTGGCGTCTCCGCGCGCGTCCGTGAAATCGTACACGGCGTCCGACAGGTTTTCGGAATACACCATATCCTGGACCGTCAGCGTGAAGGTTTCTCCCCTGGCGGCGGGATCGGGATTCCGGATCACGGCCGCGTTCTGATTCCACAGCAGGATCCGTCCGTCCTCCAGCAGCAGCATGTTCGCGTCATAGGAGAGCGGGCAGTCGGTAACCGCCTCCGTGTTCTCCAGATCCATATTTCTCGCCGCCCGGATCTCACCGTTCATCGCCATGTACAGCGTGTTGTTCTTCTCGTCGAGGCATATGCCCTGGACCTGCCCGTCAGTAAGCTGGACAGATCCCAGTATCTCCTCGCTCTGGGCGGCCAGGTCATAGCGGATAATGTATTCAATCGGGTTCTCCGACCACTCATAGCGGGTCATCAGCAGCGTACCTTCCGTCCCGGGGAAAATGCTGTCCATGTCCTGCATGGGAATTTCCTCAGCCCTGCCGGTACTGAGATCAAAGACCTCCAGCACGTTTGAGCCGCTGTTGTCCCAGGAAGAGCCCACCAGCATGCCGCCGGTGACCGTCATCCTGTTCAAACCCCGGCTGGACTGCTGCCCTGGGCCCCACTCCTCGATCATATAGGTCCAGTCCAGCTGCGGGATATCACAATCCTCCAGCTTCACCCTGCCGTCCTCCAGCCGGGCCTTTTTCACAAAGCCGCCCTCTACCGTGGTGTTTTCCCCTTCAGAGGTGCTCCTGTACTGAACCGCATACATGTTTCCCTGCCAGGTGAACCAGCCCAGGGTCTGCGTATAGGAGGAAATAAATGAGCCTTCTTCCCCGTCCTCGTCCGGAACGTTGGTGATCTCATCCTCCTCCATCAGATACTCGGCAGGCTCTTCGCCCTCCCTGTACACAACTAATTTGGATTCCATCCCGTTCATGTAAACGGCAACGCCGTCCTCTGTCAGAAACACATTGCTGATATAGGCATTCATATAGCCGTCAACCGTGCTCAGATGCACCAGCGTCCGGTCTCCGGCCGCCGCCAGGGCAGACGCGCAGGCCGTCAGGCAAAGAGCCGCCGTCAGGATCCACAGAATCAGTTTTTTCATTCTCCGTCCTCCTCAGTCTTTTCCGGCGCCGCGCCGGGATAAATGATCATCGTCATCCCCAGCCGGACCCGCTCGTCCGGCTCAAAGGAGATATAGGCTTTATAGACCTTCCGGTCCGTCGCTTCCTTCTGCTCGTCGCTCATGTGGGAAATCGCGGTGATCACGCCGGCATAGGTGCCGCCGGATTCGTTGTCCCAGTAAAGCTCCATGGTCACCGGCTGCCCCTCCCGCAGGATGAACAGATCCGCCTCCGGCACGCTGAACTGCACCTGGAAGCTGTCCGCCGGAATCACCTTCATCAGCGCGTCTCCCTTGGCGGCGGAATCTCCCGTGTTCTTTTCCACGCTGCTGACCACGCCGGTCACAGGGCTGACCACCTTGTTGTCCGGAGCGTACAGGCCGTCCAGCACGCCTTCCACGGTTTCAAACAGCAGCTCGCCGCGCTCCACAAAGTCGCCGTTCTGCACATGCAGCTTCAGAATGCTGCCGGTTCCCTTGACGGCCACCGGCTTTGCCCGGCTCACGGTGCCGCGGCCGATCCGGCTCTCCTTCGCCCAGTCGCTGCTGCGGAAGATGTCCACCTTCTCGTTCAGGTAGAATTCCCCGCCGGTCACCTCAATGTTGTATCCGGAATCCGTCAGCCCGGAAACGATTCCCGTTCCCTTGTGGCTGCCGTCGGAGGAGCAGGTCAGGTAAACCCGCTCGCCCAGATGGATGAAATAGTTCTCACTGCTGTTGAAGGCCTTCTCGCTGGTGGCGGCCATTGTGTACTTATGCGTCGGCTCAATGTACAGCACAGCGCCGTACCGCTCGGTCACGGATTCGGTGCCGTCCCCGGGCGCCGCGTACAGGCCGGTGATCGTTCCCTCCACCGGCGCGTAGTTCAGCGTGGTCTGAATCTCCGCCAGGATTTCTCCGCCTTCCGTCCACTCCCCGGCCCGCTTCGTCACGCCGCTGACGCGGCCGCCGAACGGCACGGTGACCGGCACGGTTTCCCCGGCAATCACGGTTCCTTCATAGGAAAGCTCCGTCTCCCCCAGCGCCGCAGCGCCGGTTCCAAGCAGCAGGGTCAGAGCAAGCAGCCATGCCATCGCTTTTTTCATGGAAGAGTCCTCCTTTTCTCAGTCCGCCTTCAGATCGTCGTACAACGCTTCATAAGGATGATCCAGCGCCTCCGCCGGACCCTGGTAAACATGGGTCAGATAGATTTCCGCGCGGTCGTCCTCCGTCAGCTCAAAGGCTTCATCCTCAACGGTGACCCGCCACTGCGCAGGGAGATCCTCCCGCATTTCGATCTCGTATTCAAACCGCCGGTTTGCCGTTCCGCGGCTCTTCAGCTCATCATACCTGCGGCCGGCCAGGAACCCCTCCGTCTCCAGCACGGCAATCCGATCCCCGGCCCGCAGCACCAGATGAAGGATGCCGCTCCGGTCCATCCGCCGCAGCACCGCGCCGTTCAGGCGCCAGGTGCCGCCGGTTTCCTCCGCGCTGAGCACCAGCGTGTCCGGCGGAAGCTCCGGATGGTCCGCTCCCGCCTCCCAGTTCATGGAAGAAACCGTAAAGCCTGTTTCCTCCTCATTTTCCCGGTGCAGCGCCAGCTCCAGCTCCTCGCCGCCGAGGATCAGCCGGGTCATGGCCGCCGTCGCTTCCTCAGAAAGCCCGTCCAGGGATATATGGTCATATTCCGGCGCCTCGGCAAGGGTGTTCCGCGCATGCCCGTGAATCGTTCCGGACCAGTAGCCGCCTCCGCCCCAGGGCATCGGGGCCGGCATGTCCGTCGGTTCTTCGGAGGGCTCCTCTGTGGGCTCCTCTTCCGGCTCGTCTTCGGGTTTCTCCGTCGCCTCCGGGGTCGGGGCGGGCGTCGGTGCCGGCGTGGGGGACGGCGTGACTGTCGGCACGGCTGTCGGTTCGGGCGGATCAATGCCGTCAAAGGCATCTCCCGCCACCTGTACCCCCTCCGGCACAAAGCCGGTATTCAGTTTTTTGCAGTTCAGGAAGGCCTGGCTGCCGATCTCCTTCAGCTTTGATTCGGTGGACAGCACGACCTCCCGCAGCTTCTCACATTCCGCGAAGGCCCGGGCGCCGATTTTCTCCACCGTGTCCGGCAGTACAACCGCTTCCAGGGTTTTCAGTTCCTTAAAGGCATTCGGCCCGATTTCCCTTATCCCGTCCGGCACGGTGACCAGCGCAGCCTTGCTGCGGCAGGCGATCAGCACGTCCCCCTGGATTTCCCATTCCGGCAGGGGCACATCCGTCGGGCCAGGCACCGGGGTCGGCGTCGGGGTTGTCTCCTCCGACGGCACAGGCGTGGGCGTCGGAGTCGTTTCCTCCGACGGCACCGGCGTCGGGGTTGGCGTCGTTTCGTCCGACGGCACCGGCGTGGGGGTCGGGGTCGTTTCCTCCGACGGCACCGGCGTGGGCGTCGGGGTCGGATCGTCCGCCGGCACCGGCGTGGGCGTCGGAGTCGGATCATCCGCCGGCGTCGGCGTAGGTGTAGGCGTAGGGGTCGGGGTCGGCGTGGGTGTCGGTGTTGTCTCCTCTGTCGGCACCGGCGTCGGGGTCGGTGTGGGCTCCTCCGTTGTCACCGTTTCAGGCTCTCCCGCCGTAGGATCTGTCAGCTCCTCTCCCAGGGCCATGCCCGCCAGAATGGTTATGATCAGCCCGATCAGCAGCAGCCTCCGGGCTTTGTTCAGCTTCCGGTTCATTCGTTCCCTCCTCCGGGGGTTGAAAATCACATGCCCTTTTTATATACGTGTCAGAATGCCGTTTTGTTCCGTTTTTCGGAATTTTTTACGCTTTTAACCGCATTCTCCCTTCCTGTCCGGTTTTCTGCGGGATATTTAAGACCCCATAAAAAACCATTATAATTGTATGACAATTCTCCTCAGGATACAATACCCTTCCGGTCCTGCCGCTGCCCTTCCCCTGTTCTTTTCGGGCGCGGAAAAACGGGCGCGGCACCGGTGTGCCGCGCCCTTCAGGCAGTAGAAAATTAACGCTTGATATCGTAGTTCATGTTCATCAGGTTCCGGATGGTCTGGGCATCGTCGGTGATGTTGGCGTCTCCGTGAATCGTATGCTTGATCACGGAGGAGGCCACCGCGAAGTTCAGCATGTCCATGGCTTTGTAGTCGTGGAGCATCGCGTAGATCAGGCCGGAAGCGAAGGCGTCCCCGCCGCCGACGCGGTCAAGAATCGTAAAGGTGAACTGCTTGCTCTCAAAGGTATGCCCTTCGTACCACATGAAGGCCTTCAGGCTGTTCTCCGAACCGGAGTGGACGAAACGCACATGCCGGGCAATGCATTTCAGGTTCGGCCATTTTTCCACAAAGTGCTGGAAAACCTCATCCTGCTGCTCGTAGGAGGGCTGCAGCGGCACGCCGTCCTTCCAGTCGCCCAGCGCGTGGTTGTTCTCGTCCTTCCACAGATGGTAGGGCTCGATGCCCATCAGCACATCCACATAGGGCAGGCATTCCGTGCAGAAATCCCTGGCCTGCTCCCAGGTCCACAGCGTGGAGCGGAAGTTGCCGTCAAAGGATACGGTCAGCCCGAGGCGCTTCGCCGTGCGCAGCATGTTCATGATCAGCTCCGCGCAGTTGGGCCCCAGGGCCGGCGTGATGCCGGACAGATGCAGCCAGTCATACTCCTTCAGCAGGTCCTCCAGGTCATAGTCCGAGAAATCGTATTCCGTCAGTGCGGAATGCTTCCGGTCGTAGATCACCTTGCTGGCCCGGATCCCGAAGCCGGTTTCCAGGTAGTATGTGCCCAGCCGGTGAGTGGGCGTTTCCTCCGGCGTTGAGAGGATGACCGGCGTGCAGTGCACGTCGCTGGAGCGCAGCGCGCGGATCGCGCTCTTTCCCAGGGAGTTATTCGGCACGACGGTGAAGAAGGTGGAATCCACCCCCAGGCTCGCCAGCGCCAGGGCGATATTGGCCTCGCTCCCGCCGTAGGAAGCCTCAAAGGAGGAGGTCATCCGGATCTTTTCATAGTTCGGAGGGGTCAGCCGAAGCATAATCTCCCCCATCGTGATAAACTTTTTGCCGGGCTCCTGGCCCCTCAGCAGCGGATTTCCGTGAATCACAGGCAATCCTCCTCCATTTCCTTTTATTTTTATTGTCATGCTCCCTGATATGATTATAACTGATTTCCCAACGGATTGCCAGTGAAAAAGCCGTGAAAATCCGTTGTTTTCAGCCCCTCAAAATGATAAAATGACGCCGGTTTTCCGATTATTCCATATATGTACAGGAGGCAGCAGAATGGAACAGGCAGCCGTATCCAAAGCAAAAAACCTGAAGATCGCCTATATCGGCGGAGGGTCCCGGGGCTGGGCCTGGGGCTTCATGACGGATCTGGCTATGGACGCCGATATGTGCGGCACCGTCCGTCTTTACGATATCGACCGCGCCGCGGCGGAACGCAACAAGATCATCGGCGGCAGAATCAGCGCCCATCCGGACGCGGTTTCCCGCTGGGAGTATGAGGTCAGCGACAGTCTGGAGAGCGCGCTGACCGGGGCGGATTTCGTCGTCATCTCCATCCTGCCCGCCACCTTTGAGGAAATGAAATCCGACGTGCACCTGCCCGAGCGGGTCGGCGTCTGGCAGCCCGTGGGCGACACGGTCGGTGCCGGCGGCTTCATGCGCGCCATGCGCACGATTCCCATGTACGTCACGATCGGCCGGGCCATCCGGGATTACGCGCCGGATGCCTGGGTCATCAACTACACCAACCCGATGTCTCTCTGCGTCCGCACCCTTTACGAGGTTTTTCCGGAAATCAAGGCCTTCGGCTGCTGCCACGAGGTATTCGGCACCCAGAAGCTCCTCTGCTCCATGCTGAAAACCGAGCTGGGTATCGACGGCGTTAAGCGCCAGGATCTGTATACCACCGTCACGGGCATCAACCATTTCACCTGGCTGACCCGCGCGTCGTACAGGGATATCGACCTGATGCCCCATTACGCGGCCTTCGCCGATAAGTACTTCGAGTCCGGCTACTCCGAGGGCGGGGATGACAACTGGATGAATTCCAGCTTCAACTGCGCCCAGCGGGTCAAGTTTGATCTTTTCCGCCGCTACGGCGCCATCGCCGCCGCCGGTGACCGGCATCTGGCGGAGTTCACCGCTCCCTGGTACACAAAGGATCCGGAAACCGTGCGCTCCTGGAAGTTCGGCCTCACCACCGTGGACTGGCGGATGGACGATCTGAAGCGCCGGCTGCAGCGCTCCGACGACCTGATCAGCGGGAAGGAGGAGATGAAGCTGAAGCCCTCCGGCGAGGAAGGTCACCTGCTGCTGAAGGCTGTGCTCGGCCTCGGAGATCTGGTCTCCAATGTCAACATTCCCAACCGGGGCCAGATTCCGAACCTGCCCCTGGGCGCTGTGGTGGAAACCAACGCCTTCTTCGGTCTGAACCGGATCGAGCCCGTTTATGCCGGCCCGGTTCCCGCACCGGTGCTGCCGCTGGTGGCCCGCCATGTCTATAATCAGGAGAACACCCTGACCGCCGCGCTGACCTGCGACCGGAAGCTGGGCTACGCCACGTTCATGAATGATCCCCAGCTGGCCTCCGTCACCCTGTCCGACGGCCTCAGCCTCTTCAACGACATGCTGGAGAATCAGAGAGCCTACCTGCCGGCAGCCTGGTTCAGATAACGCCCTGCTCCGGCTGTCCAAATTCCCCCTTGCGCCTTTCACGCGCCATGGGCTATAATAAGGTAAACTCTCGAGAAAGAAGGCATGAAATCATGAATCAGATTCTGGTAGAAACCTCCGCCCGTCATGTACATGTTACCCAGCAGGATCTGGAGACCCTGTTCGGCGCAGGATATGAACTGCATGTAAAGAAAATGCTGAGCCAGCCCGGCCAGTTCGCCAGCGAGGAGCGGGTGGATGTCGTCGGCCCCAAGAACACCCTGAAGAAGGTCAGCATCCTCGGGCCCGTCCGCAAGGCGACCCAGATCGAGCTTTCCCTGACGGACGCCCGTTCCATCGGCGTCACCGCTCCCATCCGTGAGTCCGGCGACATCGAAGGCTCCGGTGCCTGCACGCTGGTCGGCCCTGCCGGCTCCGTGACCGTGGAGCAGGGCGTGATCGCCGCCAAGCGTCACATCCATATGACCCCTGCCGATGCCGCTGAATTCGGCGTGAAGGACAAGGACATCGTCTCCGTCAAGGTGAACACCGAAGGCCGCGGCCTGACCTTTGACGACGTGGTGGTCCGCGTCAGCGACAATTTCTCCCTGGCCATGCACATCGACACCGATGAGAGCAACGCCGCCTGCGCCGCTCCCGGAACCATGGGCGATCTGATCAAATAAACTTTTTGGCAATTGCATATTGACAAGCGGAGAGCATTCGGATATGATGCTCTCCGCAAACCTTATCACGAGTGACCGAGGGACGGGCCCGATGACGTCACGGCAACCGGCCGGCAATCCGGCAAGGTGCCAAATCCCGCAGCGTGCACACCCCGGTCCGGGAACGCTGGCAGATAAGGACGATCCCTCAGGATTGTTTCCCGTCTGGCTTGTGTGCGAGCCAGGCGGTTTTTTTGCGGCTCCCGTTTCCTTTTCCGTTATTTTAAAAAGGAGAGTATCATGCGCAAACTTTTTACCTCTGAATCCGTTACTGAAGGCCATCCGGACAAGCTGTGCGACCAGGTCAGCGATGCTGTGCTGGACGCGATCCTGGTGCAGGATCCAATGGCCCGGGTTGCCTGCGAAACCTGCACCGCGCCGGGTATGGTGATGGTCATGGGCGAGGTGACCACCTCCGCCTATGTGGACATTCCCGCCGTCGTGCGCAAAACCGTGCTGGAGATCGGCTACGACTCCGCCGACAAGTATTTTGACGGCAACACCTGCGCCGTTCTGACCAGCATCCATGAGCAGAGCGCGGACATCGCCATGGGCGTGGATGACGCCCTGGAATCCCGCAGCGCGGAGGATGCGGATACCGGAGCCGGCGACCAGGGCATGATGTTCGGCTACGCCTGCGATGAAACGCCCGAGAAAATGCCCATGCCGATCGCCCTCGCCCACCGGCTGACCCGCCGTCTGGCCGAGGTGCGCAAAGCCGGTCTGCTGCCCTGGGTCTATCCCGACGGAAAATCCCAGGTCACCGTCGCCTACGAGAACGACCGTCCGGTCGCCGTGGATACCGTAGTCATTTCCACGCAGCATGCCGCGTCCGTTACCCATGAGGAAATTGAAGCCGGTGTGCTGGAGCATGTGATCCGTCCCGTGATTCCCGCGGAGCTGATGACGCCTGAAACCCGCATCCTCATCAACCCCACCGGCCGCTTCGTCATCGGCGGACCCGTGGGCGACACCGGTCTCTCCGGCAGCAAGATCATCGTCGATACCTACGGCGGCTATGCGCCGCACGGCGGCGGATGCTTCTCCGGCAAGGATCCCACGAAGGTGGACCGCAGCGCTGCCTATGCCGCGCGGCATGCGGCAAAGAATGTGGTGGCCGCAGGCCTGGCCCGCCGCTGCCAGATTCAGCTGGCCTACGCCATCGGTGTGGCCCGGCCGGTCAGCATCCTGGTGGATACCTTCGGCACCGGCGCCGTGTCCGATGAGCGCCTGATGGAGGCTGTCTCCGCGGTCTTTGATTTCCGGCCGGCCGCCATCATCCGCCGGCTGGAGCTCCGCCGGCCCATCTACCGGCAGACGGCCGCCTACGGTCATTTCGGCCGCACGGATGTGGATCTGCCCTGGGAGCGGGAGGACTGCACTGAAGCCCTGAAGGCTTTCCTGGCCCGTTGAAAAAGCACGCAAAAAACCGGAGTCCGCGGACTCCGGTTTTTGCATGCCTGAACGCTTATTTCAGCTCGCTGGTGCAGTGCGGGCAGCGGGTCGCCTTGATCGGCACATCGCTGAGGCAGAAGGGGCACTGCTTCGTGGTGGGAGCTTCTTCCTTGGCGGGCTTTTTCTTGATGTTCTTCGCCGCGTTCATCACCTTGATGATCGCGAAGAGCACCAGCGCCGTCAGAAGGAACTCAACCAGCACCGCGCAGAAGGAAATCAGGCTGCCGGCAAAGCCGGTGCCGCCGTTTTCCATCTTCGGCAGAGCTTCCAGAATCGGATTCAGGAAAATCTCAATCAGGGCGGTGACCACTTTGCCGAAAGCAGCGCCGATCACGACGCCGACGGCCATGTCCACCACGTTGCCGCGCATGGCAAACGCTTTAAACTCTTCCAGTAATTTCTTCATAAAACATTCCTCCTTTTGTTATTCCGGGCATATTTTAACACACCGGCCCCGCTCTTTCAGGAGCCGGCTGAAAAAACCTGGTCTGTTTTGACGCGCCGCTTACTTCTTCTTGCCGCCGAGCAGGTCGCTGACCGCTTTGGTCAGGCCCTTGGTCAGGGAAGAAACAACCTGGCGGGTTGCGGTGCTGATGGCTGTATTCTTGACGCGGCCGGCCACGGAGTCATTCCGGCGGGCTCTTTCCGCCGCTTCCTCGCGCAGGGCGTCTGTCCGGGCCCGGCGCTCCGCCGCTTCCTGCTCCCGGGCTTCCCGCGCGGCATCCCTTGCGGCCTTTTCAGCAGCCTTCTGCTGCTCCGCCAGCACCTTGGGATCCGTAACGACCTGGGGCTGCTGCTGTACCGGCACATAGTTTCCGGTGGCCGGATCCAGCTGCATCATCATCATTTTCTGCACATACTGGCCGGTTACGGGATCCAGCACCATCACCGGCATCTGCTGCACCTGGGGCTGCACCTGGATGGTGGGCACCGTCTGGGAGGGCTGCACGATGCCCTGCAGCGGCTGCTGGACGACGGGCTGCTGCATGACAGGCTGCTGCATCACGGGCTGCTGCATCACGGGCTGCTGCATCACAGGCTGCTGCATCACAGGCTGCGCCGCGGGAATTTCAGGCTCCGCCTGAACGGCAGGTGCCGGCTGCTCCACCGGCGTCATGTTCGGGTTTTCCTGGGCCACGTACTGGCCGGTTGCGGGGTCATACACTTTAAACTGTTGTGCCATGTTCATCTGTACGGTGCTCACCTGCGCCGCAAAAGGGGTCATGAGGGGAAGGAAGGGCTGCGCTGAAGCCGGATTCAGCTTCTCATACGCGCCGATCCCGTTGACAACTTCATCATACCTGGCCCGCAGGGGGCTTTCGCTGATGATCCGGCCGCGCTCCTCCTGGGAGATCGCGCCCATATAGCTTTGCGGGGGTAACACGGTGGCCCGCTCCACCACGCCCGGCGCTCCGTGCTCATCCAGGCAGGAAATCAGCGCTTCGCCTGTCTTCAGCAGCGTAATCGCCTCTTCTGTATCAAAGGACGGATTCGTCCGGAACGTCTGTGCCGCCACCTTCACCGCTTTCTGATCCAGCGGCGTGTAGGCCCGCAGGGCATGCTGAATGCGGTTTCCCAGCTGGCCCAGGATGGTCATGGGAATGTCCGCCGGGCTCTGGGTGATGAAATAAACACCCACGCCCTTGGAACGGATCAGCCTCACTACCTGCTCAATCTTGTCCAGCAGTGCCTTGCCGCAGTTGTTGAACAGGAGATGCGCCTCATCAAAGAAGAATACAATCCTCGGCTTATCCGAATCCCCCCGCTCCGGCAGGAGGTCATAAAGCTTCGTCAGCATCCACAGCAGGAAGGTGGAATACATGGCCGGATTGTTGAACAGCCGGTCCGCCGCGAGAATGTTGATGCAGCCCCGGTCCGTCCCTTCCTCCAGCGCCATCCAGTCCGCGATGTTCAGGGCAGGTTTGCCGAAGAAGGTGTCTCCGCCCTGATCCTCCAGCACCGCCACGGCCCGCTGGATCGCGCCGATGCTGTTCATGGAAACGTTGCCGTAGTTCAGCGTATATTCCCGGGCATGCTCGCCGATATAGACAAGCATGGCCTTCAGATCCTTCAGGTCATCCAGGGCAAGCCCCTGGTCCCGGGCCACCCGGAACAGAATATTCATCACGCCGGACTGGGTCTCATTCAGCCCCAGCATCCGGCTCATCAGCAGGGAGCCCATATCCTCCACCGTTGCGCGGATGGGAAGGCCCTGCTCCCCGTATACATCCCAGAACATCGTCGGGAAGGCATGATAGTCAAACGTTTCAGGGGAAACGCCGCAGGCAGTCAGCCGCTTATCCAGCGCGTCGGACCGGGAGCCGGGATTGATCATCCCGCTCAGATCGCCCTTGATATCGCTGAGAAAAACCGGTACGCCCAGCTCAGAGAAGCCCTCCGCCAGCACCTTCAGGGAAACGGTTTTCCCCGTGCCCGTCGCCCCGGCAATCAGGCCGTGCCGGTTCGCCATGTGCGGCAGCAGGAACACCGGGCCGTTCTCTCCGGTACCCACCTGGATTTTGCCATCATACAGCATATAGATTCCTCCGGGAACTCTTTCAACAATATATTCTACACTTTCCGTTTCGTATCGTCAATCGGCTTTCGTGTCTTTTAGCCGTTTTTCAAGCAGTTTTCTCATGGCCTCGCAGGCTCTGGCCCGGTGGCTGACGCTGTTCTTCTCCTCCCCGTTCAGCTCCGCGAAGGTCTTGTTCAGCGGCTCATACAGGAAAAGCGGATCATATCCGAAGCCGCCGGTTCCCTGCCGGGCGTACAGCAGCCGTCCCGGGCAGTGTCCTTCGGCGATGACCGCGTCCTCTCCGGGGAATTTCAGCGCCAGCGCGCACTCAAAGCTGGCCTCCCGGTCGCTGATTCCGGCCATGCGTTCCAGCAGCAGGTCGTTGTTTGCCTCGTCGTTGCCATGCTCCCCCGCATACCGGGCGGAGCGGACCCCGGGTTCCCCGTGCAGCGCCTTCACCGCCAGACCGCTGTCGTCCGCCAGCGCCGGATATCCGGTCGCCCTGCAGACCGCCTCCGCCTTGATGACCGCGTTGCCGGCAAAGGTGTCGGCATTCTCCTCGATCTCATCGGTAAACCCTGCGTCCGCCATGGAGCGGATGGTGAAAAAATCCCGGAAGATGGTCTGCAGCTCCTGCAGCTTATGGGCATTGCCGGTAGCGGCCAGCACCAGCGGCTTCGGGGCAATGGCCGCCGCTCGCTCTCCCAGCGCTTCCCGCTGCAGGGCCATCAGCTCCCGGATGCCCTTCTCCCCGTAGGACATAAGCACGTTCAGCTCCTCCCGGGAGAAGGCCCGGCCCTCGCCCGTGCCCTGAAGCTCAATGAACTGTCCGTTCTCATTCATCACCAGGTTCATATCCACCTGAGCGCGGCTGTCCTCGCGGTAGCAGAGATCCAGGCAGGGCACGTCATCCACGACACCGCAGCTGATCGCGGCCACCTGATGCACGACCGGGCTGATCAGCAGCTTTCCTTCCCGCACCAGCCGGTCCGCCGCGCAGGTCAGTGCCACCATAGCGCCGGTGATGGACGCCGTGCGGGTGCCTCCGTCCGCTTCCAGCACGTCGCAGTCCAGCGTGACGGTCCGCTCGCCCAGCGCCTTCAGGTCCACCGCCTGCCGCAGGGCCCGGCCGATCAGCCGCTGGATTTCCACGCTGCGCCCGTCCTTCTTCACGCCGTCCCGCTTTTTGCGTTCCGCGGTGGAGGCCGGCAGCATCGCATATTCCGCGGTCACCCAGCCCTGGCCCTTGCCCTTCAGGAAGGGCGGAACCCCCTCCTCCACGCTGGCGGTGCAGATCACCCGGGTGCCTCCGGTGGTGATCAGGCAGCTGCCGTACGCCGTGCGGACAAAGTCCGTCTCAATCCGCGCCGGCCGTTTCTCGTCCGGCTGTCTTCCGTCCGCTCTCATCGTTTCACTCATCGTCCTGTACGGTCTCCTTTCAAAAAAAGGGTTTTTCCCTTCGATGTCGAATAAAAATAAGGTTAATGGTTTCATATCCTGGAACCTCCGGCCGCTGCCGCAGGGCGGTGCCGGTGACTGCCGTCATGAAGGAAGCTGAATCGCGTGCTGAAGAAGGAAGCTGAAAAGGTCTTTGCCCATGTCTGGACCGTGCCCAACGTGCTGACGATTTTCCGTCTGCTGCTGGTGCCGGTCTTCGTCATTGTTTTTGTCTCCGGTCATCCCAAGGCTGCCCTCGCCGTGTTTGTCGCTGCCAGTCTGACGGATCTGCTGGACGGCTTTCTTGCGCGGAAGCTGAATCAGATCACTGACTTCGGCAAGCTTTTTGACCCGCTGGCGGATAAGCTGATGGTGCTGACTGCCCTGGCCTGCCAGGGCTTCTCCGGTGTGCTGCCCTGGGCGGCCATCCTGGTCGTTGCCGCCAAGGAAATCTATATGGTCATCGGCGGTCTGATCATGCTGCATCATGACATCGTCGTTTACAGCAACCTGTTGGGCAAATCCGCCCAGGTCTTCTTCATTGCTTCCCTGATCCTGTCCTTCTTCCATGAGGAGCTGGCCGTCTGGGGCGTCCGGCTGGATCTGATCCTGCTGTGGATCAGCGTGGCCCTGGCGCTGTCGGCCATGACCGTTTACACCGTCGCCGCCGTCCGGGATTATCACGCGAAGCAGCGCGGCGAAGCCCCGAAAGCCTACCGGCAGTGACAGTTCCGGTTCATAAACACTGAAAAATCAGGCTCTTCCTTCTGCGGAACCTCTGCAGACCTTCCGGAAGAGCCTGTTTTTGTATGCTTTTCTTTCAGTATGTTCCGGACAGACTGATTATATCACAGGATATTATAAAAAAAAAGGATGCTCATCCCGCGATGAGCATCCCCGGACACCTGAAACCGTTCGTACAGACTCCCGGAAAGAAGACAGGGTTCAGGCCTGACCCCGGCTCAGCAGCTGCCGGATCTCCTCTTCTGAAGGCATCACCTTCAGAGCGCCCTTCCGCTGGATAATCAGCGCGGCCGCGGCGTTGGCGAAGGTCAGCATTTCCTGCAGGTCCCGCTGGGACAGATTGTCCAGGCCGTGCTCCAGCACGTAATCCAGAGCGCAGGCACAGAAGGTGTCGCCCGCGCCTGTTTTTTCCACGGCGGGAACGCTGAAAACAGGCACCCGGCAGCGCAGGTTTCCGACGTAGGACAGGCTGCCGTTCTCTCCGGCGGTGACGTTCAGCATCCGGATCTGCGGGTGGTCCTTCCGGATCTGCGCGGCGCCCTTGTCAAAATCCTCTGTACCGGTCATAAAAGCCAGTTCATTGTCGGAAATTTTCAGGATATCACACTGGGAAAGGCCCCAGTCAATCTCCTCCCTGGCATGATCCAGGCTGTCCCACAGGGACTCCCGCAGATTGGGGTCAAAGGAGATCAGCGCGCCTGCCTGCTTTGCCCGGCGGACAGCTGTCCGCGTGGCCTCCCGGCAGGGTTCATCCGTCAGGGAAAGGGTGCCGAAATGGAAAATGCGGCAGGAGGACAGCAGCGTTTCCTCGAGATCCTCAGCGCTCAGGCGCATGTCCGCCCCGGGATTGCGGTAGAAGGAAAAGCTCCTTTCACCTCCGGCCAGGGTATGCACAAAAGCCAGGGTCGTGTGCACGCGTTCGTCCCGCTTAAGCCCCAGGGTACTGATGCCTGCTTCCGCAAGCGCGGCCTCCAGCATATCCCCGAAGGCGTCCTGCCCCACCTTGCCGATAAACGCCGTATGCCTGCCAAGCTTCTGCAGCATGGAAAGCACGTTGCAGGGAGCGCCTCCCGGATTGGCCTCCAGCAGCCTGTTCCCGCTGGCGCTGGTTCCGCTTTCCGTAAAGTCGATCAGCAGTTCGCCCAGGGCTGCAACATCATATTGTTTCATGGCTGTTCCTCCGAAAACAGGCTGTATTTGGTGATGTCCATCACGGCCTCTCCGTCCGCCTCAAAGGCAATGCCCCGGGCGGAAGGGCTGGTCAGAATCGTCGCGGTCATCACCTGCTCACCGTCATTGATAAACACCTCAACACTGAACCGGTCCAGAATCACATGCAGGCGGATTTCGCCGTTGTTCTGCGCCACCAGGCAGCGCCGCTGATGAATATAGGCCCGGCGGGATCCTGAGAATTTGCGGTCAATTTTCAGCAGGGATTCATGCGGCCGGAAGCTGAGAATGGAACGGTATGTCTCGTCCTGCGCGAAGCGCATGGTGAATTTGTGATAGGGCTTTTCGGGGTTCGCCGGGCGGACGCGAATATCCATTTCCACGCTGCGTCCCTCGATGCCGGGAAGCGTCACTTCCCCGCCGACCGCCACGTTCCGGTATTCCGCCTTATTGTTCCGGTAAAGCGCCAGCTCCCGGATCGGCTGCTGATACAGCCGGCCGTTCCGGATGGAGAGCTCGCGGGGCAGGCTCATCTGCCCGAACCAGGGTCTTTCCTCGTAGCCGGTCACCTTGCAGGTATCCCAGTTCTGCATCCAGCCGATCATCACCCGGCGGCCGTCCGGGGTCAGGATGGTCTGCGGGGCGTAGAAATCGATGCCGTAATCGATCGCCTGATGATGCTCAGCCTGGAATTTTCCGGTTTTTTCATCAAAGGCGCCGATCTGGCAGACCGTACCGTTGCCGTTGTGATACTCAAAGCCTTCAGGAAGCATGTCCTGCGGGCTGACAAACAGCACGTCCTTCCCTTCCAGCCGGAAGAAGTCCGGGCATTCCCACATCAGGCCGAAGCGCCCGTCATTTTCCGCCAGCACGCTTTCAAACTCCCAGCGGAAGGCATCCCGGCTGCGGTAAAGCAGCAGCACGCCCCGCTTGTCCGGGCGGCGGGCGCCGACAACACAGCGGTAGCCGCCGTCCTGCGTGCGCCACACCTTCGGATCGCGGAAGTCATGAGGGCTGAGCCCCTCCGGCAGATCCCCGATATCGAGCACAGGATTGCCGTCATACTTCTGATAGTTCAGCCCGTCGCCCACGGCAAGGCACTGCGTCTGCAGGTCCTTGCTCTTTTCTCCGCCTTCCTTGCGCACGCCGGTATACATCAGCAGCTGTTTTCCGTCCGGCAGCTCGACAGCGCTTCCGGAGAAGCAGCCGAAGGAATCGTAGGGCTCATCCGGTGCCAGTGCAGCGGGCAGATATGTCCAGTGCAGCAGGTCATGGCTTACGGCATGACCCCAGTGCATGGAATTCCACTCGGTATCATAAGGATAATACTGGTAAAACAAATGATACTGCCCGTGGTAGTAGGAAAAACCGTTGGGATCATTCATCCATCCCGTCCAGGGTGTCAGATGGAAAAGAGGACGGGAGGAAGCGGGAATCTTCCCGCCCTCCTCTTTTTCATAGGCTCTGGCAAAGATCAGGCTGTGGTTCTTCATGAAGCTCATCCTTTTTATCTCGTATATTCCCGCAGATCCGTAAAGGTTATTTTGTTGTTCTCTGTGTACAGCCTGACCGCTTTTCCGCTGACGCCGTACAGGCGCACCGTCAGCGCGGCAATGTTGTCCACATAGAAAATGCCCACGGAGCCTTCCTGAATGTAGGTAAAGGCATATTCCTTTCCCGCCTCCAGCTTCGCTTCGGTTTCCGTGATCAGTGTGCTGCCCTCATTGAACTGCAGCTGCAGCAGCTGCGCGGCAGGATCCAGGGTAATCAGCTTGTATTTCTCCGCCTGTCCGTTATAGTCGAACGCCAGGCCGAAGCATCCGGTGCCGCTATAGGTGAATTTGCCTTTCAGCATGTAGCTTTCATACGCGGTGAAGGCTTCGGTATAGTTGTACCGTGCGCCGGCCCGCAGCTCAATCGTGTCGGCCTCCGCCGGGAGCTGCCGGCGTTTGGTGAACTGGCCCGCGATCTGATCAGCCGGCGCCAGCGTCAGATCGCCGTTCTCCTGCTGAACGATCTTCTGCACAGCCAGATTGCCCGCCCAGCCGGAAACATCCGACAGGGAGGAAGCAGACTCGCTGCGTCTGGCCCAGCCGACCATGTAAGCCCCTTCCGGGCTTTCCACATGCTTGGCGGCATAGAACAGCTTGCCGTCCGCTCTTCTGGCCTCGCCGTAAGGCCCGTAGGGCGTATCGGACACAGCGTACCACAGGGTATCATCCTGGGCTGAATAAGTCAAATAATACTTATCGCCCAGCTTAAAGGTGTCACTGCATTCCAGATTCCAGAAATTGCCCACGGCATTGGTGAAGATGATGCCGTCATAAGTGACGCTGCTCAGGTCGCTGCTGAGGGTGTATTTCAGAATGCGGGCTGTCCCGCCCTGGGAAGCGGTTACCGTCAGGATAATGGTATCCGTTTCAGCGTCATAGTATGCCTGCGGATCCCGGAAATCGCGTTTCTGTCCGAGCTCAGAGGGCGGAACAAGCTCCCATCCCTCCGCCTTTTCAAACTGCGTGAGCGATGTGCCCCTGGCCAGCATGATCTTTTCCATGTACTCGTAGGTTTCGGAGGAAGCGTGGCCGGTATAGAAGAACAGGTATTCATCCTTCACCTTCACCACGGATCCGGTTCCCACCCATCCGTCCTGTCCGCCGCCGCGGGAGGATTCCACGATGGGATCATCGTATTCCGTGTAGGTGACAAAGTCCTGCGTGGTTGCCAGATAGATGGAATGATTGTAGCTGTCTCCGCCCTCCTTGAGGTAATAGATATAATAGGTGCCGTCCTCATAGTAAGGCATGGTGTCGCCCACATAGGGCTGGTTGATCCCGTCAACGGCGGGCAGGAAGAAGTTTTTGTATTCATATGCCGCTTCCTGGCTGCCGGGGGTGCGCAGCGCCGAGAAGTCCTTGTCATCTGTCACTTCGGCAAACGATTCGCCCTGATCGGCAGGAGCGGCCTGCTCAGCGGGCTCCGCGGACTCCGCGGGTTCGGCAGGATCGGCGGCTTCGGCAGGCGCCGCAGACTCCGCGGGGACAGTGTTTTTTTTGTCCTGTCCGCAGCCCGACAGGACCAGACAAAGGACGCACAGCAGGGCGATAATGCCCAGGATTTTTCTGTTCATCATGACCTCCTGATAGAAGGACAGGGAGGATGCCGGAACATCCTCCCTCCCCTTTTTGACCGGTTCTTACATGACACTCATCTGATAGATCGTGACATTGCTGAATTCGATGGTCACGTCGTCCAGCTTGGACAGCGCTTCGGAACCGAACTGGAACAGCAGTTCAAAATCCATATCCATGATGAAGGTGTCAGTGGTGGTGAAACGGAATGTCTGGAACTCCTCGGTCAGATCCATACCCTCGGATACGCGGGGATCCCAGCCGCCCATGGGGTTCAGGAACACGCCGCAGGAGACGGGCTTGTCCGCCTTCGCGGTGATCTCAACGGTGTAGTAGCTGTCGGAAGCCAGCGTCAGCGGATTGCCGCCGAAGCCGCAGATCAGCTTGTTGTGCCAGTCAACCGTGCCGCCGTTGTCGATCCGGTAGAAGAAGCTGCCGTTGTCGGTCCAGATGGTGCCTACGCCGCGGTCGTTGTCTTCATCGGTGCCGTTGAAGGTCTGCCAGGGATATTCCTTGTTTTCCGCGTTGGCGGTGTTGGGTCCGAAGGGCATGAAGGCTTCGATGGTCTTCTTTGTTTCCTTGTCGCCTTCCATTTTTCCGAATTCCACGTTGCTGATGGTGATCACGTTCGCGGAGGCGCCTTCGGGGGCGTTGCCGATCTGCAGGCGGATCACGGGATCATCCACATCGGCTTCCGCTACGAACACGCTGGATACCACGGTATCCTCGCCGGCAGCGGCATTCAGGCCGTTGAAATTGGCTCTGCATTCCCAGCTGCGTGCAGCGCTCTCCACCAGGGCTTCGCCGCCCTGGCCGTTCTGCGCGTTGACGGTGAAGCTGTAATAGTACTTCTGGCCCTTTTCAATCTTCAGATCGCCCAGGCCGATGTTGGCCTTGACGCTCCATACGCCGCCCTCGGTGGGATAATTTTCAATCGTCACAACCGCCTTGCCATCCTCAAAGGCAGCGCTGGCGTTCGCTCCGTCGCCGGCTTCCGCTTCCACGCCTTCACCCTTGGTGAAATCGGCGGTGTAAACAGGCACCTGATGCTCCTCGCCGGAGATCTCATACAGCTCGATCTTGTCGATGGTCACGGTGAAGTCTGTGGGGGTGGTATCCTCAGCGTTGTCGGGGTTGGGGGTGATTTTGCCCAGGTTGAAGAGCAGCTCGGCGCTGCCTTCACCGGCGGAGGAGAAGCTCAGCTCCAGGGGAGCCACAGTTTCCTCAATGCGCACGTTGAATGCGCCGCCGAAGGTTTCCCATCCCTCAGCATTCTCGTTCCGGGCCAGGATGTGGGCATAGGTGGGCTTGGTGGACTTAGCCCAGATCTTCAGCACATAGTCAGCAGCCTTCAGGGCATAGCCCGCCTTGGCCAGCTGCACATCGCCGTCGCCGTTTCCGGGATTCTGGATATCAATCACGTAAGCGCCGTTTTTAAGCGCTGCGGCAGCCTGCGCGGCCTCGCCGATTTTGGCTTCCCAGCCATGATTGTCAGTCACCTCAACGGTGCTGAAGTCAAAGGCTTTGTATACGACTTCGTCGCCGGTCTTCTTGGTCACCGTCAGGGTGGCGTAGTCTTCCGTGGTTGCGCCGTCGTTGTCGGTCACGGAATATACCAGTTCATAATCGCCGGGGTTTTCGGGCGTTGCTTTGCCGTTTTTGAAGTCCAGCGCCGGAGTGGATTCGATCATGATCATATCGGTCAGATCGCCGCCCGCCGCGTCAGCCGCCGTCACGCCGTCCAGGGCGTCAAATTCTGTTCCGGCCATCACGCTCTGGTCACGGACGCCGTCCAGGGTAGGTTCGCCTTCCGCAAGGGACAGCACCGGCAGCGCCAGCATGCACACAGCCAGCAGCAGGGAAACGATTCCCTTCATCATGTTACGCATGAAGATTTCCTCCTTCATTATTTCGCGATGTAACGGTCATAGGCATCCTGATAGACCTTCTGGATACCGGCCAGGTTCACCTTGCCGTTCAGGTCGTTCTGGAAGCTGGTCCAGGCCGCGTCGGACACGCCGCCCTTCATCAGCCAGGCGATCAGGTTGGTGCGGATGTAGTCGTTCAGGTTGGTTTCATAGTTGCTCAGGGTATTCAGCTCTTCCAGGGTGAACTGGAGGTTCGGGCAGGGCTTTACGTTCTCAGCTACAAAGGGCTTCGCGCAGAGCTGCAGCCGTTCCAGACGCAGCTGGGCGCGGGGTTCCATGTGCACCACGTTGTTCCAGGCATATTCGCCCAGGTTGATG
The DNA here is from genome assembly GCA_017431005.1 of Clostridia bacterium. Taxonomy (GTDB): domain Bacteria; phylum Bacillota; class Clostridia; order Christensenellales; family Aristaeellaceae; genus Aristaeella. The sequence continues at coordinate 105,429 of JAFRLY010000016.1, forward strand.
ATGCCCAGAGGCGCGTTCTGCAGGCGCAGCTCGTCGCTGGTCACGCCTTCAGGCAGGGGCTTCTGCACCAGCATGCCCTTCTCATCCAGCGCTTCCTCATACACGATGCCGATGGGGCCGTAGTTGATCTGAGCGGAAATCATGGGATCATAGTAGCGGTCGAAGTAGGCCAGCAGCACTTCAGGATACTTGCAGCTGGAGAACAGGATCACTTCGCCGGCGCTGATTTCGGGGTTGTTGGAAACGCAGATCGTCTGATCGCCGTTCGGTCCGATCATGGGGCTGCACACGATGTAGTTTTCAGGATTGGAGACCACGGTTTCGCTCTCCCACCAGTAGAAGGCGCCGTAGGTTTCCAGGCCCTTGCCGTTGGCAAGGAAGTTATCCTGGCTCTGTTCGAAGGAAACCTTGTCGATCAGGCCGTTGTCGACCCAGCCTGCGATGAAGTTGGTGGCATCCCTGAAACGGTCGTCCTGTACAGTATAGGTGATCTTGCCGTCCACGACCACCCGGTGCTCCAGGTTGTCGTTCAGGCCGAACATGCCGTACAGGTCGCACTGGTTGCCCTGCCAGTTGTTGTATACAAAGCTCAGGGGGCGCTCGTCGTCAGTCTTGCCGTTGCCGTTCATATCATGATCGCGGAAGTAGGTTAGAATCTGCTCCATCTGCGCGGCAGTCAGAGCGAGACCGTCCTTCAGCTGATCGTCGGTCAGGCCTTCCACGGCGCCGGCCGCGATGGCTTCCTTGGTCCAGCTGATGTTCAGGAACAGCAGGTTCGGGCTCTGGAGCAGGCCCATTTCCTCGATGCGGGGCAGAGAATAGATCTTGCCGTCTTCGATGTTCAGCAGCTGCGCCTTGATGTCAGGCCGTTCCTCCAGCAGCTTTTTGAAGTTGGGCATGTAGTCCAGGTAATCACTGATGGGCACCAGCACCTTGCGCTTGGCGTACTTGATGATTTCGCCCGCGCCCATGCCGGCATGGTAGATGGCGTCAGGACGGTTGTCCTTGTTGCCGAAGATCAGGTTCTTCTGCTGGGAATACACGGATTCAGAAACATTCTCCCAGTTCACCTGCACGTTTGTCTGGGCGAACAGATCAGCCATGATCTTCATATCGTTGTAGTCCAGCGCGGAGGCATTCTTGGAAGAATACACCTGGAAGGACAGCTCCTGGGCGCCCTGCTCATTCAGAATGGGCTTGGTGGTGTCCGCCCACTGGAAGCCGTAGGTCGCGTTCAGCGGATGGTCGTTTGCCGGTGCCGCTTCCTCAGCCTTTTCTTCCTTGGCTGCTTCCGCGGCGGGTTCCTCAGCCTTTTCCTCTTCCTTGGCCGGTTCCGCAGCGGGCTCTTCCGCCTTCGTTTCGGTGACAGCGGTTTCCGCGGGCGCGTCCGTCGGGGCCGTCGCGGCAGGTTTACTTTCATTGCTGCTGCAGGCGGTCATGATCACAGCCGCCAGAACCAGCATCAGAATCATCAGCCAGCTTTTCTTTTTCACAGTGGAAACCTCCTTAAATTGAATCAGAACAATCCTATGTTACACGAGGCTCTCAGCCGGAGCGTCAGCCCTTCAGGGAACCAATCATTACGCCCTGTGCAAAATACTTCTGCACGAACGGGTACAGGCACAGCACCGGCAGGCTGGACACAATCACGGAAACGTATTTCAGCTGGTTGGCCAGGCGGTACTGCTGCAGAATGGTTTCGCCGCTGCCGCCGACGGTGCTTTCGGAGGCGATCAGGATTTCCTTCAGCACCAGCTGCAGCGGATATTTCTTCTCATCCTGCAGGAAAATCATCGCATTGAAGTAGCTGTTCCACTGACCTACGGCGTAGTACAGCGCCATAACGGCGATGATAGCCTTGGACAGGGGGAGCACGATGGACACAAAGGTGCGGAACTTGCCCGCGCCGTCGATGCGCGCCGCTTCCAGCATGCCTTCCGGAATGGAGGATTCGAAGAAGGTTTTGGTCATAAACAGGTTCCACACCGACATGATGGCAGGCAGGATCACCGCCCAGGGGGAGTTGATCAGCTTTAGGCTGCTCATGACGTTATAGAACGGAATCAGGCCGCCGCCGAAGAACATGGGAATGATGAAGTACAGCATCCAGAACTTCTTGCCGGGGGTGGTCTTGCGGCTCAGCCCCCAGCCGGCGGGAACAGTGACCAGCAGAGCCAGAATCACTGTGACGACTGTGTACCAGATCGTGTTCCAGTATCCTGTCCAGATGTCCTGGCGCTGGAATACCTTTTCATATCCCTCGAACGTGATGTTGACCGGAGCCAGCACCACCTGGCCGCCCAGTACGGCATCGGGATCAGAGAAGGAAGCAATGACGATAAAATACAGCGGATACAGGATGATCAGCGCCAGCAGTCCGAGGAAAACGGCGTTGATGACATAAAAGATCTTGTCACCTCTGGTATCCTTCAGCGCATGCCCGCCCTTGATGCCGGCGGCAGTTTTCTTTTCACTCATTTTCTTCCCCTCCTTACCACAGCGAGTTCTCGGAGAAGCGCTTGGAGGTCGTGTTGGCAATGATCAGCAGCACCACGTTGATCACGGAGTTGAACAGGCCGATAGCGGTGGCGTATGCCTGATCCGGTACGCCAGTCAGACCGCGCTTATACACGTAGGTCGCGATCAGTTCGCTGACTGCCAGGTTGCCGTCCGTCTGCATCAGCAGGGCCTTTTCATAGCCGACGCCCATCAGACCGCCGATGGACATGATCAGCATCACGCTGATCATCGGCATAATCGCGGGGATGTCCACATGGATAACCCGCTGGAAGCGCGTCGCGCCGTCAATCATGGCAGCTTCATGCTGCACCGGATCCACGTTGGAAAGGGCCGCGATATAAATCACAGCGCTCCAGCCGAAGTCCTGCCAGTTGCTGGACAGGATGTACATGGGCCTGAAGGCTGAGCTTTCCAGAAAGTATGAAATACGGTCGCCGCCCAGGCTGGCCGCAAGGTTGTTCACCAGACCGTAGCGTCCGAAGAACAGCTGCAGCATACCGACCAGCACGACCAGAGAGATGAAGTGCGGGGCCGTATAGATCGTCTGGAATACCTTGCCGGATTTCTTGCTCTTCAGCGCGTTCAGCGCCAGGGATACCAGGATCGGCAGCGGGAAGCCGATGATGAAGCCGATGATGCACAGCAGGAAGGTGTTCTTCATCAGCGGCCAGAACTGCACGTCATTGAAGAAGCGGGTGAAATTCTCGAAGCCCACCCAGATGGTGTCAGGGGACAGAATCGGGTCACCGGGCATGAAATCCTGGAATGCGATCAGCACGCCGTAAATCGGCAGATAGTTGAACAGGAATACAACCAGGACCGCGGGAAGGATCATCACGAGATACGGAAAATTCTCATTGAAGTTCCTCAGCCGTTTCCCCATATCCGGCTTGTCCTTTTTTTGCCGCACCGCTGCGGCAGGGGCTTTGCTTGCGCCTTGCATGTTTTCCCTCCTTTTTGGAATAATGAAGAAACAGGAAACAGTGGATTCAGTTTTCAGAAAGCCCCCTTTCGTAAAACCGGTCAGTTCATCCGGATGCACTGCACGAAACGTTCCCGCAGCCCGGTGCAGAATACACAAGGCTGTTTTACAGAAAAGGTTTACAAAACGGTGTTTATATGTCCAGGCTGATTTTACATTTTATTTTACATATTGTCAATATCCAATTGAAATTTTTGTGCAAAACGGAATTTCTACCAAAGAAATACCATAAATATTAACTTATAAAACGAATTGATGGCATTAAATGTTTACATTTTGTAAACTTGATTCATATCCTGTACTGTGGTAAATTGTATAAAACACACCGGAAAGGTTGTATACAACATGGCTGGTAAACGGGTTACCATGCAGGATATCGCCGACGCCTGCAGACTTTCCAGAAACACAGTTTCCAAGGTGTTCAACGGGCGCGGTGCCGTGCCGCCCGGTACCCGTGCCCTGATTCTGCAGAAAGCAAACGAGCTGGGCTACGGACTTCCGGCGGCGGAAAAAAGCAGAGCTCCGCAGCCTGCCGGCGGCAGCATCGCGCTGTTGACCAGCAATATGCCGGTGGACTATCATTTCGGCACTTTTTTCGTAACCACTTTCACTGACCAGATCTGCCGTGCGGGCTACACCCTGAAGATGTTTGAAATTTCCGCTGACGAGCTGCAGAAAAAGCAGCTGCCGCCCCATTTTGTTCCTGGTCAGACAGCAGGCATCGTGGCGATTGAGCTGTTCGACGCAGATTACCTGCAGATGATCTGCGGCCTGGGGCTGCCCACCATCGTAATTGACAGTCCGGCCCATGCCAATATCCATCCGATAGCCTGTGATTTCGTTTCCATGGAGAACGTGGCCAGCATGATCGCGGTCATCCACAGGCTTCAGTGTCTGGGCGCTAGGCGCATCGGCTTTGTGGGCGACAGGGAGCATTGCGGCAGCTTTTTTGAGCGCTGGCTCGGCTACCGGATGGGGCTTGAGGAAACGGGGCTTACCCTGGATGAAAGCCTTTGTATTCTGGCGCCGGACGCCTCCCCTTATAATGATTCCGTCTGGCTGACCGCGCAGATAGCCCGGATGCCCGGTCTGCCGGACGCCTTCGTCTGTGCCAACGACTTTCTGGCTATTCACCTGATGAACGCCCTCAAAAAAATGGGCCTGTCCATCCCGGATGACATCATGGTCACCGGCTTTGATGGCACTTCCCAGTCCGCCCTGGTGGAGCCTGCCCTGACGACCGTGCAGATCCCAAGCATCGAAATCGGCCGCATGTCAGCTGATATTCTTCTGGCACGTATCCGCAATCCGGAGCTGCCGTTCAGCTGGACACATATCCGCACCAACCCGGTGTGGAGGCAGAGTACCGGACAGAGCCGCTGAGAAGAGCAGGTCCGCAGCAATATTGAATTATAAAGCGCCGCCAGCCTGGCGGCGCTTTGATAATGTTTTTTACTCCTGAGTTCCGCAACCTCAACAGTCGCGGCTCCGCACCGCGGGTCGTGCGTCCGCTGTTACCCGCGCTGAAGCGCGGACAGCTTGCGCATGGGAGCTGTTACCCAAATCTCAGATTTGGACAGCTCCTCATCATTCCTGAGCCCAGCGTAGTGACCTTTCCACGGCGCGGTGCCAGCCGTCCATGTTCCGCTTACGGTCTGCTTCAACCATCCGCGGTGCGAAAGCCAGGTCCCGCTGCCAGATGGACGCGGTCTCCTCAACCGTGCTGTATACTCCGGCGCCCAGTCCGGCCAGCAGCGCTGCGCCGAGGGCTGTGGTCTCCAGCACCCGGGGCCGTACCACCGGGATTCCGCAGATATCCGCCTGGAACTGCATCAGGAAGCTGTTGGCGCTGGCGCCGCCGTCCACCTGCAGCTGCACGGGGGCAGTGCCGCTGTCCTTGATCATTGCTTCCATCAGATCCGCGCTCTGATAGGCAATCGCCTCCAGCGCTGCCCGGACAATATGCGGCCGGCCGGTTCCGCGGGTCAGGCCCACCAGAATACCGCGGCTGTACATATCCCACCAGGGAGCGCCAAGTCCTGTGAAGGCCGGCACCAGATAAACGCCGCCGGTGCTGTTCACGGACTGAGCCAGGCCTTCCGATTCCGCTGCGTTTTCAATGATCTTCAGTTCATCCCGCAGCCACTGAATCGTGGCGCCGCCCATGAAGACGCTGCCCTCCAGCGCGTATGTAGGCTGGCCGTTGATCCGCCAGGCCATCGTGGTCAGCAGGCCGTTTTCGCTCATCACGGGCTTGCTGCCGGTGTTCATCAGCATGAAGCAGCCGGTGCCGTAGGTGTTCTTGACGCTGCCTTCCTTCAGGCAGGCCTGTCCGAACAGGCTGGCGTGCTGGTCGCCCGCCATGGCGGTCACCGGAATGGGACGGCCCAGGATTTCAGGATCCAGCCGTCCGATCGGCCCGGCCGTGTCCACAACCTCCGGCAGGCATTCCTTCGGGATACCCAGCAGCTTCAGCAGGTCCGGATCCCAGCACTGCTTCTCCAGGTTGAACAGCATAGTCCTGCCGGCGTTCGTGGCGTCCGTCACATGGGGCCGTCCCTCCAGCAGATTCCAGCAAAGGAAGCTGTCCACGGTGCCGAAGCAGAGCTCCCCGTTCCGGGCCTTGTCCCGCAGGTTATAGGTGTCCAGCAGCCATTTCAGCTTTGTTCCGGAGAAATACGCGTCCGGAACGAGACCGGTCCGGCTGCGGATCATGTCGCTGTTTCCGTCGCGGACCAGCTGATCCACAATCGGCGCCGTCCGGCGGCACTGCCACACAATCGCGTTGCCGACGCATTCGCCGGTCTGGCGGTCCCACAGGAAGGTGGTCTCCCGCTGGTTCGTGATGCCGATCGCAGCGATTTCACCCACGTCGACGCCGCTGAGCCGCACAGCCTCCTTCAGGGCTTTGACCTGGCTGTCCAGAATGTCCCGGGGGTCATGCTCCACCCAGCCGGGATGCGGATAGTGCTGCGGAAACTCCACATTGCAGGAAGAGATGACCTGCCCCCGATCCGAAAAAACGACTGCCCGGGAACTGGTGGTTCCCTGGTCCAGTGCTACCAGATACGCTGCCATTTTCTCCGCTCCTTTCCCTGTCCGCGGTTCCCCGCGCAGGCTCATGATGAATTGTTATTCCGAGGCTTCATTTCCGGACTGAATCCGGATGCCGTAGATCCAGGAGGTGCCCTTGCCGGTGGTTCCGATGACCATCATATCGTTGTACACCGCCGGAGATCCTTCGATTTCCCCTTCCACCTCAAGCGTATGAACCACCTTGCCGGTCAGGCCTTCCAGGAGGAGAATCTCTCCGTTCCCCGCCGCCTGGATGACCCAGCCCTGACCTTCGGCGTCATATACCGCCACAGGGGAGGATTCCGTCCTGGCCGGGAGCCCGCGGCTCCATGCAACGCGGCCTGTTTTCCGGTCCAGCGCCAGCAGCACAGCCTTCGCATCCTCGGGAAGGCGGAGATCGCTCTTCGCATCCTCGGAGATACCGGTCACCGTGAAGTATACCAGTCCGTCCAGCTGGTTCTGCCCCACCAAAGGAGAGGCTTTTACGCCCGCTTCTTTCTTCGTTTTTGTATCCTTCTTCAGCGGAATCTCCGTTGTCCACTTCTCAGCTCCGCTCAGCGCGTCATAGCAGCGGATCTGGGCAGCGCCTCTGCTGCGGTTGATCAGCATGTTGCCCGTGAAGAGGTCCAGTCCGCCCTGCTCATTCAGGTTCAGAGCGACGGCCGCCTCCACCGCGTCGCCGGTTTCCACGGCCCAGACGGTGCTCAGATTGTTGGTGTCCACACAGCGCAGGATTCCGCCCATATCAGCGTAGAACACATAGCGGTCATACATCGCCAGGGAGGACTCCACGGCGGTATAGGTATCCTTCTTTTCGGTTCTCGCCTTGGATTTCAGCACCACGCTGGAAGCACCGCTCTGGCGGTAGGTTCCGGCTTCATAGTCAAAGTCGCTGTTCAGGCTGATCAGGTAAAGCAGCCCGTTGCTGCCGGCCGTGATCAGCGTGTCGCTCGTGCGGTCGATCAGCGCGGAGGTCTCGAAGGAGCCCAGGGTGGTGAAGCCCCTGTGCAGCTTGCCGTCCATCCCGTCGATCAGGCTCATTTCCTTCTGGGTGTACAGGTTATACTGCCGCAGGCCGATGTTTCCGGTCCGGACCTTCATTTTCCGCGCGAACTGGCCGACGGTCATGAAGGGGAAACCGCTGGGATGGACGCTGGGCGTTCCCTTCATCGGATATCCCAGCTTGATGCTGTTGCGGGTCAGTGAGCCGTCATCCAGATCCAGGAAGTAGATCATACCGTCGATTCCGGCGATGATGACCTCCTTCAGGCCCGTTTTTTCCATCTTGGCTTCATACAGGTTGCTCTTTTCCCGGACCTCCTTGCTCCATTTCACGATGGCCGGCTGGCCGGTCCATCCGATGCCGTAGTAGGTCTGGGAAGCGCCGCGGACGCTGCCCGCTTCTGCCTGCCAGGCGACGCTCAGTTTTCCGGCGCCCTGAACGGTGCCGGCTGCCGCGTTCTGCCTGAAGGCATCGCCCCGGAAGGTCAGAACGCCCATGTTCTTCTTGCTGTACTGTCCGCCCACCGGCATATGGATCAGTTCCTTGGCGGCGCGGCTGTATTCCTTCTGCTTTTTGCTGCCGCTGTAAACGATCGAGGTGGAGATCAGCTCCGGATCCGCCTCCAGGGCCGCCGATGCTGTCAGAGCCGGTGTGGGCGTGGGTTCCGGTTCGGGTGTGGGCTCGGGTGTCGGTTCGGGGGTGGGTTCAGCCGTGGGTTCAGGCGTGGAGGCCTCCCCGTCTGTTTCCGCCTCCGCCTCATCCTCCGGCAGCTCCGCCCATTCCTCTGTCTCTTCCGGGAGTTCCTCCGGTATTTCTTCCGGTGTTTCCTCCGGAATTTCCTCACTTACATCTTCCGCAGCGCCGCTGCCTTCAGCGGATCCCTCCTGCGGTGTTTTCTCCGTTTCCGCCGGCTGCTGCAGAACGACGCCGACCTCCGTATCCGTCCCGGACGGCGCGGCCGTGGGCTCCGTATTTTCCTTCACGGGCAGCGAGGATACCTGCACCTCCGCGGAATATGCTGTAGTCCGCCATTCCCCGTTCCCTTCCCGCACCTGCAGGAAGGTTTCCCCGTCATATCCGTCCTCAATATGCAGCGTCAGGCTCCAGACGCTGTCGTCCGCGTTGTCCCCGTGCACAACGCTGGCTTCCACCGGGAAGCCTTCCGCGTCCGCCAGCCGGACCTCCGTCACGCTTTTGGCCGTCGTCACGGAATAGGTCACGTCCGCCGGCGCCGACTGATTGTTGTTGCCGCTGACGGCAAAGGCGTACACGACGTCAGGAACCGGAGAGCTGATCATATCCGTTCCCGTGCCGGGATCCGCGTTCCTGTTCTTCAGCAGCAGAACCCCGGCGGCAGCCAGCGCGCCTACCAGCAGCACAGCCGTCAGGATCACGGGCCAGCCCGGGCGTTTCTTCTTCCCGCTGTTCCGGGGGGCCGTCCGGTCCGGCTGACTCTGGTAACGGTTTTCCGGATAATCCTTCACCTTCACCGGTGCTGCGGGTTTTTTCCGGCCTGTTCCGGCTTCGGCCGGATTCCGGGGCGGAATTTCCCGGACTGTCTCCGATTCATCCATCCGTCCCGGCGCGTAACCGACGCGCATCGTCATATCCCGGCTCCGGGGAGAAAGGCTGGTGCGCGGATAAGGGCTGCCCTGACTGCGCGCTGCGCCGGCCGCGGGTTCCCGCGCCGGAGTCTGCGGTCTGGAAGGATTCAGCGCGCGCATACGGCTGGCGCCGCCCGCGGAAACGCTGGAGGGGCGGCTGGCCAGATCCCGCAGCGGATTCACGATCTCCTGCGGGATGTTTTCCGTCCCGGAGCTCTCAGCGGTTTCCGCTTCCTTCCGGAAAGCTTCCGTTTCCGGAGCGGGAGTGTGCTCCTGCTCCGCCCGCGTTTCTTCCCCGGAAAGCTGTTCCGTCACAGTTTCCGGATGCTCATACCGTTCAGACCGGCGCCTTCTGCGCACCGGCTGCGCTGCGTTCTCCTGAACCGTCGTTTCATCTATGATCTGATTGCTGTTTTCCTGCATTGGCTGCTCGTTCAAGGGTTTCGTCTCCTTTTTCAGAGGCTCTGCATGCCTGTTATCCCGCGTCCGCCGGTTTTCCGGGGCCGTGCGGGTTTCTGCAAATATATCTGCCTATCATATTATTATATCCGAAATGCTTTTCTCTCACAAGCCCCTTGCTCCGGCGGCAAAGAGGCTCTATAATGCGGAGCGTCCGCTCAGGCGGACTCCGTATCAACAGATTTGTCTTCTGAGGTGTGTTCATGATCTGCAGGCTTTGTCCCCGCGGCTGCGGCGCAGACCGTTCCCTTTCCCCCGGCTTCTGCGGGCTCGGCGAAACCATGCGCATCGCCCGGATCGCGCCGCATTACTGGGAGGAGCCGCCCGTTTCCGGCACCCGGGGCACCGGCGCTGTTTTCTTTTCCGGCTGTACGCTGCGCTGCGCCTACTGCCAGAACGGCGATATCTCCCACCGGAATGCCGGGCGTGATTTTTCCGTCCGGGAGCTGTCCGACTCCCTGAAGCGCCTGACTGATCTGGGCGTGCACACCATCAGCTTCATCACTGCCACCCCGTTCATTCCGCAGCTGCTCTCCGCCCTGGAACTCTGGCGCCCGCCGGTTCCGCTGGTCTGGAACAGCTCCGGCTATGAAGCAGTCCCCTCCCTCCGGATGCTGGAGGGCGTGATTGACGTTTACCTGCCGGACCTCAAGCATTATTCCGCCCGGATGGGGCAGCTCTGCGCCAAGGCGCCTGATTATTTTGAGGCCGCGTCCGCCGCCGTTCAGGAGATGTGCAGGCAGACCGGAACGCCGGTATACTCGCCGGACGGCATTATGCTCCGGGGAACCCTGATCCGTCATCTGATCCTGCCGGGACTGACCGGTGAAAGCATGCGCCTTCTGACCTGGGTGCGGGACACGCTGCCCTCCGGCACGCCGGTCAGCCTGATGCGGCAGTATATCCCCTGCAACAACGTGGATATTCCCGGGCTGACCCGCCGGGTCACCGACAGGGAATACGAGCGGGTCCGCGCGCATATGGCGGCGCTGGAGCTCCCGGGTTTCCTGCAGGAGCCGGACTCCGCCGACCGGGATTTTGTGCCCGTTTTCAATCAGCCGGAAAGCTTCGTCTGACAGAAAGCACAGGGGGAGGCAGGTTTTTTCTTTCGCTTGTGGCAAAAGGCTTGACAGACATTCTGAAAAACGATAAAATACACTTTGTTCGCAAGTCTGCAGGGCTTGATGCGGACATGCGGGTGTAGCTCAATGGCAGAGCTCCAGCTTCCCAAGCTGGTCACGTGGGTTCGATTCCCATCACCCGCTCCAACACCGCATCAATGGCTCGGAAGCAGGAAGAGCATTCGCTTTTGAGCGAGACATTATGAAGGAGGGAATCCCCACAATGGCAAAAGAACGTTATGAGCGGAAAAAGCCCCACGTTAACATCGGAACGATCGGACACGTCGACCATGGCAAGACCACGCTGACCGCCGCGATCACGATGACGCTGGCTCTGAAGGGCGAAGCCCAGGCCATGCGGTACGACGAAATCGACAAGGCTCCGGAAGAGAAAGCACGCGGAATCACGATCAACACCGCGCACGTGGAATATGAGACCGCGAAGCGGCACTATGCGCACGTTGACTGCCCCGGCCACGCTG
>JAFRLY010000017.1 GCA_017431005.1 Clostridia bacterium
AGCCACGCCAGATATACGGACACCAAGACGGAATACGTAAACACCATGATCGCGCCGGAAGACCAGGAACGGATGCAGGAGCAGATGAGCCTGCCGTACATTCTGAAGAAGTTTGAGACCAGAGATCGATTCTCTGTCAATTTTATCCGATCCCTGAAGTCCGGATCGCGGCATTACCGGATCGACTTTGGGAAGATCCATATGCCTGGCGGGCGAATCGGTGTCATGATGGGATTTAAAGACATAGATGAAGAGGTTCATCAGGGACAAGCCTATCAAAAAGCACTTGATGACGCGAAAAAAGCCGAGGCGGAAAATCGCAGACTGAATGAAGAAGTTCAGTCGGCAGCCAGGCTGGCTGAGCTGATGGGATCTATCTCCTCGATGCTGTCCAATATGCCCGCCATGAGCTTCTCCAAGGAAGTGTCGACGGGGAAATATCTTGCCTGCAACCAGGCCTTTGCAGAATACGCGGGCAAGACAAGTCCTGAAGAAGTCGTCGGACTTACAGACCATGAGATCTTCGATCAGGCCACTGCGGATCATTTTGTGGAAGATGACCGCAAAGCCCTGACGATGGACAAGGCCTATATCTTTTTCGAAGATGTGCCGGATGCGACAGGTACTAATTTCCATAACCTGCAGACGACGAAAATCACTTTCCGGGAACCCTCCGGGCGGCTTTGCCTGCTGGGCATGTGTGTGGACGTAACAGAGATGACCCGGATCAAAACTGCCGAAGCGGAGGCACGTGCAAAACAGCAGGAATTGGAGGAAAAGCTTGCGCTGCATGAGCAGATTATGGCTCAAGAAGACCGCCAGAAGGAACTGGACAGCATGATCACGGCCATGGCGTCGGACTACCGGAGCGTCTATCATGTGGATGTGGACGCGGATGACGCCGTTTGCTATCGGGCAGACACGAGTGATCGGGACCTGATCCCGGTAGGAGTGCACTTCCCGTACCGTGCGCGATTCACCGAGTACTGCGAGCAGTATGTGGATCCGGAATACAGGGAGGGCTTCCTCCACTTTATCGATCCGGAGAATATAAGGCGGAGGCTTAAAACAGAATCCATCATGGCCTATCGCTATCTGGCGAAAAGAAACGGCGTAGAATACTACGAGATGCTGCGCATGGCTGGCGTCCGCCATCCCGGGGAGAGGGATGATAATCTCGTGCATAAGGTGGGCGTTGGATTCACGGTGATCGATGCGGAAATGCGCGAATCCATGGCAAAAAATCACGCGCTGGCGGAAGCGCTCGCTGCAGCGGAGGAGGCCAGCAAGGCAAAAACGGCATTCCTGTCCAACATGAGTCATGAGATCCGCACCCCCATGAACGCCATCATCGGGCTGAATAACATTGCCATGAACGAACCGTCAGCCAGCGAAAGGGTGAAAGAGTATCTGTCCAGAATTGGCACATCCGCCAATCATCTGCTGAGCATCATCAACGATATCCTGGACATGAGCCGGATCGAATCGGGCCGTATGACAATCAAGAGCGAGGAGTTCTCCTTTGCAAAGGTGCTGGAACAGGTGAATACCATTATCAGCGGTCAGTGCCGGGACAAGGGCCTGAAATATGACTGCTGGACCAGCGGAGATGTCAGGGACTATTATATCGGCGACGACATGAAGCTGCGCCAGGTGATGATCAACATCCTCGGCAACGCAGTCAAATTTACCCCGGAAGGCGGGACGGTTTCCTTTACCATTGAGACGGTCGCACAGTTTGACGGAAAAACGACTCTTCGCTTCACTTTCAGGGACACCGGCATCGGCATGAGCAAAGAATACCTGCCAAAGATCTTCGACACTTTCTCCCAGGAGGATTCCTCCTCTACCAGCAAGTACGGCAGTACGGGGCTCGGCATGCCCATCACAAAAAGCATCGTTGAGCTGATGAACGGCAATATTGAAGTGGAGAGTGAAAAAGGGAAAGGTACGACCTTCACTGTTACCATCACACTGCTTGATTCGGACAGAACAACAGCGGTCGAAGAAGACGGTATCGTTCATCCCGATGATATGTGTGTATTGGTCATTGATGATGATCCCGTGGCCTGCGAACATGCGCAGATTGTTCTGGGGCAAGTTGGTATCCGGTGTGAAAAAGCATTGTCCGGGCTGGATGGAATCGAGATGGTCAGGCTCCGTCACGCCAGACGGGAGCCCTACAATCTGATTCTGGTAGACTGGCGGATGCCGGAAATGGACGGTATTGAAACAACAAGACAAATTCGAAAAGTCGTTGGTCATGAAACGCCGATCATCATCCTGACTTCCTACAGCTGGGAGGACATTGCTGAAGAAGCGAAAGCCGCCGGTGTGGATACCTTTGTTGCGAAGCCGTTGTTTGCGGGAACGGTAATGGATGAGTTCCGGGAAGCCTTCAAGAAAAAGAACACCCGCCTGGAGCATGAGACAGCTGACCTGAAGGGGCGGCGTGTTCTGCTGGCGGAGGATGTGGCGGTCAACGCGGAGATCATGATGATGGTGCTTTCCATGCGGGAGATTGAAGTGGATCACGCCGAAAATGGCAGAATCGCCACCGAGATGTTTGCGAGTCATACCTCCGGATATTACGATGCGATCCTTATGGATATGCGTATGCCGGAGATGGATGGTCTGGAGGCGACCCGAATGATCCGGGCTATGGACAGAGCGGATGCAAAGACGATCCCGATCATTGCCCTGACAGCCAACGCCTTTGATGAGGACGTGCAGCGCAGCATGCAGGCGGGACTGAACGCGCACCTGTCCAAACCTGTGGAGCCGGAGGCATTGTTCAGGACGTTGGAAGGCCTTATCCAGGCTTGATCGGCGCTATCTGATCCCGAAGGAGGAAATACATGGATACACGCAAGCCACACACTTCAAAACCGCTGGATCGTTATCTGTCCGTGATTGATGTCTGGGCGATGGCTTTTGGCTGTATGGTCGGCTGGGGCGTTTTCGCCATGCCTGGCACGACATTTCTTCCGGTTGCCGGGCCGCTGGGTACCATGCTTTCCATGCTGATCGGTATGATCATCATGCTGATCATTGCCAGTAACCTGACATATATGATGGGCAGATCATCAGTAACGGGCGGCATATACGCCTATACCAAAGAAGCCTTCGGGAGAGATCATGCCTTTTTGAGCTCATGGTTTTTGTGCCTGTCATACCTGACCATTGTTTTTCTCAATGGTACAGCACTGTTCTTTATCGTTCGTACGCTGTTTTCCGGCGCGGCACAAAGCGGCATTCACTACACAGTTTCCGGACATACCATTTATCTGGGCGAGACACTGGTATCTGTCCTGGTGCTTGCGGGTACAGGCATTCTCTTCGTGGCGGCAAAACCTGCGCTGCAGCGGATTCACACCGTCCTTTCCATCGTTCTGTTCGCGGGAATCGTCGTGACGGCAGCATTCTGCCTGCCACATGCCTTCGCAAATGGAGCGCTGAGCGCTTTTGGGACTTCCGGCTTCAATAACACCTACGCTGTTTTCAGCCTGATTATTCTGGCTCCCTGGGCCTTTGTAGGTTTTGAGGTGACATCGTTTGATACCGCGCATTTCAAATTCCCAATCAAGAACTCAAAGAAGGTTCTTTTCATTGCCATCCTGGCAGCGGCTGCCGCGTATATTTCCATGGCGTTTGTCAGTATCGCTTCCGTTCCAGACGGATTTTCTTCCTGGCAGGAGTATATAGCCGGTCTTGAAAACGTGAACGGAGTGGCATCCGTACCTACTTTCTATGCCG
Source organism: Clostridia bacterium (assembly GCA_017431005.1). Lineage (GTDB taxonomy): Bacteria > Bacillota > Clostridia > Christensenellales > Aristaeellaceae > Aristaeella. The sequence goes on from JAFRLY010000017.1 coordinate 3,757, forward strand.
CCAAAGCCATCATGGGGACCCCTGGGTTGGCCATTATGACGCTGACAGCTGTTGCAGCCATTCTGACGGGTATCATTGGCGGGTATCGGGCAACGACCCGTGTTCTGTCAACGATGGCGGAGGATCGTATCCTTTCCGAGAAATTCTCGAAAACAACCTACAGCATCGTGTTTATCATGGTGCTCTCCATTCTGCTGTCCCTGCTTGGCAGAAACACGCTGAACTGGTTTGTGGATCTCACATCCTTTGGCGCAATTGTCGGTTTCGGATACTCTTCCGCCGCTGCCTGGAAGCTCGCACGGGCTGAGGGAAACAGAAGAACTATGATAACGGGATTGATTGGAACCATCCTTTCCGCAATCTTTGTCATCGTTCAGCTTGTCCCACGACTGGCTGCCATGGAGGCGATGGGCAGTGAGGCCTTTTTGCTTCTCTCTTTGTGGTGTCTGCTCGGCTTTGTCTTCTACTGGAAAACCGTTGTCAGAAGCACGCTCACGGAATATAGCGGCATGTCCACATCGGGCGTTGTATTGTTTGCACTGCTGGTATATTCCGCGCTGATGTGGATGGCAAAGCTGCTCATTACCGGGAACAACGCCGATCAGATGAAGCAGGCTCTAACCCAGGGAGGTGTCATCCTTTTTGCGATCATCTTCGTGGGCCTCGCCGTGATGCTGTATGTGCAGAATGTTGTCCGGAAAAAGCATGAAGCT
>JAFRLY010000018.1 GCA_017431005.1 Clostridia bacterium
CAATATGTGTAAAATGTTATCCGATCACAGCGTCTCCGGCGGTGTATTCCTCCAGGGAATTTTCGCGCACCTGGATGCAGGCATAGCTTACAGCAGAGTCCGCAGCTGCGCTGAACTGCCGCTTCACAGCGGGCGCGATCCTGATGACATCGCCTGCGGCAAAATCCACTTTTTCACCATCCAGGACAGCGCTCCCCTTGCCTGAGAGGATGATATAAATTTCTTCGTTCTTCTTATGGCTGTGAACGAAGGGCACGCCAGCGCCTGCCGGAAGGTTGTTGATGCTGATCTCCGCGCCGGTCAGTCCCAGCACATCATGCAGTTCGGTTCTCGGATCCTGTTTTGCGTTCCATTTGCTAAAGCTTGCCATGTCACTTGTCCTCCTTTTTATGTCGAGCTCCGGTGTTTTCGGAGCCTCGAATCTCCTCATGATAGAAATAGTTGACAATAATGGGGTGTCCCTGAGGTACCCGGCCATAGGGCATCTCGTTATCCACAAAAGGACAGTCATACTGCCGGGCCATGGCTTCCGCCTGCCGCATCAGCGCTTCAAAGTAGGAGCGGTCATGCCTGTTGTAAATCTGATTGTACAACGGCATCAGGCCGGGATGCTTTACGGCAATGTAGTCCATAATCGTTTTCTTGAATCCACCGCGCAGATTCAGGTTTTCCAGCCAGAACAGGTCGCACTGATTTTTTACCCTGGCAAAGATAGCTTCAAAATCCGTGAGTCCCGGGAACACGGGAGACACAAAGCAGACCGTGCGGATACCGGCATCATATACCTGCTTCATGGCGGCAATACGCCGCTCGATGGAAACCGCGCAGTCCATGTCGTTCTTGAAATCTTCGTCCAGGGTATTGATGGACCATGATACGGTGACCTGCCCCAGCTCCTTCAGCAGATCAAGGTCACGCAGCACGAGATCGGATTTTGTCGTGATAAGAATATCCGCGTTGCTGCCGCGCAGCTGTTCCAGCAGCTTTCGGGTGTTACCGAACTGCTCCTCCTGTGGGTTATAGCCGTCTGTCACGGAGCCGATGACCACACGCTGTCCTGCGTATCGCTGTGGATTCCTAATCTCCGGCCAGTGCTTCACATCCAGGAACGTGCCCCATTCCTCGGTATGACCGGTAAAACGCTTCATAAAGCTGGCATAGCAGTATTTGCACGCGTGGGTGCAGCCCACATAGGGGTTCACGGAGTAACCGCCCACTGGCAAACTGGACTTGGTCATGACGCTTTTGACGTCCACATGGCCGATCTTTACTTCTTCCAATGCCTTTGCGCCTCCAATACCTGATTCATGTCTTCCGGCAACTCCTGGATCATCTGTTCTTCGCCCATGATTGGAACGAGATCCTCTTTCCAGAAAACGGGGATAACCTTGTTGTGCGCCTGCTCCGTCAGGGCATAGGCCCATGCGGGTTCTGTGTGGACCTTCCGGCTCTGAGCGCCAGTCATTGTGCCAACGACGATCCAGCCGATATCATGCAGATCGACCTGTCCCGGATCATCAAACAGCGGCTCAAAAGTCACATGATAATGCTTTGCCCTCACATTCTCTCGCAGCGCGTCAATCCGCCAAAGCTCGCTTTTCCGGGTCACGGTCACGCCGAACCAGGCGTTTTCCATGTCCGTCCGGATATTCAGCAGATCGGGCCGCTTGGACAGAAACAGGAACTGATGCTGCGGATTCTCCGCGATCTTCCGGAAAACCTGCTCCCGCCATTCCGTTTCCCAGCCTGCCAGGTCGCTCATGCCGGTCAGCAGGAAATTGTGCGGGCATGGTTTCTCCATCAGGCGCAGCTTTTCCGGAAAGAACTCGGGCCGACTGAAATCCTCGATCATGTGCCAACGGCGCACGTTGTTTCGAGCATAACAATAATCACAGCCCACCGTGCAGCCGATCACCAGGTTCATATTCTGTATCAGGTCTTTAATGCAAACGCTCATCAAAGCGCCTCCTCCACGTTCTTCAGTACCCGTTCCAGATACCCCTCCAGCTGAGCGATCTCCGCTTTGGTAAAGCCTTTATAGTAAATATTACTGATTTCCTCTGAAACAGCGTTGTATTCCCGCTCCAATCCCCTGGCCGCTTCTGTG
>JAFRLY010000019.1 GCA_017431005.1 Clostridia bacterium
ATGCACGATGTGATGGCCGACGATGCCAGCATCTATATCTTCCATTCCGATTCCAAGGGTCTCATATTCCGGAAGGCGTTCGACGAGGCGGGCTTCTACCTGTCCAGTTGCTGTATCTGGAAGAAGGACTCGCTTGTGCTGGGCCGCAGCCCGTATCAGTGGATTACGGAAAGCATCCTGTACGGCTGGAAGAAGAAGGGCAAGCATTGCTGGTACAGCGGCAGGAAGGAGACCAACTGCTGGGAATTCCCGAAGCCCAAGAAGAATGCTGCCCATCCGACTGCAAAGCCGATCCCCCTAATGGCATATCCCATCAAAAACAGCACCATGACGAACGGCATCGTGTTAGATCCTTTCCTGGGCAGCGGGGCCACACTGATTGCCTGTGAGGAAACGGAGAGGGTTTGCCGGGGAATTGAGCTTGACGTGAAGTACATGGACGTTATCGTCCGGCGCTTCTGTCAGCATGACGGTGGCAATTTGGATGGGGTGAAGGTGCTTCGCGATGGTCAGATCCTGACATTGGAGGAAGTTCTGAGTTCTTTGGATACGCCCATAAACATGGACGATTTCAAGGATGGCGTTGATGGAGCGAAGGTGAAAAAGGGATGATCGCGCCCGGCATGAAATTTGGGAAATTGACTGTTCTGGAAAAGGCCGGTAACAGAGCGTGGAAATGCATCTGCGAATGTGGGAATGTGTCATTTCCTAATGAGAGCCACTTGCTTTCCGGCCACACGAAATCCTGTGGCTCATGCGGGAAGAATAGCTACGAGGATTGTGATGATGGAAAGTCTGTGGCAGTCACAACGACAAACGGTGTCGTATTTTTCATCGACAAAGCCGATGAGCCGTTGGTCAGGCAGTACAAATGGCATTGTTGTACGGATGCTAATGGGATTAAGACCATCGCAACCAGCAAGAGGCAAACAGTTCATGATCTGCTGCTCAATACGCCAAAAGGCATGGAGGGGGATCATATAGACTTGAACCGCCTGAACAACAGGCGTTCAAATCTTCGCATTGTGACCCATCAACAAAACCAATGCAATCAGCCTCTTCAGCGAAACAATACATCTGGTGTATCAGGTGTCAGCTACTATCCTCCCAGGCGCAAGTTTAGGGCGAGAATCAAGGCTTGCCAGCACGACATCCATCTTGGTTACTATTCTTCCTTCAAGGAAGCAGTTCAAGCGCGAAATGTTGGTATGGAATTCATGTTCGGTGAATATGGCCGATATAACGACGTTCCGGATGCACCCGCTTGGATAAGAAAAACTGTCGAAGGAAAATGTAGGCGCTTTGCAGACCTATCGGTCTGTAGAGCGTTTTCATTTTCTGAGAGTAGATTGGAGGTGGCTGGCGAATGAAAGTAATCCTGCTCAGCCATACAGTGGACGCGGCGGCTATCTGCGGCGAGGCTGCCGCTATCTGCACCGCATCGGCAAATCCTGAGCGATCCCTGTACGCAGCGTTGGCTTCCGGCCATGATAGCGTGCTGGAGCATGTGACCTTCACTTTCCGGATCAAAGGTCTGAGCCGGGCGGCGCTGGCGCAGCTGACCAGGCACAGGCTCGCCAGTTTTGATGTTGAGTCGCAGCGCCATGTGAAGCTGGAAGATGTGCGCATGGTGATGCCCGACAGCATCGCCCGATCCGAGTTCCTCCTGGAAGCAGAGGACTTGCTCAATAAGAGCATGGATCTGTATCACCGGATGCTTGCTGCGGGTATTCCTCCGGAGGACGGTCGGTACATCACCACGCAGGCTGTGGAGACCAATCTTATCATGACCGCCAATGCTCGTGAGCTGAGGCACCTCTTCAAACTGCGCTGCTGCAACCGTGCCCAGTGGGAGATACGCGGCGTGGCGGATGCGATGCTGGCGATCTGCAAGAAGGTCGTTCCGGAACTGTTCTACGGCGCCGGGCCCAGTTGCGTCAGCTGCGGCTGCATGGAGGCGGTTCCGTGTGGACATCGCAGAAACGATAAAGACTGGGACATCCTTCCTGAGCAGGCGGTGGTACCGGATGAGGATTGCTGTCATTGACGCTGACCTTATCGGCAGAAAACGGCATCGGTTTCCCAACCTGGCCTGCATGAAGCTGGCTGGATACCACAAGGAACACGGCGACATAGTTCACCTGAAAACGGATTATGACGGCCTGGAGGGGTATGACAAGGTCTGCCTCTCCAAAGTGTTCACGGATACGCCGGTTCCAGAGGGCGTGCTGGATAAGCCAAATGTGGTGTATGGTGGCACAGGTTTCTTTTACGACAAGGCTATCCCGTTGCCGGATATGGTTGAACATCACATGCCGGACTACCATCTGTACGACGACTGGGTAGAAAGTCGGATAGCGAGAGGTATCCGGCGACAGGAGTTCGCTTACTACATGGACTACTCCATTGGATTTCTTTCCAGGGGTTGTTTCCGCAAGTGCGCGTTCTGTGTGAATAGGAACTATGATCATGCTTTCGCCCACAGTCCATTGGACGAGTTCCTGGATACCTGCCGGCCAAAGATATGTCTGCTGGATGACAATTTCTTCGCATGCGCTCAGTGGAAGCCGCTGCTGATAGAATTGAGGCAGACCAGCAGACCGTTCCAGTTCAAGCAGGGGCTGGACGAGCGCCTTCTGACGGACGAGAAATGTGCGCTCCTGTTCGGGTCTCGATACGACAGAGAGTTCGTTTTCGCCTTTGATAACATCGCTGACGCGGAGCTGATCGTGCGCAAAATACAGATGGTTCGGCAGTACAGCAACGCCATCATGAAGTTCTATTGCTTTACCGGCTTTGACCGGAATGATCGATGGGACGCGGCGTTCTGGGAGCAGGATATCAGAGACTTGTTCACGCGGATAGAGATCCTTATGCGGAACAACTGCATTCCCTACGTGATGCGCTTTGCCAGATATCAGGAAAGCCCTTACCGTGGGCTGTATATCAGCATCACCCGCTGG
>JAFRLY010000020.1 GCA_017431005.1 Clostridia bacterium
AAAGGCGATCTATTTCATCGACGACAACATGTTCCGCTTCTGGTACCGGTTTGTGCCGGAGAATGCTTCCCTGATCTCCCGCGGCGCAGCAGACCTGGTATATCAACGCATCGAACCGCACCTTTCCGACTACATGGGCAAGGTGTTTGAGGAAATCTGCAAGCAATACCTTTGGAAGCTGCTGCTGAGTGGGAAATCCCCGATAGAATTCACTTCCCTGGGCCGCTGGTGGGGCAATGACCCAATCCACAAACGCCAGGCGGAAATCGACATCATGGGCGAGCAGAATAAGAATACTGCTCTCTTCGGCGAGTGTAAGTGGACAAATGAAAAAGTTGACCTGGGCGTACTGGATATGCTGATAGAGCGCAGCAACCTTTTCGCCTATCAGAAAAAGCATTTCTTCCTTTTCTCCAAGTCCGGCTTTACAAAGGGATGTACGGAGAAAGCAAAAGAGATGGGGAGTGTGTCTCTGATAAAGTATTCAGATATTTTGGCTGATCAATAACTTCAACTCCATGATTATGGTGTATATGGCTCAAACATTCAATGCACATCGTGTTAGCAAAGCTAGGGTCTTCCACTTCTTTCTGGGCCAAAAACTCACTTAGCCTAGTAGCGTGTAACAGCTAAATGTTGATTACCGGGTACAGCCTTTTGAGCTTGACCCGTGCATCAGTCGCAGTAAATTGCCAGTTGACACCCTTCTGTTTCTTGTTCCGATCCGTATACCACGATTGAAGCAGATCCCTGAGCGTTCCCAGATCAGGAATACGATTCTTTCCGATACACTGGCGTGCAAGCGCAGAAAGCTCAATCTCCGCAATGTCCAGCCAGCTTCCATGTTTGGGCGTGTAGTGGATCTCCAGCCTGCTTGCCAGGCGAAATGCTTCATCCGGTGAAAACGTCTGGTACAGGGATGCCGTGTTATGGGTGTTCAGGTTGTCCATCACCAATACTACCTTCGTTGCGTTGGGGTACTGCTCATCCAGAAGCCACTTGATCTGCTTAGCCCAATCCTCGCGAGTTCTGTGTTCCTGTGCATCAGCGAAGCGCCAACCATTAAGCGGCTCAGTGAACATAAAGATGCAGGCAGTTCCGTTCCGTATGTACTCATTATCTTCGTACTCGATCCGCCCGTCCTTGGACCGAAGGCTTTTTCTGGCGTTGGCGAAAAGCTGAACCGGCTTCTCATCCATGCAAACTACCGGAAATTTTTCATCGTAAGGTCGGGCATAGACCGATAGAACATCTTCCATTGCAGCTACGAACGCTGCATTCTGGTCAGGAGGGATGCACCAGCACTTTTTCAGGTGAGGCTTAAATTCGTTTTTTTAGGATGCGGGATACCGTCATGTGGGACAGAGATTCAGCATAATTGAGCTCAACACACTTGTCTGCCAGAAGACGAAGAGTCCACTTCTCATACCCTTCCGGTGGATCGCCACATGCAAGGGCGATGATATGGGCTTCTATATCACCTGTAATCTTTGGCGGTACTGGCGGGGTTTCCCGTTTCTTTCTGGCAATTGTCGCCTCCAATCCATTGTTCGCATAGGATGTCCTTACGTTCTGTACGGTAGTGGGTGTTGTATGGTAAGTCTCTGCAATCTCCGCAACAGTCATATGCTTCTTATTGTTCCGGTCTGAAGCAAGAAGAATGTTGGCACGGAGAATGGCCTTCGCTGGTGACTTCCCTTTGGAAATCACTTCTCGCAGGGCCCTGCGGTCTGCATCGCTGAGCTCGATGATGTACTTCACTGACGGCATTTGATATACCCCCATTCCACATGATGAGTATATAATACCAGGGATCAAAGATTTATACAAGTTTTAGATGTTACAAACTACTAGAAACAATACATCCCTTAATGAGTATTTGATTGCATTTCCTTTCCGATGCTCTGGAACCTCTGCCAATAGTGCCAATAGTGTCTTTGTTTCCTCTTTGGTCATTGCCATCGTAATCACCTCAATGATTGCTTCAGCAAAGTAGCTTAAAAATCCTTTTGGTAATACTTTTGTAATTAATTGTTTATAAATCTACAATAAGCGTTAGCCCTGAGCCGATCACATTCGGCACCGCCATGTTACACGACCAGCGTGTCGTACAGGAGAATCCACAGGGGGATGGTCGCGATGCAGGACAGGGTCGTCAGGATGTTGATGGCGGAGGCATAGGAAGCGTCCCTGCCGTAGAGAATCGCGACCTGATTGATGTTGGAGGCGGAGAGCGCCAGCGCTGACAAAAGCGGAATCATGACAACGGATTTCCCGAAGGGAATCATGTTCGATATGCCGCTCAGCGCCGCCAGGAGCACCGCCAGACCGGAGCAGAGCACCATCCTGAACAGGACGACGCCGAAAACGCGCCGGTTGGCAAACCAGTCCCGGAATTTCATACTGCCGACCACCATGCCGGTGATCATCATGCTGAGGGGGCCGATCATGCCCGCCACGTCCCCGAAGGCCACGGCCAGCGGCCGGGGCAGAGACAGTCCGGAAAGCATCAGCGCCGTGCCTGCCGCCACAGCCAGAATATTCGGATTCAGCAGCACCTTACGGAGGCTGACGGCGCTCTTTCCCGCAAACATCCGGATGCCCACGGTCCAGAAAAGCACATTGAACACCAGCAGATAGCCCACCACATAGATGACCCATTCCGGACCCAGCGTATAGGTGACCAGCGGAATGATCAGGTTGCCCGCATTGGTGAAGACGACGGAAGCCCGCTCCACCTCGGTCGCCTTCCAGAACTTCCGAAGCGCGAAGGCCACCAGGAAAAAAAGCAGATGGAACAGAGCAGCCAGCACGACGGTGATCAGCAGACCCTGCTGCACTTCCGCGGTCAGCTCCTTCTGAAACGAGTTGAAGACGACGCAGGGGGTGACGAAATAAAGCGAAATGCGGGACAGTACCCGGCTGTATTCCGCCTGAAACACGCCGGCTTTGACCGCTGCCGTCGCAAACAGAATCAGGAACAGCTCGCCTATTTTTCAGCCAGCGGAAGAGTCATCTCAGCCAGTCCTTTCCGATCACCGGCCTTGCGCCGGCTTTATCTTGCGTTTATCATCCCTTCGCGCACATCAGAGAATCGTCTGTAAGTCATTTTCTCCCTCAGGCCATGTGCCTTCCGCGTCCTAAGAATTCGTCACAAGTGCTCCAAGCGCGGCTATGTCTGTGTTGGACTCCTGCCGGTCTCTGCTGATCAGGCCGGTTCTTCCACCTGCTGCCTGCGCATCAGATCAAAGAACAAGCCTTTTTGGGCCATCAGCTCCTCATAGTTGCCGTCCTCCGCGATTTTCCCGCCGTCAATCACGATGATCCGGTCGCATTCCCTGATCGTGGAAAGCCGGTGGGCAATGACAATGCGTGTACATTTCAACCTGTTCAGGGAGTCGGCAACAATTTTCTGCGTGATATTGTCCAGCGCGCTGGTCGCTTCATCAAGCATGAGAATACTCGGCTTCGGCGCGAGGGCCCTTGCGATCATGATCCGCTGGCGCTGGCCACCTGAAATGCCGCCGCCGCCCTCGCTGATGTTGGTACGCATGCCCATGGGCATGTTTTCAATGTCGTCCGCAATGCCCGCCATGCGTGCCGCCTCCCACGCATCATCCATATTCAGCCAGGGTGCTGAAATCGTGATGTTGGAATACAAATCCCCCGCGAACAGCTTGCCATTCTGAAGTACTGTCCCGACATGCCGACGGAAGGAGGCCAGATCGATGGAACTTAAATCATGTTTTCCATAATAGATCGCTCCGTCATCCGGCTTTTCGAAGCCGAGCATCAGGCGCATCAGCGTGGATTTGCCGCATCCGCTTTTGCCTACGATGGCCACATATTCTCCCGGATTGATTTTCAGGTTCAGATTGTCTATGATCCAAGGGCCGTCCTTATCATACCGGAAGGAAACATTGTCCATTTCGATGGAGCCGTCCAGTTTCTCAACATACGACTTTCCGCCGGAATTCTCCGGCACGCAATCAAGGACGGGGGCCCCCATCTTCAGCACCGGCTGGAGCCCGGCAATGATATCCGCGCTGGCCGACAGCTGCATCAGCGCCGCCATGACCAGTCCGAATGAAGCCGAAAATGCGGCAAAACCGGCCACGCTCACACCTGTATCCGTGGAAACTTTATAGGCAATCAATAAGCCGGTCATTTGTATCACGGTGAACAGTTCATTCTGCATGAACGCAGGAAATCGCCAGACATATGTGGCAGCGGCTCCTTTGCGATACAAATCCGACCACTTGGCAAAAGCTCTGTTTTCGCTGCCGCTGACCTTGATTTTCCGGATGCTGGAGAAAAGTGAATACTCCAGGCTGTGCATTTCCCGATCGGCCTCCAGCTGCATCTGGGAAATTTTGCGTTTTTGCTTCACACACTCGGCGATCAGCACAAACTCCAGGCCGAAGGTCACAAGTGCCGAAACGGAGAGTGCCGGCTCCATCAAAGCCACCTGCAGAATGTACAGCAGCGACATGGCTGCCGCAATACCGGTGCTGAAAATCGTTTCCGTGAGAAGATCCGGAAGCATCGACAGCGCGAATATACTCTGCGAGACACCGCCTGCGCTCTTGTCCGCGAAAAATTTCACCGGCAGGTTGAGCACGCGCCCGATCAGGCCGTTTTCCAGCTGCGTATCCATGCGGTTGCTGACCCGCGACAGGATGGCCGTCTTGACCGTTGACAGAAGGTAACGCCCCAGGGCGACGTTGGTCAGCAGCAAAGCGGCGGAAACCAGCAGTACGTACTTGCCCGAAGGAATAATCTGGGCAAAGATCATCATGGTAATCAGCGGCGTAAGGATCCCTGTGAGCGTCGTCATCAGCATCACAGCCGCAATCAGCAGCGCATCGCTTTTCGAGATATGCTGCACAAGGAAAATGATAAGCTCCCTGCCGGTCATCGTTTTCATGGGCAGCGGGCGGTAAAAACAGACCGCTTCTTCCTCAAACCGGTCTTTATTGTTCTTGTTCACCTTGACAGAAGCGTTGGTGACGGGATCGAAGTAGCGGTATCCGGAAACGGCGTCCGGAATCAGCGCGCACACCCGGCCCGTTTCTTTTTCAGCCGCGAGCAGCGGCCCGTCGCCATCCCTCCACCAGCGGCCATCCAGCGTGACGCGCCGCCGCATGATGCCAAGCGGACGCACCATGTAATCGATAATATCATTCACATTTTCAGCCGCCGGCAGTTTCTCCGGAGCATCCAGCTCAAAGTACTGACATATACGCGCTACCTCTGACTGGATATCTTCCTTTTCCGTTTTCCTTGGGTGGAAACGGGTTTTGCCGCTGACAGCGTCGGCGACCTGGAGAAGAGAATCCGAAATGTGATCTCTGTCCTTCTTTATCCGGTTTTGGATTTGCTCACCAAACCAGCTCACAGCAAGCCCTCCGTATGTCGTATTCCTGAGCCGTCATTCCGTAATAACAAGTTTTCTGTAAAGCCCGTCATTTTTCATCAGGGCATCATGCGTTCCCCGCTCGACAATTTTTCCCTTATCCAGCACAATGATCTCATCGCAGTCGCGGATCGTGGACAGCCGGTGCGCAACGATCAGGCAGGTAATACTCCTGGCCCGAATGGCCTCGGAAACCTCGTACTCCGTCTTTGCGTCCAGCGCGCTGGTAGCCTCATCCATGATGAGGATAGAGGGATCTGCCGCCAGCGCGCGGGCTATTTCGATCCGCTGCCGCTGCCCCCCTGAAAGATTTCGCCCGCCCTCGCTGAGCCGGTGCTTATAACCGTCCTTTCTGGCGAGGATATCCTCATGCATCCCGGCCTCCCGCGCCGCAAGGATCACTTCATAATTCTCGATGGTTTCGTCCCACATGGTAATGTTGTTCCGGATGGTGTCCTCATACAGCACAACATCCTGATCCACCATGGCCAGAGACCCCGTAAAAACAGGCCGCGGAATTTCAGAAATCAGCTTTCCGTCGAACCGGATTTCTCCCTCCCATGGCTTGTAGAGCCCCGCAAGCAGTTTGATGATGGTGGATTTTCCGGACCCGGATCCGCCCACCAGCGCAACCCGGCTTCCAGCCTTCAAGTGCAGGCTGAAGTCCTCGATGACTGGCTTGGAATATTTTGCATATCCGAAGGTGACATGGTCCAGGGACACATCGCCGCTCAGCTTCTGTGCGTCCTTCAGTCCGTCCGCCTCGTGGGGATCGAGGGTCTCCGGAACGTCAGCGGGAAACTTCATCACGTCGTCTATGCGCTCCATATCCGCCTGCAGCTCCTGTACGCTCTGCCCGGCGGCGATCACCTTGTTGACGGGTGCGAGGAAGGATACCATAAAGGACTGGAATGCCAGCAGCAAGCCGGCTGTAAATTGCTGGCGCATAATCAGCCAGACGCCGATCGCGAGGATGAGAATGTCGGAAATCGACTGGATCAGCCCGGCCAGAGGCTCCAGATAGCGGTTGGTCTGGGAAAAATCCGTTTTGGAACTGACGACCGAGGCGTGATAGCCAGACCAGCGCTCGAAGTAACCGTTCTCAGCCCCGGAAGCCTTGATGCTTTCGATCATATCGACGCAGGAAGCCGTTGTGGCCTGCAGCTTGCCCTGGTCCCGAACCTGTGAGCGTGCAATCCCAACGCGCTTCCTGGAGATATACCAGGCCAGGAAGCTGTTCAGCACGATCGTGCACACGCCGATTGCGGTGAGCGGGGCGCTGTAGTGAATCATCACAACCAGGTACAAAACAAGCAGAACCATATTCATCATCACCGGAGCAAGCCTGCCGATCAGCGTCTTTGCTGCCTTGTCGTTTGACTTCTTCCGGTTCGCAAGGTCCCCCGCCAGACGATTTTCAAAGAATTGGATGGGGATACGCAGGATGTGCCACATAAACTGTGTGTTGGTGGTGACAGCAATCTTGCCGGTGGCGCGCCGCACGGCAATGTTGTTCAGTGCGTCGGCTATCAGCCTGAACAGGATCAATGCCCCGAACAGAGCCAGGAACGGCGGCAGCCATGCCGTATGACCCTCCGCAAGAATTTCATCTGTGAAGACGCGCGAAAAAACCGGAGCGAAAACCCCTCCCGCAATGGACAGGACTCCGGTCATCGCGACGAGCACCAGCGCGGATCGGTTGTCTTTGATCCGGCTCCGGAGGAACTCCAGCACGCTCGGCGGTTTCCCGCCCGGCTGGAATTCCTCTGTCGGTTCAAATTGCAAACACAGTCCGGAATAGCTGCGCGCAAATTCCTCAATCGGCATCTTATCAACGCCTTTTGCAGGATCATTAATCACAGCCATCTCCCCGGTGAAACCGTCAAGAACAACAAAATGGCTGTATTTCCACCAGATGATAGCGGGCAGCCGGACACCCTCCGCCTTCAGGTGTTTAACGCTGAATCTGTCAGCTTCATATTTCAGCCCATAGCTTTCCGCGGCTTTACAGATGCTCAGCGCATTGCTGCCTTCCCTGGACACGCCGCAATCCTGCCGAACCTGATCCAGCGGAACCCACTTCCTGTAATAGGCCAGAATCATGGCCAGGCAGGCTGCGCCGCATTCCATTGCCTCCATTTGAAGAATGACCGGAACCTTTTTCGGGGAGCTGCTCATGAATTCGCACCTCCTCAATTAATCAGAAATGAGATCGGCGGCACCTCATCGACAATAATTGTTACCTCTCCGATTTCCAGCCTGTTCAGGGACAGATCATCCTCGGGTTCCACTTCCAGCACGTTGGAATAATCCGCTGTTACCAGCGCATTTGTCAAAAAATCGCTCTTCAGGATTTGGGCGATTTCCTCCCTTGACAGCGGCGGCGTAGTGCCGTCGATAGCCTTCCCCCGACCGCTTATCCCGCTGGGAAGCTTGAATTCAACCTCTTTCCCGACAAATTTTTCTACATCATACTTTGCAGGGTCAACCAGCGCATAGATATGATGTCCGGGCATCGGATCGACGCCGCATTTGAATGTAGCCACCTTGGGAATCCTTCCGGTGATGCCCCAGAGGATAAAAGCCGCAAGCACAAGGAACATGGCGAAAATCATCACCTTGATGCCCGGGGTGGCCACGCGGATATATTTTTTCAGCTGCTCCGGGGATTGCACCCGGTCCCTGCTCTCAAAGTCGAAAATACTGTTCGCCACGGGTTCTCCTCCTCATTGTCCCAGCAAGTGTTGAATCCGAAGCCTGCCGGCTTCCTCCTCCACGCGCTCTTTCAGATCCTCCAGCAGCTTCTCATTGCGAAAGATCAGATAACAGCAGTGGCAGGCCGTACACACGCGCTCCGGAATGTCATACCCCAGCGCCCGTGCCTGATCCGCATACCATCCAAAGCCGTTCATGAGCATCACGTACAGGTAGTCATCCGACGCAACCCGGGTTTCCGCATCCCTGAGTGTCATCTCTCCCGGCGTCCCGAGCTTCAGCCGGGGAATGTCCGTGCAGAACTGGGAACAGCACATATAGTAATTGCCGTCAAAGCACAGGGTAACAATGCCGTTGAACGTGCATCGGGCAGCCTGAGTCCGGATGCTGTCGACAAAATCAGCTTCCTTCATGTTCTCAAGCGCCTTGCCCACGGGCAGCATCGGATAATACGTCACAGTCGCATCGTAGATTTCCGGGCGCAGAGCTTCCGCCACGTAAACAATGCCGTCCGGCTGGGCTGTCCTCATGATGCTGAGATCCACTTCGATGCCCGCCTCGTGCGTCAGCCGCATGGCCGTGCGAAGATCCTCCAGCGGCACATACTGCTGATGATAGGTATCCGCCGAAAAACAAATCAGGCCCATCCCCGCAGTTTTCAGTTCCCGGAGCATTTCACGCGCCCGCTTTTCATTCTTTCCCCAGAAGCCGTTGCTGTTGACCGAAACCTTCAGTCCCTGCGCATGCGCGTAAGCAGTGCACTCCAGCAGCAGATCAAAGTACAGGAACGCCTCTCCGCCTGAAAACCCGACGGAGCGGATCTCTTCCGCTTCGCCCGCCTGGCGGATGACATCCATCATTAATTCGCGGCTCAGGGTTCGTTTTCCTGCAGGAGAGCAGCCAAAGCAGCACATTTCACAGGCTGCGCTGCATTTGTCGGTGATCCCGATTCCCAACCTACTGAACATCGCCCTCAGCCTCCTTCCCTGCAACATCCCGGCCCTCACAAAAGCCAATCAGTTCCTGCAAAGGCGTTTGCAGGACATTGCCCAGACGCGTTCCTTCCGCCCGTCCTTCATGCGGGCTGCAGGCATACGCCTCTCCGTCATAAAAAACGGTCAGCGTGTTCTCCCTCCGGGCTGCAGGCGGAAACCACGCCTCCGGCAGATTCATCGCCCTTCCGCAGCGGCGGGCAGGATAAATCCACGTATCGATGCTGAAGAAGTGTTTTTCGCCAAGGCTCTGCATATAGCGGCCGGCGGAACAGGCGCCTTCCGTATCCGCAACAAGCATCCGGCAGCTGATTCCAAGATTCCTGCATGCCTGCAGCGCCTGGACCACATGTTCAGCCGGAACGAATCGGCAATGAAAAAAATCCGAGCTGACATTCACATGATCCGGCTTCATGTCCTTCAGCAGGCTGTACACCTTCTCTTTCTCCCAGCTGCCCCAAAAGCCGTTCGAAGTGACCATCACGCCCATTTTCTCCCCATGCGCCGCCTGCACCCCCCTGGAGAGCAGCTCCGTGAAGAGAAAAGGTTCGCCTCCGGTGAACTCAACGATCCGGATGCCCGCTGCCTTCGCCTCCCGGACGACCCGCAGCATCAGGTCTTCGGCCATCACGTTTCGTCCGTCCGGGCCGCAGGACAGGCTGCAGGAATCACAATCCGCGTTGCATCTGTCCGTCAGCACCAGGCTGATATGTTCGTACTTCATTTTCTTTCTCCCGCCAGCCGTTGGGTCTCTTCCGGCAGCATGATCGTATTGTTTTTCACAATCAAAACGGGGCTGTCACACCAGACCCATCTGCACCAAATCGGATAACGCCGAAGCCTTCCCAGGTTTGACGTATATGGGTTCTGAAGCGACAGCCCGCGTTTTGTTATCCAGACAACTGTTCTGTTGCCGGAAATAGTTTGTTCAATCTGCGTGAATAAGCCATTCGGGAAGCTCCACTTCGGACATCTCATCAATAACCTTGGGGTCATAGGTAATAAATCCGCCGCCGGCAGCTTTTTCCAGGTCAGCAGCAGTCACCTTGGTGCTGTTCCTGATATCGTCCTCGGTGATGGTGAATCCTTCGGCCGCAGCGAGCCTGATAAGCTCGTCAACAGACTTGACTCCAGCAAACTTCCCCGCAAACTCTTTGTCGGCAGTAACCTTCTTTTTGAACTCGTCAAACTTCATGGTGTACCCTCCGGCGATAGAATTCTGCAAATTTCTGACTCAGTGCGAAACCGGCACGGCCATAGTGTTGCTGTCCACTGTACTTGTAATCTTCACGATGGACGTGCTGAAATCAACCCAGCTGCCTCCGTTGGTAATGAATCCGCCGCCGGCCGCCTTTTCCAGGTCGGCATCAGTCACTTTGGCGCTGTTCCTGATATCGTCCTCGGTGATGGTGAATCCTTCGGCCGCAGCGAGTCTGATCATCTCGTCAACAGACTTGACTCCGGCAAACTTCTCGGCAAACTCTTTGTCGGCAGTAACCTTTTTTTTGAACTCGTCAAACTTCATGGTGTACCCTCCAGCGATCTTTTTTGTTGCCTGGGTAACTGACATGCTGTCGGAGGCAATCCATTAATCTTTAATCTTCATAATGGACGTGCTGAAATCAACCCAGCTGCCTCCCTTGGTAATGAATCCGCCGCCGGCGGCTTTCTCCAGATCCTCGGAAGACACCTTGGTGTTATTCTTGAGATCTTCAAGGGTGATCGTGAAGCCTTCAGCCGCCGCGAGCTTGATCAGCTCTTCCGTGCTCTTGGCTCCGGCAAACTTCTTGGCAAACTCTTTGTCGGCAGCAACCTTCTTTTTGAACTCTTCAAACTTCATGTGTTTTCCCTCCTGATGATATAATCTGCATTCGGTTTTAGCACCTCTTGCGTGATGTGACTTTATCATAGCGCACGATCAGATTCAATCACTCTTTTTATGACTTCGTGGTATTTTCGGGTTATATATACCAGGGTGATATTATTTTGCTTATGGGTGATGGCGGCAGGTTTGAATTCACCATATAATAAAAAAACGCCCTGATCGCAAAACACAGGGCGGAACGAATGGAACGGAAGCTATGATTACAATGCAAACCTTTTTTGATGTAATGAGCGATTATCTCCATCGGCCGATCGCCGTAAGGGCGCCGCGCGAGGGCATGATAACGAAGGCGGCGGAGGCGGCTTCAGGGGAAATTCAGGATCTGAGACTGACGGAAGTGTACTGGCCGCTTGTACTCGATCGCATGCAATCCCTGCTCTCGGAACAGTTTCCGCTCGCGGCTGTATCCCTTGATTGTGTGCCGGCGCACGCCCGGATGAAGGCCCTGCTGCATGTGATGGATGAGACGGACGGCGGCGAAAAGCTCCGGGAGGAATTCCCTGAACTGGCTCGCCTGGATCGTGTTGTCCGCACCGGATTCGAAAGCCTGATCTCGGAAAGCCTCTCCCTGGCCGAGGAAAGGCGCGCGGAGATTTCCCGGCAGTTCTTCGCCGGCAGGGATTTCGGGCGCATCACGGCGATTCGCCTGCCGTGGCGAAAGTTTCAGCAAACGCGCACGCGCCCGGGCGGCCGCATGACGCTGTGCATCGAGACGGAGGGCGGCACGTTCTATTATAAGCCGCACTCGGCCAAACCGGACCAGGTATACAGCCGGCTGACCGGGCGGTTCTTTCCGGAACTGCACGTCGGAAACCGGACCGTCGACTGCGGGAGCGCGTCCTTTGCGGAAGCGGTTCCGAAGCTCCCCCTCTCCTGCGAGGCGGAGTGCGCGACCTATTATACCCGCATGGGGCTTCTGGCAGCACTCTATTATGTTCTCGGCGGCCAGGATCTGCATTCGGAAAACATCATCCCCTACGGAGCTGTGCCGGTTGCCATTGACGTGGAGGTGCTGCTCGGGCACCAGATGCCCGGCTCCGCACTGGAACCCGTGATCGAGATGGCCCCCGCAGACCGGGCCGGCGTTTTTACGCCGCTGTATGCCACAGGTGATGACGAATACAGCATAAACAAGGAGGATGCAAACGGACATCTGCCCGTCCTTCACGGCAGGAAAGTCACGGTGGAAGGCTTCGAGGAAGCCTTCATTGCCGGCTTTGCCGACGGGTTTCGCCGGATGCGGGAAAACGCCGGGGAAATCCTCTCGCTGCTGAAAGGCGCGGCTGACACTCCGATTCGCATCGGCATCCGCAGGCTGCAGATGTATCCAGTCATTTTCGCCGGGATGCTGCAGCCGGACCGCCTGCGCTCTGTCGCCGCGCGGGATGCCTGGCTGGAAAAAGCCTGGGAACTCATTCCTGAAAAGTGGCGTGCGTCCTACCGTGAACTTGAGCGCGATGATCTGCTCCTTCTGGATATTCCGGGGTTTCATATCTGCATCGGCGACGGCACCATCCGTCACACGGAGGGCAGGGGATCATTTCCGGAAACGCTGCCCGTGCCGCTGGACTGCGTGAAGGCGCGGCTCCCTCTGCTCACGGAAGAATGCCTCGATACCTGTATCCGGACGCTTCGGGCAAATCTTACTGCAGTTCCCGGCGGCTCGAAACCCTGAGCTTGGCATAAATATGCTTGAGCGTTGTCTTAACCGTGTTCTCGCTGATTGACAGCCGCTCCGCGATCTCCCTGTTGGACATCCTGCGGGCCACGCATTCCGCGACCTCGCTCTCCCGCACCGTCAGCGCTTCCCGTCCTTTGGTCGGATCGCTGACGGCGTTTTTGTACATAGCCCCACGCCATTTTTTCAGCCTGTCCCGGAATTCCGGGGACGCATCAGGCGCATCGCGGCCGCTCTTCGTTCCGCGCTTTGCGTCCATCTCCGCGGCCAGGCCGCTGAAAAGCACCGCGGGAAACCATATCCGGCCCCGCACGCAGAGGCTCCATGCAGCGTCGTAGTGCCGCACGGCTTCCCCGTCCATGCCGAGATCGCTGCAGGCCGCGGCCAGCAGAAAGTCCCGGTACACGGCATCGATCGGATCCTCTTCCTCCGCCTCGCCGAGGAGGGCAATCAGCTTCCGGCTTTCCTTTGCCCGCCACAGCGCCAGCGCCGCGGCGACGCCGGAAATCCCCTGCTTCTCATAGATGCTCCGCCGCGCGGTGGAAATCAGCAGTTCCCGCTCGTTTTCAAACCATTCCCCTCCCGCGAGGATCATGAGCTGCATCCGGGCCAGGTGAAGCCTGTTCGCGCTTGCATACAGCCCCTGCTGCACCCGGTGCTCAAACTCCCGGTTCAGTTCCTTCAGTGCGCTTTGCATCTTGCCGTCAAGCATCTGCAGCACCGCGCCGTAATACTCGCAGAGATCCCATTCCGGAGAGGCGCTCACCGCCCGCAGACGCGCGCGCTCAATCGCGATGAATCCCTGATCCTGGTCCACCGCCTCTACGCACCGACGAACCTCGGCAAGCGCCGGCAAATGCCAAAGATCATTTTCCGTCCGAAAGCGGCCCTTCCATTCCGGGCTGCCGTCCCAGAAAAAAGCCTCCCGATCCGCGGCGCCGTACAGCTCCTCCCGGCCTTTCTCCCGCAGAAGGTAAAACAGCCGGCTGATTTCGGGCAGCCATCCCGCGCTGCGCAGATACAGTTCATTCGCTTCCGCATCACCGATCGGCAGGTCGTTCCGGCTGAAGGCGCTGCTCATTTCGCAGGGTCGGATCCGAAAGCAGTCCTCGGAGATAAGGTTGATTCCGGACCAGCCGTAGCGGGACAGCCGATCCTGCAGGGCAGCCCGGTGGATCAGGATCAGGGCCAGGTTCCGGACCTGCTGGCAGGACAGATAGTATAAAAAGATCAGGACTGGATCAGGCACCTCGTTTTCCACATATTCCAGCACATACACCCGCCTGCCGGGATGCTCTTCCACCCCCCTGATCCGCACCGCAACATCCACGGCCGCGCCCGCCGGGTCAGAGAGCTGGGCCAGCTCCTCCACGCCCGAAAACCGCGCATCCCGCGCGGTAAAGATCCTGGAAAACTCCGTGAGATAACTTCCAAAGGTTTCCGCCCGGCTGGTATGCCAGATGGCTTCGGCCCGGCTGGTGAACAGGAAGTTCGAGATGCTGAAGGTCTTACCCGCGCCGGGCGCCGCTGACGATCGTCAGCGGATGAAGGTAGATCTGGTTCAGCTTGTCTGTCAGCCGCTGATTAAAAAAAGCGAATTGTTCCATCGTCTGTCAATTCTCCCTGCTTCTTCGGATCAATCGGTTCTGTTCATTCATGCCAGCTGTGATTATACCGAAAACGCTCCCTTTGAGCAACAGGATGAACGTAAAAAAGCGGGGATTCCCCTTCTCTGCTCCAGAGCACCACGGAGGGAGTCCCAGGAATCCCAGATGCAGCATCCAGATGAATTCCGGGACACAGCCTGTTGCACCAGCCGGAAAAGGCGAAAATGTCTGCCTGAAAGAATAAGTTAGTTGCATCAAGCCAACTGGGAGCCGCTTTGTAAGAGCTGCCATGACAAGAAGACCGGAAGAGGGCTGTGAATCTGTTTATTTCATTGCGGCACTTGCGATCAAATCAGCGGCATCGTCAATCGAAACCCGATCGGTATTGATACACAGGTCATAGCATTCAGGCTGACCCCATTTGCCCTGTGCAGCCTGATTATAATACGCTGACCTTTCCCGATCTGCCTTGCTGATACGTTGTTTGGCTTCCTTCTCAGTTAAGCCTTCCCGTTTGATAATATGTTGAGTACGGTATTGTTCGGAGGCACAGATAAAAACAGAAAAGATATCTGTTTTACCCCGCAAAATCAGATCTGCACGCCTGCCTACGATCACGCAGGGGCCTTCTGCAGAGATTTTCTCGATGATTTCACGCTGTGCATTTGCAGCTTTCTGCTCAAGAGGCACATAATCCTTGGTGCCAAAGCCTATGCTTTGATAGATTGTCGGCAAGGTGATGGCGGCTTCTGCTGCTTCCGTCATCGCCATGGCGGGCACCAGGGTGTGCATGAGTCCGACCAGTATGATGATGATCCATAATCGCGTACACGATCTGAGGCACACGTTTGCTGTGAACAGTCTGCGGGCCGGAGATGATATCAAGACACTGCAAGAAAACATGGGGCATTTTTCAGCGGCTTTTACGCTGGATCGTTACGGCCATGTCACGGAAGAGATGCGGAAGGCAAGTTCTCAGCGGATGCAGGCTTTCATTGATAGCATGACTGGAAACAATGATGCTGAAAGCGGAGTCGGAAAATCTGTAAGGATTTATTGGCCAAAAAGCTGGTAAGGGTACGGTAAGGGTACGGTAAGGGTATTGGGGGTAAAAAAAGCTCGGAGTCCTTGATTTACAAGGACTCCGAAAGTGCGGGAAACAGGACTTGAAGAGCTCGGAAAGCGTCCATACCGTACCTTACCGTCCCTGTTTGTAAAAAACTCATTCCTATATGAAACCAGTTTGTACATCCCGTTCCAATCTGAAGCTTATCATCTCAACCTGTTTTCTTTCTGGTTGGGGCATCGGTTGGGACACAACCCACGAATCCGGCTGCTGAGATATGCTGTTTCAATGTTCTCCCCCATTCATAAACCGACACTGAAAGGAGAACAAAACCATGATGAACCCCATTGGAATTATCGACGCCGGATACGATAGCATCTGAAGCATGTTGTGGGAGGAAGAAAATGAAGTACAAACTAATGATCCAGGCTTTAAGCCCGCTGGCTTTATTAACCATAATAAAGAATTTTTCATTCATTGTTAGGGATGTGTGCGGTAAAAATCTGGACACTGCTTCGTTTATCTCAGCAAATCTTCCATTTTTAATCATTCTTGCCATTTGTGTTGTTTGGATTCTTTTTGCAGCCGCCGCTTTTTTATGGTTCAATTCCTTTAGATTTTCAGATAGAAAAGGCGGTTATACTACCGTGCATACTCTAAAGCCAACTCTTTGATCAGATGCTGATTGGACGATAAAATTGACAAGAGAATACCGTGTGGTAAAATATAAATATCATAGGCTACACTGATGAACCTGCTATCAGGTATCACAGGTAAGCCTGTGATATTTGCTTTTATAGGGGGTGTATATTTTCGTAGACAATAGGCAAACACATTGATAACATAGAAAGAAGGCATTCAATGAATACCAAATCTCCAGCAGAACAAATAGCACTCAAACATGAACCAGTTTCTGTAACAGATGATACGGCTACAGATACACTGGATGAATTTATAGGGAGGGCAATGAAAAGAATTGCCTCAAAAAACATTGACAGAGAGAAATTGAAAATTGAATTGGCATCAGACTGGGATTCCATATTGAACTTTTGTCGATACTTTCATAAGCTTTCCTCCCCGTTGTCCTATTCAGCGTGCAGGGAATGCAGGAAATCCCTGGCCCGCTGGCTTTCCGGATCGCTGAAGAAACGGTCCGGCGTGTTTTCCTCGACAATCTGCCCGCCATCCATGAAAATCACCCTGTCCGCGACCCGCCGGGCAAAATTCATTTCATGCGTTACGATCAGCATGGTCATGCCTTCCTTTGCCAGTTCAGCGATCACGTTGAGCACTTCCTGGATCATTTCAGGGTCCAGGGCGCTTGTCGGCTCGTCAAAGAGCATGACCTTGGGATGCATCGCCAGGGAACGCGCGATCGCCGCCCGCTGCTGCTGGCCGCCCGACAACTGGGCCGGTACCTTGTCCGCCTGATCGCGGACGCCGACCCGTTCCAGAAGCTGAAGCGCCTCTTCCCGTGCTTCCTTTCTACCCTTCCTCAGCACGTCCACCGGCGCCAGCGTGATATTGTCCAGCACGGACATATGGGCAAACAGGTTGAAGGACTGGAAAACCATGCCGATCTGACCCCTCAGCTCCGCCAGCTTTTTTCCTTCCCGCGGAATCGGTTCCCCTTCCAGAAAGATCTCACCGGAATCGATCGTTTCCAGCCGGTTGATGGAACGGCACAGGGTGGACTTTCCGGAACCGGACGGACCGATGATCACGACCACTTCGCCCTTCCGGACAGATAAACTGATATCCCGGAGCACATGCAGATCGCCATAATGCTTATTCACATGGCGCAATTCGATCATCGGAACAGATGAATGATTATCCATGAGCGGCAACTCCTTTATTCGCTTCCGGAATCATCTGAACGCTTCGCCGCTGTGAACCGGCGATTCTCTCTGACAGCGTATTCAGCAGATAATTGATCAGGATATAAATCACAGCAACCACCAGATAGATCGAAAGCATGGCGTCATAGTTTGAGATCAGCACCTTTGCGTTCTGCATCAGCTCCGCGCAGGAAACCACATAGGCAAAAGTTGTATCCTTCAGCACAATAACCAGCTCCGCGATCAAAGAAGGAATCACATACCGGAAGGCCTGCGGAAAAACGATCCTGTAAAAAGTCCTTCTTTCACTTAATCCCAGCGACAATGCAGCCTCCCGCTGGCCGCCCGGCACCGCATTGACGCCGGAGCGCAATGCCTCAGCCACCACACCGCAGGCAGAGATGGCGCAGGGAAGTGTGATCTTCCAGAATGCGGAAGGCTTCCACCCGGTCTTCGGAACAACCAGGAAAAAGAAATAGATGAAAAGGAGTGTCGGAACCCCCCGGGTAAACTCGATCAGGAAAGCGCTGATTCCCCGGACCGTTTTTCCCTGGAATTTCCCGCGCATCAGGAGAAAACCCAGCGTGAATGAAATGGCCGATCCGGTCAGCGCGGCCTCCAGCGTGGTCAGCAGCCCCTGTCCCAGAAAACGCCAGGTGGTCCATTTGGTAAAGAAGGACCAGTATTTCGTGTCAAACTGCCCTGTCACTGAAAACTGCCGCACGATCAATCCCAGCAAGGCCAGCAGCCCCAGCAGGGCGATTCCCGTGATGATCCGGATCCTTTTCTGCGTGCGGGGTCCGGGAGGCTCATACAGGAAATCCCGAATGTTCCCTGTTTTCATCGCAGAATCCTCACTTTCCGGTCCACCAGGCTGCCCGCCTTGCCGATCACGAAGGCTGTCAGGCAGTACAGAACAGCGGAAATAACAAATGCCATCACGCCGCCGGTATCATGGGTATTGATGTATGAAACGATCCCCGTCAGATCCCGGGGACGCATGGGAACCTGGGAGGCGAGGGACGTTGTCAGCATCGTCGCCACCAGCAGATTCGTCATCGGCAGGACAGAGGACCTCAACGCCTGCGGAATAACGATCCGCCGGATTATCTGCAGGAAAGTCAGGCCCAGGGAACGTGCCGCTTCGATCTGTCCGGGAGAAATCGTGTTCATCCCGCTCATGAGATGCTCGGAGCAGAACGCGGAAGGGATCAGGACGGTTGCAATCGTTACGCACACGTCATAAGGGAAAACAATCTGCAGGTACGGAAGCGCGTAAACCAGCAGGATCAGCAATGCCGCACCTGGGATATTCCGGAAAATCTGGACATAGATATCACCGAAGATCCTCAGCGGCCGGATCGGGGATACCCGGCTCACCGTGATCAGAATCCCGATGATAAACGCGCCTGCAAAAGAGATCGCGGTCAGACGCCATGTCGTCAGCAGCGCCTGGAAATACTGCTCCCCGTATTTGCTCAGCAGATCAGTAAAACCCATGAAAATCCTCCAAAAGGGTCTCAGGCGTCTGCCTGAGACCCAATGCTCGTTTCAGAAGTTCAGTCGGCAATGGCCGGTGCTTCAGGCGTCGTATCCAGGCCAGTCCTGTCACCCAGGCTGATCTGCCACAGTTTCGCCCAGGTACCGTCCTCTTCGATCGCCTTCAGGAATTCATTGACAAATGCCACGCCGTCGGAATCTTTGGGAAGGCCGATGCCATAGTTGTCTTCCGGTCCGAAAACGTCGCCCGCGATCGCGTAGACACCGGGGTTCTTCACCAGGGAATTCAGAATCAGCGTATAGTCTGTCACATAAGCGTCCGCGCGGCCCTGCTCTACTGCTGTCCGGGCCTGGATATCGTCTTCAAACTCCTGTACGTCCGCTTCCGGCGCATATTCGGCCAGGATCGCCGGGCCGGTGGAACCCGCCTGGGTCGCGACAATCTTTCCGGCCAGGGATTCCAGTCCGGTGATCTCCGCGTTACCGGCCTTGATCAGGATCGCCTGGCGGGAGGTGTAGTACGGGCCAGCGAAAGAGATCACTTCCTGCCTGGAAGGCGTGATTGAGTATGTGGCGAACACGGCGTCTACCTGGTCTTCCGTCAGAACGGATTCTCGGGTGCTGGATGTGACCTGTGTCAGTTCGAATTTGCTCTGGTCGCCCAGGATGTACTTTGCCAGAAGCTGATACAGTCCGGCGTCAAAGCCACGAAGGCCGTTATCCGTCTCGTCCAGCTGGCTGAACAGGAAAGAGGTGCGAGTACCGCCGACACGGAGAACGCCGGCTTCCTTCACCTTTGCTGCCCAGGCGCTGGCCGCGATCACGTCGTCGCCCGCAACCGGACCGGAGGCGATCAGCGCGTCAAACGCTTCCTTGTCGATCGCCACAGCCTGAGGTTCTTCCGCGCAGGCGGTCATAAAAGCGCTGAAAGCAAAGAGCAGTGCTGTTAATACTGAAATGGTACGAATCAGATGTTTCATCCTGAAACCCTCCTTATTTAAACTTGGCATTATCCTACTATGTTGATAGGTTTTTGTCAATATTCAGAATTGAATAGCTGGCTATAAGTTCCGTCTATATCCCACTGACATTCAAAAGTTCCTGTCTTGTCTTGCGCAAAAAACAGATTATAATGATTTCGGATCATTTGGAGGTGTTGCGCATGACATCCCTCAGCGACCGGTATCCGGAGCATCAGAGACTGTTTGACGCTTTCATCCGTTTCTGCGCGGATAACCATCAGCCGGTCTAAAAAAAAGAATCAGTCAGGGTCCGGTAAACCGCATCCGCCAGAATACCGTGTCCTTCCGCGTTGATATGCTCGTCATCATAAGAGGAAGGACTGACATAGTCCGCTGCTGCCAGAAAGAGATGGCCTCTCTTTCCGGCTATTTTTGAATACACTGTCTTCAGCTCGGCAGATACCATGACAGACTCCCGGCTGAATGCCGGATCCTTTTCCGGTTTCCAGACGTCCTTTCCCAGCGCAACCGGCGCGATTACAAGGATATGATCCGGACTGATTTCTGATTCAAACCGATCCAGGCACCGTTCCAGCCCTTTGCCGATTTCTTCCGCCGTTGCGTCGAACACAGTCTTGCAGTCATTGGTCCCAAGCATGATGATCACCGCGAAGGATCTGTTATTCCTGGACAGAATCCCGGAAACTGCTTCCTCCCCCTTTAAACCGGGGCGGCCCGGATCATCGAAAACAGTCGTCCTGCCGCAAAGGCCTTCTTCAACGAGCGCAAATCCATTGCGGCTCAGTTTTTTTCTTAACAAACCCGTCCAGCGGACGTTCTCCGGATAACGGTTCTTCAGCACCGGATTCAGTCCCCAGGTATTTGAATCACCAAAGGCAATGATCTGCTTCATGAACCTTCTCCCTCCGTTGTCTGCTCAACCTTATGCTTTCAGTCCGTTTCCGACGCAGGCGCCAGGAATTCGGACTGAACCCGCAGGATATCATTGAAGTAATTGTTGCCGATCATGAACATCGCCATCGTCGTGATCACCACGACGCCTTCCTCCCCAAAGCGGTACAGCAGTCGCTGAAGCAGCTCCTCCGGAATGAACTTATGATTGTGAACGATTGCCCGCGCGTATTCCACAAGCAGCGCTTCGTCCGGCGTGAACTCACTCTCGTCCAGGTGTTCAAGCCCCAGGTCCGCCATGGCCTTGCGGTAATAAGTGGAGCAGACCAGGCAGTCATTTTCCAGGGAAATGGCGTACTGAAACAGGTTCGCGGCCCGATGGCCCGTGAACTTTTTCATTTCCGCACTGACAGCGTAACTCATTCCCTCCAGCGCTTCAAACGCCACGGCGTTGTGCAAAAGCGTCCGCTTCTCGTTCGTCAGCCTGTATCCTTTTGCCAGATGGGTCTCCGCGGCTTTCCGGACGTCTTCCGGGGCGTTAGCGAGATCCACAAGGGAAATCACGGCACGGTTCATTCAGATCACTCCTTCATCACTGAGCAGTTCGCCTTCAGGCTTCCATTTGGTCCTTCGCAGAAAATCAATCGTCCGTTTCTGCCGCGGATGGATAAAAAATGTATCCGCGTCGTTCTCTTCCACAATCACTCCATCCTCCACCAGGATCACGCGGTTGGCCACCCTCCGGGCAAACTCAATCTCATGGGTCACAACGATCATGGTAATTCCGTCTTCCGCCAGCTTTTTCATCACGTTGAGAACTTCTTCCGTCAGTTCCGGATCCAGGGCGCTGGTCGGTTCATCGAAAAAGATCACCCTGGGATTCGGCGCGATTGCCCGTGCGATGGCGACCCGTTGCTGCTGGCCGCCGGACAGTTTGGAAGGATAGTAATCCTTGCGATCCAGCAGGCCGACTTTTTCCAGCGCTTCCAGTCCGATCCTTTCCGCTTCCTTTTTATCCATTTTGCGGGCAATGGTCAGGCCCGCCGTCACGTTCTGAAGCGCGGTCTTGTTTCCGAACAGGTTGAACGACTGGAAAACAAACCCGATCTTCCTGCGGTAGCGTACGACGTCCCGCTTGGATATCCGGTGAAGGTCAAACGTTTCTCCGTCCAGCGTCACCGTTCCGCCGTCAGCCTGTGAAAGATAACCGGCACAGCGCAGCAGCGTTGTCTTACCGCTTCCGCTCGGGCCGAGAACCGCCACCACGTCCCCCTGTTCCACCGAAATACTGATGTCCCGGATCACCGGGTTCTCCTTAAAGCTCTTTTTCACGTGGCTCAGTTCCAGCATGCTCATCTTCTTGCCTCCAATGCTTTCTCGCCCCTTCGCTGCAGTACGGTCAGGAACGAACAGATGATCAGGTAAACCACAGCGGCTTCCAGATACAGCCAGAAATAATCGTAGGTTCTGGCAGCGATCCGTTGTGCACTGGCCAGGATTTCTACCAGAGCCACACTGTATGCCAGCGAAGTATCCTTCACCAGTCCGATCAGGGAATTGGACAGCGGCGGAAACGCTGTGGAGCACGCCTGGGGAATAATGATGTGAAACATGGCCTGGGAAAAAGTGAACCCTGAGCAGTACGCCGCGTCCATCTGGCCGGAAGAAACGCTCTCAATAGCCGCCCGGATCGTCTCGCTGCAGTAGGCGCCGACGCTTATGGAAAAGACCAGAACTGCCGCGGGAAAGCTGGCCAGGCGGATTCCGATGCTGGGCAGGCCGAAGTAAACGACGAAGAGCTGTACGATCATCGGCGTGCACCGGATGATCCAGACGTAAAAACGCGCGGCTTTCCGCAGCACCGGAATCTTCGCAACCTGCACCAGCGCCGTAGTGAGCGCAATCAGCAGGCCAATGGAAAAGGAGAGCAGTGTCAGGGGAATGGTCACCTTGATTGCGGGCAGCAGCAGCTTTGGAAAAGCGTCAACCAGCTCGTGAAAAATCCGTTCCGTCATGGCTGCTCTCCTTTCCTGTCATTCAATGATGACCTCTTCATTCTTTGGTGATATCAATTCCGAAATACTTCAGGGACAGTTCGGACAGTGTGCCGTCCTCCTGCGCTTTTTTCAGCGCCTCGTTGACTGCGTTCAGCAGCTGTTCGTTTCCTTTCAGCACGGGAACATGTCCGGTTGGAGCAGGATCGGTGACCACAATGATCTTCACCAGAGCTTCGGATTCCGGATGCTGTTTCAGGTAATCCGCAAAAGCCACCGTCGTATTGATCGTTACGTCCGCCCGTCCGTTCAGCACTTCGGAAATGCTCTGGGCCATCTCGCCGACGGGATCCAATTCCGCTCCGTTGTCCAGCGCAAACTGCCCGATCGAGCTGGTGGGATCGTTGGAAGCGATCTTTCCGGCAATATCACCCAGGCCATTGATCGCATCATTATCCGCTTTCACCAGAATAGCCCGCTGCGTAAACGTATAGGGAATGCTGAAATCATACTTGACTGCTCTTTCTTCAATATAGGAAACTTCATTCACTACCAGGTCGATCTGGCCGGCGTCCAGGGACCCGAAGATACTGGACCAGACAGTTTCGGAATACTGGACATCCACTCCGATATAGTCTGCGATCAGCTTTGCCACTTCCACGTCAAAGCCAACCAGTTTTTCTTCTTCATCATGATAGGTATAGGGACTCCAGGTTCCTTCCGTTCCGACAATCAGATAACCTCTGGTCTTGATCTCGTTCAGGCTGTCGTTTCCTTCGGCAACTGCCGCCGCGGCAGTCAGGATCAGCGCAATAGACAGAATAATGGAAATCAGTTTTTTCATGGTGGTAATCCTCCTTATACTTTTCATTAACAAAAAAATTGGCGGCCGCCTGTATCTGCGGCCGCAGGATCTGCGGGCAATAAAAAACAGGCAGGGAGTTGATCCCATGCCTGCCGCACGACAAATAATATATCATCGGATGCCGCGACAACAGGCAAAAGGCATAATACGACACATACACATCTGCATGCACATGTGCATCCGACAACACATCTCCATCTTTTTTGCGAACATCCGGTCCACCTCCCGTTCTTTTTGAATTGACAGCATATTAAACCTATCTGACTACTATGTCAATAGTATTTTTATGAAATGCTTCAAAAAACATGAACAAAGCAATCTGCCGCTGTGTTTATCTCAGCATGGAGTCTTTCCCACCGGACATACAGACCGCGATCCGATCCCCTTCTGAGATCAGTTGATATGTCTTGCAGGCTCTCGCAAAGGGAGTGAACAACTGTTCGTGATATTTCCTCCGGATGCTGTCCTCAGCTTTAAGCTGCCTTTCTTCCGAATTGGTTTCAATTGCCGCCCGGAACCGGATGTATCCGATATATCCGTCCTGAAGGCTGAAAGCCTTACGTCCCTCAATGCACGCAAGATCATCCAGTTCCCTGGATCTGCGTCCGATCTGGCAATAAAAGATCAGTTTTTTCTCTTTTGGTATTTCCGCAATTCGCTTATTTTGCTCTTCTTCCGGTGCGTCAGCAGGGATATTGACAGCTCCGGGAATCATCCCGTAGGAAGCAAGTCCCTCATCCCGGATGTCAATCAGCACGTAAGAATCCTTTGGCATCACAGACAGTTCTTCAAGTGTTATTTCTTTCATCTTTCCTATATCCTGCCAGATCTTTGATGACTTCCCCGGCGATAATCAGGCCGGCAACTGAAGGAACAAACGCAGTGGATCCCGGAATATCACGCCGAACTGTGCACTTCCGGGTGCCGGGCGGACAAATGCAGTGACTCCGACAGCTGATCGCCGGATCTTCCAAAGGCCTGACCGGCTGTTCTGTAGAGTAAACAACTTTCAGATGTTTGATTTTTCGCTTGCGGCATTCGCTTCGGATTACCCGCGCCAACGGGCAGACGGAAGTCTGATAAATATCAGCCACCCTGAAAGCGGTCGGATCCGTTTTGTTCCCCGCTCCCATGGAGCAGATAATCGGCGTCCCGGCTTCCTTTGCCGCGTCAATCAGCGACAGCTTTCCGGTAACCGTATCAATCGCGTCAATCACATAATCGTACTGTGTAAAATCGAACTGGTCCCGGGTATCGGGCATATAAAACGTTTTGTACGTGTTGACCCTGCAGTCCGGATTGATCTCGTGTACCCGTTCTTCCGCCACATCCACCTTATATTTCCCGACTGTTTTCCGGGTAGCGTGAAGCTGGCGGTTCAGGTTGGTCAGGCAAACCCGGTCGTCATCGATCAAATCCAGCGTACCGATTCCGGAACGTGCCAGCGCTTCCACCGCGTATCCGCCTACCCCTCCGATGCCAAAGACTGCAACCCGGCTCCCCCATAATCTTTCCATTGCCTCAGGTCCGAAAAGAAGCTGCGTTCTGGAAAACTGATTCAACATTGATAATTCCTCATAACCTGTTTTATCAAAATCAAACTACCCTCTTACAAACGGTGCTCGGTATTCCTCATTGATTGTTAGCGACTTTCTGACCTGTCACTCAGTTGCTACCGCACACTGGCAGTGATCTGCTCAACATCCTGTCACTCAAGGATGGTAGCAGGCGCCGGATCAGCAAACCCGACGCCCGCCAACGAAGTGCATCAAAAATCATCC
>JAFRLY010000021.1 GCA_017431005.1 Clostridia bacterium
CGCAAATCTACACTGTAGAGATTGCTCCTTTTCGGTTGATCTCACCTCGGACAAGATTTCCGCCACTGGCGGTCGTCAGAGGTTCGCCATTCCGGACGTAACGGATGCTAAGCTCTGTCTTCGCCTTCGGCTCGCCAATCGCTAAGCACCGAAGTCCTCCAAGCCTCCTTTTTTGGAACACCTCTGCGCTTCGGTTGTTGCTTCATAAGAAAAAGAAAGTTATCGACTTCCAAGGTTTGTAATTAGGCAACGATGATTTGAACTGAAAAAATTTATCCGCCGGCGCTTGATTAATATGTGTTGAAGGAGGAAGAAGAGATGGAGTATCCGTTTGACGTGAGGGATGTGAGGATCAGCGACCCGTTTATCCTGGCGGATCCGAAAACGCGGAAGTATTATACGTACGCGTCCGTATTCAATCCGGACAGATACCCGGGAATGCGGTTCGCGACGGGATTCTGCTGCATCTGTTCGGAGGATCTGATTCATTGGAGTGATCCGATCCGGGTGTTTGACAAGGATGAGGCTGGATTCTGGGGAGATAAGGATTACTGGGCGCCGGAATGCCATATATGGAACGGGAAGTATTATCTCATTTCTTCATTCAGGAAGGCAGGGTCGCTGCGGAGATGTCAGTGCCTCGTCTCTGATAATCCGACAGGACCGTTCAGACCGGTCAGGCCGGAGCCTGTAACGCCGGAAGGATGGCAGTGCCTGGACGGAACACTGTTCGCGGATCTGGACGGGAGGCCCTGGATGATTTTCTGCCATGAATGGCTGCAGGTGGGCGACGGGCAGATTGCCGCGCTTCCACTGTCTGAGGACCTGGGATCAGCGGTCGGAGAACCGGAAATTCTGTTCAGAGCGTCGGACGCGCCCTGGGCGGCGCAGTTCTTTGACAGCAAAACCGGAAAGGGAGGCGGATGGGTCACCGACGGGCCGTTCCTTCACAGGCTGAAAAGCGGAAAGCTGATCATGCTGTGGTCCAACTTTACGACGGCAGGATACGCGACCGGCGTCGCCAGAAGCCTTTCCGGCACGCTGCACGGCCCCTGGGTGCAGGAAAAGAACCCGCTGTACTTCCTGGACGGCGCGCACTCCATGCTGTTCAGGAGCTTTGAGGGGCAGCTGATGATGGCGCTGCACTGCCCCAATGTGCCCGGGAAAAAACGGATGCTGCTGTTCACCATGGAAGAAACGGAGAACAGTATCGCCATTGTGAATGAAATTACGGGAAACTGGTACAACGGCGCGTCAGGACCGGCGCAGGGTTACCTGTACGAGGATCCCTATCAGGACAAACGGGGATTGTGAGAATAAAATTGCCGCGGCGGATGCCGCGGTTGTTTTTTATAAGGTATAGTTGATGCAGGTGACCGGATGCGATTCAGGAAGGTCGATCAGATCGTGGGACTGCAGATAATCCAGGAGCAGCTCCGACATCTCCGTCTGAATATCCCGGAGACGGGGACAGGAGCGGTAGAAATCGAAATCTCCGGAGCCGGCTGCGCGGTAGTCATTCATGACCAGGGACAGGTGATCCGCGGGCTGAACCGGGAGACCGTTCCGGGTCAGGGAGACCACGCGGGAACCGGCGGGGCGGGACAGATCAAACGTGTATTCAATACCTGCGAAGTAATCATAATTGTAATGAGCTTCCTTCGGCAGCAGGAAGGGATCGCTGATACGGACCTTCCCGTTTTCATCGTGCGTGAAATAGGTCGCGCACTGTTCCAGGGCCTGGCGGAGCACGGAACCGGTGACATCCAGCACCACCAGGGTGTTGGCGAAAGGATAGGAGGCCACGGCGTCCCGTACGGTAACAGCCGCGTTGAATCCCCGCAGGGAATTGGCCAGGCAGGAGCAGGAGACGTCCGCGCCGCTGGCGGAAAGCTGCACGCGATTGAAGAAATCTGCGATGGAGGAGCCGTGAAGCGCCATCTCCAGATGATCCCCGGGGGGCAGGGGCCGGCTGAGATGCCCGACGGGCTGATCCAGCCACCGGTTCAGACGTGAAAAAAGGTCTGTTTCGGCAGAAGGGATAAGCGGGGTCGGAGAAACAGGGCAAAGTTTGGAAGCGAAGTGTTTATTGGCATCCATCGTTACTTTGACGTAGTGCGTGGCGTTGGCCGGGGGCTGCACCAGCACAGTGTTTTTCCAGCGACCCTGTTCCAGCGCCATATGCTGATGGCCTGTCAGCAGCAGATCGAACGGGATTTCCTCGCAGAGACGACAGGCGATGTTTTCGTCCGTTTCGCTGAACAGGCGCCCGGTGGCCAGATCCCGCTCAATGCCGCCGTGATAAATGCCGACAAGGATGTCAACACGTCCGGAAAGAGCCGTCGCTGCATCACGCGCAGCCTCCAGGGGATCCGAGACCGTGATGCCGGCCAGATTCTCCTTTTTCTCCCAACGGTTGATCCAGGGTGTGACGATGCCGATAAGGCCGACCCGCAGACCGTTGCCCAGCACATGCACCGTATACGGTGCGAGCGGCAGGCGGCCTTCTGCATCCGAGACATTGGCACAGAGGCAGCAGGCGCTGAGGGATGAAAGATAATCCGCCAGAACCCGGGGACCGTGGTTGAAATCATGGTTGCCGAGGGTGACATAGTCACAGGAGAGGCGGTTCAGCGCGGCTGCCATGGGAAGGGTCTCGCCCTGGGAGTAGCAGAAATAAGTCAGGGGAGACCCCTGAATGGTATCTCCTCCGTCAATGATCAGGGTATTCTCATCCTTCGGGAAGGACATGGAAAGCAGCCCCATTGGGCGGGGCTGCTCGGAACAGAAATCCGTCGGATAAAGATATCCGTGGGTGTCTGAGGTGAAATAAATTGTCAGTTTATCAGTCATGAATGCCTCTGTGAATCTGTCAGGAAAAGGATCAGCCTCTGGCCAGACGGGCACGGACCCGCGTGGAGAAGATCTCAATGATGATCATCAGAACGATCATTCCGGTGAGATAGGCTCCAACCATGGACCAACGGCTGGAGTTCATGCACTGTATCAGCGCTGCGCCGATACCGCCGGCACCGACGATACCCAGTGTCGTGGCGTCCTTGACGTTAATGTCAAAGCGATAGATGACGGTGGAAATGAAGTTAGGGATGATCTGGGGCAGCATGCCGTAACGGATCTTCTGGAAGCCATTGCAGCCGGATGCGTCCAGGGACTCCAGAATCTTCACGTCGATATCCTCGATGGCGGTAATATACATTTTGCAGATCATGCCGATCGAGCAGACGGACTCTGTAACGACGCCGCAGAAGGCATTCGGGCCGGTGACCCGGATCCAGACCAGCGCCCAAACCAGGGAAGGAATCGTGCGGATGCCCAGAATAACGGCCCGGAAGATGACAGCCACCCATTTCGGCACGATTTTGTCGCAGGCCAGGAAGCTGAAGGGAATAGCCAGAAAGCCGCCAATAATCGTACCCAGAACAGCGATGGCCACCGTCTGCAGCAGCTGGAAAGGAACGCCCTCAGTGGTCAGATTAAAGAGGAGGCTTGTATCCGGATGCAGGAGGCCGTTGCCGATGCCCTGCGCGATGGTGATACCCTTGGAGGCCAGGCCCTTATAGGTGATGGAGGAGCCGGACCAACCCAGGAGGGCGGCCACGATCAGAACAACGATCGTATAGACCCACCAGAGGCGGGGACGGTTCGCGTAGGCTTCCTCAATGGAGAGGGGACGGTTATCGCCGTCAAATCTTTTTACTTTCGTCATTTGCTCTTCCCCTCCTCTCAGGACAGCTTGCGGCGGAGATACTGGCTGGTGTTCTCAATGATGAAGACCACCACAAAGAGCGCCAGCAGCACCGCACCAAGGCTTTCATAATCGCGCCAGCCGATAAACTCATTAATCAGGATGCCCAGACCGCCGGCGCCGACATACCCCAGAATAGCCGCGGCCCGGATGTTCATCTCCAGGGAATAAAGGCAATAGGAGAGATATGTGGGCAGAATCTGGGGCATGCAGGCGGACCAGAAGGACTGGAACTTATTGGCTCCGAAGCTTTCTGCCGCCTCAAAGGCTCCCAGGTCGATGGTCTCAATGGACTCATACATCATTTTCGCGATGATGCCGAAGGTGAAAATGACGATGGCTACGGTGCCGGCAAAGGTACCCAGGCCGAAGATCAGAGCCGCGAATTTCGCGATGATCAGGGTCGGCAGGGTGCGGATCACCATCAGCAGAATGCGCAGGAACCAGATGACGAACTTATTCTTATGAATATTTGTCGAGGACAGCACCGCGATCGGCAGAGCAAGCGTCGCACCGATGACGGAGCCCATGATGGACATCTTGATCGTGTCGAACAGGGCAGTCAGGAGCTTCTGGGTTTTTTCGGGATCCGATCCGAAATAGCTCCAGTTGGGATGGAAGATCCGGCCCAGAATATAGCCCAGCTGATATCCCCGGTCAATGATGATCTTGAAATTGAACCCGGTGACCACAGCGGAAACGATGATGACCGCAATGACGAGCACAGAGATGATCGGCGTGCGGGAGACCGGTTTCAGGACGGTATGACCGTTGGGCAGAGTGATCGTCCGCGGAGGAATGATGCGGTCCAGCAGCGCCGGCTTCAAAGCCGGAGCTTCAGCCGTGATTTCTTTTTTCATGCTGACCTCATTTCTCCGCCGTGGGGATGTCGGCGCCGTTGTAGATCATATCCAGGATCTCCTGGGTGACACTTTCCGTGGGCCCGTCATACACGATCTTCCCGGCCTGAATGCCGATGACGCGGGAACAGTAGGCCAGCGCCAGGTCCACATGGTGGATGTTAATGAGGACGGTGATGTTCATCTCCTCATTGATCCGTTTGAAATCGCTCATGACCTGTTTTGCTGTGACAGGGTCCAGGGCGGCGACAGGCTCATCCGCCAGAATAATGGTCGGATTCTGATTCAGCGTACGGGCCAGGGAAACACGCTGCTGCTGGCCGCCGGAAAGCTGGTCGCAGCGGGTGTAGGCCTTATGCAGAATGCCAACTTTGTCCAGGGCCTCCAGGGCATGCATCTTCTGATCCTTTGTAAAAATGCCGAAAAGGACGCGGAAGAAGTTCATATCCGGAACCATGGAGGTCAGCACGTTTTTAATGGCGGTAGCCCGGGTGACCAGGTTGTAGGACTGGAAGATCATGCCGATCTTCCGGCGGAAACGGCGCATGGAATGGCCCTTCAGGGTCATAACATCCGTCCCATCCACCAGGAGCTGACCGGAGGTGATATCGATCATCCGGTTGATGGTGCGTATCAGGGTGGACTTGCCGGCGCCGGAAAGTCCGATGATGGCTACGAATTCTCCCTGGTCAATGGTCAGGTTGATATCCTTGAGGCCCTTGGTGCCGTTGGAATAGACCTGGTCTACATGCTTAAACTCGATCAAGACAATCGCTCCTTTTCTCCCTGCCGAAGCACGGGTCATTCCTGCGCTGCGCCCGGCAGGGGATCCGAGACAGAAAACCGGAAAAACCCGGCAGCACGAAGCTGCCGGGAAGGGAATCAGATGAAATTACTTGACAGCATTCAGGGCCTGACGGGCTCCGTCATAGTCACTGTCGGACGCGATGGCATAGCCGGTGTGGCTGTAAACGCTGAAGATGGCCTTGCCTTCATCGGTGTTGATGATGTTGATCAGGGCAGTCTGGAGCGCCTGGATGAACGCCGGGTTGTAGATTTCGGGCTTCGCGGTGGTGACGGCCACGGTGTCATTGTAGATACCGGGGGTTACGCCGATGACGTTCAGCTCGTTCCAGATGGAATCCTCACGGCCCATGCCCTGCTTGCCGGTTTCATCCTGCTGATCCACAGGCAGGTTCCACGGGATTTCATAGTCGCGGCGGCCGTCAGCATAGCAGCAGATGATATCAACCTGCTCGGAAGCAGCCTGCGCGAAAGCGTCCGCATAGCCCAGGGTCAGAACGGAGGACAGGTCGGAGAGCTTCTTCCCGTCATAGTTGTTCATGAGCCACATGGTGGGATACACATAGCCGGCAGAGGAAGAGGTGTTGCCGACAGCCCATACGCAGTCATTCAGCTCGTCCCAGGTCAGGGATTCACCGGCATTGACCTTGGCGGCCAGGGCCTTGCCCTTCTCAGTGGGAGCGGCATAGATCAGGGAACGGTAGAAGGTTACCTGATTGTCTGTGGGCAGGGTTTTGTTGGCATCGCCGTTCCAGTCGGCAGGATTCTCACTGTCGTTGGACAGACCGGCGCGGGTAGCGGTCAGGATGACGTCCACTTCCTTGTTCTGGGAATAGATGGCATAGGTGCCGCCGGGCAGCCAGCCGACATCGATAGCGCCGGCGCTCATGGCTTCACCGGTGGCTTCATAGCTGGTGCCGACAGAGATTTCAACTTCGCCGATGTCATAGCCCAGTTTTGCCATTTCAGCCTTCACCAGGTCGGGCAGATTCTTGGTTCCGGTGATGATGACGTCAGCATCCTTGGAGGGGACAAACTGGAAGGTGAGCTTATCCAGTTTCTCATTGTCCGCCAGCGCAGCGGCGCATGACAGCATCAGAGCAAGAGCAAGTACCAGGGAAACGAGCTTTTTCATAAGAAAAATCCTCCTCTGTTTATGGTCGTACATAGTGCGTTTGATACCGTCTGCAGTATAACCCAGAGGAGGATAAAATACATCTCTAATGTATTACATTATTTGTAAACTAGTTACAAAAATATGACGAAAAAGCGTAATGTTACGAGGCTGAATCATAAGGCTCCGTGAGATGAGAGAAACCGTCGCCGATAGCTTCATGCGCCTCAACAATGATCACAAAAGCGTTCTCATCCTCCTCCCGAAGAATGCGCTTGACAGCCATGATTTCACTGCGGCTGATGACGCAGAGCAGGGTTGGCCGCTCCTGCAGTGTATAAGCTCCGCGGGCCTTCAGCTGGGTAACACCGCGGTCCATTTCCTTCATAATCCGCTCTGTGATCCGCTCCCAGGCCGGAGAGATGATGAAGCATGCCTTGTTGCTGGTGAAGCCAACCATGACAATATCAATGACCTTGGAGGACAGGAAAATATTGATCAGAGAGTACAGTGCCTCCGAGGTGCCCATCAGGAAGCCAGCAGCCGTGACCACCGCGAAATCCAGAGCGAAGAGGAAAGCGCCGACTGTGATGAACGGAACACGCCGGTGCACCATACGGGCCACCATGTCTGTGCCTCCGGTGGTGGCGCCGCCCCGCATAATAAGCCCAAGACCGATACCCAGGAGGATGCCGCCGTACAGGGTGGCCAGGAGAGGATCCTCCGTCATGGTCTTCAGTGGCAATGCGTCGATCGCAACGGAAAAAAGCGCCGTGGCGACCAGACTGCGGAAGACGAATATTCTACCCATGGCATGGAACCCGATGATAAACAGCGGGATATTGAGCACCAGGGACGTGACACCGACCGGCAGACCGAAAAGATGGTTAAGAATGGTAGCGATACCTGTCAGGCCGCCGGGAGCAATCCGGTTTTCCGTCATGAAGAGCGGATAAGCCGCACCGCCGATGATACAGCCCAGTACGATCTGGACGTAGGAAGAGATCAATTCACCTTTTTTGCTGGATAGAAAGCGGCCAAGCTTTCCGGCCGCGCTGGGAGAGGTCATTTGCGCATGCTCCTGTTCCGGTTCAAAATTATGTTACCTTGTTACGTCATTTTCGGATTCCGCCGCGGGAAGAAAAGCACTGAAGCAGCAGAGCAGCGCGCCGCTGATCAGCACTCCACCGAGAATATCCGTGAACCAATGAACGCCGGAAGCGAAGCGGCCGAGCACCGTGATCACTGCCAGCGCTACGCACAACGCGCGCAGGACGACGGCCAGGCGGGGATTCTTCACATAACGGTCAAGAATCATGGAGGCGCTGAGATAGATCGTGCAGGCCAGCATGGTATGGGAGGACGGGAAGGACGCCTCCGGTACGGTTTCGCCCTCCATGAGAACGGGGCGGTAATTGACAATAACCTTTTCAAAGAGTACATAGATCACCAGGACAGCAGCATACAGCGCGGCAAGACGCAGCAGGCAGCCGTCCACCTTCCGGACGGAGCGGCTCTGAATCAGCTGAAAGCCGCCGAAGGCCGCGAAGCAGGCAGCCAGCAGAATAGCCAGGTAGCCTGTTATCTGGGTCAGCTTATACAGCGCGGAATGCATGCCGACGCCGGAATGCACCGCCAGGTTGACGGAGGACAGACCGACAGACGTATCAGCCGGGCCGACGGGTGCGACATCCACTGCGCGGACAAGAACGATCAAAACAAAAAAAAGGATAAAGAAAACACAGCTCCAGACGAGAGAATACTTCTTCATGGAATCCCTCCAATGTCAGAATCATAAACAAATCCATTATAATGAACAGGAGAAGAAATGGCAAGAGAAGGCACAAGGCCGGAAATCGGAAAAAGGGGATTTTTGTCCTTGACAAACCGTTTTCTTGTGATATAATTCCACATGTTCGGCTTAGGGGCATGGTGTAATGGTAACACGTGGGTCTCCAAAACCTTTGTTGAGGGTTCGAATCCTTCTGCCCCTGCCAAGCAAAAACCTCCGCTTTGCGGAGGTTTTTGCTATACAGCCTGAAGTTATCACAGACTTTGTATAATTTTCAGCAGCAGGCGGAATGCTTTCGAAGCACTGGAAATGACATTCTTCTCGAAATCGGTGCCTGTTCCGTCATAGGTATCGGAAATGCACTTGACAGAAAGGCAGGGAACGTTGTTCAGCGCGCAGATCCTGGCGATGGCAGCGATCTCCATATCACAGATATCACAGCCCAGCGCCCGGAGCTCCCGCTTATCCGCCTGAGCTTCCACAAACCGGTCGCCGGACGCAACCGTGGCCTCCCGGAGGGAGGGCATGACGGACAGGGCTTTCCGGATGAGGCCCGCATTCAGCGGGATGAATTCATCCGGAAATTCGGCATACTGATGCTTCTTTACCGGATCGATCGGAGAGACGTCAAAATCATAATGGCAGACGCGGCGGACCACGAACAGCTCCTCCACCCGCAGCAGGGGATCGAGTGCGCCAGTGACGCCGAAATTGAAGACGGCCTCGCAGCCCCCCCAGGTGATCAGCAGCTGGG
Organism: Clostridia bacterium; assembly: GCA_017431005.1. Lineage (GTDB taxonomy): Bacteria > Bacillota > Clostridia > Christensenellales > Aristaeellaceae > Aristaeella. The sequence goes on from JAFRLY010000021.1 coordinate 9,091, forward strand.
TGGCGGCCGCGGCGTCGATTTCGCCGTACCCGGAGAGCATGGCCAGCACTTCATGGCCGTAAAGCTTCGTTCTATAAACTGTCAGGCGGCCGACGGACAAGGCTTCGATTTCCGACCCGTTTCCCAGAAAGGATTTCAGCTCCCGTTCTATGGCAATGATCAGACCGATTTTCATGACGGTTACTCTTCTCCTTTCAGCGTATGATAAACAGCGTCAAAGGATGTTTTGACCTCATACTTCTCTGTAATGAGGCCGCCGTAAGGGCTGTTCAGCTTCCATGTGTAATTGTCATGCGGAAGCTGCGGACAATCCACGATTCCCCAGATGCAGACAGCCGTGAGCGGACGGGATCCGTCCCTGTTTGCCTTCATGAAGGCTTCACGGAAGAGCTTTTCATAGAAGGCGGCATGCTCCGGCGCCTTATCCGGATCATAGTTCCGGACGGCCATTTCCGTCAGCTGGACCTCCAGACCGTGGGAATGATAAAGCGCAATGGAGTCAGAAACGGAACGGATCAGATTCGGATCCAGACAGCCGGACTGTGAACCATAGCCGCCCAGGTATCCCTGCATGCCGATGCCGTCGATCAGTTTCCGGGAACTTCCGTCCGCGTTCAGCGCATAGCTGTTGACGGATTCCGCAAGCTTCAGCGCCGCGGCGCGCTTTTCCGGCTGGAACAGGTTGTAATCGTTATAGAAGAGCGTGATATCCGCCCCGAGCTTTTCCGCCGTATCCCGGGCACAGAGGAAAGCATACTCCACATAATCATCGCCCACATAATCCAGGAACGGATTCGGACCGCCGTTCCGGGCGGTGCGAAGATGCCTGGGATCATCAGCCCTGTATTCAGCCGCGCTGTCGCCGATGGCCTCGTTTACCACATCCCAGCAGTAAATGACGCCGGGGAAATTTTCCTCAAAATGAGTGACTACCTGTTCAATATAGCTGGCGAGCCGGACCCGCATGGTTTCCTGATCAGTCACGGGATTCTTCACATCGTAGCCCTCATGGAAGAACCAGGGTGTCATATAGGCATCCCACACCAGCACATGGCCGCGTACACCTATATTGTGGGCCCGGGCATAGGTGAGCATCCGGTCTGCCCGCATATAGTTCATGCGCGGCATGCCGTCCTCACTCTTTTGGGAGGCTGCCTGATCCAGGAGAGAATAGGCCTTGGTCTCGTTGGTGCAGGTGAGCGAGTTGAAATGGCGGGAAACAAAGGCCAGATACGCCGGGCGGTTCAGATCATCAAAGCTGAAGCAGCCGCCGAGTTTAAAGCCGAAGGGCTCTGCCAAGGAAAACAAGGGGTCGTATTCCTCAGAGGCTTTTCCAGAGGATTCCGCCGTTGAAAAAACAGGAAAAAGGCACAGAACCACGACGCAGATAAGAACCAGAATACGGATCAGGATGGACATTACATTGACCTCCGGGGAAAATAGTTTCAGGAATGTTGACCGACAGTTTATTCCTCATCCAGTGTGCAGCCGCCGATGAACTCGCGCAGGAGGGAAAGCGGCGGGATCTCATCCAGAAGAGAACGGTCCACATCCGGCAGATAGTTCAGGATCTTGATCAGGCGGCGGGCAAGCAGATACTCCGAGGAGGAGGCGGGCACAGCCTTCAGCATGTCATAGACGAAGAGCTTCAGAATCGGGAGCTCATAATGAAGCGCAGTGTTGAACATGCTGTCCGCATTCTCCTGATATTTGAAAATATAGGCTTCTTCGCCCCGGCGGACACTTGGCCACAAGGCGAGCGTCTCCTCCGGCGGGGTGCCGCGGAACAGATTGTCCCGGACAACTCTGCGCAGCAAACGGACGTCCGTGGTGCGGATACGGTTATGGTCATCCAGGTTCAGGCAGGTGAGGGCGCTGACGAAGATCCGGTAAATCTCATCCGGCGGAAGATCCTTCGAGACCTCAGGATTCAGGCCGTGAATGCCCTCGAGGATAATGATCTCACCCGGTGCAAGGGAGGTCGGCGGAGTCAGATAATCCCGCTCGCCGTCCACAAAATCGAAGCCGGGCATGAAAACCTCTTCACCGGCAAGGAGTGAATTCAGAGTGGAGCTAAGCAGATCGAGATCCAGACCCTCCGGGGTCTCCAGATCCGGGTTGCCCTCGCTGTCCTTCGGCATGTCCTCCCGGTTGCGGTAGAAATCATCCATGGAAATGCGGCGGGAGGGATGACCGAACATCTGCAGATGCACGGCAAGGCGGCCCGCAAAGGTGGTTTTTCCGCTGGATGAGGGACCGGCCAGCAGGACGATATGCTTGTTTTCCTCGTGGATGCGGCGGGCGATATCGTTCAGGGCCGATTCATGGAGCACCTCGTTGACGCGGATGAAATTGCGCAGGCGCTTTTCATCAATCATGCGGGAAACATCGGACACGTTGGAGATTCCCAGAATGGAGCACCAGTCGGCGCTCTGCTGGAAGATCTCCAGATGGCGTGGCCTGTAGACGTACGGCGCGGCATGGTCGAAATCCTTGCCTGCCGGCAGCTGCAGCACAAAGCCACCCCGGAGCTCAAAGAGCGTAAAGACCCGCACATATCCCGTTGAAACTGTCATGGCGCCGTAAAAGTATTCCCACATGCCGTCAATGGAATACATGTTGAAATACGGAACCGGGCGGCGCTTCAGCAGCTCCACCTTATCCGGCTGCTTCTCCTCCTCAAAATAGGCGATGGCATCCTCCCGGGTCCACTGCCTGCGGACGAAGGCCAGATCCAGGTCAATGATGCGGCGCATCTCATTTTCCAGCTTCACGATATCCTGACGGTGCAGCTGCATGCCGGGCAGACGGACGAAAACACCGTAGCCCACGGAATACTCGATGCGCACCTGCTGATAGGGAAAGAGATGCTTGAGAGCAAGAAGCATGACAAAACGAAGGGAACGTTCATATACCCGGCGGCCTTCTTCGTGTTCCAGCGTCAGCGGCTGCAGGGAACAATCCTGGTCCAGCGGATCGTTCAGCTCACGGACAACGCCGCCGCTGAGCGCGGCCAGGGTGCCGCGGGGAAATGCGTCAAGTGCCTCCAGACAGGCGCGCACAGTGGTTCCCTCGGGAAAGGCTTTTTCGCGGTCCTTTACACGGATTAACATGGATGAACCCCCCTCCTTCACGGTGCAGATATTTGATTGGAACAAAAAGCGGAATCAATCGAAAGGCATGTTCGCAATGCCGGCGGACAGCAGCTCCTCATCCGGATCCGGAAGGGCGCCGTGTTCAGCCAGATAACGCTCCTGCCGCTGGCGGGCCTGGAGCTGTTTGGTATGCACATAAGCGACATTTTCGGCGCTGGCAGGGGCGGTTGTGCGGGACATCAGCTTTTTCCCGTCATCATCGACACGGAAGCGCAGGCGGATCAGCATCCGCCCGTGATGGCCGCATTTCGCCACTGCGATATAACGATCCACGCTCTGCTTAATATATTCGCCGTCGAGCGTCAAAACCCTTCCGCATCGCGGGCAAGCGGGATGCAGCGCCGCCTCGCTGGCCAGCGCCTCCTTCACGGAATCAAAGATATCGCCGGAGATCCGCTCCCTGCTGATCCGGTGGGAATGGATCAGGGGACGCGGCTTCTGGGGATAATTCAGAACAGCGTCCGGATTCTCCAGGGTTCTGAAAACCAGGGCTGTGTACCAGGCGTCGTTCCTGGCATTATGGAAGGCCATGCTCTCCTCTTCCGGAATACCGGTGAGATCCATGGCGGCCTTCAGGCCGGAACGATCCTTCAGCTGATGCTCGACGCTGAAAAGCTTCTGGATATCATACATAGGTGCGAGGGGAATATCCTGGCAACTGAAAAACTCAATGTTCTGATAAAGGACGCTGACATCGTCACAGCCCCAGGTCAGGAGGGCGTAATCCTCGCCGCACCAGTCCGAAAACTGCTGCAGAGCCTCCCGGAAGGCCGGGGCACCGGCCAGCGTTTCCGAGTCCAGGCCGGTCATCCGGCGGATGCGGGGATGAATGCGCAGGTAATGCGTCGGCGCGATCGGAATGGAAATGGATTCCACCGGGCTGAAGGCGTCATCCAGTCGGACGGCGCCGATCTGAATCATCTCGAACATCAGACGGTCCCCGACCTCACGGAAGGCGCGGGACTGATAGGAGATGGGCTGATTCCACTCCAGATCCAGAACAATATAATGCATGGGAAGGAGAACCTCCTTACGGAATTAATCAGGATGAATTTCCAGAGCATGAGCCGCGGCATGCGCCCCGGCCAGCGCGCCGGTGGACCAGGCGATCTGCAGATTGTAGCCGCCGGTATGGGCGTCCACATCAATCAGCTCCCCTGCAAAGAAGAGCCCGGAGCAGAGCCTGCTGGCCATGGTGCCGGGCTGCAGTTCCCGGACAGATACACCGCCGCGGGTAACCACCGCCTCCTCCAGCGGACGCGGCGCAGCAATATGCAGCGGCAGGGCCTTCAGGGCATGCACGAGAACTTCCCGCTGGGAACCGGTGACCTGGCTGCAGGGAAGCGCGGCAGGCACGCTGCAGAGCGACGGAAACAGCTCCGCCATGCGGGCAGGAAGCAGCCCGGGAAGCACATGAACCAGCTGTCTGCGCCCGGCAGCAAGGAAATCACGGCGCAGACGGGCATCCAGCTGCTCCGGCGTGAGGCCTGGCTTCAGATCAATCAGGAGCTCCGTTGTGCTCAGATCAGCGGGAAGATGGCAGCTGACCTCCAGCACCAGCGGACCTGAGACACCGAAATGCGTGAAGAGCATTTCCCCCAGCTCCTGCCAGCGGATTATTCCGGAAACAGTAAGGGAAAGCGATACATTTTTCAGACTGATACCCTGCAGCTTCGCGGGCCAGGTCTCCTTCGCGGCCAGCCCGACAAGAACAGGCTCGGGATCAGCCAGGGTATGGCCGGCGGAAGCAGCCAGGCGCCAGCCGTCCCCTGTTGAGCCGGTGGATGGATATGAAAGGCCACCGGTCGCCAGAACGACCGCACCGGCCGGCAGCTCCGCGCCGTCCGCCAGACGGACGCCGGCGACCCGGCCGTCACGCAGCAAAAGATCCTTTACCTCAGTGTTCAGGCGCACCTCCACACGGCGCTGCCTCAGCAGCGCGGTCAGCGCGCGCGTGACGTCACTGGCCTTTTCGGAAGCCGGGAAGGCTCTGCGGCCGCGCTGCACCGTGACCGGGCAGCCGGCATTCTCCAGCAGGCGCATCATATCCTGCGGCGAAAAAAAATCAAGCGCGCTGTAAAGAAAGCGGGGATTCCTTGCTACCTGGGTAAGAAAGGTATCCCGGTCGCAGTCATTGGTGAAATTACAGCGCCCTTTTCCGGTGATATATACTTTTTTACCGAGCTTCTCATTATGCTCCAGAAGGGTGACCGACGCCCCCGCGTCCGCCGCGAAAACGGCGGCCATCATTCCGGACGCGCCGCCCCCGACAACGATCACCCGAGCCATAAAACGCCTCCGATCCAAACAATAGCCTGCCGCTATTATAAGGAGTTCAGAGGCGCTTTGCAAGGCGATTATTTTTTCTCAGCGGGGGCGGAAATCCGGGGGAGCAGCACTGTAAGGGCAAGCCTGCTGTCCGACTCCATTTCTGCGGAGGCAGAACCACCGTGCTTTTCCGCCACGGCAGCGGCGATGGACAGGCCGATGCCGAAGCCGGCCTTCTTTCCTTTGCTGCGGGAGGGATCGGCACGGTAAAAGCGGTCAAAGAGATGACTGCACTGCTCAGGTGTCAGGGGCACCGGGACGCCGTTGGAAATCCTGATCCGTACCTGGCGGCCGGCCGCTTCGGCGGAAACGCGGACCGGTTTATCCGGGACGGCGTATTTGGCTGCGTTATCGCACAGGGTGGAGAGCATCCGGGTTACGGACGGCGCGTCGCCGCTGATCCAGAGCGAATCATCCGCGTTCACAGAAAACTCTGAGCCGTTGAACTCCGCCATGGCCTCATAGGGCTCGGTCACCTCCCGGATCAGGGAAGCGATGCGCAGGGGTTCAAAAACCAGACTGGGATGATCCTCCTCGAGGCGGGAAAGATATACCAGCTCATCCACCAGGCGGCGCAGGGACGCCGTCTGCTTGCGGGTGCTTTCAACCCAGGGATTGTCCGGTGTTTCCATGGACAACAGCTGCATATTGGTTGAGATCACGGTCAGAGGCGTTTTCAGCTCATGGCTGGCATCGGTGATAAAGCGTTTCTGTTGCTCTATGTTCCGGAGAGTCGGCTGAATGGCGTACCCGCTGGCCAGCATGGAAACAACAAAGGCCAGCAGAATGCCGACTATACAGGCGAGACCGGAGATCAGCAGCAGGGTGCGCACGGCCGCGAAACGGGTTTCACAGTTCATCAGAACGACCAGACTCTGATCTGAAGAGACCAGAGTCTGAAAAGCGTAATCATCAATAAAACCTGAAGCCTTACCCGAGGCCAGGGCGCGGGAAGCCAGGGAAAGACAGGTTTCCTCAGAAAGCTCCGTAATCCGGCGGGAATCCAGGAGCGCCAGGGAGCCAGACGCGTCCGAAACGACGGAAAACCAGAGGGATTCGGAAACCATGTTCCGCGCGTGACGGCTGTCCTGCAGCTGCTGCCGTGCCCAACCCCGGTCAAAATGCTGGCCGCGGAGACGGCCGGATGCGCCGGCACCGTTCTGATCCTTCGGGAAGGGGGGCGGCGTTTCCGCGTCCTCCGAAACCGCAGCGGCGTCCTCCTTAGGAAGGACATCCGGCCCGGCAGCGCCTGAGCTCTCCGTTTCCGCGATCAGGGCGACGGTATTCAGCAGCTCCTGACGGACGGAGAACCAGTTGCTGAGATTGATGATTCCCACGACCAGTACCATGGCCAGGGTAAGCGCCAGCAGCGTGATGCCGACAAACCGGCGCCGAAGTTTTCTGATCATAAAAAAGCGCCTCCGGATCAAATCAGGCATTTGTTTCCAGCGAATAGCCCGTGCCGCGGTGTACACGGATCTCAACGGCGGTATTCAGCTCTGCAAGCTTCTTCCGGAGCTGGGAAATGTTGACCCAGACGACGTTGATCTCCGCCTCTGAATCCCAGTTCCAGATCCGGTCCATCAGCTGCTGAACGGAGAAAAGCTGGCGGGGATTTTCCATGAAGAGCAGCATGAGCTGATAGAGCTTGCCGGTCAGACGGACCGACTTTTTGCCGCAGAAAAGCTCACAGGAGCCCTTATCCAGCGTCAGGTCCGAAAAGGACACGACGTCCGGGACATATGTATCCCGCCGGCGGAGCATCGCCCGGATCCTGGCCAGCAGTTCCGAGGCGTCAAAGGGCTTCGGCAGATAATCATCAGCGCCGGCATCCAGGCCGGCGACCCGGTCCTCCACAGCATCCCGGGCGGTCAGCAGAAGGCAGGGAACGGAACAACCCCCGGCACGGATTTTCTTCAGAGCGGTGATCCCGTCCAGCTCCGGCATCATCCAGTCCAGAATCATGCCGTCATATTCCGTGGTCCTGACATATTCCACGGCGTCCGCTCCGTTATCCACGGCGTCCACAGAATAGCCGGAACGCTCGAGCAGCGTTCTGACAGCACCGGACAGATCCGGATCATCCTCAGCGAAAAGCAGTTTCATACAAGAAGCCTCCAGAAGTTACTTACAGTTTTCCCGCCCATCCAATATCCATATCATAACAGAAAAGCAGGAAAAAAGAAAATTGATATCCTAAGGATAGTAACAGGACTTAAAATCAACTTAAAAAATTCAACCGAAGCTTGTGTGTAGCATCTGGACAAAAAGGGCACAGAAGTTGACAATTGATTTTTTCGGGGCGTACCGCTATACTGAAGGCGCCCCGCGGGGCTGCCAGAAGATTGAAATATAAGGGACAGGGGGATCGGGCATCATGGAAAAAACCACTCAGATGTATGAGGGAAAAGCGAAAAAGGTTTTCGCGACGACGGATCCGGATCTGTGCATTGTAAGCTACAAGGACGACGCCACCGCGTTCAACGGGCTGAAGAAGGGCACCATTCTGGGCAAGGGTGCCATCAACAACCGGGTGACGAATCACCTGATGAAGCTGGTTGAGAAGAACGGCGTGCCGACCCACCTGGTGGAGGAGCTGAACGACCGGGAAACCCTGGTAAAGCGCGTGCATATTGTGCCGCTCGAGGTCATCGTGCGGAACATCGCCGCCGGCAGCCTGAGCAAACGGCTGGGCCTGCCCGAAGGCACCAAGCTGGGCAAGACCGTGCTGGAATACTGCTACAAGGACGACGAACTGGGCGACCCGATGGTGAACGAATACCACATCGCCGCCATGGGATGGGCGACCGACGAGGAAATGAAGACCATCGCCACCTATGCGCTCAAAATCAACGATATTCTGACCGAGTACCTGAAGGCCGTCAACATTGAGCTGATCGACTTCAAGCTCGAGTTCGGCCGCACGAAGGAAGGCCAGATCGTGCTGGCGGACGAGATCAGCCCGGATACCTGCAGATTCTGGGACGTGACGACCCACGAGAAGCTGGACAAGGACCGGTTCCGCCGGGATCTCGGCCACGTCGAGGACGCGTATCAGGAGATTCTGCGGAGACTGCTGGGAGAATAATCAACACGATAACAAAACAGACTGCCGGATTCGCGGCAGTCTGTTTTTTCAGTTTTTGTAAAACGGGAAGCACTCAGATCCGGGGACGGAGGCGGCCGCCGACCTCAAAGGCCGCCTTCTCGCCGACGAAGGCTGAGAAACGAAAATCCTGATCCCGCAAGACACGGTGCAGAACGACCTTATGCTCCGGCAGGATTTCCGCGTTGTAATTCAGAATCAGGTTTTCCGGCTCCCAGGAACGCATGAGCGAAACGCCGAGCGCGTTGCAGAGCCAGTCCGCGTAACGGGTGTTGTTGACATGGCCGTTGATATCCAGATCGGTATAGACCGGCTGATATTCCGAAACAAACTCATCTCCCTGGAGAGCGCCGACGGTCGCCGGAAGATAAGTCGGGATTGACAGATCCGTATTATCCGGAATAAGGCGGGCCACATCCCCCGGAGGCAGCATATGGCGCGTACGGATATCCAGCAGCAGCCAGAGGGAGCCGGCAGAGCCGATCAGCTCGCCGCGGCGGTTGGTGAAAACAAAATAGCGGGGAAAGAAATAACGCCGGACCGGCATCGGATAGGTGCTCACCGTGACCGGTTCCCCGATCACCGGGTACCGGTTCATATGAATTTCACAGCGGGAAAGCACCCAGACGATGTTCTGCCTGATCAGATCGTCCCGCCCGCAGCCCAGCAGCGCGCTGTGGACACCGGCCACCTCCTGCATGCACTCCAGGATCGCGCCGGGGCGCCAGTGCCCGGTGAAATCACAGTCCCGGGTCAGAAGGGTAAAGGTTTGCTCATAGGATTTATACAGGGGTTCACTCATGGACGCATGCCTTCTTTAACAGATGTAAGATAATCCGGCAGATCAATGAAAGGATCCAGCAGTGAATCCTTTTTCAGATACAGCGGATGATGCGGATGGCCGGCCTTGCTGCGGGGACCGGCGGTAAACCAGCGCGCACCGCAGGGCCGGCTGAGGCTGACCATATCCAGCACGCAGGCCGGGAGATACGGGCGCTTCTCAATGATGGCACCCCAGGCAGCCCAGACGGCAGGCTCCGGACCGGCGTGCTCCAGAGCCCAGACAAAGGCCTTCATATTCTCCTGGTGGAGCAGCGGATTCAGCTCCCGGTCCATATCGTCCGGCACGGTGGCGCGCTGGGCATAGACGTTGAACATCAGAAAGGAGTCGAAGCCGTTGAAGCGAGCGATCCTGTCCACGCTCTTCAGCGTATTGTCCAGACGGCCGGGCATGGCTGTGGAGGGATTGACCCCGACGCAGATCAGCGGACGGGCTCCCCGGGTACCCAGCAGATAACGGTAATCCGTGTAATAATCCGGCACGTAAATCCAGGCGGAACGGTCATAGGATTCCGAATCCGTGGGCTGCAGGGCTTCCGAAAAGGAAAGCACCGGAAGGGAGCTGGTGTCAGCGGATGGGATATGCTTCATAGGATCAGAGGGGACGGATCAGAATCAGGGGCGTCAGCTCATCCCCCTGGCCGGAGGGATTGTCCGCCATGGCATCCTGAATCTCGTCATCGGTGAGCGGGAAGTCCGTGCATTTGCCGAGCTGATTCTGCTCAATATCATTGGCATCCATCAGAACGACGGGAATCCCGGTATCCTTTTCCAGCTGATCGCAGAGCTCCACCGGATTCGGCGGGTTGATCAGGGCCATTTCCTTATACCGCTCAAAGCTGGAGCGGAAGTAGAACCCGTCGATGCCGCCGACGCCCTTGCCGCAGATCTTATAGAACAGGCCGTGAACGCCGAAGGGCCGGGTGACGGCGCTGACGAAGGCGGCAAAAAGCACCCTGGGCAGGCCGCACATATCAATGACCAGCTGGAGCTTGTAGGGCTCATGCATGCCGACACCGGTCGTGTTGATGCCGGCAAAGCGCCAGAGGCGCTTTGCCCAGAATCCGGGCTTTACCTGTTCCCGCGTTTTCACGTTGCGGGTGCACATGGCCATGACCTTGGCGCCGAAGGACAGCAGATCCCCCGGCTGATAAAGAGGAAGGACATAACGGCGCACCAGCTTGGACTGATCCTCGCCAACCTCGACAAAATGGGTCTGGATAGCAAAACGGTCATACTTCCGGCCGTTGCGCCCGGTCAGCGTGCCTCGGTCAAAATAGGTGATGCCGTTCAGCTCGCGCCGCTGCTCTTCCAGATTCCTGGATGGAATGATCCCCATAGAAGATTCCTCCGAAATAAAAAATTTGTTTCATTATAACACGGAAGAATTGTATGTCAATCTTGTGCGGATATACAAAATATAGTATAATCATAAGGTAAATTTACTTTTTTCAGGGCCCGGCAACGGAGCCCGGAAAGCGAGGAAGATTTCCATGGCCCACCATTCCGCCGCGGAGGACGCGGTGATTCTGATACCTTCCCTGGAGCCGGATGAGCGGCTGCCCGCCTATATCCGGAAGCTGAGCGAAAGCGGGTTTGCGCACATCGTCGTCGTGGACGACGGAAGCGCGGAAAGCTACCAGCCCATCTTCCGGGAGCTGGAGAGCGTGAGCGGGACAACAGTTCTGCATCACGACGTGAACCATGGGAAGGGCGTCGCACTGAAGACAGGATACAAATATATCCTTGAAAAGCTGCCCGGCGTGAGCGGCGTGATTACAGCGGACGCGGACGGACAGCACACGGTGGCCGACTGCCTCCGACTGGCTGAGAAGCTGAAAGAGGGCAAGAGGGCCCTTTATCTGGGCAGCCGGGATTTCAGCCAGGAGCATGTGCCGCCCAAAAGCCGGATCGGGAACCGGGTGACAAGCGTACTGTTCCTGTTGCTTTACGGCCAGTGGGTCACCGACACGCAGACCGGTCTGCGTGCCTTCCCAGCCGGAGACCTGCAGTTCATGGCCGACGTTGAGGGAGAACGGTTCGAGTACGAGATGAACGTACTGATCGCCTGCGCGAGGAACCGGATTCCGATGATCCCCGTGACTATTGAGACGATCTACGAGAACGAGAACAAGGGCAGCCACTACCATCCGCTGCGTGACAGCATCCGGATTTTCAGGGTGCTGATGGGCGGCTTCATGAAATTCATGGGAAGCAGCCTGCTGTGCGTGCTAATTGACCAGGGCTTATTCAACCTGCTGAACCTGGCCGTGTTCCGAAACGGGACCGTGAAGGCCGCGTCGCTCATTCTGGCCAGCACGATCATCGCGCGCGTCATCTCCGCGAGCGTCAATTTCCTGATCAACCGGAACCTGGTATTCAAGCAGAAGAACGGCGGCGTGAAGACGATAGCGCGGTACGCCGCGCTGACGATCGCCGTCATGCTGCTGAGCGCAGCCGGCACCTGGGCGCTGAGCCATGCCGGCATGAGCAGCACGGTCGCCAAGCTGATCACGGATACACTGCTCTACTTTGTCAGCTTCCGCGTGCAGCAGAGATGGGTGTTCAGAGAGGAAGAATAAGATGAAAACAGAGTGGATCCTGCCTGCGGCGGGCATGGGGAGCATACTGCTGACACTGTTGGTTTTCAGCGGCTGCTGGATCGGCATGCGCAGGCGGCGGCTGAAGCTGCCTCCGGGGTTCGGGGAATGGATCAACGGGCTGGGCTTCGGCATGCTGCCGGCCATGGCGGTGGCCAAGGTCTACGGCCAGTATACGGAATCCGGAAGCACCGGAACGGAAATCATGCAGCCCCTGAAGCCGGTTCCGTGGATTACGGATAACGGACGTTTTTTTCCGGGACGGATAGAGATCCTCCTGTTTCTGGGAGCCTTTACCGGGATCTGCCTGTGGCTGATATTCCGCAAAAGCGAGTTCCCGCCCAACGGGGACATGGCAGGCATCAGCCTTACGCTGTGGGCCGGGATCCGGACGGTTACGGAGACCCTGCGTGAGGTCAGCCAGATGGACGTAGGCGAATGGCGGATCGTATATCTCGCGATTTTCACGGTCACAGCGCTGTGGCTGATCCGGTGGAGCTTCCGGCGGCAGAAAACCATAAAAAACACGAGCCAGACAGTTTTTTACTGGCTCGTGACGATTGTGACCACGGCGGCGGTGTGGGCCCTGGTGAGCGGAACGCTGACCACCGGAAGCAGCATCGGCAATCTGGCTGCCGTGACCGGATGCAGCATCGTGAGAACCGCGGCACTGCTGGCAGCGGGGGGCGACAGCCGGAAGGTATGAAGCAGCTTCAGTCCGGCTTCCGGGAAGGGCAGCTGACCCGATCGCAGTTTTTACAGGAATCCAGGTCGATCTGAGCACCGGGAAGCACCATTTCCACCGGGGCGCCTTCCCCGTGAGGAGAAAATGGATCGGGCCGGAAACCGAGACGGGTAAAGAACCCCAGCACTTCGGGCGGAGCGGCAAGACGCACCTCTCGGGCGAAATGCTCCTGCGCCTTAAAAAGCAGCAGGCGGAACGTGAGATCCCCGAGGCGGCGGCCGCGCATGGCCGGCAGCACCCCGATATCCCCGAGGCGGTAAGCCCCGTCCTGCCACCAGATCCGCCCGGAGGCGGCGGGAACGTCATCCTGATAAACCAGCACATTCCAGGACATGCTGTCCAGCGCGTCCTGCCCGAAACCGAAAACCTCCTGACGGACGCCGGCCGCGGCGCCGGGATTCGTGCCGGGAGCAAACCATTTACCCTGTACCATATGTATATCTCCTTTTAACCTGTTTAAGCATTCAAAAATACATTAAGAACAAAGAGGTAAGCGATGGATCCGAAAAAAATTGAGAGAATCAACGAGCTGGCCCGCAAGAAGAAGGCCGGCGGCCTGACGCCTGAGGAAACGAAGGAGCAGGCGGCGCTGCGGGAGGAATATCTGGCCGGTTACCGGGAAAACCTGAAGTCCATGCTGGACAGCATCGTCGTTCAGGAAAAGGACGGGAGCCGGCACCCGCTGCGAAAAAAACCATCGGGTGAATCATAGGCGCTCACGGAAAGAATGTCAACTTGCCACAGGATTTCATTTCCGCTATAATGAAGCATCCGCCGGACAGGCGGAATCGGGAAGCTTTTTTAGAGAAAAAGCGCGTCAGATTGATTGAACGGAGGAAACAGCAATGGATGAAATGAACAACAACCTGGAAAACATGGACGGCATGGAAGATGACGATCTGGTGGTCTTTGAGACAGACGACGGCGAGGAGCTGACCTTCAGCATCGAGGACTACTTCTTCTACAACGGCGAGGAATACGCGCTGCTGGCCGACGTGAATGATGAGAGCGAAGAGGACGACGAGGAAGGCATCAGCTGCATCGTCTGCAAGGTTACAAGCGAAGAGGACGAGAACGGCGAGGAACAGGACGTCTTTACCCCTGTTGAGGACGAAGCTATGGCTGAAAAGCTGTTCCAGATCGCCATGACAAAGATTGAAGAGGACGACGCTGAGTAAAAAGCGACGCCGGACCGGTTAAGGATGAGAGGACAGGAAAATGAAAACACCGATTCGTATTCTGCTGGCGGTGCTTTGCGCTGCGATTATCGTGAGCATGCCCTGGTTCGTGTCTTCGCCCCACATGCTGGATGAGGTGCGCGCCGATTATTCCGACTGGGGAGAAGAGGAAGAGAATGAGGAAGAACCGGAGGAAAGCGGCCTGCTGCGCCTCCTGATTGCCTCAGCCCGGGCGGAAGACGAGCTGATGATCGAAGAGGTGGAAGCCGGAAAATTCGACCGGAACAGCACCTATGAGCTGCCCTGGGATCTTTCCCCGGCACCGAAGCCCAATCCCGACAACTACACCGAGAACGGATACGAGGATGAGACGATCCGCGTGAAGCTTGAGACCCAGGAGGAGGACGGCGTGACCTGGCATGTGGCCTGGGTCGAAATCGCCAGCCCCACGCAGCTGCGCACCGCCATTGCCGGCAAAAAGGTGACCAGCAAGAAGGACGCCAGGCCCAGCTCCATGGCGCGGGTCAACAACGCTGTGGTTGCCATCAACGGCGACTACTACTCCAAGGATCCCGACAAGACAGCTTTCGAATACCGAATGACCCAGAAGATCCGGAACAACAACAACAGCAAGAAGGATACCCTGATCATCGACAAGAAAGGGAACTTCACCCTGGACCGGTTCATCAAGGGAAAAAACGAGGCGTCCGAATACGCCAAGGCCCACATGGACGAGATTGTGAACGTCTTCACCTTCGGGCCTGCACTGGTGAAGGACGGACAGCTGATGGAGATTGACGAGCATTACGGCTACAACCCGAACGCGAACGAGCCCCGCTCCGCAATCGGACAGACCGGCGAGCTGAGCTACGTGCTTGTGATTGCCGAAGGCCGGGGCGAATCCAGTGGCGTCAATTTCAAGGCATTGGCGCAGAAGATGTACGACCTGGGCTGCCAGCAGGCATTCAACCTGGACGGCGGCAACTCCTCCATCCTGATTTTCAACGGACAGTCCTACCAGGGCATGCCGAGCGGAGATGAACGGTCCCAGAGCGATATCATCTATTTTGCGACCGCTGTTCCGGAAAATTGAGGGAAGGACTGAAACAATGCTGTTTGAGGAAGCTGAAAAGATCCGCTGGATCGGCGGAGAAGGATACGCTTTCGGAGGATGGACGGCAGCGGGCGCGCTCGCGGCCGTCCTCTGTATGCTGCTGTATTGCCGCCGGAAGGGCCTGAAGCCAGGATCCGGCATTCTGATGAGCCTGATGAGCCTTGTGCTGGGCATCCTCTGCTCCAGGCTGTTCTTCTGTCTGCTGACGCAGGAGCTGGGGCACATGCTGCCCATCAGCGGCTGGATTCGGGTGAGCGGTGGCGGGTGGAGCACCACGGGGATAATAGGCGGCGTGCTGCTGGCCGGATGGCTGACGGCCCGGTGCACCGGACAGAACGCCGGAGACCTGCTGGATGCCGGATGTCTGGCGCTGCCGCTGTTCATGATTTTTGAACGGCTGGGAGAGCAGACGACCATCGACTTCGATATCAGCCGGGTGATCTCTGAGGAAACAGAAGGAGGCGGATGGCTGAATGTCCAGGACGTCTACGGCACTTATCTGGCCGTGTTCCGGATTGCTGCCATTCTGGCCGCGGCGCTGTTCATCATGCTGGAAATTGTCAGCCGGATGAAGAAGACGGAGAGAGGGGACGTATTCAACGTCTTTCTGCTTCTGTTCGGATCCATCGGGATTCTGACGGAGAGCCTCCGGTACGACGAATTCCTGAGCTATCATTTTGTGAAATTCCAGATGGTCGGCGCCGCGCTGCTGCTCGGCGGCGGCCTGCTGGCGGCAGCTCTTCGCTGCGCAAAGCCCTCAAAGAAAATGAAGATCGCGTCCGCCGTCTGCCTGACGCTGATGGTGGGACTTGTGATCGGGCTTGAGTTTGCCCTGGACAGAACCCGGACAAACCCGGTGCTGGTATACTGCGGCATGACCCTGACCGTCGGGATTCCGGCGGTGATCGGACTCCTGGAAATCCGGACGGAACGGAAAGGATAAACACTGAACGTGGATAAAAGAGGCGCTGACAGGCTGGCACTCCGGGACGCGATGAGCCAGCTGTACGGATACATATTCTGTATGCTGGTCTCGAATACGCTGACCGGCATGCCTCTTTTTGGCGGCGCCCTTTACCTTTGCGGAAAGCTGATTCTGGTTTACGGCCGGATTTTCCGAAAGAACAGAAGAAAATTCCTGCCCGCGTACGCCCGGAAATGGGGATGGGTGATGGCAGCGGTGACCGCGCTGATCACGGCGCTGCTGACAGGCCTGTATCCGGCCAGCTTTGAAAGCGCCAGCCTCTGGGTGGTTTTCGCCATGGCCGCGCTGAACCTGGCCGTAGAGGCTGTTTCCGGATGGGCATTCACGCTGGGAAAAAGGCTGAGCTGCAGAAGCCGGACCGCGCTGATCGCGGCACAGCTGCTGCTTTCCGGCGCGGCAGCCTGGGTGCTGCTCGCAAATCTCGGCACGCTGAACGGCGGGCTGCTGGCAATCGGTTTCGCGCTGCGGACCCTTTTTCAGGTATACACCGACATCAGCCGCTCCGGAGAGGAGGATGCTTCGGAGCAGGAGACCGAAGACGGGGAGGATATCCGGACGCTGCCGGTATTCAGGTCCTATGAGTGGGTCAGCGTGCTGCTGATGGCAGCGATGGAAATGGGCAGCGTTATCATCTATGCGCTGCTGGCCACCAACGAGGACCGGCTGATGACCGCGATGGCCATCGGTGTCGGTACCACGATCATCGGCGTAGAGATCGGGTACCTGCTGCTGAAACAGAGCGAGAGGAAAAAACACCGGGATCCCACCTGGCTGCTCTGCCTGGGGCTGGTGCTCTGGCTGTACGGCGTGATCATATGCGGGCGAATGCTGATCCACGGTGCAATTCAATATGAGCTGGTCTACTTCGTGCTGGCAATGTGTTCCATGGGTGGTGCGCTGAGCCTCACCGGACTTGGGCGGATTGAGCAGCTGATGCCGTATGTGGCCAGGCTGTCGAACAGGCCCATGCCGGACAGATACCGGGATATCAGGGAAATCAACCTGGCTTTTGCCCGGCTGCTCGGAGACGCGCTGGCGCTGATTGCCCTGACGGCGATCTGTTTCGGCGCGGGCAAGGACCTCCCCAGGGATCCCGGCGCACTGGCCGTGCGCTTTCAGCCGCTGATGATGGTGCCGCTCACGCTGGTGAGCATCGTGGCGCTTCTGGCCGTGCTGCGCTTTCCGATCGGAGAACGCATAATACAGAAAATGCGCCGGTTTCTGCACCAGCAGGAGGAAACCGGCGAAGAGAACCCTGTGCTCCGGCGCGAGGTCGAGGAAGCGCTGACCGGAAGATACAGGCAGCCGTTCCTGGCCGGCGTGCTGATCGCCATACTGCGGCCGGTTTACCGCCACAGGCTCGTGAACGCGGATCACATCCGGACAGATGACCGGAATCCTCTTGTTTTCCTGTGCAACCACGGGGAAATATACGGACCGGTGGTATGCGAACTGTATATCCCCGTGCCGATCCGCAGTTGGGCGATCAGCATGATGATGACAGATAAGAAGGAAGTTTCCGATTATCTGTATGAAAACACTTTCGCGCCGAAAAAGCTGCTGCCTGATTTTCTGAAGCGGCGGATTTCCGGATTCCTCGGATGGCTGAGTGTGACCGTGATGCGGCAGGTGGAAGCGATTCCCGTATACCGGGATTCTCCCATCAAACTGCGGGAAACCATCCGGAAAAGCATCGAAGGACTGCAGGCAGGGGATAACCTGCTGATTTTCCCGGAGATTCCGGACGGCAAGTATCCGAAGGAAGGGATTGCTCCGCTGAGTCCCGGATTCGTGATGCTGGCAGCTGCCTACTGGCGGAAGACACGGAAACGCCTGCGGATTCTGCCGGCCTACGCAAACCGTATTCAGCGGACGATTACCTTCGGGGAAGAAATCCTGTTTAACCCGGATGCCGTTTTCGCGGAAGAGGAGGACAGGATTGTGCGGGAGGCGGAAACGCAGATGCTGCAGATGGCAGGGCTGGACAGGAAACCGGAGACGGAAAGGGGAGGATCTGATTGAAGGGAAAGATCATAAACAGAAAGATCCTGAAAAGAAAAACCGGACTGATCCGAATACTGACCGCGCTGGCAGCCGCGGTCCTGCTGACCTGCTGCGCCGGGATCGGACTGGCCGGCGCTATTCCTGATCTGCATACGGTTGAACCCGAGGCATCCGCCGGCGCTTTTCAGTTCCGTAACGGCGCCGGATGGGGAGATACAGCCGCCGCGATTCAGGAAAAGGAAGGCCAGGCCATGGTCGAGCGGAAGCAGGGGGACTGGGCAATCCTGTACACGCAGAGCCGGGTGGAAGTGAGCCGGTACTTTGCGGACCTGGTCTACATGTTTTACCAGGATAAGCTGCGGATGATCACATACGACTTTGGCACGGACAGCGGGAGCGGCAGCTTTGGCTATCTGACCGGAGCGCTGAGCTCCGTGTACGGAGAGATGAGCGAGGCGGAATCCGGCGACGTCATCCGGGTGATGGACCAGATCTATCCCGGTTATTACTCTGAAAGCCTTGTGACCGGCGTCAAGCAATGGACCGCAGCAGACGGAACGCTGATCTACCTGTACTATTATGCAGCGGAAGCGTTCGCGATTCTGTATGTGAGCCCGTCGGCGGGAATTCCCGGCGGCGGACAGTATATTACAAACGGATTATGACAGGCTCCTGGAGGGGAAGATGAGAAAACTGACGAGAATACTGGCCTGGTGGATTGTATGCTGCCTGGCGGTTGCCGCAGCGCCGGCTGCATTGGGAGAAACATCGGGAGGACACACCAATCAGGTGACAGCAGCGCTGGCCGAAGCCCGGAATGCCGCGGAGCCCCACGTATCCAATCTGGAACGGTTCCTGGATGCGGATGACGCCGCCTGGAAGCTGGCTGCCCGGCGCGGCGAAGCTCTGGCGGCCGCAGTGAAATCCTACAAGGATCACACGACCTATACGCTGGAGGGAGACACAAGCCTGGAGGACGTGGGTCCGCTTTACGCCAGCAACTCCAAATTCTTTACCATCGACATGAACGGCTATGTGCTGTACGCCCCGACATTCGGTACCGGATGCTTCGGGCTGAAAAACGGCACCGCCGCGGACGTAATGGGAGAAAACGAGGAGGGCCAGCTACGGATTACCGTGGAGAAGGACGCCTGCCTGGTACGCGACCGGAATCCCGCCGCCCTGGACCTGATTAACGGCGGCGACCTGACGCTGATCAACCAGGGAAACATCAACGGCGTACGCAGACTGCTGTACCAGAGCGCGAGACCGAACCGGATTGCGATTACCAACGAGGGAACCATCTGGTCCGACGGGGTGGCGCTGTCATCCCGGGCGTTTCACCAGAACAGCCGGGCAACACTGACAAACAGCGGCATACTGGCCGGGCTGGTCAGAGGACTCGACTTCCACTGCTCCGGAGGCAGCTTTGTATCCGACGGGAAGGGGCCGATCCTGGGCGCCGCGGGACCGGATCTCGAATTCCCGAAAATTACGCTGGGCAGCGTGATCATCGCGGATGACGCCGGACTGACCGCCGAAGAGGAGGCTGCGATCCTGAACAAGCTGAATCCCTACGGGGATAAGGACGCGCCCACAGGTATCGCCCTCGACATGCAGGCCATCCAGGCAGATTACTGGATCACCTGGAAGGTGACTGGCAGGCTGTACGCAACCCGGCAGCTGCTGCGTGTCAAGTTTCCGAAGAACAAGCAGATGCGCGGCGACATTATGCCGGATATAGATCCGAAGAGCCCATCCACGGAAGCTCTGCTGACCACCGAGCTTGAAAATCCCCTGAACAGCCTGACCGGTGAGGCAGCGCAGCGCAACGTCGACAACCTGCTTAAGACGCTGAAGCTGGACGCTTTCTGCGCCAAGGGAGGCTCACTGCAGATTACTGCCCTGTGCCGATACGCGGAGCAGGACGGCAAAGCACATATCCGCTACTCCACGGGGGATTCCGTCTGGAGCAGGATTGAAGGGAAACGTACAGGGAAATCCTATGCCTGGGGACTGCCGGAAAACGGCGTCCTGCCGGCGCAGGAGCCCGTACAGGCGCTGAACGCCTACTACCAGTTCAAGGCAGGCATCAACCTGGCCGGCAGGGACGGCGTGATGATGCTGGATCAGGATGCGGAGCTGCCGGAGGGGGACGGCACGATCACGCTGCCCCAGGGCATTGAAATCTGCGGGGACGGCAAGGCGCTGACCGGTGTGTTGAACTTTACTGTGAACCAGAAGGCAAAAATCAGCAATCTGAACGCCCTGCAGGATCCTGTAAACCTGAAGAGCAACGGTAAGGTGGACACCTATGTCACGCTGCAGGGCGGACATTACGGCACCCTGAAGCTTGACAACGTGATTCTGACTGCTGAGAATGCGGAAATTGAAAACCTTGAGATGCTCATGTGGGGCGGGAAGGCGGATTACAACGTACGCACCGTGACACATCAGCTGCGGATCATCTCCACGGAGAGGATCAGCGGTGCGTTCCGGTTTCTGATGAATATCGCGCCCGACGCGCCGGAAGACGCCTCAATCGACATCAGCCTGATGAAGGGCGGCCAGAGCAAGAGCTTTCTTTTTGAAGGCCGAACCGGTGCCAGGGCCGTGACGCTGATGATCTTCAACGACAAGAATATGGATAAGGCTTTCCGGCCTTCCGCAGGCGCCAACCTGAATGAAGCCTACGCGGTGTATCTCCGGGTGATCAACCTGGTGGGACTGACCGGCCCGGACGGGAACCGCCCGCCGCTGGTGCTGCGGGACGAGAACGGGGAAACCCTGCATACCTTCATCCAGGGAGACGACGCGAAATGGACCATCGCCGACTGACGGGCGAGCCGGTAACTCCGAATAAAACAAAGCGCCCCGCCGTCTGACGGAACAATCCGCACGGCGGGGGTTTTCATGCAGACAGACACACGGATTTCACGCAAAATTCACCTTCAAAAGTATTGACAAGCGCAGCGGTTGGTGTTACATTATGCACGTGGTTAGCACTCAACGTCAACGAGTGCTAACAACACCAGGAGGTGAGGGCGTGAACATGGATGAGCGCAAGATGCGCATACTGCGCGCCATCATTGATGACTACATCCTGACAGGCGTGCCCGTTGGTTCCAGAACCATCAGCAAGAAGTATGAAACAGGTCTGTCCTCCGCCACCATCCGGAACGAAATGAGCGATCTGGAGGAGCTTGGCTACCTGGATCAGCCCCATGTTTCCGCGGGCAGAATTCCCAGCGCGAAAGCATACCGGCTGTACGTGGATTCCCTGCTTCAGGCCGGCAAGCTGCGGAACGATTCCCCGCAGGCCATTCAGCAGCATTTCTCCGGCCGGATCAGGCAGATGGAGGACGTGATTGACCATGCGGCCCGCGTGATCAGCAGCCTGACGAACTACACCGCTGTGGTGCTTTCCCCGAAAGGGCAGCAACCCCGGCTGCAGACCGTTCAGCTGGTTCCGGTGGGCAACGGAACAGCGCTGGTCGTGGTCGTGACGGATATGGGAATCGTGCGGGACAGTATGATCCGTATCGGGAATGATATGGACGACGACACGCTTTACTCTGTATCCCGGGCGCTGACCAACGAGCTGCGCGGCTGCACCCTGCAGGAGGCCTGCGAAAAGCTGCCGGAGATCATCCGGCGGATGCAGGGCAACGAAACCGTGCTTCAGGGCCTGTACGGATTCCTGTCAGAGCGAAGCGGGGCACCGGCCGGCGGGCATGTGGCCGTTGGCGGTACCAGCAATATGCTGGCCTATCCCGAATACAGCGACGTCGACAAGGCCCGGAGTTTCCTGAGCCTGATGGAAACACGGGACAAGCTGGCCGAGATTATCCGGGGAAGCGGCGAAATGGCCTTCACCGTCCGGATCGGGCCGGAAACCGGCGTGCCGGAGATGGCTGACTGCTCCATCGTAACAGCAACCTATTCCACACGGAACGGGCAGCAGGGCACACTGGGCGTGATCGGCCCAACGAGGATGCAGTATTCCCGGGTGATATCCATCCTGAACGTGATGGGCAGACAGTTGACAGACATGTTCAGCGGAGACGCCGACGGAGGGGATCAGCATGGCCAGGATTAGAAGAAAAAAGGAAAGGCAGCGGAACATGAGCAAAAACGAGGAACAGCAGCAGACCGCGGCGCAGGAGGAAACCACGCCGGAAGCGGAAGCCCAGATGACAGAAGGCAACGAAACCCAAGAGGCGCCGCAGGAAGAGAATCCGCTGCAGGCAAAGCTGGAACAGGCTGAAGCCAAAACCGCGGAATACCTCGCAATGGCGCAGCGGGTTCAGGCGGACTTTGAAAACTTCCGGAAAAGAAACGAAAGCGTGCGGGCGGATGCCTACGCCGACGGACGGAAGGACGTTGCAGCCATGATGCTTCCCGTGCTGGACAATCTGGAACGGGCGGTGGAGGCTGCGGCGGGCAGCCAGGACGAAGCCATGAAAAGCGGGATGGAGCTTGTGCTGAAGCAGATGCAGGACGCATACGGCAAGCTGGACGTGACCCCCATCAACAGGCTGGGGGAAAAGTTCGATCCCAACCTGGAAAACGCGATTCTGCAGGGGGTCCCTGAAGACGGGGAGCCGGGGACAGTCTGCCAGGTACTTCAGAAGGGATACAAAATCGGTGAAAAGGTGCTTCGCCACGCAATGGTGAAGGTAGTTCCCGAATAAACAGCCGACACAGGCTGAAAGGCCTTTCGGAACGGGACCGCATGGTCCCTGATAAATATGATGATCATCCAGAAAACGGATAGATGGAGGGAAAAGTTATGAGCAAGATTATCGGTATTGACCTGGGTACCACAAACAGCTGTGTCGCCGTGATGGAGGGCGGACAGCCCACCGTTATCGCCAACGCGGAAGGCAGCCGGACCACCCCGTCCGTCGTCGCCTTTACCAAGGACGGCGAGCGCCTGATCGGTCAGGTGGCAAAGCGCCAGGCTGTGACGAACCCCGACAGGACCGTGATTTCCATCAAGCGTGAGATGGGCACAACCTACAAGGTGAACATCGACGGCAAACAGTACACGCCTCAGGATATCAGCGCCATGGTGCTGACCAAGATGAAAGAAACCGCCGAAAGCTATCTGGGCGAAAAAGTGACGCAGGCAGTTATCACTGTTCCCGCCTACTTTAACGACAGTCAGCGGCAGGCCACCAAGGATGCCGGACGGATTGCCGGACTTGACGTACTGCGGATCATCAACGAGCCCACAGCCGCGTCCCTGGCCTACGGACTGGACAAGGAAGAGAACCAGAAGATTCTTGTGTACGACCTGGGCGGCGGCACCTTCGATGTCAGTATTCTGGACATCGGCGACGGCGTGTTTGAAGTGCTGAGCACGAACGGTAACACCCGTCTGGGCGGCGATGACTTCGACCAGCGGATTATTGACTACGTCGCCGAGCAGTTCAAGAAGGAAAACGGCATCGACCTGAAGCAGGACAGGATCGCGGCGCAGCGGCTGAAGGAAGCGGCTGAAAAGGCCAAGATCGAACTGAGCGGCACCACGACTGCCAACATCAACCTGCCTTTCATCACCGCGGACGCTACCGGCCCCAAGCACCTGGACATCACCCTGACCCGGGCGAAGTTCGAGGAGCTGACCCACGACCTCGTGGACGCCACCATCGAGCCCATGCGGAAAGCACTGAAGGATGCCGGACTGGGCGTTGACCAGATCAACAAGGTGATCCTGGTCGGCGGCAGCACCCGTATTCCCGCAGTGCAGGAAGCCGTGAAGAAGATTACCGGTAAAGAGCCCTTCAAGGGTGTGAACCCTGATGAATGCGTCGCCATCGGCGCGGCCATCCAGGGCGGCGTGCTTGGCGGCGAGGTCAAGGACGTGCTGCTGCTGGACGTGACACCCCTGAGCCTGGGCCTGGAGACGGAAGGACACATCTTTACCCGCCTGATTGACCGGAACACAACGATCCCGACCAGCAAGAGCCAGGTATTCTCCACCGCGGCTGACGGTCAGACCACCGTTGAAATCCATGTGCTGCAGGGCGAGCGCCAGATGGCCTACGACAACAAGACCCTGGGCCGTTTCCAGCTGACCGGTATCGCGCCGGCTCCCCGCGGCGTGCCGCAGATCGAGGTTACCTTCAGCATCGACAATAACGGCATCGTAAATGTATCTGCAAAGGACAAGGCCACCGGCAACGAGCAGCAGATCACCATCACTGCCAGCACCAACCTGAGCGAGGAGGAGATCAACCAGCGCGTAAAGGAAGCCGAGCAGTACGCCGAGCAGGACAAAAAGCGCAGGGAAGAGGTCGAGACGCTGAACCGCGCTGACAGCCTGATTTACGAAATGGAGAAGACATTGCGTGAAAGCGGCGACAAGCTGAGCGATGAGGACAAGAACACCGTTCAGACAGAAATTGACGCTTTCAAAAAGGTCCGGGAAGGCAATAACGCGGAAGAGATCAAAAACGCCATGGACAGCTTCACCCAGAAGGTTTATGCGATCTTCGGCAAGATCTACCAGCAGCAGGCCGGCGCCAACGGTGCGGCCCCGGACAACGGACCCGAACCCGGAAGCACCAACGATGACGGCAGCGTGAACGCTGACGGCAGCGTTGAATAAGACATCCGGACAAAAGACGACATACGCGAGCAAGCCCGCCGCAAGGTTGCGACGGGCTTGCTCCGGGTCAGCAGGCAGAGAGAGGTGAGACAGCTTGGCGAACAAGCGGGATTATTATGAAGTGCTCGGCGTGAGCAAAAATGCCACGGACGACGAGATCAAACGAGCATACAGGAAAAAAGCCAAGGAATGTCATCCTGATTTGCATCCGGACGACAAGGAAGCCGTGGAACGCTTCAAGGAGCTTAACGAAGCCAACGAGGTTCTTTCCGATCCGGATAAGCGGGCCCGGTACGACCAGTTCGGATTCGAGGATCCCATGGCCGGCATGGGCGGCGGGGGCAATCCCTTCGGAGGGTTTGATTTTGGCGGCATGGGCGGCATGGGCGATATTTTCGAACAGCTGTTCAACGGCGGCCGCAGTACCAGAAACCAGGGCCCGGTTCAGGGAAACGACCTTCGGTACGAACTGAGGATTACCTTTGAGGAAGCGGCCAAGGGCTGTGAAAAGAGCTTCGAGATTTTCCGAAATGAACTGTGCGATGCCTGCAAGGGCACCGGTGCCAGGCCTGGAACCAGCCCGGTAACCTGCAGCACCTGCAACGGCACCGGCCAGATCCGCCAGAGCGGAGGCTGGATGACCACAGTACGGACATGCCCGGCATGCGGCGGCACCGGCAAGGTAATCAAGGAAAAATGCACCAGCTGCAGCGGCGGCGGACGCATCCGCAAAAAACGGACTGTGACCGTCAAGGTGCCGGCGGGCATCGATAACGGGCAGACGATTATCATGAACGGCCAGGGCGAACCCGGACTGCGGGGCGGCCCAAGCGGAGATCTCTATATTGTCGTGGGAGTACGGCCTCATAAGCTGTTCAAGCGAGAAGGCTACAACCTGCTGCTGGATTTCCCGATTCCGTTTACAACGGCGGCCCTCGGAGGAGACATCGAGGTACCCACGCTGAGCGGACCTGTGAAATACAGGATTCCGGAAGGAACGCAGCCCGGAACCGAATTCAGGATCAAGGGCAGCGGCATCCAGCAGCTGCGGGGCAGCGGAAAAGGCGACCTGATCCTGCGCGTGAAGGTGGAGGTGCCCAGAAGACTGAACAACAAGCAGAAGGATCTGCTGCGGCAATTTGACGAGACCACCTCTGACCGGGAATATGACAACCGTAAGAGCTTCATGGACCGGGTAAAGGAACTGTTCAACTGAGAAACAGACCGGAGGATGACAGGCATGAGAACCGGATGGCAGCAAAGATGGGTACGGATTCTGACAACCGCCCTGACGCTTTGCCTGATGGTTCTCATTTTCTTTTTTTCCGCAGAGGACGCGGATCGGTCCAACGCCACGAGCGGGATCTTTGCCCGGTGGTTCGCAGAGCGGTTTACAGCCGGTTTTTCCGAAATGACCGCGGAAGAACAACAGGCCGAGATCGACAGCATTCAGTTTATCGTGCGTAAAAGCGCTCATTTTCTTGAATACACCGCGCTGGGCTTCCTGATACGCTCCTGCCTGGAAAGCTGGGCAGGGGATCGTCGCAGGAGAGGCCTCGGACCCGCCGGATGGGCTCTGGGAGCGCTTTATGCCGCGACGGACGAAGCACATCAGCTGCTTGTGGACGGAAGGGGCGGAACCGTTACGGACGTACTGCTTGACAGCAGCGGAGTGCTGACCGGCATCCTGATCTGGACGCTGATATTCCGATACCTGGCCGCGAAAAGGAGACGGACCGGATGAGTATGCAGATTGTATTGGTATATCCGGAAATACCTCAGAACACCGGGAATATTGCCAGAACCTGCGCCGCGACCGGCGCGGAGCTGCACCTGATTGAACCGCTCGGGTTTTCCCTTGCCGACAGGTATCTGAAACGGGCAGGGCTTGATTACTGGCACTTGATGAAGTATCATGTATATCCGGATCTGGAAACATTTTTAAGGGGGCTGAAGCCGGACGCCAGGCTCTGGTTCGCGACGACCAAGGCGCCGAGAAGCTACGATGAGGTTCAATATCGGGACGGCGATTATCTGGTCTTCGGACAGGAGACCAGAGGACTGCCTGAAAACCTGCTGGAAAAACGGTATGACGACTGTATCCGGATTCCGATGCGGAAGGAAGCCAGAAGCCTGAATCTGAGCAATTCCGCGGCGATTGTGCTGTACGAAGCTCTGAGGCAGCAGCGGTTCACCGGACTGCAGGCCGCCGGAGAGCTGACGGGCCGGGAGGAAGCCGGCGGGTCCTGGCTGGATTATATCTGATCCGAAAAGGAGACAGAGTATGGCTTATTTTCAGAAGCAGCAGCCTCAGGAGGAAACATACGAGGCATACGATGATTATGATGACGGATTTGACGAGCTGAACGAGGATGAGGATCCCGAGGCGTACGAAGATTATCCGGGGACAGAAGAGGAGCTGGCAGCGCAGAAAAAGGAACGTGTCCGGCTGCTGCTCAGTGTGGGCAACCTGGGCGGCGTTATTGTGGGCACGGTCGTGATTCTGTTGCTTGTGACGCTGCTGCTGAGCATGATTAACTTTATACAGACTGATATTAACCGGAATTTTTCCTTAATACAGACCAAGTTCTGAATTTTACAGACCGAAGGACAGGCAATGAAAGACCGCATTTATATGGATTATGCCGCCACCACGCCGGTTTCTCCGGAGGTGGCAGAAGAAATGGCTCCCTATTTTAGGGAATGCTTCGGAAATCCTTCCAGTATTCACGGCACAGGGAGAGAAGCGCACAAGGCACTTGACCTGGCCCGGCAACGGACAGCGGAAGCGATCGGCGCAAAGCCCCGGGAGATCTATTTTACTTCCGGTGGCAGCGAAAGCGACAGCTGGGCCATCATCGGCACCGCTTTCGCGCTGAAGGACAAGGGCAGGCATATCATCACCAGCGCCGTTGAGCACCACGCAGTGCTGCGTAGCTGCGAGTGGCTCGGAAAGCAGGGTTTCGAGGTGACCTACCTGCCGGTGGACGCTGAAGGCAGAGTTTCCCCGGCGGATGCGGCAGCGGCTATGCGCAAAGACACAATTCTGATTTCCGTTATGACGGCGAACAACGAGATCGGCACACTGGAGCCTGTACAGGAAATCGGGGCAGCCGCCAGGGAGCGGGGCATACGCTTTCATACAGATGCCGTGCAGGCCATCGGCGCCATTCCCGTGAACACAGAGGCGCTGCACGCTGACCTGATGAGCATCAGCGCGCATAAGTTTCACGGGCCGAAGGGAACCGGCTGCCTGTATATCCGCGAAGGTATCCGGATTGACCCACTGATTCACGGGGGAGAACAGGAACGCAGAATGCGGGCCGGCACGGAAAACCTTGCGGGCATCGTTGGGCTTGGAAAAGCCATCGAGCTTGCGACGGGCGGCATGCACGAGAAAAGTGCCAGAATCGCCGCACTCCGTGACAGGCTGGTCCGCGGTATACGGGAAAAAACGGAGGGCGTCCGGCTGAACGGGCATCCCACGCTGCGGCTGCCCAACAACTGCAGCCTGAGCTTCGACGGCATCGAAGGCGAAGCGCTGCTGTTGCGGCTGGATCTGGCCGGCATCGCTGCTTCCGGCGGAAGCGCGTGCGCCTCCGGCAGCCTGGAGCCAAGCCACGTACTGAAAGCCATCGGTCTGAGCGACGAGGAAGCCCGGGGAAGCCTGCGGCTGACGCTGGGAGACGGCACAACAGAGGAAGAAACGGAAGAAGTGATCCGTGTGATGCCTGAAATCGTAGCGGACCTGCGCAGCATGCGGTAAGCAGGTGACGTGAAAGCCTGAAAAAAGCATATAATCCGAGCTGTTCCGGACTGCGGGACAGCTTTTTTCGTCCTTGTCACAGAGAAGGAAAAAAGATATAATACATAATGGGATTATATCCGGGAAGGGGGCGCGGCAGTGTACTGTCAGGTAATTGTGGATATCGTACACGAGAATGTCGCGCGGCCTTTTACGTACAGAATTCCGGAAGGACTTCGTCTGGAGCGCGGACAGCGGGTTTCCGTGCCTTTCGGCCGCGGTACCAAAGAAGGAGTTGTCACTGCTCTGACGGAGGAGGCAGGCATTCCGGAGGAGAAGATCCGGGATATCAGCTGCGCGCTGGAGGATTATGCCGCCATTCCTCCGGAGCTGATGGATCTGGCTGTGGAAATCGCCCGGGCGAGCCACTGCCCCGAGGCGGAAACCCTGCGGCTGATGCTGCCGCCGCAAATGCGCGGCGGACGCATACATGCCCGGAAGGAACGCCGGGCCATGCTGAATGTCACAGCTGAGGAAGCGGAGCGGGAAGCCGGGGAGAGCATACGGAAGCGGAAGAACAAGCGCGCAGCTCTGCTGAGGCTGCTGGCCGGGAATCCGGAAATGTCCGTGAGGGAGATCAGCGAGACGGTCCGCGACCCGCGCGAAGCGCTGAAGCAGCTGGCCGCGGACAGATACATCCGGCTGACGGAGGAAGAGGTGATGCGGACGCCGGAAGGCGCCTTCGCCAACGCCGGAGATCCCGCCTATACGCTGACGGACGGCCAGCAGGAAGCGCTGGGAGAAATCCTTCCCGCAATACGGAAAGGCAGGGGCGCATTCCTGCTTCACGGCGTGACGGGCAGCGGCAAGACCGAGGTTTTTCTTGCTGCGGCGCGGAAGACACTGGAAATGGGAAAAAGCGCCATCATCCTTGTACCGGAAATCGCGCTGACACCGCAGATGGTTTCCTGGTTCCGGGGACGGTTCGGAGAGCGCTCCGCAGTGATTCATTCCCGGCTGAGCGCCGGGGAACGGTATGACGAATGGCGGAGAATACGCAGAGGGGAAGCAAGGATTGTGATCGGCGCACGGAGCGCCATTTTTTCCCCGATCCGGGAGCTCGGGCTGATCGTAATTGACGAGGAGCATGAAAGCAGCTATCTCAGCGACCGGCATCCGCGATACGACGCCAGAGCCGTGGCGGAGATGCGGTGCGGGCGCGAAGGAGCAGCTCTGGTGCTGGCCAGCGCGACTCCGAGCATGCTGAGCTTCGCGAGGGCCCGGCGAGGCGATTACATGCTGCTGGAAATGCCATACCGGGTTAACAGGAGACCAATGCCCGAGGTGGAGCTGGTCGACATGCGCAGGGAGCTGGAAAACGGTAACCGGACCGTGCTGAGCCGGTCCCTGCGCGAAGCGCTGAAGGCCTGCGCAGAACGTGGCGAACAGGCCATGCTGCTGATGAACCGGAGAGGCTACAACGCCTTTATATCCTGCAGAGCCTGCGGATACGTCGTGAAATGCCCGCAGTGCGACCTGAGCATGACCTATCACGTCGGCAGCGGAAGCAGCGTCCTGCAGTGCCACTACTGCGGAAACAGGGCCGCTGTGCCGGAAAAATGCCCGGAATGCGGCAGTCCGCATATCCGCTACTTCGGGGCGGGCACGCAGAAGGTGGAGGAAGAGGTGAGCCGGCTGCTGCCGGGTGTACCCCTGGGACGCATGGATCTGGATACAACGGGCGGCAAGGACGGGCACGGAAAGGTGCTGGAGGCCTTCCGCAGCGGGAAAACCAGGGTGCTGATCGGCACACAGATGATTGCCAAGGGGCTCGACTTTCCGCAGGTAACGCTGGTGGGCGTCATCGCGGCAGACCTGACGCTGAATCTGCCTGATTACAGGAGCCGGGAACGCACCTTTCAGCTGCTGACGCAGGTGGCCGGCAGAGCCGGGCGCGGCGCACTGCCGGGAAAGGTCATTATTCAGACCTACAAGCCGGATGATCCGGTGCTCGGTTATGCGGCCAGGCAGGATTACCGCGCATTTTTTGAGGACGAGTTCAGAAGACGCAGAACCGCGCTGTATCCGCCGTTCACGATGCTGGCCAGGCTGCTGGCCGAAAGCCCGCGGGAGGAGGCTGCCGAATCAGCTGCCGAGGTGCTGGAACAAAAAGCGGACGCACTGCTGAATGCGCATCCGGAATGGAGGAAAAGGGTGCTGCTGATGACGCGGGACACCCCAAGCGTGAGCATGCTGCGGGGAAAGCACAGGCGTCAGATCCTGATGAAGCTGCTGGACACACCGGAAACGGACGCCTTCTGCAAGGCGCTTGCCGAAGCAGCGGCAGAAACATGGGATAACACGGAAGTCTGGTTTGAAATTAACCCGACAACGATGATATAAAAAGCAACAGGCAAAGGAGAACAGGCACATGGGCATCAGAAAGATTGTAAAACTTGGAGATGAAACGCTGCGCAGGATTTCCAGGCCGCAGGAGAAGTTTGACCGGCGGCTGGAGGGACTGCTGAAGGATATGGCAGAAACAATGTACAAGGCAGAAGGCGTAGGCCTGGCAGCACCGCAGGTCGGCATTCTGCGTCGGGTGGCCGTGGTTGACGTGACGGAAGACCATTCGGGCATTCTGGAGCTTGTGAATCCTGAAATTATTGACCGGGAAGGCAGCCAGACCGGACGCGAGGGATGCCTGAGCCTGCCCGCACGTCAGGGCGTCGTGACCCGGCCGATGAAAATCAGGGTACGCTATCAGGACCGGAAGGGTCATCCCATGGAGCTTGAGACTGAAGGCTTTGAAGCCCGGGCCATCTGCCATGAGGTGGATCACCTGGACGGCAGGCTGTACATTGACGTGATGGACCGGGAGCTGACGAAGGAAGAAATTGAAGGGCATATCCCGGAGGACGACGCTGAATGAGAATTGTCTTTATGGGGACGCCGGATTTCGCGGTGCCCTCCCTGAAGGCGCTGATCAGCGCCGGATATGATATCGCGGGCGTGTTTACGCAGCCGGACCGGCCAAAGGGACGGGGGAACAGGCTGACGCCGTCCCCGGTGAAAACCGCCGCGCTGGAGGCCGGAATTCCCGTTTTCCAGCCGGAAAAGATCCGGAAAACCGGGGTGGAGGATCTGCGCGGGCTGAAGCCTGATCTGTGCGTGACGGCCGCTTTCGGACAGATTCTGAGCCAGGAGATCCTGGACATCGCACCGATGGGAAACATAAACGTGCATGCGTCCCTGCTTCCCCGTCACCGGGGAGCCGCCCCGGTCGCTTATGCGCTGATGGACGGGGAAACAAAGACCGGCGTGACCACCATGTGGATGGACGCCGGGATCGATACCGGGGATATCCTGCTGCAGGCCGAAACGAACATAGAGGAAACGGAAACCTGCGGGGAGCTGACGGAACGGCTGAGCCGGACCGGCGCCGAGCTGCTGATCCGGACGCTGAAGGAGCTGGAGGCCGGCACCCTGATCAGCAGGAAACAGGATGAAACCCGGATGACATATGACCCGATGCTGAGCAAAAGCATGGGAATCGCTGATTTCACACAGAGCGCCACGCAGATCAAGGGCCTGATCAACGGAATGAATCCCTGGCCCTGCGTCACGGTGCCCGCGGAAAACGGACGGCTGAAGCTGCTGCGCGCAGCGGTCACAGACGGCACGGGAGAACCCGGCATGATCCTGAGTGCTGACACGAGGAACGGGCTGGTCATCGCCTGCGGAACAGGCGCCGTACGCGTGCTTGAAATCCAGGCTCCGGGCGGGAAGCCCATGAAAAGCGAGGACTATCTCCGGGGGCACAGCTTGCCGGCAGGAATGAACCTGAAAGAGGACAACGCATGAGCGAGAAATTCGAAAAAAACAAGCGGGAAGGAAGAAAGCCGCAGCCGGGCGGAGCGGTTAAGGGACGGGACGGGACCGCGAAGTTCGGAAACAGAAGCAGCGCAGCCAGGGGACAGAACGGCCCCGCGAAGCCCGGAAACGGGAACAGTGCGCCCAAAGGACGGGACGGCGCCGCAAGGCCCGGAAACAGAAGCAGCGCGCCAATGCGCGGAAAAGCATACGGACGTCCGCAGTTCCGGAAGGACAAACCGCCCGTCCGGGACGACAGGTCTCCGCTCCGCAGGGAAAAGCCGCCGGTGGAGGGCATGGAATCCCGCAGGACTGCGCTGCAGGTGATCCGGAAGGTTACGGAGGACAATGCCTACGCCTCTCTTGCTCTGGACAGCGCGCTGCGCGGGAGCGGACTGAGCGCCGCTGACCGCAGGCTGGCAACACGGCTTGTCTATGACACGCTGGACAATATGATCCGCCTGGATTATGTGCTTAACCAGGTGATGGCGCGGGAAGACACTGACATCAAGCTGAAGAACATTCTCCGGCTGGGCGCCTGCCAGCTGCTGCTGGAGGACCGGATTCCTGAAAGCGCTGCCACGAACACAAGTGTTCAGCTTTGTACGGAGCTGGGAATGGAAGGCCTGAAAGGCGTCTGCAACGGCATTCTGCGCAACCTGATCCGCAAAAAGGACGAGCTGGTTTTCCCGGATCCTGAAAAGGAACCCGATCTCTGGCACTCCGTGCAATACAGCCTGCCGGAATGGCTGTGGATCAAGCTGCGGGAGGATTACGGCACCGAAGAAGCTGAACTGATTATCGCTTTCCGGGAAAAGGAGGAGAGCATCACCATCCGGCCGAACCTGATCCTGGAGGGAGAAGCGGGGCTGGAAAAGGTGCTGGAGAAAAAAATATGGGGGAAGAAGAAGGGAACGGTTCCCTTCTCCTGGCACATTACCGGCGCCATGGATATCGCGAGGGACGCCGATTTCCTGCGGGGCGCTTTCTCCATTCAGAGTGAAAGCAGCATGATGGCGGCTATGGCCATTGCTCCGCGGCGCGGACAGCAAATTCTGGACTGCTGCGCGGCTCCGGGCGGAAAAACCTGCCTTATGGCGGAGCTGATGGGCGGTACCGGCAGAGTGCAGGCCTGGGATCTCCACGAGCACAGGACAGAGCTTATTGCAGCCCAGGCGAAACGGCTGGGACTGGACAACATCCGCCCCGTTGCCCGGGACGCGCTGAAAAAACGCGACGATCTTGCCGAAAGCATGGACGGCGTGCTGCTGGACGCTCCCTGCTCCGGTCTGGGCGTACTCGCTGAGAAGCCGGATATCAAGCTGCGGGTCAGCGAGGAAAGCATCCGCGAACTGACGGAGCTTCAGGCGAAGCTGCTGGATACAGTGTGTGAATATGTTAAACCCGGTGGAACGCTGGTATATTCCACCTGCTCGCTGCTGAAATGCGAAAACGAGCGGCAGGCTGCCGCCTTCCTGGAACGGCATCCGGAATTCCGGGCCGAGAAGCTGCCGGAAAGCATTCCGCAGGCATTCAGACAGCATGAAGAGCTGGGACTGCAGCTGCTGCCGAACCGTGACGGAGTGGAAGGCTTCTACATCTGCAGGATGAAAAAACAGGAGGCATGATGATCGAACTGACCGGGATGACCTGCGCGGAACTGACAGCATGGGCCAAAGAGAACGGGTATCCATCCTTCCGGGGAAAACAGATCTTCCGCTGGATTCATCATGGCGCGGATTTTGATGAGATGACGAATCTGCCGCTCAGCATGCGGGAAAAGCTGAAGGAAGAAGCCATCGCTCAGCCCGTATCCATCCGCCTGCACCGGACCAGCCGGCTGGACGGAACCGTCAAATTCCTGTATGCCCTGCAGGACGGGAACTGCGTTGAAGGCGTGCTGATGCGCTACAAATACGGAATCAGCCTCTGCATATCCACACAGGTGGGCTGCAGGATGGGTTGCCGTTTCTGCGCTTCCACACTTGACGGACTGGTCCGAAACCTGACGGCCGGTGAAATGCTCGGGGAAATTCTTCAGGCGAACCTCTTTCTGCGGGATGAAAAGCAGACTGTCAGCCATGTTGTACTGATGGGCAGCGGGGAACCGCTGGACAATTATGACAACGTGATCCGGTTCCTCCGGCTGATGAAGGAGGAGGAGGGAATCCATCTTAGCCTGCGGAATATTTCGCTGTCCACCTGCGGGATCGTTCCGCGAATGAAGCAGCTCGCGGAAGAGGGCCTGCCAGTGACGCTCTGCGTTTCCCTGCACGCGCCGAACGATGAGATCCGCAAAGTGACCATGCCGATCGCGAACCGGTACGCGATCGGGGACATTCTGGCGGCCTGCGATGAATATGCTGAGAAAACAGGCAGGCGGATCATTTTTGAATACGCGCTGACGGACGGGCTGAATGCAGGAGAAAAAGAGGCGGAAGCGCTGGCGGCGCTGCTGCGCGGAAGGCTGTGCCACGTCAATCTGATTCCCCTGAACGAAGTGAAGGAGCGGCATCTGAAGGGCGTAACAGAGGATACGGTGAGCCGATTCATGAAAACGCTGGAGAACAGACATATTTCCGTGACCCGGAGAAGGGAAATGGGAGACGATATAGAAGGAGCCTGCGGACAGCTGCGGCGCAAAACGCTGCAGTCGGAAGCGGAAGAAGGTGTACATGCGTAAATTCAATCTGACATCCAAAGTGGCGCGCCGGCTGGCCGATCTGGAGAAAAACGCCGCGGACGCTCCGTCTGAAACCAGACAGGAGCATGAAGGAGCGGAAAGCAGCCCGGCAAGGCAACCGGAAAACGCGGCATTCAGGATCGCGTGGCGCAGCGATATCGGAAAAATCCGCCGGACAAACCAGGACGCAGTAATCCTTGGCAACGGCCTCGCCGGCATTGCCGATGGCATGGGCGGACATCAGGGCGGCGAGATCGCCTCCGGTGGTCTGCGGGACGGGCTGATCCGGGAAACCGAGATTCCGGCGGAACCCAGCGAAGAGAAGCTGCAGGAGATGATCCGAAAGATTAACCGGGAGCTCTGGGAGCAGGCAGAGCAGGATGAAAAGCTCAGCGGCATGGGAACAACGCTGACGCTGCTCTGGCCGAACTGCCGTGAAATGCTGATCGCCCAGGTGGGCGACAGCCGGGCCTATCTGCTCCGGGACGGCGTGCTTCAGCAGATGACAGAGGATCATTCCATGGTGGCGGATATGGTCCGGCGCGGCATCCTGTCCGAAGAACAGGCGGCCTGTCATCCGATGCGAAATTACATTACCCGGGCGGTTGGAACAGACGAGACCGTCGACGCGGACATCACCCACGTGGAACGACGCAGGGGCGACAGGTGGCTGATCTGCTCGGACGGGCTTCACGCCCTGGTATCCAGGGAAGACCTTTGCCGTATGCTGAGCCGGGAGAACATCGAGGAAGCCGCAAACGAAATGCTGGAAACCGCGCTGGGCAACGGCGGGAGAGACAACATTTCCCTGGTGCTGATGGAGGATCTTGAAGGCGCGGCCGAGGAAGCAGCAGCGCCCGCGGAACAGGCAAACAGCGGGGAGGTGACTCCCTGATGGAAAAAATACTCGCGAACCGGTACCGCCTGACGGAACAGATCGGCATGGGCGGTATGGCTATTGTATACAAAGCCGTTGATATGCGGACCGGCCACAACGTGGCCGTCAAGGTCCTTCGGCCGGAGTTCAACGAAGACTCGGAATTCATCGGCAGGTTCCAGCGCGAAGCCGAAGCAGCCAGCAAGATGACCCATCACAACATTGTCAACCTGCTGGATGTTGGCATGGACGGTGAGAACCGGTACCTGGTTATGGAATACGTACAGGGGAAAACCCTGAAGGAAGTGATCCAGGAACGCGGAAAGATCAGCCCGCCGCTGGCATGCCAGATCACCATCCGGATTCTGAGCGCGCTGGAGCATGCTCACAGAAACGGAATCATTCACCGGGATATCAAACCGCACAACATTCTGGTGCACGCGGACGGCCACATCAAGGTGGCGGACTTCGGTATCGCCCGGATCGCCAACAGCTCCACGCTGACCCGGGGCGACAACGTGATGGGATCGGTGCACTATTTTTCTCCTGAGCAGGCCCGGGGCGAAGGCGCCACTGCTGCCAGCGATATCTATTCCACCGGCGTTGTGCTGTACGAAATGCTGACAGGCCGTGTACCCTTCGACGGAGACAATCCCGTCGCTGTGGCTATGCAGCATCTGCACGCCACGCCGCCGCCCATCCAGAGCCTGGCTCCCGACGTGCCTCCGGCCGTCGTCAATGTGTGCATGAAGGCACTGGAGAAGAACCCTGCCAACCGCTATCAGAGCGCCCGGGATATGGCCGCAGATCTGCGGCTGGCGCTTGACGACAGGAACGCTCGGCCGAATGAGGAAGAGCTGGACGTACATCTGCCCAAGCCGCAGATTGCCGGACGGGAAGAAAACACCGCAAACACGACGAGCCGCATCCGCATCCGGAACACTCAGAAAAAGAAGCGCCGGAATCTTTATCTGACGATTATTATCAGCCTGGCGGTGCTTGCGATCATCGGCGGCGTCGGAAGAATCATTTACCACCGGATCATGACAACCGCGACGGTTCCCGATGTGGTAGGTCTGGATCTCTCCGAGGCGGACCAGATTCTCAGCCGTGAGGGGCTGAACAACACGCCCGTCTACGTGAACAGCGAGGAATACGCGGCCGGGCAGGTGTTCCTGCAGAATCCGGAGGCGGATTCCGTGACCCGCAAGGGAGACATGGTGCTGCTGACCGTATCCAGCGGACCGGCGGCAGTGATTATGCCTGACCTGCAGGGCGCGCCCTACAGCGAGGCCCTGTCCATGCTGAACGGGATCGGAATTACACAGATTACCATCGAGCGGATCGCACGGAACGACTTTTCCCCGGACACTGTGGTATCACAGACGCCGGCTGCCGGAGAAACCGTTTCCAAGGAACAGACTGTACTACTGTCCATCAGCGGCGGGGAAGCCGTAGTGCCCAATCTGATCAACCTGACGCTGACGGAAGCCGAAAGTGCGCTTCAGAACAGCAAGCTGGTCCTGAATACTACACTTCAGTATGTGGACACGGAGGATGCCAGCCAGCACGGCCTGATTGCGGCTCAGACACCGGAAGCGGACAGCCGTGTCATTCTGAATACAGCTGTTTCACTGAAAATCTACCGCTGCACCGCGACAAGCGCGTCCACAGAGATTGAGGTTACTGTTCCCGAATCAGACAAGGACATCACAGTGCGGATCACGCTGACAGCAGAGGACTCCAATGTGGAGCTGGAAGCAGTTTCCTACATCTGCGCCGCGGATGCCTACCGGACACAGAACGTGAAGCTGAATCTGCCGGACGGCCGCAAATACTGGTACACGATCTACCTGGACGGCGTGCAGAATCAGCGGGTTGAAATCAATTAAACGCGCAGAGGAGCTTTGATGCAGACAGAAATACAGGAATTCCGGGAAAAAGAAGGCATAATCCTGCAGGGCGTCGGCAGCTTCTACACCATTGGAACGGATGACGGAAACACGTATATCCTGAGGTGCAAAAAGAAGTTCCGGCACAGGGGCATCAGCCCGCTGACAGGAGACCGGGTGCTATTTACCCCGGGAGAAGGCGAGGAGCACGGCTGGCTGGAGGAAATTCTTCCGAGAAAAACCGTGTGCCTGCGGCCGCCGGTCGCGAATGTGGAGACG
The DNA here is from genome assembly GCA_017431005.1 of Clostridia bacterium. GTDB lineage: Bacteria > Bacillota > Clostridia > Christensenellales > Aristaeellaceae > Aristaeella. The sequence goes on from JAFRLY010000021.1 coordinate 47,111, forward strand.
CTGATTATCGTGCTGGCGCCGGTGCCGGCACCGGACCTGCTGCTGACGGACCGGCTTATCTGCAGGGCTTACGCGCAGGATATGCGCGTAATCATTGCGGTTAATAAGGACGACCTAGATCCCACCCTGAAGGACCGCATCCGGCAGGAATATGCCGGCGCAGGGCTTCAGGTGATTCCTGTCTGCGCGCTTGAAAAGACCGGGCTGGAGGCCCTTCGTGATGCAATGGGCGGCAGGCTCTGCTGCTTTACCGGGCAAAGCGGCGTCGGAAAATCCACCCTGCTGAACGCGCTGCTCGACCTCGAACTGGAAACAGGCGATATCTCCAGGAAGATTGCGCGGGGAAAAAATACGACACGGCACGCGGAGCTGATCCGTAAAAACGGGCTGCAGGTCGTGGATACCGCCGGTTTCAACCTGCTGGAAACAGAGCGGAATATTCCGCCGGAAACCCTGAAGGAACGGTATCCGGAATTCCTGCCGTACGAAGGCAAGTGCCGGTTCCGGGAATGCCTGCACGACCGGGAACCCGGATGCGCGGTGGCTGTGGCTGTGCAGGAGGGAAAAATAACGGCTGAGCGGGTGGAAAGATACCGGATGCTGCTGAACGAAGTGAGAGAAAGCTGGAGGGAACGGTATGATTAAGATTGCTCCGAGTATTCTTGCAGCGGATCCTCTGAACCTGGAGAGGGACGTGCGCAGGGCGGAAGAGGCCGGTTGCGACTGGCTGCATATCGATGTCATGGATGCGCATTTCGTGCCTAACCTGGCTTATTCCCCGAAGGTGGTCCGACGGCTGAAGGAAGCGACCTCGCTTCCGCTGGACGTGCATTTGATGATGGATCATCCGGAAACGCTGGCGGAGTGCTTTCTGGATGCCGGCGCCGATATCCTTACGATTCACGCCGAAGCGGATACAGACCCGCTGAAGCTGACGGAGATGATTCACAGAGCAGGCGCGAAAGCAGGTATCGCGCTGAAACCCGGAACACCGGCGGAAGCTGTTCTGCCCCTGCTCGGACAGGCAGAGCTGATTCTTGCCATGACCGTGGAACCAGGATTCGGCGGACAGAAGCTGGACGAAAGCGTCGTGGACAAGATCCGGCAACTGCGTGATACCGGCTGGCAGGGATGGATCGAAGCCGACGGCGGGATCAAGGAAGACAATATCGCAAGGCTTTTTGACGCCGGTCTCGATGTGGCCGTCATGGGAACCGCGCTGTTCCGGGAAAAGGACATGCGGCCGGCGGTTGAAAGAATGCATCAGATGATAAGGAAGAGCGAAGCATGACAACCGATACCATTGCTGCCATTGCCACGCCCCCGGGACAGGGCGGGATCAGCATCGTACGGATCAGCGGACCGGAAGCGGAACGGATTCTGCAGGAGATCTTTGCTCCCGCCTCCGGGAAAACCAGTCCGCCGGAAAGCAACAGGCTGGTACTGGGCTGCCTGCACGACGGGGAACGGGAGCTTGACCAGTGCATGGCGGTTATCATGCGGGGCCCCAGAAGCTATACCCGGGAGGATGTGGCTGAGCTTCAGCTTCACGGCGGTGGATTTCTGGTGCGGGAAGCGTTGGAGGCCTGCCTCCGACACGGAGCCCGGCTTGCGGAGCCCGGCGAATTCACCCGGCGGGCTTTCCTGAACGGCAGAATCGATCTGAGCCAGGCTGAAGCCGTGATGCGGCTGATATCCGCCCGCGGGGAGCAGCAGCACAGGGCTGCGCTGCGCCAGCTGGACGGCGGCCCGTCCCAATTCATCCGGAAGGTGTCGGATCAGCTGTACGACCTGCAGGCAGGCATTGCCGCATGCATTGATTATCCTGAGGAAGTGACGGAAGAGGAAGGTACAGCCCGGCTGCAGGAAGGACTGAAGCTGCTGATCAGCACCCTGAAGAGCGCAGCGGACGAACGCTCCTCCAGGCTGATTGAAGACGGACTTCGGGTGGCGCTGATCGGAAGGCCAAATGTCGGGAAAAGCAGCCTCCTGAACGCGATGCTCGGCGAGGAGCGCGCCATTGTGACCAATATACCCGGGACCACACGGGATATCATCCGGGGAGAACTTATACTGGATGGCATTCCGGTGACACTGACCGATACGGCAGGGATCAGAGAAACAGAGGATCCCGTTGAAAAAATCGGGGTGGACCGATCGAGAAAGGCCGGCCGCGAAGCGGAGCTGGCCCTGCTCGTGCTGGACGCTTCCGAGCCTCTGACAGAAGAGGATCTGCAGCTGCTGCGAGATCTGCCGGACGACAGTGCTGTCGTACTGAATAAAACGGATCTGGCCGAAAAAATCACGGCGGAAGATATCCGCAGTGTCCGGGAAGGCATTCCGTGCGTCGTCTGCAGCGCGCTGGAGCCTGAAAGCCTGAAGCCGGTTAAAGAACTGATCCGCAGACATACAGAGGTCAACGACCGGCTGGCGCTGACACAGCCCCGGCATCTGGAATCCATCCGGAGAGCCGTGGGGCATCTGGAGGACGCTCTGCGCACATCCGCAACCGAAACGCTCGATCTGGCGGCTGTGGATCTTCAGGCGGCGCAGGCCGCACTGGGGGAGATTACCGGCGATCAGACAGACGAAAGGCTGCTTGACCGGATTTTTGCTCAGTTCTGCGTCGGCAAATAAGGAGGTGAGAATCTGTGAGCACAAAAATCCAGAAGGTATTCCGCGGAAGGGACAGCCTCAGCAGGGTGCCGCAGATGATGGAGAAGCTTCACATGTCCCGTCCGCTGATCATCGGAGGGGATACGCTTACCGGCAGGCTGATCCGAAAAAATCCGGGACTGATGACAGCCGCCCTGTTCAGCGGCTACCACCCGAATCCGGATCTTGACGACGTGATGGGCGGCGTGGCGGCATTTCAGCAGCAGGAATGTGACGGACTGATCTCCATAGGCGGCGGATCCGCCATGGATACCGCGAAGGCGGTTCAGGCCATCCTGGCAGCGGGAAGCCTGGAGGCAGTAAAGAACGGCCAGATTCCGGAACAGATATCTGTTCCGCATCTGGCGATTCCCGGAACGGCAGGCAGCGGTTCTGAAGCGACTCCGAACGCCGTTGTTTATGCAGAAAACAGTAAACTGAGCCTGGCCTCTCCAGGACTGACGCCGGACGGCGTGATTCTGGACGCTTCTCTGCTGGACAGCCTGCCGATGTATCATAAAAAAAGCTGCGCGCTGGACGCGCTGTGCCAGGGCATCGAAAGCTTCTGGTGCAGGTCGGCGACCGATGACAGCCGGGTGCACGCCTATCTGGCCATCCTGGGTGTGCTGGACAATCTGAAGGCCTACCTGGCCGGAGATTCCCACGCGGCAGTCGAAATGCTGGACGCCAGCTACCAGAGCGGAAAAGCCATCAGCTTCACCCGCACGACGGCAGCGCACGCGATGTCCTACCAGATTACCAAACGGCTGGGCCCTGCCCACGGACATGCCTGCATGCTGACACTGCCGGTTCTGTGGGACGAAATGAATTCCGATGAGGATATGAAGGATACCCTGTCTCAGCTGTCCGCTGTGATGCGTCTCGGAGATCCGCTGATGGGTCCAAAGCTGCTGAAGGGAATCCTGTTTGACCTGGACATGGAGATTCCGGCTGTACAGGATGAGGATACGCTGAATCAGCTGACGGATTCTGTCAATACGGAAAGGCTCGGGAATCATCCCGTCCGGATGAGCCGGGCGGACGTGAAACGCGTATACCGCAAGGCGTTCCTGAAGGCTGGAGAGGCCGAAAGACAAGCATGTATCGATATCTGGCGTTATTATGGGAGTTGAACGGCATGGACAGAAAAGAGATCGACAGTGTTTACCGGCGCTACCTCGACGACACGTTTACCTGGCCGGAAACCATGCACACCGTCCGCGAACCTGATTCCTCGCTTGATCCGGACTCAGGAAAGGATGAAACAGCCGGGAGCAGGGACGGGGAATCCAAGCATGCCGGACACAGGCAGAAGCTGAGGGACCGGTTTATCCGGGAAAAGGGCTTTGAAAATTTCGAGGATCATCAGATTCTGGAACTGCTGCTTTTCTACGCCAATCCCAGAGGGGATACCAATCCCATCGCCCATGAGCTGCTTGAACGCTTTGACAACCTGAAAAACGTGCTGGAAGCCCGTCCGGAACGGCTGATGACCGTAAAGGGTGTCGGGGATAAAGCAGCCACGCTGATCTCCATGGTGGTTCCGCTGACCCGCGCCTATGAAAGGTGCGCCATGCAGGACCAGCGCCGTGTCGGGAACTGCCGGGATGCGGAGCACTACTGCAAATCCCTGCTGATGGGAGAGCAGAACGAGCGGTTCTACGTGATATGTCTGAACGCCCAGTGCCAGGTGGTCGGAAAGCGACGGATCTCTGAGGGCAGCCTGAGCGAGGTGTCCGCCTATCCGCGCAGCGTGGTGGAAACCAGCCTGAACCATAACGCTCACAGCGTGCTGCTGTGCCACAATCATCCCGGAGGGACCTGCGCTCCGTCCAGGGAGGATATCGCTTCCACCCTGCAGCTGCAGCGGATTCTCGGCGCGCTGAACATTCTGCTGCTGGATCATATCATTGTGGCCGGCACTCAGACCTACAGCATGATTCAGCACGGCGACATTGATTACCGTGTCCGGAACTGACTGACGGACAGAAAGGAGCCTGAAGATGGCTGACGGCGGGAAGGAAGGACACCGCAAAATGATCACGGTTTTCCTGAGTCTCATACTCATCGGCATTCTGTGCTTCAGCGGTATGCTGATTTTCCTTTGCGTATCTGAAACTCGTGTTCCTTCTCGGGCTGACGATACCGCCGGCTACGACGCAATCATTGTTCTCGGCGCGCAGGTCAAGGAAGACGGCAGCCCCAGCGTTCAGCTTCAATGGCGGCTGAATGCGGCCGCGGAAGCCTGGCGTAAGCACGGCGTACCGATTGTCGTATGCGGCGCACAGGGCGCGGATGAGCCGGAGCCTGAAGCGGCTGTCATGAAACGCGTGCTGGAAGAAACCGGAATTCCCGGGGAAATGATTCTTGCGGATGCTGAATCCAGGAATACACGTGAAAACCTGGAAAACGCCCGGCAGATGCTGCAGGACATGCTGGAAAACCCGGCTGTTCTGATCGTGAGCAGTGATTATCATGTACCGCGGGCTCTGGCGCTGGCCGGGGATGCCGGACTGAAAGCAAGCGGACTCGGAAGCCCCTGCAAGCCTGAATACTGGATTAAAAACCATTTCCGGGAAACGCTTTCCTGGGTCAAATATCTGGCGGTAAAATACCTTCGCCTGCCTCTGTAACCGCGCCAGGTAAAAATACCGACTAAAGAAAGGGCAAACATGACACAGGACAGAATTGCTCAGCAGTTGAAAACAAATGAGCTTCCCGCTGGCAATCTGCTCACGGAGAAGCTGCTGATCTATATGGAGCTGCTGGAGGACTGGAATCAGCGGATGGATCTGACCTCTGTGATGGAGGAGGATGAAATGCTAGACAGGCATTTCATTGACAGTCTGTCTGTGCTGAAAACCGGCTTACTTGCCGAAGGCTGCGGGAGTCTGGTCGACGTGGGTACAGGCGCAGGATTCCCTGGGATGGTGCTGGCGCTTGCCCTGCCGGACACGCAGGTTACGCTGATTGACGCCCAGCAGAAACGCCTGAGCTTCCTGGCAGCAGTATGCGAAAAAACCGGAACAAAAAATGTTCAGCTGATCCATGGCAGGGCAGAGGACTGCGGAAAGAAAAAGGACCTGCGCGAAAGGTTTGATATCGCGGCCGCCAGAGCGTTGGCTCCGCTGGACGTTTTGTGCGAATATATGCTGCCCTTCGTATGCGTCGGAGGCAAAATGATCTGCTGGAAGGGGCCGGCGCTGAAGGAAGAGCTGGAAAGCGGCAGAAAAGCGGCCCACCTGCTTGGCGGCAGGATCGAAATGCCTGAAAGATGCAGCATCGCGGGACGGGACTGGGAGCATTACCTGCTGCCGGTGGCAAAAATACAGCGGACTCCCGCGGCTTATCCCCGCAGAGCAGGGATGCCGAAGGAGAAGCCCCTGGGAAGGTGAACCCGGGAAAAATCCCTTGAGCTTTCAAAGGCAAAATGTTATACTGTTCCGGTACGCGGATGTGATGGAATGGCAGACATAGTGGACTTAAAATCCACAGCCTTCACCGGCGTGCGGGTTCGAGTCCCGCCATCCGCACAACAAAACGGCCCTGTGATAATTCACAGGGCTGTTTTTTACTTCATACGTTTTACAGCTGAATATCCTCGTCATTCAGGACCCGGATACCATTCTGAAGCAGAATATCCTCCACGGCTTTGTAGTCCTTTACGCGAAGGGCCACATAGGAGGACAGCGCGGTCGTTCCGGTGAAGGAATACATGTATTCAATATTCATGCCGGCTTCACTGAGCAGGCGAAGAATCGGCCTGAGCGCTTCAGCGTGGTCATCCATCTGGACGGCAACCATATGGTTGCGCTTAACGAGAAACTGATCCGCCAGCAGGGAAGCGCGAACCTCTTCCGGCTTAGTCACAATCAGACGGAGAATGCCAAAGGCACTGGCCTCAGCAATGCTCATGGCGCGAACGGCGGCACCCGTTCCAGACACATGATCCAGCGCTTTTTGAAACTCACCGGGCTGATTGGTCAGAAAAACAGAAAGCTGAATGACTGCCATGCTATCGCCTCCTTTTTTTACTTCAGTTTAATCATGGAGCTTGCGCTTGTCAACCACACGCACAGCCTTTCCCTCGCTGCGGGCAATCGTCTTCGGCGCAACCAGATGCACCTTCGGGCTGATACCCAGCATCGTGCGCAGGGCGCCTTCCAGATTGCGCTCCATCATCTGGATCTGAGACAGCAGGTCGGAGAACTGATCCGGATTCACCTCGACATAAATATCAAAGGTATCAGTGTGCTTCACACGGTCCAGCACGATCTGATAGTTGGGAGTATAGCCTTCCTTCAGCAGCACAGCCTCGATCTGGCTCGGGAACACATTGACACCGCGGATGATCATCATATCATCCGTGCGGCCCATAGGCTTGGACATGCGGACATGGGTGCGGCCGCAGGAGCAGGGTTTCCGGTTCAGCACACAGATATCCTTGGTGCGGTAACGCAGGAGAGGGAAAGCTTCCTTATCCAGAGAGGTAAAGACAAGCTCACCTTTTTCACCGTCCGGAAGCACTTCGCCGGTATCCGGGTCAATGACTTCCACATAGAAGTGGTCCTCATTGATGTGCATACCGGCCTGCTCCTCACACTCGAAAGCCACACCGGGGCCGCTGGTTTCGGTGAGCCCATAGATATCATAGGCCCTGATGCCCAGACTCTTCTGGATTTCCTGACGCATTTCCTCCGTCCAGGGTTCAGCTCCGAAGATACCGGCTTTCAGCTTGTTATCTTCCGGCTTATAGCCGCTTTCCGCCAGACTCTCGCCGATATAAGCGGCATAGGAGGGTGTGCAGCAGAGAATGGTAGAGCCCAGATCCATCATAAACTGAATCTGACGCTCGGTATTGCCGGAGGACATGGGCAGGGTAAGACAGCCCACCTTATGGGAACCGCCGTGGAGGCCGGCGCCGCCGGTAAACAGACCGTAGCCATAGCAGACCTGCACAACGTCCTCATTGGTACCGCCGGCTGCGACAATCGCTCTGGCACAGCAGTCCTCCCAGAGATCAATATCATGCTGGGTATAGAAGGCAACAACACGTTTGCCCGTCGTGCCGGAAGTGGACTGGATGCGGACGCAGTTTTTCAGATCCGTGCCGAGAAGACCATAAGGATAGGCGTCCCGCAGGTCAGCCTTGGAGAGAAAAGGCAGCTTATGAATATCCTCCACGCCGCGGATATCATCCGGCGTCAGGCCGCGCTGTTCCATCAGATTGCGGTAATAGGGCACATTTTCATATACGTGACGAACCTGTCGAACGATTTTTTCATTCTGGATTTCGAGAATCCTTTCTCTGGAGGCGGTTTCTATCTCCGGCTGATAATATTTGCCCAAGACAATCCATCATCCTTTCGTCTGAAAATTGCATACAGTATACAATCAACTGTATCCAAAAACAATCCAAGTGCAGAAGAAAGACAAAGACAACCGAAGGACTGTCAGCGCTTTCCTGCAGACATCAAAAAACCTTGCGCCTGTTCGAGCGCAAGGATATAATGAAGTGCGGTCGACGGGACTTGAACCCGTACCCATTGCTGGACACGCCCCTCAAACGTGCGCGTATGCCGATTCCGCCACGGCCGCAGAACAGCAATAATTATACTGATTATCACAGATGATGTCAAGACTTTATTCAAAGGGGATAAACGTGAAGAATCAGTTTTCCGGAAAACAATTGAAACAAATCCTGCCTGCTGTGTGCGGACGGTTCCTGATCCTGATGCTGTTCAGCATGCTGCTGACAGCAGGAAAGACAGCCGGCACGGCCCTTGCCGGCAACACGGGACTTACTCTGCGCTTTGAACGGCGGCCCATGTCCTATCACGACAATCTGATAACGGCGGAGATACCGGATGACGGCCGGATGGAGATTTCCATCCGGGATGAATACCATCTGTACAGAACACTCAGCGCCGATGTTCAGAAGGGAAAGAATACATTCCACTGGGACGGACTGGGATGGAACGGGGAAAGACTGAACAGCAAGACCTACCAGATTACCGGCACCCTGCGCACGGACGAGGGCGATACCTGCTCCGCGACGATTTCCGTATATGTTGATTACAGCGCTCAGTCTCTGATTTTCGGGCTGCCGTCCGCGGATACAATCGCTCTGGATGCGCCCGGCAGCTGGTTCGTGGAGGCGAAAACCGTGCTGAACGGGACGGTTGAGCTGAACCTTATTCCGAAGAACGGCAGCAAACCGGCGTTCTCCGTAAGGAAGGATGTCCAGGGCGGAAAAATTCTGAAGATCAGCTTTCCGGAAATCTGGAAAAGCGGTGAGGTTGAGGCAGGAGAATACACAGCAGTTCTGTATGAAATCAGCAATCCGTCATATGAAAGCCGGTTCGCACTGACGGTTTATGAACGAGGCGCTGAAGAGATTCCCCTCCGCGTGACCGGAAACATCATGCCGAACCAGGGCGACAGTGACGCAGCAATCTGGAAAAAAATGCGGGAGCCGGGCGTGGTGGTCGATATCCCGTTTACAGAACATCAGAAGGTATATGACCATCCGGATGAGAGCAGCACGGTACTGGGTACGCTGCACGGCCAGACACAGACGCTGAGTGTGTTTGAGCTGCGGGACGGCTGGGCAAGAATCGGAGCCTGGAATCATGAGGAAGCTGAATACACAGAGGGATGGGTGCCAACGGGTAATCTGACAACAGTCGCGCCTCAGGGACCATACGGGCTGTTGCTGGACAAGAAAAGTCAGACGCTGAAAATATACCGGGACGGCGAAGTGATTGATACTCTGATGGTATCCACCGGCCGCATGGAAAAGGATGAGCTGTACCAGGAAACAGCTGCCGGGAGTTTTCTGACAGGATTCCACAGAACAGACTTCAGTACAAACGGCCAGAAGTACGATTTTGTGATTCAGTATGACGGCGGGAATCTGCTGCATCAGATTCCTTACGCCTGGGGCAGCGACAAAAAGGATTTTACCGAAGGACGGGCACTGCTGGGTTCCAAAGGCTCACACGCCTGCATCCGCATCCAGGCCGATCCAGGTGCAAACGGACTGAATGCTTACTGGATCTGGACACATATTCCCTTCCGTACACGCCTGATCATTCTTGACGATCCGGAGGAAAGAAGAGCTTCTGCCAGGCTGGTTCAGGGAAAGACGCCGGAATACGACGATTCCATGCTGGTGGACAGCCTGATGGAGGAGCACGATGAGGCGACACCCGGCATCCTGCTGACCTTCGGCGGCGATGCTGTGCTCGGCGGAAGAGAAGGATATCTTAAGCGCCGGGACAGCTTTTTCTCCATTGCCGGATGCGCAGAACCAACCTATCCTTTTGAAGGGCTTCAGCCCATTTTCGCGAAAGACGACTTGACCAGCGTTAATCTTGAATGTGTTCTTAAGGAAGACAGCGCCGGGGAAGATCTGACAAAAACATGGCGGTTTCGCGGATTCCCGTCCTACGCCGGCATGCTGCCGGCCGGATCCGTCGAAATGGTCAACATTGCAAACAACCACACGATCGACTACGGGGCCGAGGGTATGGCAGAAACGATACGCGCCCTGAACGGCATGGCGGAAGTATGCGGAAATGAACGGAATCCGGTGATATCCGTCCAGGGACATCTGTTCGGATTCGGCGGATGCCGGGAAACCACCTACAAAAATGATCCGGACGTTATCAGACGGGATATCCTGGAGATGCGTGAAAAAGGTGCAGAGATTGTTATTTATCAATGCCATTGGGGAACCGAATATGATACGGGCCATAACCAGTTTCAGGAAGCAATGGCAAGAGCCTGCGTAAGAGCCGGAGCGGACGCGGTCATCGGTCACCATCCGCATGTTGTGCAGGGGATTGACATCATGGACGGGGTGCCGGTGATCTACAGCCTTGGAAACTGCTGCTTCGGCGGCACCATCCGGCTGGCCACCTACAACGCCATGCTGGTGCAGCTGGAATTCGTATTTACCGAAAAGAAAAAACCGGACATTTATGTCCGGCTGATTCCCATTCTTACAAGCGGCAGGGCGCATGAAGGAATCAACGATTACCGCCCGGTGACAGCCGAAACGGCCGACAGAACAAGGATTCTGCGCATCGTTCAGAGCGATACGCCTTTCCCGCTGCAGGAAGCTTTCGCCGTACGTCCGTAAGCCATTTCTGTTAAAATCAGTAGATATAAAAGACACATTCCAGGCGGCCGTTATAAAGCCGCCGCTTTTTTTCGGCCCGCCGGCCGAAGGCCTGTTCAAATCCCGGATCTGAGGAAATGGCGCAAAAGCGCCAGCCGGGATGGCGGCGCCAGAGAGACGCCATATCGCGATACAACTCCCGGCAGGAACGCTGATCACTAAGCCGTTCGCCGTAGGGTGGATTGCAAATCAGGACGCCGGGTTCACCCGGCAGGTTCAGCTCCTGCAGCGGAATGCAGGAAAGCGGGATCCGATCTTCCAGACCTGCCTGCCGGACGTGCAGACCAGCAAGACGCAGAGCCTCTGGATCAATATCAGATCCTGAAATATGACTGATGAGGGATAAATCCGCCTGATGCACATTCTCATTCCGGATGCTGTCCAGAGCGGCAGAATCGACGAAACTGAAAGATTCCATCGCAAAGGAACGCGCCAGGCCGGGCGCGCGATGAGATGCGCGGAAGGCAGCCTCAATCAGCAGGGTGCCGGTTCCACAGCAGGGATCATGAAGCGGCATCCCCGGGCGCCACGGGCTCAGTTCCACCAGCGCGGAAGCGAGCGTTTCCCGAAGCGGCGCTTCGCCGTTCCAGGTACGATAGCCACGGCGGGACAGGGTAGCGCCGGAGGTATTCAGCAGAATTTTCACCCGATCCTGATGCACAGATACCTGTACCGGAAAATCAGCTCCCGTTTCAGGAAAGACACTTTTACCTGTCCTTTTCCTGAGCTGCTCAATGATAGCTTTCTTCGTGATGGACTGGCAGTCCCGGGGACTCATAAGCCGGGAACGCGCACAATGCGCTGAGATGTTGATTTTTTCAGATCCGTTCATCAGCTTTTCCCAGGGGACAGAGGAAACCAGCTGGAAAAGGTCTTCAAAAGAAAGACATTCCGCTTCTGCCAGGAGAATAAAGACGCGATCGCAGAAACGCAGGCGAAGATTGCAGAAAAAAAGACTTTCCGCGTCAGCCTGAAACCGGACACCGCCGTTTTCAGCGCGAACCTCCCGCATTCCCAGCCGCTTCAGCTCAGCGGAAACCAGACCTTCCAACCCGAAGGCAGCACCGGCCCAGGCATTGAAAATATCAGACATGAGAAACCTCCAGATCCGGAATATCGTAAGTCTATCCGGTTTGCCTGAAGTTGTAAAGTCCTTGATTTTCCTCATAATCTGATATATACTATACTATCCAAAAATGGGAGGTGTTCATTGTGAAGCTGATAATTGCGATTGTGCAGGACGAAGATTCCACAAAGCTTGTATCCAAGCTTATGCAGAACGGCTTCAGCGTCACCAAGCTTGCCACCACCGGAGGATTTCTGAAAGCCGGAAATACCACACTCCTTCTCGGCGTTGATGAAAGCCGGATTGAAGAAGCTGTCCATATCATCGAATCCGTTTGCAAGAGCAGGAAGCAGCTGACTACAGCAACGACCATGATCGGCGGCGGCGTTAGCGGTGATTTTTCCAGTTATCCGGTGGAAGTGACAGTCGGCGGAGCAACATTGTTTGTCCTTACAGTGGAGCAATTCATGAAAGTGTAAAAAATGCAGGATATTACCTTTGAAAGCTTTTACCCACAGGGAAATTCAATTGCCCTGCTGCACCGACAGCTGCTGCAGGGCTGTCTTTCCCACGCGATTATGCTGCAGGGAATGTCTGGCACCGGCAAGAAGACGCTGGCAAGGCTGCTGGCAAGGGGATTGCTTTGCAGGGAAGAGAATCCGCCCTGCGGGATATGCCTGGACTGCCTGCTGACAAAGAAGGAAGAGCATCCCAATCTGACAATGATTCGCGCAGGGGAGCCTATCGCTCCGGGAGTCAGAAAGGACAGAACCACAATACCTGTGGATGATATCCGGGAGCTGATACACATCTGCAGTGAGCATACGCTGGGCAATGGAAACCGGGTTACTGTGATCCCGGACGCGGACTGCATGACAGCTCAGGCGCAGAATGCTTTGCTGAAAACACTGGAAGAGCCTCCGGAAGGCAACTATTTTATTCTGACAACGGAACATCCCGAAAATATTCTGACAACGGTTAAAAGCCGGTGCGAACAGATATTTCTTCATCCTTGGAGCGAAGAGGACATACTGAAGATTTTGCTGGAAAGAGGCATACCTTCCAGGCATGCCGCAGAAGCAGCACGAATTGCTGAGGGTTCACCCGGTCAGGCGATCCGGTTTGCCGAGGATGAGGAATACTGGAAGCAGCGGAAGGAAATGAGCAGACAGTTTCTGGGGATTACGGCACACAGCGATATTTACCGTGTATCCGCCGCCTGGAAGGACAGGAAAGGAGACGCGGAGACGCTTTTCTTTTTTCTGGAGGAACAGTTCCAGGCTTTGCTCAAATACAGGCTGGGCATCAATGAAAGCCTGGTTTCAGATGAAATACCCGCCCCATGGCGGAGAGTCGGTGACAAAGCTGGGATTGACGCTTTTTCCCGGCTGATGGATCTCGTCATCACTGCGCGGAAGCAGAAGGAAGCAAATGTAAATTTTCAGGCAGTGATCGAACAGCTGCTTTTCGGAATGATAGGGGAATGTAACAGATGGCAAAAGTAATTGGTGTACAGTTTCAGAATAACGGAAAAATATATTATTTCGATCCCGGAAACCTTGAACCGCATTCCGGGGATTATGTAATCGTCAATACTGAACGAGGAGACGATCTTGCTGAAGTAGTGCTGGAAATCTTTGATTTTCAGCCTGCTGAGAAGGATCCGCCGCTGAAAAATGTTATCCGGGCTGCAACTGAGCAGGATATTCGTGCTGCTTCAGACAACAGATCGAAGGAAAAGGAAGCCTTCGTTATATGCCAGAAGAAAATTCAGGAGCACAAGCTGGAAATGAAGCTTGTTTCTGTGGAGTATGCGTTTGACGGAAACAAAATTCTTTTCTACTTTACTGCCAACGGGCGGGTTGATTTCCGTTCTCTTGTAAAGGATCTTGCTTCAGTATTTAAAACACGGATCGAACTTCGGCAAATCGGCGTCCGTGATGAAGCCCGGATGATCGGCGGACTGGGTCCCTGCGGAAGGCCAATATGCTGCCGGGCTTTCCTGAATGATTTTCAGCCTGTATCCATCAAGATGGCAAAGGAACAGAATCTGTCCCTGAATCCAACGAAAATCAGCGGCGTTTGCGGCAGGTTGATGTGCTGCCTGAAATATGAACAGGATCAGTATGAACAGGTACGAAAAAGAATGCCGCGGGTCGGGAAGGAAGTTGGGACACCTGACGGTACGGGGACTGTGACTGAACTGAATGTAGTCAGGGAAACAGTCAGTGTCCGGATTGCCAACGGTGACAGCAGCGAGATCAAAACATACCCATTGGATATGATTACCCGGAATGGCAATGAGTCAAAAGAAACTCAGCCTGTTGCTGCTGAGTCTGAATATACAGATACAGATCTGACAGCAGAAAACAAAGAGGAAATTCTGGCGCTTGAGACAGAGGAAATGCAGGAAAACGGAAATGCATCTGTCAGGACCAGGCAACGCCGCGGACGCAGCAGCATCGGAAAAACAGAGCAGGAAAAACGGCCTGCCAAGGAAGATAGAAAGCTGGGGCAACCGGTAAAACGCGAAAACAACAGAAAGAATCAGCCCGAAACTTCGAATGGTCCCAGAAAAGACAGAAAAAACAAAAATCTGAACGAAGAAAAAGAAACTGAAGCAGTGCCCCCCGTTTCAGTTCCGGAAGAAAAGAAAAATCCATACGAAGATGCAGAGAAACCGTCCAGGCCTCAAAACAACTGGGCTGACCAGCTAAAAAAAGCTATGCAGGCAATTGAGCATCCCGGTGGAAACTAAGAAACCAGAGGAGCAAATACTTGCAAAGAAGCATGTATTTGTGTATAATTATTGAAAGAGATCCTGCAGAACGGATCAAACGAATGGAGGTAACACCATGGCTTACAAAATTTCTGACGACTGCATCAGCTGCGGCGCCTGCGCTGCTCAGTGCCCTGTGAACGCTATTTCTGAAGGCGACGGAAAGTATGAAATCGATCCGGATACCTGCATCGAATGCGGCGCCTGCGCTGACACCTGCCCCGTTGGAGCTCCCGCTCAGGCATAAGGCGAAATAAAAAAACCGGCCGGATGGCCGGTTTCAGACTGTCGACAAAGTCCGAGGTTAAGGCCTCGGATTTTGTCATATAAAAGTGCCGAGAAGTCAATAAAATCAACACATAGAGGGCGATTTATGGTATAATAAAAGCATAAGGAGTGAGCCATATGCTGCATGAAGA
>JAFRLY010000022.1 GCA_017431005.1 Clostridia bacterium
TTGAGTCTCTGATTGGTAGTCAAAATGGTAGTCAAAGAAATGCTGCTGATCTTTGAATCCCTTAATTATCAACGCCTGCAGGCTTTATGACAAACTGCCTCCGACTCTGAAGGTCACAGGTTCGAATCCTGCCGGGCATACGCAAAACGGAAGGCTTGAAGCCTTCCGTTTTTCTTTTGTCATATGTTTTATTCACTCAAAGCCTCAGGCTCAGAAGAGAGGATGCCCGGCTTCTCCTGCATCCGCAAACGGTCCCGGAATCGTCCGGGCATCCCGTTTGTTTCCGAAATAATCGCTTGAAAAGACAATAGGCGTTCCGTCCGGGTTTTCATAGCGTTCCTCGGGTTCAAACGCCATTCCAAGTGTCTCCGTGGAGACCACCCGCACATTGCAGGCCGGAAGCTGTTCATAGAGATTTCCGGTCAGGTACCAGCCGTCTTCCCGCTGCTCCACACCGACCGACACCTCCCGGTCATCCGCAGCGCCGTTCTGCTCCTTCACACAGGCGGCCGCTCCGTTGCAGTACAGGTTGCCTTCAATCCAGACCGGCAGATGGTCGTAATACCGGTCCGGATACGGATTGTCGGAGCCCATGCCGCAGTATCCTTCAAACTGTTTTTTCCATTCGTCTTCCGTGGGATAAGCGTCAAAGGCAGCAGTACCGGCGTCAAAATTCATATCGTCCCAGGGATTGGCATGCTGCTTTCCCAACTCGCTGAGCTGCCGCTTCGCAGGATCCAGATTCTTTTTCTGAATGATGATGTTGTTTATGATCCGGTTGTCCCCGTGCAGGATGCTCATAAATCCTGCCACATGTGTACCATGAATCTCATGATAAGGGGTATAGCGGACGGAAGGCTTATTTACACCGCCGTTATCCGTGCCGATCCCCACCGCCGCGAAGGAACCTGCGATCAGGTTATGTACCAGCGCTATGCCTTGGGTGGCCCATTTGACCGAACGGTCGGACAGCAGCAGGTTGTTATCGATCAGTGTCGGACCATGGGATACCTCCACAAAAATATCCTCGCCAAGGGCGGAAACGACCTCCCGTAAGGTTTCCGGATCCAGATCTCCCATCGGAACGGGTACACAGTTGTCGTGGAAAAGATTTTCTGTAACCCGGGTTCCCTGGGCCTGCCAGTCCAGCCAAAGCCCGCGGGTACAGTGATGGATATGATTTCTGCGGTAAATCACATCAATCGCAGCATGCATTTTAATCCCGCCGATTTCCGCTCCCGCAAGGTTATGCTTGAAATTAATGTGGTGAATATGGTTATCCTCAATCAGCGAGAAAACACCGCCCAGATGGCCTACGATACCGGTCTGGCCACAATCGTGAATATGACAGCGGCGTACGACGTGCGACCCGATATGCTCCTTATCCCACCCTTCGTACGAAGCCTGCAGAATGCAGTCGCGCTCCGTCTGGGTACCGTCCTTGTATTTCCATTTCAGCCATTTGTTGTCGTTATTCGGCTGCAGATATTTTCCCAGGGAAATGCCGGAACATTTGGATTCGTAGATTTCACAGTCCTCAATGATCCAGCCCTTTGACCAGTGCGGGCCGATCATGCCGTCCTGATAAGCCGTTGGCGGAGCCCACTGCGTCGCAGCCTCCCGTACCGTAAAGCCCGACAGGGTAATATAGGAAATGCCTTCCGCAGCCGGAAGGAAGCAGTCCTGCCGGACAGATATCTCCACATTTTCCCTGTTCGGATCCGCTCCCTGGAAATTGGCGTACAGAACAGTTTCATCCGTCGACTCATCCTGTTCTGTATACCATACATGGCAGGAGAACGCGCTGTCCCAGGAAACGCGGTTGGGCACGGGATGTCTGACCTGCTCCAGAGAAGTCACCTCATACATGGATTTGTGATTCAGGTATACTTCCCCGGTATGCGCAACAAAACTGGCAATAAACCAGTCCCCTGAAACCAGCGTGGTATACGGATTGTAATTGCCGAAGAAGCTGTTGGGGATCCGGGCTGTATAAACCTGCTCCTCTCCTTCCAGCTTCCGCCAGTTTTTCACCGGCTCAGCTCCGGTAATCACAGCCTGCAGCGGCTCAGCTGACCGGTAAGTGATTCTATGTTCCGGTGTACCGCTGTGCTTTGGATTGACATATTCCCGGTAGACACCCGGAAAAACAAGAACCTCGTCCCCTGCCTCCGCCAGATCAGCTGCGGCCTGAATCGTCTTGAAAGGATATTCCCTGGTACCGTCTCCCGCGCGGGAAACCGTAGTGTCCACGTAGTATTTCATGTTTGTTCTCACTTTCCTGATTTTATGGTTTTATTCCCATCTGAAGTTGTCTTTTCCTGCGCCGATCTCAAAATGGCATTTTACGATACCAAGATCGATTTTCAGGCAGGAGCCGATGATGCCGGCTTTTGCCTTCACCGTGTTTCCGTTCCGCTCGAACCTGAACTTCTGCTGGTTGACGGCAGTCGGGGCCAGCAGCGCCGCCTCAACACCCTTTTTAAACCAGTCCGGTGCGTCCGGTCCGATGTTGCTTACGTCTGCGGCATTCTTGCTTTTGCGCTTTACGCCCTGCGTCTTCCCGTATCCAAGCGAGATAATAATTACTTCTTTTTCATCGGCGCCGATCACGGCTTTGCTTTTCCCGTGGGTCAGCGCTGCCCAGCAGGTATTCAGTCCGTATTCCTGGGCTATTAAGACCAGCAGTTCACCGAAGTAGCCGCAGCGTTCCTCCAGGTCAGCTGCCTTCCTGCCGGCCATAACGATGTAATTATTCGCGTTTTCAAATCTCCCGTAATGTGCCATGCGGGAGGAAAAGCATACCGGCTCATCATAGAAGATCTGTATGTGAAGATTTCCTGCCGCATTCAGCTCCTTCACGCAGGCATTCAGTTTTTCCCGGATATCGTCCGGAATCGGCTTATTCTGATACTGCCTCACACTGTGCCGTTGCCTGATCAGTTCCATCTGATCTGCCATATTTTCAGCTCCTTCCTTATTTATCTTCATCCGGTGTTTCTGTAATTGTGACAGGTTCTCGGCTTCGTTTGCATCCGGTCTCTTATAACATCAAATTGATGAGGACTCTTCATCCGGATGTTCAATGTCAAAGGGTGCGTTTGTAATGAACAGAAATGTGCAGTCCTCCGTCATATTTTCCCGCCTCCGGATTGTGTTAATGCAAGAATATCACACTGACAGCCGGGATTCAAGAAAAAGGAAGCGACGGAACCGAACTGTATCTGCCAATGAAAAAAGCACCCATAAAGGGTGCCTTTTCGTTGGAAAGAAACGGATATTTTGATACAATGTTACCATGTGTTACTTTTTTCGGCGGCGGGTAGCATTTTCGTTTGGGCGGTAACACGATATCGGGCATGGAATTGGGCGGCGGTGAATGCAGCAGTGAGCAATCAACCTGTCAAGGATGAATGCTTTTGCACATGGCAAAAAAGGGAGTTCCAACGGAAGCGGCGGAGTTCTTCGCCATCAATAGAATTCCCGCAGATATGCTTCCACATCACTCCGCGTTCCGGCGAAAGGCCCGGGCGTTTCCATTTGCTCGAACCTATGGTCACAATTCACAATAGACTTTCGGTTTCGCTGCGCTCGCCGAAAGTCTTTGTTCATTGGACCTTCTCCCGCCTTCATCCGCCACTGGCGGCGGCGGGATCCGGTCCCCTTCGGGTCATAAATTCGGGTCGGCAATCCCGTAACCAACGAAAAAAACACCCATAAAGGGTGCCTTTTCGTTGGTGGGATTAGTAGGACTCGAACCTATGACCCCCACGATGTCAACGTGGTGCTCTAACCAGCTGAGCTATAATCCCATGCCGTGAACAGATGGAATTATAACACAACCCCGCAGAGTTTGCAAGCTTTTTTTATTTCTCTGTTTCTTCCGCTTCAGAGCCCGTTTTCGCATCTTTGGTCTTGAGCGTCGGGAACAGAAGCACGTCCCGGATTGCGGGAGAATCCGTAAGCAGCATGCACATCCGGTCGATGCCGAACCCGATGCCGCCGGTGGGCGGCATACCGATTTCCAGCGCGTTCAGGAAGTCTTCGTCCGTATGGTTGGCTTCCTCATCGCCGGCGGCAAACTGCTCTTCCTGTGCGGCAAAGCGCTCCCGCTGATCAATGGGATCGTTAAGCTCGGAATAAGCATTTGCCATTTCCCAGCCGTTCATGAAGAACTCGAAGCGTTCCACATACTCGGGGTCTGTCGGCTTCCTCTTTGTCAGCGGTGAAATATCCGTCGGATGATCCATGATGAAGGTCGGCTGAATCATGTGCTCCTCGCAGAATTCCTCAAAGAACAGATTCAGGATGTCGCCCTTCTTGTGGCGCTCCTCGTATTCAACATGATGCTCCTTCGCGACCTTCCGTGCTTCCTCCAGAGAGTGAATTTCATGGAAATCCACCCCGGCATACTGCTTGACCGCGTCCGCCATGGTCAGCCGGGCGAAGGGCTTGCCCAGATCCATTTCCACACCGTTGTAAACGATTTTTGTGGTACCCAGTACTTCCTGGGCGACATAACGGTACAGGTTTTCCGTCAGATCCATCATGCCATGATAGTCGGTATAAGCCTGGTACAGCTCCATCAGCGTAAACTCCGGATTATGACGGGTATCGAGTCCCTCATTCCGGAACACACGTCCGATTTCATATACACGTTCCAGGCCGCCCACGATCAGCCGCTTCAGATAGAGCTCCAGGGAGATGCGCAGCTTGAGATCCTCGTCGAGCGCGTTAAAGTGCGTTTCAAAGGGCCTGGCTGCTGCTCCGCCGGCATTGGCCACCAGCATCGGCGTTTCGACTTCCATGAATCCCTGATCGTCCAGGTACCGGCGGATAGCGCTGATGATCCTGGAACGCTTGACAAAGGTGTCCTTCACTTCCGGATTCATGATCAGATCCACGTACCGCTGACGGTACCGCAGATCCGTATTGGTCAGGCCGTGATATTTTTCAGGCAGAATCTGCAGGCTCTTGGACAGCAGGGTAACCTCGGTCGCATGCACAGTTGTCTCCCCGGTCTTTGTCCGGAACACTGTTCCCTTCACACCGACAAGGTCACCGATATCCAGCTTCTTGAAATCCTTATACGGATCCTCGCCTACCGCGTCCCTGGCCACATAGCACTGAATCAGGCCCTTCAGATCCTGAACATGGCAGAAGGAAGCTTTGCCCATTACCCGTTTGGACATCAGCCGGCCGGCAATGGAAACTGTTTTGCCCTCCAGCTCCTCAAAATGCGCCAGTACATCCTCGCTGTGATGTGTTACATCGTATTTGGTAATGGTAAACGGGTCCTTACCGGCTGCCCGCAGCTCCGCAAGCTTGTCCCGGCGGATCTGCAGCAGCTCATTTGTGTTCTGGGTTTCCATGCCTGCCATGTTGTCTCTCCTTTATTATCTGTAAACTTCCTCAGTTCATCTTCTTGATGGACATCACCTTGTACTGAATCTGTCCCGCGGGAATCTGGATAGTCACCGTCTGATTCCTTTTGGCTCCCAGCAGTCCGGCGCCGACAGGACTCTCATTGGAGATTCTGTCCTCCATGGGATCCGCCTCATTGGCGCCGACAATCGCATATTCATAGGTCTCGCCGTCTTCCAGATCCTTTACTTTAACGATGGTTCCGATGGATACGCGTTCCGTGGTAATCTCATCGTCCGCTACGACTGTAGCAGTCCGGATCGTGGCCTGCAGGCGGGTGATTTCCTCTTCAACCTTGGCCTGCTCCTTTTTTGCCTCATCATATTCCGCATTTTCACTCAGGTCTCCAAATCCCCTGGCGACAGCGATCTGCTCGCTGATTTCATTCCGACGCACAGAAATCAGATAATCCAGCTGTTCCTCCAGCTTCTTTAAGCCGCTTTCTGTTAAGATCGTTCCTTTTTCCTCTGCCATGGTCGCAGACTCCTTTCACGCACAACAAGCACCTTACCGATCGGTAAGGCGCTGATTTTTCCCGAAGGTATCGGAATTATATCCGCTTTCCCTTGCTTTGTCAACGATTCCGCGGTATCAAACCTGCTTTTTCAGCAGATCGAGGGCTGTTTTCAGCAGCAAGTCGACTGTATCCGCCCTTCTGAGCACAGCTTTGATTGCTTCCTTCTCCAGGAAGCTCAGCTTATGATCCTTGTTTTTCTCCACCCAGTCCTTCAGCAGGTTCCATTCATCATTTGTCATCTGTTCTGTTCTCCTCCCCGGGCTCCAGCTCCAGAAGAATCAGCTCACACGGATTGTTGATTCTTGGAATTCTGGGCCTTGCATTATTGGTCATTCCCCTTGAAAGGATCATTTTGCCATCGTCATAGCTTCCGTGGGTAAGTCTGGGAAAAAGGCCCTGCCCGGGAGCGTATAAGCCCTGCCCGAAGATCTGAATCTGCCCGCCGTGAGCGTGTCCGCACAGTGTGCAGTCCACGGCTCTTCCCTTCACGGCGTCCCGGTACATTTCCGGATGATGGCACAGAAGAAGCTTGTATTCCGGTGCTTTCTCGTATGCGTCCAGAAACGGCGCATACTCCGTATGGCCCAGCGCATCGCTGCTGAGCCCGCCGATCCGGATGCCTTTAAACAAGCTGCTTTCGTTGTCAAGCAGTATGATTGACGACTGTTCCACCGCCCGGAGCCATTCATCCCGCTTCCTGAATTTCTGCTCATGGTTCCCGAGGGAGTAAAAAACAGTAAAGCGTTCAGGCACTTCCCGCAGAAAGCGGTAGGCTCCCTCGTTGTGCCGTGTATGCCGGTCCACCAGATCTCCGGGAACAAGCACTGCGTCGCAGCTTTCAAAATCTTCCAGCACGTCTTCATACATCCCGCAGTGGATGTCTGGCGCCACTGCGAAGCGAAGATTCTGTCTGATTTTCGGAGACTTCAGTCGGTAAACAGTTCTGACCCGCTTCATGGCTCTTTCCCCTCAGCGGACAGCCTGTTTCCGGCGCGCAGGAAGAAAAATGCGCAGACAAGCATTGCTGCGATAGCTGCAAGGATTTCCAGGCTGAGCAGGTTTTCCAGCCGGCCAACCTGCGATGCAAACCGAACGGAAGATTCACGGATCATGCCGCTCAGGTTCATCAAACGCTCCATAAACAGCACGCAAAGTGAAAGAATTCCCGCGCCGCCGATACCCGACCCGAATACGCGGAACACGGTGCGTCTGTTTCTGGCTGTCAGCAGCAGCATCAGTCCGCACATCATCAGGCTGAGCAGTGTCAGCGTCAGCGGAATGCTCTGCAGCAGAACCAGAACCTCGCTCAGAGCAACCTTGCGCCGTACAAGCTCCAGCCCCTTTGTTACCAGGATATCCCGCATCGGAAACAGCAGCCGGCTCAGCAGTGAGTTGATGTCTGAAACAACTTTACCGGAAACATCCCGCGCCAGTATACCGTGTGTTTCCTGGAAAGCTTCATCAGCCAGCAGCGTGTCACGCAGGGCCTGTCCGTCCCAAAGCGGCATCTCCTCCGGAACGCCGGTGGTGCTCATGTCTGTCCACCAGGCGAGCACCTGTCTGTTCAGATCCATTAAGGTTTCACTGTTCAGGGTATCCCTGATCAGAGCTGCGTCAAAGCTGTATTCTTCCGCCAGTTCGGCAGCTTTCTGTTCCACCTGCGCCATCTGATCGGATATCACACCGGCTTTCAGCGCAATCCGCTCGTGCAGTCCCTGATCCGTCATCAGCCGGCGCGCTGTCCATCCGTACAGAGCGCCTGTGAGAAGCGGCACCAGCAGCAGTGCGGCAATCCAGGCGCCCATGCGGGCCGGAAGACAGACCTCTGTCCTTTGTCTCTTATGGTTTTTCACGAAATCACCGCCATCTTGATTGCAACATGAACGAGGTTTTTCAGCAGTTCTCCCCAGCGCAGGGCAGCAAAAACCAGAGCGATAATAAAGGGAAGCGCCAGCAGGACCGGCCCGAACCATGACAGATGCCGTCCGCTTTTCCCGGGTATGCGTGTCTCAGTGCTCACTTTTTCTCGTCCTCTCCCTTCTTCTGTGCCGCTTC
Source organism: Clostridia bacterium (assembly GCA_017431005.1). Classification (GTDB taxonomy): domain Bacteria; phylum Bacillota; class Clostridia; order Christensenellales; family Aristaeellaceae; genus Aristaeella. Next base: position 7,997 of record JAFRLY010000022.1, read on the forward strand.
TGCTGGATATCCTCTTTCATAGGCGCTTCGCCCCGCAGCTCCAGCAGCCTGTCTCTCAGTTTCGCAGCCCGTTCAAATTCCAGATCCTTCGCGGCGCTGAGCATTTCTTCCTCAACCTGTCGGATCAGCGCTTCGCGTTCTTCCTCCGTCAGCGCGGCAGATCCGCTTTCTTCAACCTTCCGGGTGATCTCAAGTACGTCTCGTATCGCGTTCCGTACGCTCTCCGGCGTAATGCCGTGTTTTTCGTTATAGGCCTGCTGAATCGCTCTCCGGCGGTTTGTTTCCGCCACAGCCTTCATCATGCTGTCCGTCAGAATGTCACCGTAAAGGATTACGCGCCCGTCCACGTTCCGGGCTGCACGTCCGATAGTCTGCACCAGGGAGGTTTCGCTTCGGAGGAAGCCTTCCTTGTCGGCGTCCAGAATTGCCACCAGCGCGACCTCCGGCAGATCCAGACCTTCCCGCAGCAGGTTGATGCCCACCAGCACATCAAACTCTCCCAGACGCAGATCCCTCAGCAGCTCTATTCTTTCCATCGTCTGGATATCGCTGTGCAGGTACCGGACCCGGATTTCCAGCTCCTGAAGATATTCCGTCAGACTTTCCGCCATACGTTTGGTCAGCGTGGTTACCAGAACGCGCTGTCCTTTTGCGGTGGTTTTCCGGATTTCCCCCACCAGGTCATCCACCTGACCGGTTGCCTTTTTTACAACAACCTCCGGATCCAGAAGACCGGTCGGACGGATGATCTGCTCCACAACCTGCTCCGCGCGCTCCCTTTCATAGGGACCCGGCGTCGCGGATACATAGATCGTCTGCCCGATCCTTTTTTCAAACTCATGGAACAGCAGCGGTCTGTTGTCAAAGGCGGAAGGCAGCCTGAAGCCGTAATCCACCAGTGTTTCCTTCCGTGCCCGGTCTCCGTTGTACATCGCCCGGATCTGGGGAACCGTCACATGGCTTTCATCAATCATAACCAGGAAATCGCCGGTAAAATAGTCCAGCAGGGTATACGGCGCGTCTCCGGGTTTCCGCCCGTCAAAGTATCTGGAATAGTTTTCAATTCCCTGGCAGTAGCCGATTTCCCGCATCATTTCAATATCATACCGCGTCCGCTGGGCAATGCGCTGCGCTTCCAGCAGCCGGCCTGCCGATTCAAACTCTTCGATCCGTTTTTTCAGATCGGTTTCAATCTCCCCGATATGTTCCTCCATGTGAGCCGGATCGGTGGCGTAATGTGTCGCGGGATAAAGGGCAATATGCTCCAGGCTTGCAAGCAGATGGCCGCTGACCGCGTCAATCTCAGCAATTCTGTCAATTTCATCCCCGAAAAACTCAATGCGCAGCGCCTTCTGGTTTTCTCCGGCCGGAATGATCTCGATGACGTCGCCCCGCACCCGGAATGTTCCCCGGATAAAATCCGTATCATTTCGTTCGTACTGAATGTCGATCAGTTCGCGGATCAGTCGGCTGCGCTCCATCGTCATCCCGGGGCGCAGCGAAATCATCTGGCCTTCATATTCACTGGGATCCCCCATGGAATAGATGCAGCTGACAGAGGCGACAATGATAACGTCCTTTCTCTCCCGCAGCGCTGCCGTTGCGGAATGACGCAGCCTGTCAATCTCATCATTGATGGATGCATCCTTTTCAATATATGTATCCGACGAGGCGATGTAGGCCTCCGGCTGGTAATAATCATAGTAGGAAACAAAATACTCCACCCGGCTGTCCGGAAAAAATGCCTTCAGTTCGCTGCACAGCTGCGCTGCCAGCGTTTTGTTGTGGGCGATCACCAGTGTTGGCTTCTGCACCTTTTCAATGACGGATGCCATGGTGAATGTCTTTCCGCTTCCGGTGACTCCCAGCAGAATCTGATCCTTCAGCCCCTCCCGGACACCCCTGGCCAGCGCTTCAATGGCTTCCGGCTGATCGCCGGAAGGCTGATACGGTGCTTTCAGCACAAACTGATCCATGCTTTTTCCTCTTCCTTCGGATAACGCATTTCCAGCGTTTCCCCGTCTCTGGCGGCAAATGTGGGAACGAAGATTTCCCTGGCTGACGGAAGGCAGCTTTCAGGGTCCTCCAGACTGGTGCTGAAATGTGTCAGCAGCAGAGCAGCGGGCTTGGTTTCCCTGGCAATTTCAGCAGCTTCGCAAAACAGCATATGGTGGTTTTTCAGAGCCTGCTGCCGTTTATCCTCCGTCCCGTACATGCCCTCCAGAATCAGCAGGTCCGTATCACAGGCATATTTTTTCAGGGTCTCGCAGGGGCGTGTATCAGTTGAGAACAGGAATGTGATTCCCTTTCGGCTCTTTCCGGTAACGTCCTCCGGCTGAATGCGGCGCAGCCCTACCCGAACCTTCTGCCCATCCTGCAGCTTCTTCCATTCACTGACCGGCACACCCAGCGCCCTGGCCTTCTCCGGATCAAACGCCGCTGCACGCGGCAGGGTGATCCTGAACCCGAAACAGGGAATCCCGCCGTGGTCCACCGGAAAGGCATGGATTTTCAGTCCGATCATCTCAATATCCGCCCCGGTCAGCGGTATTTCCTGCAGAAGCACCTGAAAATGAAGCGGCGGAACAATTACGCATAGGCCTTCAATCACCCGTTTCAGCCCGGGAGGGCCGTAGATCAGGAAAGGTTCTTCCCTGCCGGCTTTTTCCATGCTCAGCAGAAATCCGGCAATGCCCGTGCAGTGATCGCCGTGAAAATGGGTCAGCAGAAGGCCGTCAATGCAGCGGAATCCCCATCCGAGCCGGCGGATGCCGACCTGCGTTCCCTCCCCGCAGTCAATCAGCATACCCCTTCCGTTCACACGGACATACAGAGAGGAAAGGGCACGGTCCGGCAAAGGCAGTGTACCGCCGGTTCCCAGTGTGCAAAGCTCCAGCACAGCTTTTTCCCTCCCTTTCCTTTGTCAGGCACATATAAAGTTATTGTACGTTGTAAGCATAGGAAAGTCAATTCCCGGGCCGGTTTTCTGTATTCATTTATAATGCATATATTCATTTTGTTGTTTCTTTTAAAAAATGTTGAAAAAACTTTATAAAACCACTTGACACACGCCGAATGAACGTGTATATTCTCATGCATAATTTCCAATGAAGGGGGCTTATTCATGAATAAAGAGAACATCAGGAAAGTCGTACTCGCCTACTCGGGCGGCTTGGATACATCCGTCATTATCCCCTGGCTGAAAGAGAATTACAACAACCCCGAGATTATTGCCGTATCCGGCAACGTCGGACAGGCGGACGAACTGGAAGGTCTGGAGGAGAAAGCGCTGAAGACCGGCGCCTCCAAGCTTTATATCCTGGATCTGACCGATGAATACGTCAATGATTATATCATCCCGACCATGAAGGCCGGCGCTGTATATGAGGATTATCTTCTGGGCACCAGCCACGCCAGGCCCTGCATCGCCAAGGGACTGGTGGAAATCGCAAAGAAGGAAGGCGCTGATGCCATCTGCCATGGCTGCACCGGCAAAGGCAACGACCAGGTCCGGTTTGAGCTTGCTGTCAAGCACTTTGCTCCGGACATGCAGATCATCGCACCCTGGCGGGAGTGGTCGATTCAGTCCCGGGATGAGGAAATCGATTATGCTGAAGCGCACAATGTGCCGCTGAAAATCACCCGGGAAACGAATTATTCCAAAGATAAGAATCTCTGGCACCTGAGCCATGAAGGACTGGATCTGGAGGACACGGGCAACGAGCCTCAGTATGAGAAGCCCGGCTTCCTGGAGATGAGCGTTTCTCCCCTGGATGCGCCGGACGAACCCACTTATATCACGCTTGATTTTGAGCAGGGTATTCCGGTAGCGCTTGACGGCGAAAAGATGTCTGCCAAGGAAATCATTCTGAAGCTGAATGAACTGGGCGGAAAGAACGGCATCGGCATCATTGATATCGTCGAGAACCGGCTCGTCGGTATGAAGTGCCGGGGCGTGTATGAGACACCCGGCGGAACGATTCTCTACAAGGCGCATGAAGCGCTTGAATCCATCTGTCTGGACAAGCTGACTCTGCATGAAAAGCAGAAGATTTCCATCACCTTTGCTGAGCTGGTTTACAACGGGCTTTGGTTCTCTCCCCTTCGGGAAGCGCTCTCCGCTTTCGTGGACAAGACGCAGGAAAAGGTCACCGGCAAGGTAAAGCTGAAGCTCTACAAGGGCAATATCATCAAGGCCGGCCTTTGGAGCAAATATTCCCTCTATTCTGAGGATATCGCAACCTTCGGCGCCAGCGATTATAATCAGAAGGATTCCGCCGGATTCATTACTCTCTTCGGCCTGCCCACCAAAGTACAGGCTCTGGTGGATGCTGCCAATAAGTAAGGCTTTCGCAGGTCCCGTCCCCCGCACATCCGGACGGGACCGTTTCTGTGTATTCCCTTAAGGAGAACGATGATGACAAAAGTTTTTATTGACGGCAGCGCAGGTACAACCGGCCTGCGGATCCGGGAGCGCCTGGCGTCCAGGAAGGACCTTGTCCTGCTGGAGCTTCCCGACATGCTGCGCAAGGATCCGGAAGCCCGGAAAGATGCTCTGAACAGCGCGGATGTTGCTTTTCTCTGCCTGCCGGATGACGCCGCCAGGGAATCCGCTTCCCTGGTTTCCTCCGGCAGCACGGTGCTGATTGACACCTCCACGGCGCACAGAACCGATTCTGCCTGGACCTACGGGTTCCCCGAGCTGCACGGACAGCGGGAAAAACTGCGGGAAAGCAGGCGGATCGCCAATCCCGGCTGCCACGCGTCCGGTTTCATCTCCCTGATCGCTCCGCTGATCGCTGAAAAAGCCCTGAGCCCTGATGTTCTGCTCTCCTGTACCTCCCTGACCGGCTACTCCGGCGGCGGCAGAAAGATGATCGCGGAATATGAGGGGGCGGACAGGAATCCTCTCCTGGAGGCGCCGCGCCTTTACAGCCTTTCCCAGGTCCATAAACACCTGCCGGAAATGGTGGTCTGCTGCGGTCTTTCGCAGGCGCCTGTTTTCTGTCCCGTAGTGGCCCCGTATTATGCCGGGATGGAAGTCATCGTTCCCCTGCACGCCTCACAGCTGAATGTGGAAGGTTCCCTGCTGCCGGATATCTATGCAGATTATTATCGGGATGAGCAGCTGATCCGGGTCGTTCCCTCCGGCGGAGAAGCCGGATTCCTTTCAGCTTCCGCGCTGGCCGGACGGGATATTCTGCAGATTTCGGTTGAAGGCGGTGAGCGGATAACGCTGATCGCGCGTTTTGACAACCTGGGCAAAGGCGCTTCCGGCGCCGCGATCCAGAATATGAATCTGGCTCTTGGCGTGCCGGAGGATACGGGGCTGGTGATCTGACATGCCGGAAGAAGTACGGATGTTTCCGATGACCGCCGCCGATTATGACGATGTGCACGCGCTGTGGCTTACGATCCGCGGCTTCGGTATCCGTGCGCTGGATGACTCCAGAGAGGATATCGAGCGTTTTATCCTGCGCAATCCCACTACCAGTGTGGTGGCCCGTCTGGCAGACGGCCGTGCAGTCGGCTCCATTCTTTGCGGATCAGACGGCAGGCAGGGTGCGCTGTACCACGTATGTGTGGCCAGGGAATACCGTCGTCAGGGAATCGGAACCCGTATGGTCGGCTATTGCATGCAGCAGCTGCGTTCACTGGGCATCAATAAAGTGGCGCTGATTGCCTTTGCCAGCAACGATGCCGGAAACGCTTTCTGGAAGCAGATCGGGTGGAAGCGTTCCGACGTCAATTATTATGAGTTTGTGCTCAATGAAAAAAATATCACCCGCTTTATAGGAGAAGAGCAATGAAAATGCGTATGATTCCCGGCGGCGTCACTGCTGCCGCAGGTTTCCGGGCATCCAGCTGCGCTGCCGGCATCAAGTACAAAGGCAGACAGGATATGGCCATGATCGTCAGCTCTGTGCCCTGTGCGGCCGCCGGAACCTTTACATCCAATCATGTCAAGGCAGCGCCTGTTCTCTGGGATATGGATCTTGTGCATCATCATCCGACCGCCCGGGCAGTCGTGGTCAATGCCGGCATCGCCAATGCTGCAACCGGCGAGCCCGGGCTCAGCCAGTGCCGGGAAACCGCCGCACATATGGAAAAGGTGCTGAATGTACCCGCCTCCCAGGTGCTGATCGGCTCCACCGGCGTCATCGGACCGAACCTGCCCATGGATCGGATCAGGGCAGGTATTGACAGCATGGCCGCGTCACTTTCCGGCACAGAAGAGGCTGCTTCCTCGGCGGCGCACGCCATTATGACAACAGATACGATCAGCAAGGAATGTGCAGTTGCCTTCGAGCTTCCCGCGGAAAACGGACAAAGTCCCGTAACCGTTCATCTGGGAGGAATGTCCAAGGGCTCCGGCATGATTCATCCGAACATGTGCACCATGCTCGCCTACCTTACAACCGACTGTGCCATCAGCCAGGAGCTGCTTCAGCGTGCCGTCAGCGAAGTGGTGGCCGATACCTTCAACATGATTTCGGTCGACGGGGATACCTCCACCAATGATACGCTGCTGGTGCTTGCAAGCGGTCTGGCCGGAAATCAGCCGGTTCAGGCGGCTGATGAAAGCTTCTCACTCTTCCGGGAAGCCCTGTTTACAGTCTGCCGGGAGCTTGCCGTCAAAATGGCGGGGGACGGCGAAGGCGCCACGCATCTGATCGAGGTGCAGGTTAAAAACGCCGATACGAAGGAAAACGCACGGGTATTGGCCCGTTCTGTCATCTGCTCCAGCCTTGTCAAGGCCATGATCTTCGGCAAGGACGCCAACTGCGGCCGGATTCTCTGCGCGCTGGGCTACGCCGGACCGGACTTTGACCTGAACCGGCTGGAGGTCTGGCTTGACGGCGAACCGGACAAAGTCTGTTTCTACCGGGACGGCTGCGTGCAGCGTTTTGATGAAGAAAAAGCGCTTCAGCTTCTTTCAAGGCACAAGGTCATCATCACCTGCGACATGGGTATGGGAAGCGCTGAAGCCACTGCCTGGGGCTGCGATCTGACCTATGATTATGTAAAGATCAACGGGGATTACCGGACCTGATTCTTTTTGAACCGAAGTCTGATCCCGGACGTTTGCGGAGGTTGCTGTATGGAAAATGAATTCACCAGTCTGGAACGTGCGGAGGTACTGACCGCCGCGCTTCCTTACATAAAAAAATACAACGGTAAAGTTGTTGTAATCAAATACGGCGGTAATGCCATGATCAATGAGCAACTCAAGCAGCAGGTTATGGAGGATATTGTGCTGCTCTGGCTGATCGGTGTCCGGGTGGTGCTGGTTCACGGCGGCGGACCGGAAATCAGCGGACTGATGGACCGGCTGGGTAAAAAGCCGGAGTTTGTGGACGGGCTGCGGGTGACCGACCAGGAGACCATGGATATTGTTCAGATGGTGCTGGCCGGCAAGATCAACAAGACGCTGGTCAATCTGCTGGAAATGAAAGGCGGCAGGGCTGTCGGGCTTTCCGGCATGGACGGCAGGCTGCTGCAGTGTACCATGAAGGACGAGCGTCTGGGCTTCGTCGGTGAAATACAGAAGGTACACATTCAGCCGGTTACGGATCTGCTGAATAACGGCTATATTCCGGTCGTTTCCACCGTAGGCTGCGACAAGCAGGGCAACGCCTACAACATCAACGGGGATACGGCTGCCGCCTGTATTGCCGGCGCGCTGAACGCGGAGCGCCTGATTATGATGACAGATATCGCCGGTGTGCTGCTGGACCGGAATGATCCTTCCACCCTGATTCCGGAAATCACGCTGAACGAGCTGCCCTCCCTGTATGACAGGGGGATTATTTCCGGAGGCATGATTCCCAAGGTTGAATGCTGCGCCAGAGCTCTGCGGGAGGGTGTCAAAAATGTGATCATTATGGACGGCCGCGTCCCCCACGCCATTCTGACTGAGCTTCTGACGGATGAAGGCGCCGGTACAATGGTCCGGCCCGCACAGTGAACCGTTCCGCAACAAACGCCTGTTCTGGGAGGGATACGCATATGACAGTCATGGAAAAGGATCAGGCCTATGTGGCCCATACCTACAAACGTTTTCCGGTGGAAATCATTTCCGGAAAGGGATCCCTGGTCATTGACACCCAGGGAAAGGAATATATCGATCTGGGATCCGGCATCGCCGTAACATCCTTCGGTGTGTCGGATCCGGTCTGGATCGGAGCTGTGGAGGCTCAGCTGCATAAGGTGCAGCACATGTCAAATCTGTATTATACCGCTCCCTGTGCCGACCTGGCTGAGGCGCTGTGTTCCCGGACCGGCTTTTCCCGGGTATTCTTTTCCAATTCCGGTGCGGAAGCCAATGAATGCGCAATCAAGGTGGCGCGGAAATGGGCCGCGGAGCATCACGGTCCGGCCTGCTCCTCCATTGTCACGCTGGAGGGCAGCTTCCACGGCCGCACACTGACCACTCTGGCGGCTACAGGTCAGGATCATTTTCATGAGCTTTTCCAGCCGCTGACTCCGGGCTTCTCTCATATCCGCGCGGGTGATATGGCTTCTCTGGAAAAGCTGTGTGCCGACGGAAACGTGGCTGCCGTCATGATCGAGTGCATTCAGGGTGAAGGGGGCGTCATTCCTCTGGAGCCCTCCTTTGCTGCCGCCCTGCAGCGGTTTGTGGAGGAGCAGGATATTCTGCTCCTGGTGGACGAAGTGCAGACCGGCAACGGCCGTACCGGCTCTCTGTATGCCTTTACGCAATTCGGCCTGAAGCCGGATGTGATTTCCACCGCCAAGGGGCTTGCCGGCGGTCTTCCGCTTGGCGCGACGCTGCTCTCCTCAAAGGTTGCCGACGTCCTGTCCTGGGGCGACCACGGCTCCACCTTCGGAGGCAATCCCGTTGCCTGCGCCGGTGCGCTGTCCGTGCTGAACCGGCTGACACCGGATCTGCTGAGCGAGGTTGCCCGGAAGGGAGAATGGCTGAAGCAGCGGTTTACCGGCGCGCCGGGCATCCAGTCTGTGACCGGCCTGGGGCTCATGCTGGGGCTGCAGACCGTCCGTCCCGCGGCGGAAGTCGTCGCGGACTGCATGGCGAAGGGCGTGCTCTGTCTGACAGCCAAAGGCAAGGTCAGGCTGCTGCCCGCGCTGAACATTCCGGACGCACTTCTGGAAAAGGCGGCGGATGTGATTCTGGACTGTGTCAAACCGTCCTGACCGGGAGGAAAGATATGGCTTATCTGGTTCTGAGCAACGGAAGGATCTTTGAGGGGCGCCGGATAGGGGCCCCGCTGAACCGCGTGGGGGAACTGGTATTCACCACCGGAATGGAGGGCTATCTGGAGACGCTGACAGATCCCAGCTATTACGGACAGATTGTCACTCAGTCCTTCCCGCTCATAGGGAATTACGGAGTGATCGAAGAAGATTTCGAAGGCCGCAGCGCACTGCTGGGGTATATTGTACGGGAGCTTTGTGACGATCCCTCAAATTTCCGTTCCCAGTACACGCTGAATGAATATCTGACCGCGCATGGCATTCCCGGTCTGTGCGGCGTGGACACCCGGGAAATTGTCCGCCTGACGCGCGAGGAAGGCGTCATGAACGCCATGATCTGTGATGAAGTGCCGGAGGATCTTTCCGCTCTGAAGGCCTTCACGGTTTCCGGCGCAGTATCCTCTGTGACCTGTGCCGCCTCCTGTGTCTATCCCGCTCAGGATGTCTGCAGATATCATGTGGCGCTGATGGACTACGGCGCCAAGCGCAACATCATCCGGTCCCTGCAGTCCCGCGGCTGCGAGGTGACGGTTTATCCTGCAGCCACCCCGGCGGAAACCGTACTGGCTTCACGTCCGGACGGTGTTATGCTGTCCAACGGTCCGGGTGATCCGAAGGAAAACACATTCCAGATTCAGCAGATCCGGAAAATGCTGGGAAAGCTCCCGGTATTCGGTATCTGTCTCGGGCATCAGCTGACCGCCCTGGCGCTGGGCGGAGACACTGTAAAGCTGAAATACGGCCACCGCGGCGGCAATCAGCCGGTCCGGGATTTGTCCACCGGCCGTACATGGATCACCAGCCAGAACCATGGCTACGCCGTGATCGCGGAAACGCTGAACGGCACCGGAACGCAATCCTTTGTCAACGCCAATGACGGTTCATGCGAGGGGATGTCCTATCCGGAGCTGCAATGCTTTACTGTCCAGTTTCATCCGGAAGCCGCTTCCGGTCCAAGGGACACCGGTTTCCTCTTTGATCACTTCTGCGATATGATGCGCAGGACCGGAAAGGAAGGTGACGTCCATGCCTAAGGATACATCCATCCGCAAGGTGCTCGTCATTGGTTCCGGTCCCATCGTGATCGGGCAGGCGGCGGAATTTGACTATGCCGGCGCCCAGGCCTGCCGCGTGCTGAAGGAAGAGGGTGTCAATGTCGTTCTGGTGAACTCCAACCCCGCGACAATCATGACAGACAGACATCTTGCCGATGAAATCTATCTGGAGCCCCTGAACCCCGAAACACTTCGCCGGATCATCGAAGCAGAGCGCCCGGACGGTCTGCTGGCCGGTCTCGGCGGCCAGACTGCGCTGACTCTTGCCATGCAGCTGGACAAGGATGGCACGCTTCGTGAGTTCAACGTAAGACTGCTGGGCTCTCCGATCGAGGCCATTCAGCGTGCGGAGGACCGGGAGCAGTTCCGGGACACCATGCGGCGCATCGGCCAGCCCTGCGTCCCCTCTGAGATAGCGGAGACCGTTCCTGACGCTCTTTCTGCCGCCGGACATATCGGTTACCCCGTGATCGTCCGTCCAGCTTACACGCTGGGGGGAAGCGGCGGCGGCATTGCTGCGGATGCCGGAGAGCTGCGCCAGATTGCGCGGTCTGGTCTGGACGCCTCTCCCATTCATCAGATTCTGGTGGAAAAATGCATTTCCGGCTGGAAGGAAATTGAGTTTGAAACCATGCGTGATGCCCTGGGCAATACAATCGCTGTATGCTCCATGGAAAACGTGGATCCTGTCGGCATCCATACCGGTGACAGCGTGGTTGTGGCCCCCGCCCTCACGCTCTCGGACAAGGAATACCAGATGCTCCGCTCTGCCTCTCTGGAAATTATCTCCTCCATCGGGATCGTAGGCGGATGCAACTGCCAGTTTGCCCTGAATCCGGATTCATTTGAGTATGCGGTCATCGAGGTCAATCCCCGGGTCAGCCGCTCCTCTGCTCTGGCCAGCAAGGCAACCGGATATCCGATTGCAAAGATTACGACGCGGATCGCCTTGGGCTATTCCCTGGACGAAATCCCCAACGATATTACGAAAAAAACCTGCGCATGCTTTGAGCCTGCGCTGGACTATGTGGTTGTCAAGTTTCCCAAGTGGCCCTTCGACAAGTTTCACGGATCCAGCCGCCGCCTGGGCACCCAGATGAAGGCCACCGGTGAAGTCATGGCGATCGGCCAGCGTTTTGAGGAAGCCCTGATGAAGGCTGTCCGCGGCGCGGAGATTGGTCTGGACACCCTGAATGCCGCCCCGCTGACGGAAGATGATATCCGGGTTCGCCTCGCCCAGCAGGATGATCACCGCCTTTTCACGGTTTTTGAGGCACTGAAAAAAGGCCTTTCGGTGGAGGAGATTTTTGAGATCACCCGGATTGACCGTTGGTTCCTGTACCGTCTCCGCGGCCTGGCGGAGCTTGAGCTCCGGCTCGTCCGGGAGGGGTTCACGCCTGAGCTGTACCCGCTTCTGAAGCGCTGCGGTTATCCCGATTCCGCCATACGCCGCCTTTCCGGCGCCGGGGAACTTCCCGGCTGGAAATACAGCTATAAAATGGTGGATACATGCGGAGCGGAATTCGCCGCTGAAACGCCGTATTTCTATTCATGCTGTGATGCGTACTGCGAATCCAGAACCCTGTCCAGGTCCGGAAAGCCTGTCATCGTTGTGCTTGGCTCCGGTCCCATCCGCATCGGCCAGGGCATCGAGTTCGATTACAGTTCTGTTCACTGCGTCTGGACACTGCGCAGCCTCGGTTATGACGTCGTAATCATCAACAACAATCCCGAAACGGTTTCTACGGACTATGACACCGCCGACCGCCTCTACTTTGAGCCCCTGACGCCTGAGGATGTGATGGCCGTGCTGGATGTGGAGAAGCCTGTCGGCGTTGTGGTCGCCTTCGGCGGCCAGACTGCCATCAAGCTGACCCAGTTTCTGGATCATCAGGGCATCCGCATCCTGGGCACCAGTGCTGAATCCATCGATATCGCCGAGGACCGGGAGCGCTTCGACGCACTGCTGGAGCAGTTCGGGATCCGCCGTCCCCGCGGCATGGCGGTCCGGACAATGGAGGAGGCTGTCGCTGCCGCGGAGGAGCTGGGCTATCCCGTACTGCTGAGGCCTTCATACGTTATCGGCGGACAGAACATGACCATCTCCCGTTCCCGTGCGCATACCGTCGACTATATGGAGCGGATCCTGGCAGGCGGCATTGAGAATCCCGTTCTGGTGGACCAGTACCTGCCCGGCATCGAGCTGGAGGTCGATGTGATCTCCGACGGTACAGATGTTCTGATTCCCGGCATCATGGAGCATATCGAGCGGGCCGGCGTGCACAGCGGTGACTCCATTGCTGTTTACCCGCCCTTCAATCTCACTGCTTCTTCCCTGGCCAGGGTCTGTGATATTTCTGTCAAGCTGGCCCTCGCGCTGGGCACCCGCGGTCTGGTCAATATTCAGTATCTGATCTATGACGAGGAGCTGTATGTGATCGAGGTGAACCCGCGCGCCTCCCGGACGGTTCCGTATATCAGCAAGGTCACAGGCATTCCCATGGTGGATCTGGCCTCCAGGGCTATGCTGGGCGAACCCCTGAAGAATATGGGCTACGGAACAGGCGCATACCCCGCCCCGCCCTACTGTGCCATCAAGGTGCCGGTTTTCTCCTTTGAAAAGCTGAACGACGCGGACTCCATTCTCGGTCCGGAAATGAAGTCCACTGGTGAGGTGCTGGGTATCGGCCTGACCAAGGCGGAAGCGCTTTTCAAAGGGCTTTCGGCGGCAGGATTTTCACTGCCCACCGTCCGCGACAAGTCCCGGACCGGCGTGCTGCTTTCCGTTGAGGATGAGGACTTTCCGGACGCGATCATGATCGCCCGCCGCTGCTATGATTTGGGCATTCACCTGTATGCCACCAAAGATACTGCCCGGGCAATTTCCTCCGTGGGCATTCGTGTCAGCCCGGTGGCCGACCCATCCATCAGTGACGATATCACGCATCTGATGGAAAAGGGCGCTGTAAACTATATTATCTATACCGGCGCTGTTAAGGACGATACCGTCGGAGATTATACCGTTCTGCACCGCAGGGCAATGGTACTCGGTATCCCGTGCCTGACCTCCCTGGATACGGCCAATGCGCTGATGGATATCCTCGGCTCACGTTTTTCCGCCAGGAACACACGGCTGGTGGATATCAACCATCTCGACCGGCTTCTGGCGCCGTAAGTCCTCCCGTAATAATAAAATACCCGGAACGCAGCGTTCCGGGCTGTTTTTTACTTGTCAAAAGCAGGCGGCACAGGCTTGTCAACCTCCTGCAGCAGCTTTTCTCTCCGGTGTTCCAGTTCCTTGGATTTCTCCTGAATGTCTCCCGCCTTTGTCAGGGCCATCTTTGTCAGGCTGGGGCCGACCAGTTCATAGATCAGCACGGAGAAAAGGATGATATTGCGGATCAGGCCGCCCTCCGCGCCCATTGTCCGGGCTGCGGTGGTGCACATGCCCAGCGCCACACCGGCCTGCGGCAGCAGTGTGATGCCCAGGTACTTTTTCACCGTTTCCGGGCTTTGCGCCAGCCTGGAGCTCCATCTCGCACCGCAGTATTTGCCCAGGGAGCGGGCCAGGATATACGCGACGCCGATCAGAACGACCGCTGCCTGACCGAAAACATCAAACTGAAGCGCGGAGCCGCTGAGCACGAAGAACAGCGTCAGTGCCGGGCCGCTCCATCTGTCCGCCTGCAGCATCAGATCCTCGCTCAGCGGGCAGAAATTGCAGAACACAGTGCCCAGCATCATGCATACCAGCAGGGAGGAAAAGCCAAAGGTAAAAGACCCAACCTCAAACTTCAGTTGGCTCAGCGCTACTGTAAGAATCACGCTGCCCACGATCAGCGCATTCCGGTTCCTGTGGGAGTGGAAAAAACGCTCGAGATAGGTCAGGCCGAACCCGACCGCACCGCCCAGCAGTACAGACAGGATCACCTCTCCCAGCGGCTCAATGATCAGCGCGGCGATATGTGTCGTTCCATTGATCATGGCTTGGGCGGTTCCGAACGAGATGGCAAAAATCACCAGGCCCACCGCGTCGTCCAGTGCGACAACCGGCAGCAGCACGTCGGTCACCGGCCCCTTTGCCTTGTACTGACGCACAACCATCAGCGTTGCGGCCGGAGCGGTGGCCGCGGCGATCGCGCCGAGGGTAATAGCCACCGGTATGCTCAGCAGGTCCGGCATGGCAAAATGCAGAGCTACCAGCGCGATATCCACAAAGATGGTGGTGATTACTGCCTGCAGAATACCGATGATTGTTGCCTGCTTTCCGGTCTGTTTCAGTGCAGACAGACGGAACTCGTGCCCGATGGCAAAGGCGATGAAACCCAGGGCAACATCGTTGATCAGGCCCAGGGACTCCACCTCTGCAAAGGTCCGGAATCCCAGGCCGGGAATGCCGATGCGCCCCAGCACGCACGGACCGATCAGCACACCGGTAACCAGATACGCGGTTACGTCCGGCAGATGAAATTTCACAAACAGACGGGTCATCAGCAGGCCCGCAAACAGCGCAACAGCAACCAGCAACAGGGTTTGCATGACAGATAAGACTTCCTTTCCATACAAAAAGCCCTCACGCGGCCGAAAATCCGGCCTGCGTTTTGAGCCTCCGGCATTTTAGCACTGAACACATGGAAATACAAGGGTCTGAACAGCAAAAAGCCGGATGTTTTTTTACATCCGGCTTCAGAAAGCATCAGCTCAGCTGATCGGTTCAAAATCCGCTGCTCCATGTTTGCACAGCGGGCAAATAAAGTCCGGAGGAAGCTCCTCACCTTCATAGATGTAACCGCAGATCCTGCAGACCCAGCCCTTCTTCCCTTCCGTCTGGGGCTTCGGCTTCACGTTCTCCTGATAATAGGTATAGGTCATGGTCGGCCGGTCGGACATGACGCGCGCCTCGGTGACCGTGCAGATGAACATGCCGTGAGTATCCAGATCCACGTACTGTTCCACCTTCAGGGACATGAACGCGTTGATGTATTTAGGCAGGAAAACCAGTCCGTTGTCAGACCGGAGTTTTTCCCATCCCGCGAACTTGTCCGCCGTGCGTCCGCTCTGGAACCCGAAGTTTTCAAACACGCTGAACGGCGCGTCTGTGGCCAGGCAGTTCACGTTCATGATTCCGGTCTTTTGGATCACATGGTGGGAATAATTCTTCTTGTTGATGCACACCGCGATCCGGTTCGGGGAATCCGTCACCTGGCTGACCGTGTTGACAATCAGTCCGTTGTCCTTCGTCCCGTCGTTGCAGGTAACGACATACAGGCCGTATCCGATCCGGAACAGCGCGGTCAGGTCATTCTTGTTTGCGGTCTGGTCCTGCTGCGCCAAATAATCCTTGCACAGCTCGTTTGCCAGATCCTCCAGCTGCTGGGAGCTTGTATCATTCAGTGCGGAAGTGATCTTCACAACCGGGTCCAGAATCGTCAGGTTTTTGCAGCCCTCCAGCATCCCTGTCATCACCTTGGCAGCCTGGGGAGCCCAGCTGCCGTTTTCAATCAGGCCCACCGTACGGTTTTTGTATCCCCGTTCTGTCAGATGCTCAATAAAGGTCCGCATAAAGGGAAAGATGTCGGCATTGTAGGTCGTGGTAGCCAGTACCAGCCTGCCGTAACGGAATGCGTCTTCCACGGCTTCAGCCATATCGCACCGGGCAAGATCGTTTACCGCGACCTTCGGGCAGCCCTTTGTACGCAGCTTCTCAGCCAGCTGCTCCACGGCCTTCCGGGTATGGCCGTAAACAGACGTATAGGCGATGACAATGCCTTCGCTTTCGACACCGTAGGTACTCCAGGTCTGATAAAGGTTCAGGTAGTATCCCAGGTTTTCCTTCAGCACCGGTCCGTGCAGCGGACAGATCGTCTGAATGTCCAGGTTCGCTGCTTTTTTCAGCACTGCCTGCACCTGTGCGCCGTATTTTCCGACAATGCCGAAATAATACCTGCGGGCCTCGCATGCCCAGTCCTCTTCAACGTCCAGCGCACCGAACTTTCCGAATCCGTCGGCGGAAAACAGCACCTTGTCCGTGCTGTCATAGGTCATCAGCACCTCAGGCCAGTGAACCATCGGTGCGCCGACAAAGTTCAGTTCATGCCGTCCCAGCTTCAGCTGGTCTCCTTCCTTTACTACGATCCTCCTGTCCTCAAACTCAACGCCGAAGAAATTCTTCATCATGGCAAACGCCTTGGCGGAGGATACGATTCTGGCTTCGGGATAAACCTTCATGAAATTGACAATATTCGCGCTGTGGTCGGGCTCCATATGCTGCACCACAAGATAGTCCGGTTTCCTGCCGGCCAGCGCTTTTGCGACGTTGTCCAGCCATTCGTGCGTGAAACGCTGGTCCACCGTATCCATCACGGCAGTCTGATCGTCCAGAATAACATAGGAATTGTATGCCATTCCGTTCGGCACGGTATATTGTCCTTCAAAAAGGTCGATTTGATGGTCATTCACACCTGCGTAACGGATGTCTTTGGTAATCTCCATGGATGCCGTCCTCCCCCTTATCTGTACCGAAAACGGTATTTTCTGCAACCGTGTGCATTATACCTGTTTTCTGATCCGGAGGCAATATCCGTTCCATGAATTCACTGCGGCTCCGTTCAGATACGTTTCGAATAATTAAAAGCAGCTCCGGCCCGAGCCGAAGCTGCTTCCTGAAATCAGGAATTATCCTCTGATTTCCTTCACGATCGCGGCCGCTTCCCTCACCAGCGCACCGATTTCATCAAACTTATGTTCCTTCACCAGACTGCCGGCCACCATCCAGCTGCCGCCGCAGGCAACGATCCGGTCATAGGCCAGATAGTCGCGCACGTTTGCCGCGCTGATGCCGCCGGTGGGCATGAACTGCAGATTCACATAAGGCGCCGTCAGGGCTTTAATCATCTTCAGGCCGCCGCTGGGTTCCGCCGGGAAGAACTTCAGCACGTCCAGATCAAATTGCAGGGCGGCCTCAATTTCCGTGGGAGTGCAGACGCCGGGGGTCATGGGAACGCCCTTCTTCAGCACATATTCCGTCACTTTGGGGTTAAAGCCGGGACTCACAATGAATTTTGCGCCGGCATCAATGGCCCGGTCCGCCTGCTCGCAGGTCAGCACGGTGCCCGCGCCGATGATCATGTCAGGATAGGCTTTTGCCATTCTGCGAATGGATTCCTCCGCCGCCGCGGTCCGGAAAGTGACTTCCGCGCAGGGCAGTCCGCCGGCCATCAGCTGTTCGCCCAGGGGCAGCGCGTCCTCTGCGTCATTCAGAACCACAACCGGCACGATACCGATTTTCTTGAGCTGCTGCATCATTTCTGTCATCTGGATGTTCCCCTTTTCTGTTTTTATTCGCCGCCGGGAATCCGAATCGGTCAGCCGCTGCGGCATATTGTACTGCCTGAAGTATACCATATTCCTTTGAAACCAGTCAACCGGAAGCCGTTTATGTCAGAATGTTTTCCGAAAAAAAGCAGCTTCCCCGTATAATAAAGTTCCTGCTTTTCTATTTTGAGCGCTTTTGATAAAATAGTATCTGACAGAAACTGACAGAACCCGAGCCGCACCGGTTTCATGCAAAAATATCGGCGCATTCTCAGGAGGAACCGAATCCATGCAGAATCATTCCGGCGCTTACCGGTCCCAGTATGACCGGATGACGAAAGAATCCATTACGAAACTGATCGCCGTACTCTCCGTGCCCACCATTCTCAGCATGCTTGTCACGAACATCTATAATCTTGTGGACACCGCCTTTGTCGGCCGTCTGGGTACCAGCCAGAGCGGCGCTGTCGGCGTCATCTTTGGTTATATGTCCATTATTCAGGCTGTTGGGTTTATGTTCGGTCAGGGCGCGGGCAGTATTTCAGCCAGGCTGCTCGGAGCGAAGGATGAAACCAGAGCCTCCCGGATTGCTTCAACAGGAATCCTTTGTTCATTCGGTTTCGGCGTGCTGATGAGCCTGGTCACCCTGCCTCTTCTTGACAGAATTATTCTCTGGCTGGGCAGTACCGAAACCATCGCTCCCTATGCAAGGCAGTATCTGACCTGGATTCTGATTGCTGCTCCCGCCATGACTGGCGGATATACGCTGAACAACCTGCTGCGTTTTGAGGGGAAGGCTTCCCTGGGAATGATCGGTCTGATGACCGGTGCCATTCTGAACATTGTGCTGGATCCGCTGCTGATGTTTGTTCTGAATCTCGGCATCGCCGGCGCGGCCATGGCTACCGCTTTCAGCCAGATTGTATCCTTCCTGATTCTGCTGAGCATGTTTCTGCGGCGCAAGGTGACGATTCAGCTTTCCCTCCGTCATGTGGATCTTAGGCCGAAAACCGTCGGCAACATCATTACAACCGGTTTCCCCAGCATGGTCCGGCAGGTGCTGAACAGTGTCGCTACCATTCTGCTGAACAGTAACGCCTCCGTTTTCGGCGATGAGGCCGTCGCCGCCATGAGTATCGTCTCCAGAATCTCCTTTTTTGTCTTTGCACTGGCATTAGGCATCGGGCAGGGCTTTCAGCCTGTCTGCGCTTATAATTTCGGCGCGAAAAAATATGCGCGCCTGCGCAGCGCTTTCTGGACAACTGTCATGATGGCGGAGGCGATCCTGATTCTGATGTCGGCGGTCGGACTGGTATTTTCCGATCAGCTGGTTGCCGTTTTCCGGAACGATCCGCGGGTCATTGAAATCGGAACCCGGGCGCTGAAGCTGCAGCTGCTGACGCTTCTTTTTCTGCCCTTTACCATGGCGGTGGAAATGCTTTATCAAAGCACGGGAAACCGGCTGGGTGCTTCCCTGCTCTCCTCCGCCCGCAGCGGTCTGTTCTTTATTCCTTCCCTGCTGATCCTTTCCGCGATCCGGGGCCTGGCCGGCATTCAGGAGGCGCAGCCTCTGGCCTATGTGCTTTCCTTTCCGCTGGCATTATACTATGCGCTCCGGCTGATCAGACGTTTCCCGAAAGAAGATTATCCGGATCCGGTAACAGCCTGATTTCCTCCCGTTCCGGACTGTCTCTCCCGATACTGCTCTGTAATTTCAACCGACAAGGAGGTCTCTTATGCAAACGGATAAAATTGTCAGCTTTCTGGACAGTCTCGTCGGCGCTGTCAAAACGCAGGGCGTGAGGCTCCTGGGCGGTCTGATCGTCCTGATCGTCGGCTTCTTCCTGGTGCACTGGATTCTGGTCTTTATGGAAAAGAACAGCCGGTTTGTCAGAATGGAGTCAACCCTGAAGGGATTCCTGCTGAATCTGACAAGGCTGCTGCTCCGGATCATTGTGATACTGACTGCCGCCACAGTCATGGGCATTCCCATGACCAGTTTCATCACACTGCTCGCCTCCGCCGGAGTTGCGATCAGTCTTGCCCTGCAGGGAGCCCTCAGCAACTTCGTCGGCGGTATGACCATTCTGCTGCTGAAGCCGTTCAAGGCCGGTGATTATATTAAAATCGGCGATACGGAAGGAACCGTGCAGAGTATCGGTGTCTTCTATACGGAGCTGGCGTCCCCGGACAACCGCCATATTTCCATGCCCAACAGCAATCTGACCAATACTGCTATCGTTAATTTCACCCGCGAAGGTACCCGGCGTCTGGATGTCTTTTTCGGTGTCAGCTATCAGACGGATCTGGATCAGGCCATTCAGGTTCTGAGCGGAGTGATTGCGGAAACATCCGGCATTCTTTCCGATCCTGCTCCGGTTGTGAAGCTTTCCGAATGCGGCGACAGCAGTCTCCGCTTCATGATACGCGTATGGACGAAAACCTCCGACTACTGGACTGTCAACTGGGACCTCATCGAAGGCGGAAAGCGCGCGCTGGACAAAGCAGGTATAGAGATTCCTTACCCGCAGATGGATGTTCATGTAAAATAAACATCTATTTTTCTGTCAGAAGTCTTTTTTCATGTTATATTTTTCTTTTTCAACCATGTATTTTTATTCTGAAAAGGATATACTGCAGATAAAGAGGCGTAAATGGATTTTCATCTTTGCCTCTTCTTCCGGTACACATATGTCAGGTAATTCCTATGGTACGGTTTCTGAATTGTACATGTTACAGGAAAGGAGTTTCCCATGAGGTGGAATAAGAAGACAGTCATCGGCCTGATCATGGTCATTCTCGGCGTATTGCTGGCAGTGTTTGTGATCCAGTCCATCGACGCCAACATCCCGCATACCGGTCGATGGGCTGGTAAAATCACTCAGTATCGTCAGCCCTTCTACGGCCATGGTATCATGGTGATCTGGCTCTTCCTGCTGGCGGCAATACTATTCCTGACCGGCTTAGTCCTGTTCTTTATCGGAAAAAATGACTGAGGTCTTCCCGCAGAATGGCCGCTTTCCTCATGTGGAGATCAGAACCCATGAAAGTATGAAAAAAAGGAGAAGTTCAGTTGAAAACAAACAGAAGCGCGGGAGGCTGGCTTCCCTTCATGCATAAAGATGACCCATTGGTTCCCGGACAAAAAGACGACAATGTCTTTTCAAAAGAAGGAATCATCGTCTTCATTGTGATATTGGTGGTACTGATCGTTGTCGGGATGATCGGTTCGCATTTTTTCGGTCCGCACCCGAAAACATAAAGAATCAGGTTTGGCCTGTTTTCTCAGAGCAATGTGTCCCGGATAATCCCGAAATACAAACGGCTTCAGAACTGCGATATTGCGGTGCTGAAGCCGTTCTCATTTTTTCTTTATCTGTCAGTCATCTATCAGAATGACATTGACATAACTGGTCAGATAAGTCTTCCCGTCTATCGTCACCTGTACCACGTCTGAATCCGCGTAATCAGTCCAGGAGGACACCTTTCCTTCTATATATTCGCCGTTCGGCAGCGTGATATATGCCCTGTCGAAACGGTTCTTCAGGTCTACCAGCTGGCGGTTTCCGTGCGTCGCTTCCCAGAACAGGAAAACACCTCCGATCAGAATCACGAGAATAACAATCAGGATCGTCCAGCCTTTTGCTTTTTTGTTCATTACCAGTCCCTCCGTATTTTTTACAGATCATCTGCTGTGTTTTGCCGCAGTTCAGAAAAACCTGAGGGCAGGAAAGGATAGCGCCATCAGCATGTACCCTTCCGGAACGTCCTCGAAAAACAGCGTTCTGAAAAACGGTTCCGTCTCCAGCTCTCCGGTAACCGGCATCCAGTCCGCCTCGCCGATCCGCTCCGTCAGAGCCGTAACCGGCATGCCCTGCTGCCCGAAAAGATATTTCCCGTCCCGTATTTCCACGCGGACTGAATCCTCTCCGGCCCGGACCTGATAAAGCCCCGGCTCCCAGTATATCAGGCGGTACATTTCCCGCCCTGTTACATTGTCCCTGACGCGTCTGCTGGTACCCGGAACGACAGTATTGTCCATATCAAAGCGGCTGAACCACTGATTGGACTGACTGAAAATATTCACCGGGGATGCCGGCATTACAGGGGACCGGACATAGCCGAACTGCTCATGCTCCGGGGTGTAGAAATCATAGCCCCAGACGCCGGTAGCGGATCTGCGGAAAGTCAGAATCTCGGCCATGTTCTCTCACCCCTTCATTGTGTTCTGATAAATATTATACATAAAAATATGCTTATGAGAAGAGCGCCGCTTGTTCAGGGTGCAGGCTTCTTTCGGTTCGTTCTGTTTTTATCGTATTCCATACGGTCATGTGTCAGTAAAGGAGCGCAGCCTGCTGATCTGTTCGGTATTCAGCACAGCGTCCCCGGCATTTTTGAGTGACAGGATATGCTCAATCCTGCTGGCCCCGGCCAGGGCAAAAGTCGGAAATGGCTGGCTGGTCAGAAAACTCAGCGCAATGGATTGAATATCCAGTCCGGTCTCCTGCTGTATTTTCTTCATCCGGGCATAAATTGCAAGATTTTCCGGGCAAAGATACTGTTTTTTCAGGCCATCCGGAAGATTTTCAGGGCTGTTTTTATCCAGCCTGGTGAAAAAGCCGCGGGCCTGAGAGGAAAAACAGCAGCAAACCATTCCGGTTTTCAGATGCATGCAGTACATTTCATTATCCATGGTTACAAGCGTCTGGTCCGCAAACGACGCCTGCACAGCCAGACTGAACTGCGGCTGATTGGCGGACAGCGGCGTCAGCCCGTGTCCTCTGGAAAATGTGAGCGCTTCCATGATTCTGGCCGGACGCCAGTTGGAAACACCGATCATCCGTGTTGTTCCATCATCAATGAGGGTTTGCAGGGACTCCATGATTTCACCGACAGGACGGCTTATGTCATCCCTGTGAAGCCAATAGATATCAACATGATCCGTCTGCAGGTTTTCCAGGCTTTCTGCCAAATCGTTCCGGATATTTTCCCGGCTCAGTCTGCTCCTGTGCATATCTGTGAGCGGCGGATGTCCCCCTTTCGTACTGACGAATATCTGATCACGGCAATGCCTGTCTGACATCCATCTGCCGATCACCTTTTCGCTTTCACCGTTCCTGGGAGTCACAAAATCCCCATACACCCGGGCGGTATCAATGAAATTGCCCCCAAGCTCTGTATATGTATCCATGAATTCTCTTGCAAGACTCTCAGGGCATTTCCCGCCGAATTCGCTGCTGCCCAGTCCAATCACCGATACTTCCCGGCTTCCAAATCTTTGCTTTCTCATTCTCCGCTGCCCTGCTTTCAGATTAAGTGATCAGATCACCGGATTCTCGTTCTGTCTGCTATAAATTTGACAGTCCCGGCTTTTTCTCCTGCATCGGTCTCGCCTGGGTATGGATATCCCTGTTGCTTTCCGGCGTATACAGTCAGCGTCATATAAATCAAAAAAGATCTTGACTCAGATCGAAAGCCGTGATAATATATTCGGGCTGGTTGAACCTGGAGCGATGGCCGAGCGGTTGAAGGCGCTGGTCTTGAAAACCAGTGATACCGAAAGGTACCGGGGGTTCGAATCCCTCTCGCTCCGCCAACCGACCCTGGAGAAGTACCCAAGTGGCCGAAGGGGCTCCCCTGCTAAGGGAGTAGTGTCAGTGATGGCAGCCCGGGTTCAAATCCCGGCTTCTCCGCGTTAAAACCCTAGGAAAATCAACGTTCCTAGGGTTTTATGTTTGCCAATTTGGCAATAACTCTCCAATAGAAAT
Source organism: Clostridia bacterium (assembly GCA_017431005.1). Classification (GTDB taxonomy): domain Bacteria; phylum Bacillota; class Clostridia; order Christensenellales; family Aristaeellaceae; genus Aristaeella. The sequence continues at coordinate 31,374 of JAFRLY010000022.1, forward strand.
TCAAACGATAAAAGAAGTTTTTGAATTTAGCTTTGCAGGAACAAGGAGGGAGTTCCCGGATGAAACACAGAGTCTTCGCCATGATGCTCGTATGCAGCCTGATTGCTGCTGCGTTCTGTTCCGTTGCAGCTGAGGAGAAAGTGACGACCCGGTCTTTGATTGAACGGATCGTTGTATCCTATGCCGCTGACCAGACCAGGGATGAGGAGGCATTGTCCATCCTGTACTCCATTGATTCGTCTCTCGGTGAAAAGTGGTCGCACATCATGGACCTTTGGGAAGCTCCGGTTCTTGTGAATGATTCTCTTCCGGATTCGCTGATGCCGGATGATTCGCTTTGTCTGGTTGCACTCGGTTTCCAGCTGAACCCGGACGGAACGATGCGGGACGAACTGATTGAACGGCTGAAAGTACTGCTCCGGGCATCGGAGCAATACCCAAACGCGACCATCATCTGCACAGGAGGAGGCACAGCCGCGGACAATCCGTCTGCAACAGAGGCTGGCCGGATGGCGGAATGGCTGATATCGCAGGGTGTTGATTCCGCGAGGGTGATTGTCGAGGATCATTCTGTGACAACTGCTCAGAATGCCCTTTTTACCTTCGATATTCTGGAAGAGCAGTATCCGCAGGTAAAGCAGATCGCCATCATCTCCAGCGATTATCACATCGCCACAGGAGCCCTGCTGTTTGGGGCAGAAGCAATTCTGCGGGACAGCTCGATAGAAGTCGTCAGCAATGCTGCGTGGCATGCGCCTGGCGGTACGCTCTCCACCATGTTCCAGGCCGGAGCGCTGATTGAACTGTCCGGGAATGTGGAAACAGCCTTTGCGATCTATTATGAAACCTATGACATTCACGAGCTGCCTCCCCTGCATAAAGATCCATGACAGGATGATGAAAAAGAACCGGGAGTTAATCGTATTATGAGCATCACCAGAGCCGCGCTTTGGTGATGCTTTTTTCTGTCATACAGGCAATTAAATCGCCTGCATTCCCGCCTTGGGGTGTAGAGGCAGAAATCACTTTGGCAAACAAACAGAAAAGCTTTCTTTTATGTATACTGTATACGTTTTAAATTTACTGCCACCTTCCGTTGAAATGCGTATTAACAGGTGTCAGGCCGATGAGGCCCGGCAGAAGAAAGAGCAAGCCCCAAACTGATAGGGCTTTGAAAGGAAGGTAAAGAAAATGAAGAAGCTGGTAAGTATCGTAACTGTGATCCTGATGGTCCTGGGGCTGATGATCCCCGCGTTTGCCGGTGCCGAACAGGTAATTACCACGACAAGCATCCTGGAGGACGGAACCAAGCTCATTCGCATTGAGCATCTGCTCCCGCTGGGAGACCGCAAAATCGGCCGCCTGAGCGTCCGTAATGAGAACGGTGCCCAGTATGTGGAAGAGTACAAGCTGATGCCCTGCGAAGAGTGGGAGGATGAAGACGGATACATCTACCACAGGGACAACATCAACCGGACCGTTATGGTCTATATGTGCAACGGCCTGCTGGTCGCTGAATACAGTTTCTGATTAAATATACAAAGTTGAGCTCAATAAAAAGAAAATCCGGGAGGAAAAAATGATGAATACCACAGAAAAAAAGCTGAACAAAAAAGAACTGCAGCATGTGGCCGGCGGTGTATATGAAGATACCCCCCATTGTCCCGTGTGTCATAGCAGGAATCTGCAGCTGGTCGGACCGGCAGACATCGGCACCCCTCCATGCTATCGCTGCAAATCCTGCGAATATGAGTGGATGATGGCGCTGTAAGCACAAAAGCCTTCAGAATACAGAAATCATCCTGCCCGTGCAATGCCGTAAAAAATAAAGATAAGACCCGGAAACCGGAATGAACGCTGCTCCGGTTTCCGGGCCTCTTTTCGTTTCCATAACAGCGAAAAAACGAGCTCTCCTCTGTAATTTGTAATTTCTGATGCTTTGTGATAAAATCCGTTCATTAATTAGTTTCTTGTGTCATATTGAAAAACAAACGCCCTGTGCGGTCTGTCCATTCTGAAATATTACGTTAAATTTACCGTCCGGAAAAAGGAAGCTTATGAAGATGAATCTGTCAGGATTAAAGCTTGACTCCGGGAAAAAGGAAGACCGGATCATCCTCAGCGTCGTAAACGGTCTGTTTTCGGTATCACTCATTTCCCTGATGACTGCGCTGATCGGATCAATTCTTGACGGCCTGATCATCAGTAACTTTCTCAATGAAAAAGCCTTTGCCGCGTTCAGTCTGAGCAGCCCTCTGGCTAATCTGATTGAGTTGGCCGGCAGCGTGATCGCGACCGGCTGCGTAGTGACCTGCAGCAGTCTTATCGGCGCAGGAAAAGCCATGGAAGCAAACCAACGGTTTTCCGCCTGTTTTACACTGTGCCTTATTGCAGGCGGCGCCACCACATTGCTTCTGGCCTTTTTCCCGCAGGCAACCGGATTCCTGATTGCAGGAAACGGTGTGGAATTCATGTCCGGCATGTTTGAATATGTACGTGGCATGTCGCTCGGTATTCCCGCCATGATGCTGACTGCACTGCTGAACGGTATTGTTCAGCTGGACGGCGGCAGAAAGCGTGTGCTGACAGGCGCTTATGTTATCTGTATTGTTAATCTGGCCGGAGATCTGATGGTGGTCACTCTGACGGACTGGGGGCTGTTCGGTGTCGGTACGGTTACAACCGTCAGCTATATCTGCGGAACGTTCTTCCTGTCCGGACACTTCCACAGGAAAAAAACCATCTTCCGTCCCTGCTTCTCCTTCAGTGGGCTGAAAAGCACGCTGCCAAACGGTCTCCCTGCTGTTTCCAGCAGAGCCGCTACCATGCTCAGAAATTTCTGCTATAATGCGCTGGCATTGCAATGGGGCGGTGCGGCAGGTATCGTCGCCTGGTCTGCTGTCAACAACATGAGTGCCTTCCTCAGTTCCCTTCCGAAGGCCTTCGGCCAGGCAACGCTGATGGGAGCCGGCGTTTTTTACGGTGAAGAAGACAAGGATTCTCTGCTGAGATTTATGCGGTACATGCTCATACTGAGATGCCTGATCACCCTGGCGGCAGTCGTCATTGTGATGATTCTGTCGCCGCTGCTGGTCCGTTTATATATTCCTGTCACATCAGGAGCTTATTCCGAAGCCGTTTCCGGACTACGCTGGTATACGCTGGGGCTGCTGCCGTATACGATGAATATCATCATTGCAAACTATATGCAGAGTACGAACAGGAAGCTTGTTACGCAGATCATCAGCTTTATGGATGGTTTTGGAATGCTGGTGCTCTGGGCGCTCTTTCTTCTCAACATCATGGGTTTCCATGGCCTTTGCGTTTCCTTCTTTCTGGGCAAAGGAACCGTATTGATTCTCACGCTGCTGTGGATCGGCCTGTCCCGCAGGTCACCCCGTCCTGCTCTGGAAAGCCTGCTGATGCTGCCCGAAGATTTTGATGTACCGGATGAGGATAAATATCTCGCCACACTCACCAGCAGGCGCGATGCTGTCAACATTTCGGAAAGCATCGTTTCCTATTGCCTGAGCAAGGGCATTGATATGCGGCGCAGCTGCCATGTGGGGCTTGCGCTGGAAGAGATGTCTGTCATTATTATGGATGAAGGCTTCAGCGACGGGAAAAATCACAGCATTGATATCCGGCTTTTCGTCAGAGACGGGCAGATTACCGTGCGCCTGCGTGATGACTGCAGGGCCTTTGATGTCAGCAAACGTGTTGAAATCATGAATCCGGAAGACAGAACTGCCAATATCGGCATCCGCATTCTGAATTCCATTGCCAGGGATGTGGATTATTACAGCGCGCTGGAAATGAATTACCTGATCATGCATGTTTGATTCAAGGCTGCAAAAGAATAAGCAACGAGGCTGTCTGTACAGTCCCGTTGCTCATATATTACGCTTTTTACAGAAAGCTATTCAGTTCAGATTCCCTTGCCGGCTGTATATCCCGCTGCCGGAAATTGTTTCTTTTTGAGAAACAGAAACAGTCTGATATAATGAAAGCGGGTATCAGAATCAATGGGAAAGGAAATAAGAATGACTGATATGGAGGCTTATATCTGGGATCTGGACGGCACGCTGATTGACTCCTATCATTGCATCGTGTCAAGTCTGGTAAATGTTGCCGATGAGTGTCATCTTACAGATTCATATAACAGCATCATGAAAACCGTCAAGCAGGGCGCTGTAAGTACCTATCTGCGCGATCTTTCCGCCCGGTGCGGCAAAGATTTCGATATACTTCTGCGCCGCTACAGGGAGATCAGTCATGCAAAAGAGGATGAAATCGGTCTTATCCCCGGCGCACTGGAAACGCTGCAGGGTCTGCGGCCGGCACAGCATTTTGTTTATACACACCGCGGTTCCTCCACGGCGAATCTGCTGAACCGGCTGGGCCTGACAGGCTTTTTCAGGGAAATCGTCACATTTGAATACGGATTCAGACCGAAGCCGTCCGGAGAAGGAGTGACCTATCTGGTTGAAAAATACAATCTGCCGAAGAACGCCACCGCTTACGTCGGCGACAGAACCCTGGATATTTACTGCGCAAAAGATGCAGGCGTTCATGCCATTCTGTATCTTCCGGATGATTCATGCGTGATCCCTGCCGGATCTGAGGACAGAATCATCAGGCATCTGGAAGAGCTTCTGTAGTCGGGTCAAAGCATTCGCTTACGGGTCATCAGTATCCCGTCCGCTGATCATACTGCGGACTGCCCGCCTCAGGTTGTTAATCGTCTTTTGTCTGGTTCAGAAGCCAGGACATGATGCCGTATTCATTGCAGTAGGCCGGAATCCAGCTGGCATGGTTTTCACTGAACAGCCGGGGATAAGGCAGGTCCGGCGTTACGGCAACGTCATATTTTTCCAGATCTTCCGGCGAGAAAAGAGTCAGATGCGCGTTGCTGTTGCCTGTATCACGCAGATACATGACCGCGTCCACAAGATACTTATGTCTGTATAGCGTATGATCAATATACGCGGAAGCGACCCAGACAGGACGGCGTATGGATTTCAGAATGGTGAATGTTTCAGGCGACATGCTCGGACAGACCGGCAGGCAGGCTGCAAACAGATCGGAGCCGACAGACATGGCGCGTATCGTTCCGGCGCCTCCCATGGACATTCCTGTGACATAAATGCGTTTCCCGTCCACTTTTCCTTCATCAACCATACGCCGGATAATATCGCATACCTGTCCCAGATAATCACGGCACCAGCCATAACCCGGAACATTCATGGAATCACTCTCAGCAAACCGGATATTGGGATTGAAGGTGCTCATGTCCCGGCGCACTTCCACAGCCATGGGAGCCATGACATAAATATCCGGATACTTTTCCGCAAAATTCACAGGACCATAGTCCGTAATAATCTGCTTGTTATTGTCGCGCTGACCTTCATAACCGCCGTTCCCTCCGCCGTGGAGAAACAGAATCAGAGGGCGCGGGCCGCTGGCATCGGGCGTGTAGAGGCGATACAGAACATTTCCTTCCTCCCTGTAAGCAAATTTGTCATCCGCAGTACGGGTGTGAATAACAAACTCGTCAAGAGGAATCACAGTGTCTCCCGCAACCAGGGATAAACCGACACGCGTGGTTACCGGAACAACTGAAACCTTAAGGACCCCGTTATCTGCAGAGATTTCTGTCACATCGCCCGGAGCAATGCCGCGGAACGCTTCCAGATATCGGTTTTTGTCATTTTCAACCGCCGGTCCTTTCAGGCATACGGAATCCACAGAGGGAAGCTCTTTATCCCAGGGAATTTCAAAACGTTCGATTTCCTGTCCTGTCCATCCGATAAATGCATATGCGTGCTTTTCCATAGGTCTCCGCCTCCGTAATATGTATCTTTCAGGAATCAAAGAACTCTCTGCCGTCCTCTGTTACTGGCCTCTCTGATCTGGGGTATTCGAAAATCTCAGCTTTTTCTGCGTTTTCAGCCAGATAGTCAGCATATTTCCTGGCATACCATTTGGCTGTTCCCAGATTATGCATCAGATAATTGCCGCAGTTCACCGGCGAAGCACCGGGAACATCCTCTGCGTCTTCCACCGACCGGAAGGCCCTGAGAATCAGGTCAAATATATCCTTTGGTTCGCGGTTTCCTTTCAGAATAAGATAAAAACCTGTCAGGCATCCCATAGGCCCCCAGTAGATGACCTGATCCTTCCATTCCGGATCGTTCCTCAGGTAGGTGGCTATGAGATGCTCCAGGGAATGCATTGCAGCCACGTCAACCGCAGGCTCTGTGTTGGGTTTTGTGACCCTCACGTCATAGGTGGTAACCTTCTGATCGCCGACAGTGTCCGTTCTGCTGGTAAAGATTCCAGGGACGATCTTGGTGTGATCAACTGAAAAGCTGGGAATCAAATCCATATCTGCAGCTCCTTCCTATGATTGTCTGATTCGTTGATTTCCGTTATCTTCAGCATGTTCTGGTTTCGTTCATCGCTTGTCTTTGTCGATAAATTCCAGCGTAATAACAGCCAGCAGCGAAAAGATAATAATGAAAAGAATCAGATGCATCCAGTAAAGAATCACATTTTCCGCGGTTGATTCATAATCTGCCGTATAACTGGCTTCGGCTGCTTTTTCCTCCAGAAAGTTTTTAACCTTTTCCTCGCCGACAAGGTCCAGCAGCTTCCCAAGGGTGGTTTTTACCGTGAATGCTGTATCACGTCTGGCCTGTATATCAGCGTTTCCTGCCAGCAGATCAATCGCCTCGCCCACGGTAATGGTTCCGCCGAGCTCCACGTCGCTGTATTTTTCAGCAAGTCCTTTGGCGTCCATTGCTTCCAGAACATCCTCAACAGTGGCCATGGAAATCACCTTCCTGTCAACGATGATCCCCTGATGATCTGTGTCAAGAATGGTCTGAAGCAAATCTCCCAATGTAAAACGGGATGAAAGTCCGATATCATAATTCCTAAGTTCCTGCAGGGAATCCGACTCCTGCATAATCCGGATCAGATCTCTTACCGTCACGTCCTCCAGGATATGTTCCTTTCTGAAAGCATCAAAGGTAGCAGATTTTTCCAGCGCATCCCGGAGTTCTCCGAGAGTGAAAGCTCTTCCCAGCTCCCTGGCGCGCAGTTCGGCAACCGTATCATTATCCGTATCCTGCATCAGGTCCAGCACCTGCCCCACCGTAACTGTGCCGCCGATTTCATTATCGCGCATTTTGCTGATCATGCCGGAGATGGTGGCATATGGCCGATGATTGATATCCGCCTGTGCTGCGATGACCTTAAGGCCCGGATTGGAAATGGTGAAATGTGTCAGGGGTTCAGTCCATGACGGCAGCGTCAGCATCCCGCCGGAAAACACCAGCTGGAATATCAGGACAAAAGGCATGACAGTCATGGCTGTGGTTGTGTTATGTGCAAGGGCCGAAATCCATAGCGAGAGCATATCTGCCGCGTAAGTGATCAGGAACATGGAAATGCTGAAATCCAGCAGAAAAACAGCTGTTATAAGTCCCTTGCCGGGATACTCCACTCCCACAAATATTGTGACATACAGTGTGATGATTGTCTGTGCCACACACAGCAGCGCCTGGTAAACCATATGAGAGAGTATGTAGGAGGTAATGTGCATACCGGACCGATGTTCACGCTTGATTACATCCCTCTCCCGGCAGATAACCTGGATGGAGTTGAAGCAGCCGTTCCAGATACATACGCAGACCAGAGCAAACGCCCCCATCAAAGTGCCTTCCATATTGATGAAAAAGCGATTGCGTATCACCATGCCCACAAGTCCGGCAATCAGAGCCGCCATCGGCAGCAATTTCCAGTCATTCTGATATATGAACAGACGCAGCAGCTTTCCGAGATAGATTATCATCTGTGATCCGCGCCCGCGGTGACGGATCCTGATTTTCATCGGGCGATTGCTCACATTCATCTCAGCCATGCTGCACCTCCGCGTATCTCATCACGAACTCATCAGCCAGGCCGTCCCCGCCCTCCTCCTTACGGTTGACGGATTTGACAATCTGTTCCATTGTATCCCGCCGAAAGAACGCTCTGGCATCCTCAATGCTGCCATAGTATGCCAGCCGTCCTGTCCTGGCTGAATCCTTGGCCAGAACGATCACATCATCAAACAGGTCAATAACACGGTCCGGCGTATGTGTAATGACGATGATAATCTTTCCGGTGTCCGCTATTTTTCTCAGCTGCACAAACAACTCACGGGCCATTACACCGTCCAGGCCGGAATCCGGCTCGTCCAGAATGAAGAGAGAAGGATTGCTGATAAATTCCATGGAGATGGACAGCCGCTTTTTCTGACCGCCGGACAGTTTTTCAACCAGATTGTTTTTAACCGGCTGCAGGCCGAAAATGTTCATCACCTCATTCACACGCTCCCGGCGCTGCCTGGCAGATACATCCTTTGGCAGCCGGAGCTTGGCTGCGTCCAGCAGCGTATAAAGGACGGTATCCTTTTCCCGCATCATTTCGCTCTGCGGCACAAAGCCTACTTCATACTGCATTTTTTTGTATTGTTTGTACATGTTGCTGCCATTGAGCATCACTTCCGCATCGGCCTTTTCGTAACCGTTAATGGCATTCAGATAAGTGGTTTTGCCGGCGCCGGAGCCGCCCAGCAGCAGTACCATATGCCCCTGGGGAATGCTCATATGAATATCCCGCAGCAGTATCTTCTTCTGGAAGAATTCTGTAACGCTTCTTTCCTTCAGATTGACTGTCAGGCCTTCATCCATCACCCTGGCGCTTCCGGAGGATGCCAGCCTTGCCATTTCGGCTTTGAAATCCTCCACCTGCCATTCCGGCTGATATCCGGGTACAAAACCCCATACCAGTGCGGGAATCCACCGGGTGTAAACAGTCAGAGTCAGCAGCATCCAGGATCTGCGGACATTGTATACCTGAATCAGACCGCTCCAGATCCGTATACCGTAGAAAAATTGGGTTATTGCAATGGGAATAAGTGCCACTGAAATCAGCAGGAATCTGCTCATTAATTCTTCTATAATGACGGGACTGTCAATATCCATTTCAGCAACGGTGGTTAATTGGAGAACAAGAGTGAAGATGGTATCCACAATTGTCACAACACTGTAAACCCGTCCTTCCGGTTCACGCCCGGCGCATCTGGACAGCTGGTATTCCCTGGCTCCCGGAATCAAAGCCCACCAGCCCCTGATACCCGATTTCCGGAGCAGTCCCCACAGACCTCCTATGTACAGGGCTGTCAGAATAACAGGGATGATCTCTGTATCATTGAACAGGATCACACACAGGATTTGCAGTGCTGTCTTCATTTTATCCTTCTCTTTCTTACCCCTGAAGGTATATTCTGCTTTCTTTTCGGGTCCGGCCAGTATTTATATTATACCATACAGTCCGCGGAGAAGCCAGTATATTACAGGTTTTCGTCAGTCAGTCCCTGCGGTGCTTTGAAAGGATCCGGTTGTATGCTGCCATCAGCAGAATGGTGATAAACACGACACCCAGTATGCTCACAAGAAACAGCGGCTGACCCTTCTTCTCTGCCAGAAGCGGAAGCCCCAGGATTTCAAACAATGCCGCATAAACAAACCAGAGGCAGGCAACAGCGTGATTATATTTTCGGACATCCCTGACCTTCGGAGGCTCCACGCCTGAGTAAAATCCGACAGCCTTTGGGGATTTCCAGGACCAGATGCCGATTCCGACGATCAGAGCAGCGACAGCGCTCCAGATGATCAGGCCGAAGATCGTACCGGTATTCACACTCATCCCTCCGTCATTTCATGTCTTGCGTTCATGCAGTCCTGCCAGTTCTTCCCTGATTCCGGAATACATTAATAGTCAAAGATCTTATTGTCCACACGGACGCTTTTATTCAGTTTTTCTCCCCTGTAAGGCTTTCTGATTTCAATCATGTTCAGTACGGTATATCCCCGGGATCGGAGAAATGCAATCATATTCTCGTTGTTTGGATGAACAAAATTATAAACCGTGTCTTCACCCATGGATTCTGCAATCTCTTCCGCTTTGCTGAAAAGCAGAGTAGCCGTCCCCTGCCGTCTGTATTGTTCGCTGACAAAAATATGCTCCACCCACAGACAGGGCTCATCAATTCTGCATATCATATAGCCGGCAGGCACCCCCTGATGTTCGGCAGCATATACCGGACAGCCCTTACTCAGAAATTCTGCTGCTTCTTCTCTGGCTGACTCCAGGTCCGGTTCTGCATGAATGCCTCTGTAAGAAAGCAGTGTTGTCCGAAAGTCCGCAATCAGGGGAACGATTATTTCCGCTGTCTGTTCACTGATTCTGATAATATTCATAAATAATCTCTGCAAATCTCATGATATGACTGTTTTTTACTCAAACGCCAGCAGATTGCCAAGGGCAACGGTAAACCCAAGTGCCTGATACATCTGCACATCACAGTCTGCGCAGCCGACAGTCAGAGAGGAAACGCCGCTTTCATGGTATGCGAATTCGACCAGCTGACGTGCAATACCCTGATGGCGGTATTCCGGCCGGATATAAAAGTCCTCAAACACCCCGCATGGCATATAGTCAAAGGTCGAAAAACCGGCAGTGACGGAGCAGCATCCGATCAGAGTATCCTCTTTCCATGCTCCGTAAAAATGTATAATCCCCTGCCTGATGGCCTCCGCCAGACGTTCTTTGCCTGCAGGTTCCGGATCATCCTCTCCGATTTCCGCTTTATACAGCTTCTGCAGTTCCCATAACAAATCAATTCCTGCCGTGGCGATTTCCCTGAAATCCATATTCCGTCCTCCGCGGATTCTTTTTTCGTGCTTCATCAATATAACAGAAGTAACGGCCTGTTACAACTGATACCTGAAAGAAGAAATATGCCGGATCATTTTCAGGGGTCGCATTTTCAGGCTGACCGTATCGGTTGCCAGTCAGCTGAATAAATGGTATATTTTTGTTTAAGAACAGGCCCTTTCGGGCGGAAAGGATGTACTCTTATGGATTTCAATCTGGATCAGGCAAAAGAGCTTCTTGACAAAGGCGTCGCTGAAGCGCAGGAAATCATCAAAAATCCCTCCAGAGTGGATGAGATTCTGCTGCAGCTGGAAGAAAAGCTGAAGACAGTTCCCGCCATCGGGGAAACGCTGGCGGATCTTCCGCTGATGATCGCCATGGTAAAAGCCTGGGTGAAGAAGGAATATACTGAAGTTTCTCCCAAGGTCATTGCCTGTCTCGTTGGCGCGTTCCTTTATCTGATCAGGAAGAAGGATCTTATCCCTGACTATATTCCGATTGTCGGGATTGCAGATGATCTGGCCGTGCTGGGCCTTGCTCTGAAGCTTTCGGAGCCGGAGCTGAAAGCCTTCTCTGAATGGCGGGCTTCTCATACCGCTCTCTGACAGCAGCTGAATGTAAAGAAAAGCCCTTGGAGTGATTATCTCCAAGGGCTTTCTCATGTGGCTCAAATAGGACTCGAACCTATGACACTCCGGGTATGAACCGAATGCTCTAGCCAACTGAGCTATTGAGCCAGATGGTTGCGGGGGTGGGATTTGAACCCACGACCTCCGGGTTATGAGCCCGACGAGCTGCCAACTGCTCCACCCCGCGTCATTGCCGCTCTCGCAAGCGGCAAGGGATATAATACATGAGATCAGTGTAAATGTCAAGAACTTTTTTAATCTGCGCGGTAGATTGTCATCAGCAGCGCGCCGTCGTCATTGGACATTCCCTCAATCCGGATCGGGAAATCATAATGGTTGGTGAATTTCAGGTTCAGACTGTCGTTTCCGACAGCAGCGTCGCAGTGAATCGGCAGATAACTGGCGCCTTCGCCCCCGTGAGGCCGTCGGTAGTTAATCTCGATCTGTGGAAGCTGAATCAGCACGTTATACAGCGTGCTGGAGACCTGACAGGTGCCGCCGCCATAGCCCGGAACAGATGTTCCTTCCACCAGCACCGGTGCCTGCCTGTAGCCCTTCCGTGCGTTATAGGGTCCCATCACCGCGTTGGCATTGAACATTTCTCCCGGCTGCAGTACCCGGGAAACATAGGAACAGCCCATCTTGATATTATGAATGCGGTTTTTGTTATATTCGGTCTGAGCCATCTTGTAATAGCTGGTATATGCCGCGATGGGACAGTCGTCATAGATCTCCTCATCTGTCGGGGAAACAGGGGTCAGATCCGTCAGCTCGTTCGGGTCGATATAGCCGTATGACCGCATGTAATTGACCATGGCCCAGCCTTCGTAAAACTGCCAGATGCTGATTCTGGTCCCGGGCTTCAGAATAACCCAGTTGTTTCCGTCGTCCTCTTCTTTCTGCGTGAAATCCATTGTTTTCCTGACATGGCAGGCTTTTGCTGTTGTCGCCAGCCATGCATGCTTCTGCACATTCAGCGGCGGAGTGTTGACAGGATCGAGCGTCTCAATGGTGCTTTTGGCGATCCACTGTCTTTTGGAATATCCGATCACATTGTCATGCCGCGTGATCAGCCATTTCAGCCCGACATATAGAATATCAATGGTAACATCTGAATTCGGTTTGTACAGTCTTCTGGATTCCGTACTCTTTTCAGCAAAAATGGAATATTTGCTGGAAAGCTTCGCCCGGTACAGAGCCGGAGAATTTACATTAAAGTCAGCCGTGGTTTTTTCTTCCCATACTTTTCCGGTTGCCTGATATTCCTGCTCATCCACCGCGTCCAGCGCCAGGATTTCTTCCAGCTGTTCTTCCGTTACTTCTCCGTCCTGCAGAGCGGCCTGCGCCGCCTCCTCCATACCTTCTCCCCCTGCTGTTCCCAGCAGCAGAGCAAGACAGAGCAGTCCGCAGAGCAATCTCCTCATATTCATCAGCTTCTCCTTTCGCAGAAAATCAGTTCTCGGAGCCGGCCCAGCTGGTCCAGTCCTGAGTGGGTGCTTCTCCCGCTCCGGCAGGACGCACGCCGTTCACTCTGCAGGCGAATCCCAGGTCCGCGTTATAATTTGCTTTATTGCTTTCCACCGTAATGTTTCCGGATGTGACGGAAGCCTCGTCGCTTTCAGGCAGTACGGAGGCAATCATCGGAATATCCTCCCTGTGTTTCGTTGCCTTCACCTCAGCGGGCGGTGTAACGCGCAGGGTGTATGCCGCGGGATATATTTCTTCAAACCGGTAGTAGCCATAAACATCAGAAGTCGTTTCCATCACGGTTGCCCCGTCACGGATCAGCTCGATCTTCACATTGGCAAGGCCCGGTTCATTGTAATCCTGAAGTCCGTCACTGTTCAGGTCCAGCCAGCAGTAGTCTCCCAGCCGTCCCGGAAGCACCGCACCGAAATCCAGGTTCATCTGATGCTGTCCCATTTTCAGATGAATTGTATCGGAAGCACCATGGCGTCCGCTGGTTGACACGGCAACAGAAATCCGGCTGCCCGTCAGCCGCGCGTCTCCGGGTTCCGCCACAACACAGCCGCCCGGGAGATCTGTTTCAATGGTGTAGTCTCCTGGCATCAGTCCGTCAAAACGGTAGCCGCCGGTTTCACCCGTGGCCATGGATCCGAGCATCTGTCCGTCAGCAGTCTTCAGGGTTACAACTGCACCGGGAAGCATTTCAATCGCATTGCCGCGGTCGATCCACACATTTCCGCCCAGAGATGTATACTGAACAACTCCCAGGACAAGATCATCCCGCTTCTCATCCTCAGCCAGTCTGATTTCCTTCATGACAAGCCTGCCGTTTTCCTCGGTGAAGGTGGAATCACCCGCCTTTGCGGGAAGCGTGTTCTCATCCGGTTTGAAGGACACCGTATAACTGGAGGGAATCAGGTCTCCGGTTTCAAAATGCCCGGTATTATCCGTCAGCATATTCGCATAAACCGCGCCTGTCAGTTCGTCCGTTATCTGAATTGTATAGCCGGCCGGAGTCTGCTCGTCAGCATCCTGAATACCGTCGTTGTTTTCATCCAGCCAGAATCGGCCGGACAGTGCAGCCGGTTTCACAACGCCCAGCTCCTGCGATTCCCGGACAGTTCCCATGGGAACCGGAAGCGTGATTTTCTGGTCCGCTTTGCCGGGCTCCAGTGCAAGCGCCAGTGCATCGGTTCTGCTCAGCACCGTTCCCTCCGGCATGGTCACTGTCAGTGTATAAGTATCCGGATGAAGCTGATCCAGCAGGAAGGAACCGTCAGGCCCCGTAACCGCGGTCATTTCCTGCAGATCGTCCCGGGTGGGAGTCAAAATGAGCGTGACACCTTCTGCGCCGTTTTCCCCTGTAGATTGCTTTCCGCTGCCGTCTGGGTCAGCGAAGGCTCTCCCGGATATTCTTCCAAGGGTCAGTGCACCGCACACCGGCGCGGTGACTTCAGCGCCTGCGGCAACCGTAAACCATTCGGAAGCACCGGATACAGTGCTGCCTTCTTCCTCCCGGATAGTATTGCCGCCCTGGACAGTTTTCGCGAACACCGCGTTTTCAGGCAGAGTAAAGACCAGGCGGTACCGTCCGGGCATAACGGCGTCAAAGTAATATTCGCTGTTCTCTTCGATCTCGGCCCGGAATGCTTCTCCCTCTTCACCCATCAGCTGAACAGCCGCGCCGCGCAGGCCTTTCTCCTCCGCGTCCTGAATGCCGTTGTCATTCAGATCTGCAAACAAAGTACCATCCACACGTCCGGGAAGGATCATTCCCATGCTCATGTTTTCCTTAACATCCCCGATTTCCAGAGCGAAGCTTTCTGTATAGCCCTCTCCTTCCGTCCGGTTCAGCATGACATTGCCTTCGCCGATCCGCGTAAAGGCATATCCCTTCACCGCGGTTGCTTTCAGGGTATAGGTTCCGGGCACCAGGCCGTTAATGAAATATCTGCCTTTGATGTCCGTCTTGTCGTAGGCAACTGTTTCTCCGGCACTGTTCAGAACGGAAACCAGGAATCCGCTGACCGTCCTTTCCTTGCCTGTCAGGGATGAGGACAGATCATCGTCGTAATAAACCGTTCCGGAAACTGAAGCCGGATAGATGGCCCCGACGTTTACGTATTTCCTTTCTCCGTCACCCAGATTGAAGTTTGTCCAGAAGTTTTCTCTTCTCCCCGGCCGGGCCAGGAAATGATTTCCCTGCGGATCTGCTGTGACCATGGTGAAATCGGCCCCGTCATCCGGCAGCACTGCACGCACTCTGTAGGTATTTCCGCGCAGCCCCGCCAGCTTGTAGTGCCCTGTTTCATCCGAATATGCAACCGCGATTTCATCATCCTGAAGCTGGCGGATAGCTGTTACCTTTACACCCTTCAGCGGCTTCTCCCCTTCGTCGTAAAGGCCGTTGTAATTAGCATCCAGGAAGCACATACCCGTAATTTCAGAGGCAACGGTAAATCCGATGTTCTGATTATCCCGGGGCATCTTGTCATTGGTATCCAGCGTTTTGGAGGCTTTCACAGCGCCTTCCGCTGTAAAGATCGAGCGGTTGTTTCCGCCGGTTTTGCTGTAGCGGGTAAACGTCATGCCTTCCGGCGCATAGGCGGTGATCGTATAGAAACCGGGCTTTACCCGGTCCACATACCAGTTTCCGTCACCGTCACTGGCGGTCTCGTAAAACAGTCCGTTCTTCTGTCCTTCCAGCGTGATCCGTATACCGGCCAGATGATTTTCCCCTTTTTTATATATACCGTTTCCGTCTTCATCAAACCAGCAGAAACCGGACACATGAATCATTCTGGCTGCACCGATTCCGCGTTCAGCCGTTTCTCCGGCTTTCAGGGAAATCTCAACACTTTCCGCGGATTCGTTCACTGAGGTTCCGATGCAGGAAAACTTCAGGCCGGTTTCATCGCCAAGCTCTGAAAAGGCCCAGGATTCTGGAAGAAAGGCCTTCAGTCTGTAAGTTCCTGCCGGAATATTGCTGATCAGCGCTTCGCCCTGTGAATTCGTCCTGGCGGAGGCCACCGCTTCTCCGGTATCCGCCTGAAGCAGGTACATCAGCACGTCCGGAATGCCGGTTTCGTATACTCCCTGTTCTCCGTTTGTGTTTCTGTCATCAAAAGCCAGCACATGCAGGGCTGCGGAATCCGATCCGCCGTTCCGTTCGGGCAGCGCAGGCTCCGGAGTCGGTGCGGCAGCCGGCACAGCTGTTGGGAATGACAGAACGATGGGTTCACCGTAGGCAGCCTGAACAGCCGGAGCCGATTCAGGTAAGGGTGTAGCCGTAGCTACCGCCAGTATTTCAGCGGTTCTGACAGCGGGCTCGCTGGTCGGGGCTTCCGTGGGAATGACAGCAGGCTTAGGCGCTTCCTTTGACGCGTATACCACCACGGGAACAAACATCGTTGTTCCGGCGGGAGGCGTTATTTCCATTCCGGCCGTGGACAGATCCCATCCCAGCGGCATTGTTTCCATCACCGGCTCCAGGAAAAGACGATCCGTGCCTGAAACAGTGACGGTATCCTCTCCCGCGCGCAGCACCGCGATTGTCTCTCCGTTCCGGATCAGCCGGAATGAACCGCTCAGGGACGTGACTGCATAGGAACCGTCTTCCTGCTCTGTCATGCCGGAAAAGCTGACACCGATCGTCGCGACTTCTCCCATTGCTGCGCAGCAAAGACAAACCAGAAGCAGCGCCGCCGCCAGGGCAATCAGTCTGCGGATCTTGTTTTTCATAAGCTACAGAAGCCTCCTGAATTCAGCAATAAAGCGCGCTTTGCGGCCCTCCGTCAAAGCGCGCCACGGACTGGAAAACTGTCAGTTCAGTTTCGCCGTATGGCGGAACTTGTTGAAAACACCTTCCACGTAGGTTTCCGTATATCCCTTGGGATAGGACACATGGAGCACATAAAGGTTCTTGTTCACGCAGGACGCGATCACTCTGCCGGCCACCTGCACGCCGTCGCTGTTCGTCCCTGAATAGTTGGCGTAGATTCCGTCGCCGGTCAGGAAGGTCCTGCTGGCGGTATTCGACGGTGAGAAGGATTTGAATCCGCTGGATTTGATCGTATCCAGCATGCCTCTGATTTCCTTCGTCAGATCCGATTTGGAATAGTTCTTATTAACCGGAACCATGCGGATAATCAGATTCGCGGCATAGTCTGCCGACGGATCCGGATTTGTCAGCGTATAGCTGTCCGGCTGAGTGTCATCCGCCAGCCAGCCCGCCGGGGCATCAAAGGTCAGATGAAGGGCGCTGGCTTCATATGTCGCATAGGTAAAGGTGATCGGCGGCAAGGGAGTGGGGGTCGGTTTGTCAATAGGATCGATCACCACAGGTGTCGCGCCTGCATAATCCGACTGAATTGTCGGCGCAGTGGTGGGCAAGGCGGGCACATCCTCAACATCCTCTTTTTCTCCGCCTTCTTCTGACGCAGGGTCATAGGATCCGTCGTCAAAATTCGTCGATTCAACCACAGCGCCGGAGAACAGGTCCTGAGCGGACTGTTCCTGCTGAACTGCCTGCGTCTGCGGCGCCTGGGTCACTTCAGTCGTGAAGGTTTCCTGCTGCTGACAGGCGCTGAGCACCATCAGGCAGAGAACCAGTACCAGGCACAGTATCCAGATTTTTCCTTCGTGTGTCGTTCTCATTCTTTTACGCCTCCCACGATCGTTTTATATAATCATTCCGTCTCAGCGGGCTTTACTCTGCGTCTTCCGTATAGAAGGGATGATAGACTCTTCTCTCCAGGGAATAAATCTTTTCTGAAAAAGCGCCTTCGGGTGTTTTGTCCATCGCTGTTTTCATTGTATTCATTCTGGCATCCATCATGTCAATCCAGTGCAGCGCTTCCGCTTCCGGAAACATCGGCGGCCGCGGGCTTCCGAATTCCGCCTCCCCGTGGTGGCTCAGCAGCATATGCTCCAGCAGCACCAGCGGCTCTCCGTGGATGCCGGCACGGTCGGCGGCCCGGTTCAGGTTCGTGACGCCTCTCACAAGATGTCCCAGCAGCTGGCCGTCCCTTGTGTAATCCGTCACATTGCCGGCCTGATCACTGTTCATCTCATTGATTTTACCCAGATCGTGAATAATGACGCCTGCCAGCAGCAGATCACGGTTCAGCCAGGGGTAAATCTCAACAAGTCCCTCCGCCACCCGCATCATGTCCGTAGTATGGTGCAGCAGTCCGCTGCGCTCAGCGTGATGCATTCTCTGCGCCGCCGGGAACCAGGTAAGCTCCTCCCCGGCCATTTCAAGCATGGCCTCGGTCAGCTTCCGCAGTGCCTCACTCCGGAAGGAACCGACAGTCCTGCGGATATCCTCCATCATTTCTGCGGAGGTTCTTGGGGCACAGGGTACAAGCTGCTTCATATCCACGGAATCGTCCGCCTGTGCAGGCCGCCATTTTTCAACCCTGAGCTGTACGCGTCCGTTATACTCCTGCACAGTTCCGCGAACCTTCACTACCGAACCGTACTGAGGAACCTGCTGGCTTCCGTCCCAGGACCAGAGCTTGCAGTTAATTTCGCCCGTCCTGTCAGTCAGATTCAGATCCACATAATCGTTTCCTTTGGAATCCTTTCTTTTTTCCGCCGTTCTGACCAGCAGAAATCCTTCAAAACGCATGTCCTTCTGCAGCTGACACACGGTATAGTTTTCCATTCCTTCCTGTATCCTCCTGCTGTGAGCTCAGTTCATTAAAGATCATCGCTTGGTCAGTACGGGGCGTCCCCGCCCGATGAAGATTCCCTGGCCAGGTTTGCAAAGGTGGTATATTCACTCAGCCAGGCCAGCTTGACGGTTCCGAGAGGTCCGGAACGCTGTTTTGAAATAATGACCTCTCCGATGTTTTTATCTTCCGTGTCCTTATTGTAATACTCTTCCCGATGCAGGAACATGACAACGTCCGCATCCTGTTCAATGGAGCCGGAGTCTCTCAGATCGCTCAGAACAGGCCTTTTCTCAAGCCTGTCCTTGTTTGCCCGGGAAAGCTGGGCACAGGCAATCACCGGAATCTTCAGCTCCAGGGCAATCGCCTTCAGCTGCCGGCTGATCTCTGAGACCTCAAGCTGGCGGCTTTCAACCTTGCCGTCCGTGCGCATAAGGCCCAGATAGTCCAGCACCACCAGATCCAGCCTTGCATCCATCATAAGGCGCCTGCAGCGGGATCGGAGCTGGGAAGGCGTCAGTCCGGCTGTATCATCAATATACATCGGCGCCGTTGCCATAGGGGCCAGGGACTCAGCAAGCTTCATCCAGTCATCATCTGACAGGATCCCTTTGCGAACCTTCTGCATATCCACCCGGGCATCCGAACAGAGCAGACGCATTGCGATCTGTTCCCTCGGCATTTCCAGCGTGAAAACCGCTACGGCTTTTCCCTTTTTAAAGCAGGCATTCCCGGCAATATTCATCGCCAGGGAGGTTTTGCCCATGGAAGGCCGCGCCCCCAGGATAATCAGTTCGCCGGCATGCAGCCCGGTCAGCATATTGTCAAGATCTGTAAAGCCGGTGGGAACTCCCGCGATCTGCCCTTTCAGCTTGGCCAGTTCCTCAATTTCCTCATAGGTATTCACCAGCACTTCCCCGAGCGGTTTGAGCGCCTCCCCGTCGTTGCGGTTCATGGCAATGTCAAAGATCGCCTTTTCCGCGCCGGACAGCGTTTCCTGAACCGGCTTCTGCTGGGTGTAACAGTCTCTTGAGATATGCTGACAGGCCTGGATCAGTTTTCTCAGCGTGCTTTTCTCGAGCACAATATCCATATACGCCCGGACATTGGCCGTCGTCGGTACCTGAGACATCAGCCGGAGAAGATAAGCATCCCCGCCGACCCCTTCCAGAGAACCGCGGCGGCTCAGCTCGGCATGCACCGTGACCAGATCAACAGGCGACCTGTTCTGGTTCAGCGCCATCATGGCCGAATAGATTTCCTGATGCTCAGCAAGATAAAAATCCTCGGGCTTGATCTGCTCAGCGGCTCTGAGCACGGCAGTGCTGTCCTGAAGCATAGCGCCCAGAACACTCACTTCCGCCTCCGTGCTGTTCGGCATCGGCAGGCCTCTCAGGTCTTCCTTCTGATCCATACCCTGTTCATGCTCTCCTGGTCCGGCATTTTTTCGTTTTACTTTTTCAGCGGCTCAACGCTCAGCTTCATGGGAGTGGTGACTCCGCTGTACAGCCATACGCTGATATCCCGTACGCCGACCTCCCGGATGGAATCGCCCAGTTCAATCTTTCGCTTGTCCACCGTGACACCGTGCTGCTGTTCCAGCGCTTCGGCAACCTCTGCCGCGGTCACAGAGCCGTAAAGCCTGCCCTTTTCGCCGCATTTAACCGCAAGCGTAATGGTTTTTCCCGCCAGGCGGCCGGCCTTTTCCTTAGCTTCCGCCACCCGCTCTGCTTCCCGGGCATCCTGCGCGGCGCGTTTCCGTTCAATCTCCTTCAGCGCACCCGGAGTCGCTTCAACGGCCAGCTTCTGAGGAAACAGGAAGTTCCTCGCGTATCCGTCGCTGACGTTCAGGATTTCATCCCGCTTACCGATGTTCTTTACGTCCTTCAGCAGTACAACTTTCATGTGTCTTCTACCTCCTCAGGCCGCAGATGCCTGGAATCCCTTCTCTGATCGATCAGCCCCATAATCATGGGCACAATCGGTGCGATCAGGGATACCAGCAGCGCGCCGATATTTCTCATCATTCCCCGGATTCCCATTCTCTTTTCCACCCACAGCAGGAGACAGATTCCCTGTATCGTATAGGTGGTACGGAAAACAGAAAGGCACAGCAAACCGAAATAGCTGTCAGCTCCGCCGCCTGAAAGTGTGGCAACCAGCCAGCCAAGCGCCAGTGCCAGCAATGCCAGCCCCCAGCCTCTCGGTATGTACCACTCCTCCATAGGCGGAAGCTCACCCTTTTCACCCCTGCGGCGGCGTCTCCAGTCCGGCAGTGCCGTGCACAGCAGCGCCATCACGGCAGAGTAAATCACCAGACTCTCGCAGATGGCCTGAGGGAACGCCTGCTCCAGAGTCACTCTCAGGCTGTAAAGCAGCTGAAGCCTGATATCCTCAGGCATAAGTACATAATTCAGCGAGGACAGATTGGCTGTTCCCTCAAGCCTGGCCAGTCCCATGCCGTAGGCGTTGATAAGAATTGAATTCCGTTGGGGACTCGCGCTGACCATATCGCATAAGGTTCTGGCCATGACGTTGGCCGGCGTGTCACCGCCGTCAGCAGAGATAGCGCCCAGCATGATGCACCAGAAAAGCACGCACAAAGCAGCCCACAGTATCGGTCTGAGAATCTTCCTTTTCAGCGGTACCAGCGGAATTACCGCGCAGCAGGCACACCATAGTATCCCAATGATGCAGGCTGCTCCGGGCATCAGGATCACGCAGCAGACCGCAGACAGCACGCAGAGTCCGGCTGTCATCTGCCAGCCGCCGCAGACAGCCTGAACAGCACAGATCACCGGTAAAGCCACGAGCGCCAGCATAAAGGACGGAATCCCTCTGATGGCCGCAACAGCAATCAGCGCTGCCGCGATGGCGCCGCTGATCCATTTTTTCTGCGCATCTCCTTCCGGCATTCCGTCACCTTCTTTCATGATTCAGTATCTAATTATATTATCCTATATCCCTGTAAAAAGCAAGGTCTGGATAGATACTTCCCTTTGCCGGCACTGAATTTCCGGTTCGGTTCCCGGGAATATTCCTGTTCTGTCCGCCGTTATATCAGTAAAGCAGTCTCTCAGTTTCTTAATCCTATTGTCATCGTTTCTTTACACTTTTGTGACTTTATGGTATGATATCCATCACATTCAGGAAATGTTTTCCTTTTGAACCGCATCCTGTTTTCCTGGATGCTCTTCACGTGTAAGGAGGTTTCTGTATGAAACGGCGCGTTTCAGTCATACTTATTATATGGATTATCTGCTGCGTTCTCTTTTCACCGGCTCTGGCTTATCAGTCCACAACCCTGAGAGCCGGCATGCGCGGTGAGGAAGTAAAAAAGCTGCAGCAGGCGCTGATAGATCAGGGCTATCTTTCCGGCACTGCAGACGGCATCTTCGGCACGCACACGGAAAACGCCGTCCGCAAATTTCAGAAGAAACACAATCTGAAGGCGGACGGTCTGGCCGGACTGAAAACACAGGAAATGCTTTATGGTTCTTCATCCTCCGGCTCTGCCGCTCAGACGGTTGTCTCCTCCTCTGCCTCCTCCGGAGCCTCTGCTGCTTCCTCTTCCGCGGGATCTTCCTCTTCCCTGCGGGTTGGCGACCGCGGAGACCGGGTACGGTCCCTGCAGGAATCCCTGATTCAGCTGAAATACCTTTCCGGATCCGCGGACGGCAAGTACGGTAACCAGACAAAAAAAGCCGTCATCAGCTTTCAGAAAAAGAACGGTCTGACAGCTGACGGCATCGCGGGTGTCAAAACACTGGCCGCGATCGCCTCGGCGCTGAGCGGGAAAGGGTCGGCTGCCGCTCCCGCTGCTGCGGCAGTTTCCTCCCCGGGGGGTTCCGCGCCGTCCTCCTCTGAGATCAAACTCCTTCACTGGTTCAACGATGTCAAGCCTTCACTGAAATCCAAACAGACCATCCTGATTTATGACCCGTCCACAGGCCTCTCATGGAATCTTCGGGTTCACTCCCGCGGCCGTCACCTGGACGCGGAGCCCCTGACCCTGCAGGATACACAGACTATGCTCTCAGCCTTCGGCGGGAAAAACACCTGGAATCAGAAAGGCGTTTACGTCCGTCTGCCCAGCGGTACCTGGACAATCGGCGCCACGCATGATATGCCTCATCTGACAGGAGCTATCAAGGATAACGGGTTTGACGGTCATCTGTGCGTTCATTTTCTGCGCAATATGGATGAATGTGAGCAGAACGACCCGAATTACGGCGTATCCAACCAGCGCACCATCCGGGAACTGTGGAAAAAACTTACCGGTGAAATAATTGACTTCTGACGGTTCGGAACGCAGAAAAAAACAGGAATGTCAGGGAAAAAACCTTGACATTCCTTTTTTGTCCGTGTATAATGCATCGCTGTCAACGCTTTTGGCTTGACAGGAGGCGAACCAATGTCCCGCGAAGAACTGCGAAACAAGGTGGATCTTGCGCTCCTCTCTGATTTCTACGGCGGTCTTCTGACAGAGAAGCAGCGCCGTGTACTCTCACTCTATTGTGAAGAGGATTATTCGCTTGGTGAGATCTCCGCGGAAGCCGGCATTTCCAGGCAGGCTGTCCATGAAACAATCAGCCGTGCCGCCGGCCGGCTCAGGGAGATGGAGGAAGCGCTCGGAACAGCCGCCCGTTTCCAGCGTGTGCAGAACGGTCTCAGGCAGGCTTTGGCCGCGCTTCGTGAACAGGATTATTCCCGGGCTCAGTCTCTGCTGGAGGAGCTCATGGAGCTTGAATAGAGGAGGATACTATGGCCTTTGAGGGCTTGACTGAAAAACTGCAGAGCGCACTGAAAAAGATGACCGGCCGCGGCAAGCTGACAGAGCAGGCTGTGAAGGACGGCATGCGTGAAGTGCGTATGGCCCTTCTTGAAGCGGATGTTAACTATGCCGTGGCGAAGGACTTTATCCGCAAAGTCACGGACCGCTGCGTCGGCACTGAAGTTCTTTCCTCGCTCACGCCCGCGCAGCAGGTAATCAAAATTGTCAATGAGGAAATGACGGAGCTGATGGGCAGCACCAATGCCCGTCTCACCTGGTCCTCTTCCGTTCCGACCATTTTCATGCTTTGCGGTCTGCAGGGCGCCGGTAAAACGACCATGTGCGCAAAGCTTGCCGGCTACCTGACGAAACAGGGAAAAAAGCCGATGCTGGCCGCCTGTGATATTTACCGGCCCGCTGCCATCAGGCAGCTGCAGGTTGTCGGTGAGCAGGTGAATGTGCCTGTTTTTGAGAAAGGTACGCAGGATCCTGTCAAGACTGCCCGTGAGGCTGTTGAATACGCCAGGTATTATCAGCGGGATGTCCTGATTATTGATACCGCTGGCCGCCTTCATATTGATGAGCACCTGATGGAGGAGCTTTCCCGGATCAAGGAAGCCGTTCATCCGCAGGAAATTCTTCTGACTGTTGATGCCATGACCGGTCAGGACGCAGTGAATGTCGCCAAAGCTTTTGATGATCAGCTGGACGTAACCGGCGTCATCCTCACCAAGCTGGACGGCGACACCCGCGGCGGCGCTGCGCTCTCGATCCGTGCAGTAACCGGAAAGCCGATCAAGTTCAGCGGTATCGGGGAGAAGCTTTCTGATATCGAGCCGTTTCACCCTGATCGGATGGCCTCCCGCATTCTTGGCATGGGCGATGTGCTTACGCTGATTGACAAAGCGGCAGAAGCCTTCGACGAAAAAGATGCCGAAAAATTCGCACGGAAGGGCGTCAGCAATCGTCTCACGCTTGAGGATTTCCTGGATCAGATGCAGAGCATGAAGAAGATGGGCGGCCTGAAGAGCATGCTGAACATGCTGCCCGGCATGAGCGGAAAAGACATTGACATTGATGATAACGCCATGAAAAAGCCGGAGGCCATCATCCGCTCCATGACGCCCCAGGAGCGCAGGGATCCTTCCATTCTGAATGCTTCCAGACGCAAGCGTATTGCCGCAGGATCCGGAACAACCGTTCAGGACGTCAACACGCTGATTCGTCAGTTTGAACAGGCGCAGCAAATGATGAAGCAGATGATGAACACCCGCGGCCGGGGCGGCCGGATGAAGCTGCGCATCCCCGGCATGTAATCCGTTGCTTGGACTCATATACCAGCTATATGATTTCAATAAATATTCTATTTCGAGGAGGAAACCCGAATGTCCGTTAAAATTCGCCTGAAGAGAATGGGTATGAAGAAAAAGCCCTTTTACCGCGTAGTCGTCGCTGATGTGCGCAGCCCCCGTGACGGCCGTTTCATCGAGGAGATCGGCTATTATGATCCCATGACCAAGCCTGCTGAAATCAAAGTGGACAACGAGCGCGCTCAGTACTGGCTCGGCGTCGGCGCCCAGCCCACTGATACGGTTCGTATTCTGCTGAAGAAGTCCGGTGCCATTGAAGAAAAGTAATCCCCAAAGAGAAGAAAGGATGCCCCTTATGCAAGAACTTCTTACCTTTGTGGCCCGTTCTTTGGTGGAGCACCCCGATCAGGTGAGCGTCACCGAAACCGAGGGCCCGGAAGCCATCATCCTGGAGCTGCACGTAGCTGAGGATGACATGGGGAAGGTCATCGGCAAGCAGGGCCGCATCGCCAAGGCTATCCGCGCTGTGGTGAAGGCAGCTACGGCTAAAAACAGCAAACCTGTTTTTGTCGAAATTCAGGAATGAGCAGACTGCGGGGTCCGGTTCCGGACCCCGCTGTTTGTTTCCGGAGACGGGAGGCAGCCATGCAGGATTATCTGATGATTGGCACGATTCTGAAACCTCAGGGGATCCACGGCGAATGCAAAATCAAGCCCTATGCCGCGGATCTGGACTTTTTCCGTGAATGGAAAACACTCTATCTGTGCGACCGTGACGTTTTCTCCCCTTTGCCCTGCCGCGTAACCCGCATTCATGACGGGTTTGTCTATGCCGTTCTGGGGGAATGCGCCTCCGCAGATGATGCGGAGCTTCTGCGCGGAAGAGATTTATTTGTCGACCGGGCCCATGCGGCGCAGCCCGGGGAAAATGAGACGCTGATAGCCGATCTGATCGGATGTCATGCTGTCACCGCCGATGGCAGGGATCTCGGAATATTGACAGATGTCCTTCAGCATGCTACGGTTGATACATGGGTGTTCCGTTCTTCCCGCGGAGAATGGATGGCTCCCGCGTTGCTGGAAGCCTTTCCGCAGGTGGATGCTGCCGGCCGGCGGATCACTGTGAATGAGGATCGTCTGCGGGAGGTCGCAGTCTTTGAAGATTAATATTCTGACCATTTTCCCGGAAATGTTCGGGAGTGTTCTCTCCTCCAGCATCCTTGGGCGCGCATGCTCACAGGGGCTCCTGGAGATTGCCCTGACCAATATACGGGATTATTCCGAACTGAAGCATAAAAACACTGATGACTACCCCTTCGGCGGCGGAGCCGGAATGGTGATGCTGGCCCAGCCTGTTGCGGATGCGATGGCTGCCGCACGGGAAAAACTTCCCGATGCCCGCCGGATCTATCTTGGCCCCCGCGGCCGCCGTCTGACGACAGACCTGGCCCGCGAATTGTCAGAGGAAAAAGGGCTGATCCTCCTGTGCGGGCATTATGAAGGTGTGGATCAGCGGGTGCTGGACACCTGTGTGGATGAGGAAATCAGTATCGGTGATTATATTCTCACCGGCGGAGAACTTGCCGCAATGGTGCTGACGGATGCAGTTGCCCGCTTCATTCCCGGGGTGCTTGGCAGTGCGGACAGCCCTGAGGAAGAATCCTTTTCCGACGGCCTGCTTGAATACCCACAGTATACCCGGCCGAGAATCTGGAATGGAATGGAAGTTCCGGAAGTTCTGCTGAACGGTGATCATGCCCGGATCCGGGAATGGCGCAGAAGGGAGAGCCTGAAGGCCACGCTGCGGTTCAGACCGGATCTGCTGTCCTCCGCTCCTCTGACTTCCGGGGATCTGGCTGTGCTGGAGGAGCTGCGTACGGAAGCAGAGCCGGAATGAATCAGAATAGAAAAAGGAGAAAATCTGCCATGTTTCTCAGAAAGCTGATTGTCATCGTGCTTCCTCTCGGGATGCTGCTGATCATCAGCCTGTTGACACCGGTCCTGGCTTCTCTGGGCGCTTTCTGGGGCAGCCTGCTGCTCGGCCTGTGCCTTGGCACAGCGCTGGGGCTGCTGCTTCCGCTGTCCGGAGCCACCCGGTTGCGGGAGCCATTTGCCTGGCTGCTGTGGATTCCCGCTGCTGTCATCCTGCTGATTCTTCTCTATCAGTATCTGGCTTCCATGGGGCTGGATATTCCGCTGCTGCGGCTGCTGGCTGTCAATGATACCCGTATTATCACGGTGGAAAGTGCTTTTGCGGCATATATGCTGACTTTTTCTGTCCGCACAGGCCGTGGAATTTAATGCTGACCGAAAACTGATTTCCCTGAAAGGAGTAATCAAATGCAAACCATTCTGCTGGACGGGTCCAGGTATGCCTCTTCCCATGAGATTCATACAGCTCTCCGGAGCATGCTGCAGCTCCCTTCCTGGTATGGAATGAACGCAGATGCGCTGAATGACTGCCTGTCCGAGCTGAGGGAAACTGTATCCCTGTGGGTCGTTCCGTCAGAAGATGATGAAGTGAACCGTGTGCTTCATCTGATTTCCCAGGTCGTGGAGGATAACGGCGGCTCTGTCAGGGAGCTTTAACCTGTGACTTCCCGTCAGAAAGCCTGGCTGCTCCCCGCCGGAGCAGCAGCGGCAACCGCCGGCGTCCTTCTGGGCCGGATGACCGCCTGCCTGCTCCCGGGGCTCCTGGGCATATTTTTCGCATGCGGAGCCGTTTTTCTGTTGCGGGGCCGTTGGCGCTTCATCGCTTTCCTGGCTGTATTCCTTGCCGCGGGATGTCTCTCAGCTTCCTTTGCTTTTCATCCTTCGCTGCCTGCTGAAGGGGCCTGCAGGGTTTCAGGCATCATTGCAGATGAGCTGCGCTTATCGGGCAGCCGGCACTGGCGCACACAGTTGGCGGAGGTAACACTGGATGGAAGCCCGGTTCACGGCGATGCCTACTGGTCCTTCTATTCAGAAGAGCCTCCGGAAAACCTGCTGCCGGGTAAATCCGTCACCTTCAATGCCCGTCTTTATCATCCGTCCGGCCAGGTCAATCCCGGCGGTTATCATTTTCAGGAATATCTTCTGCAGCATGGAATGACTTTCGGTCTCTTCGGCAAGGAGGAGCTGGAAGTTTCTGACCCTGCCTTTTTTACGTTTTCCGGACTGAAGGCGTCTGTGCGTTTCCGTCTCTCCCGGCAGTTTATCAGTCTGATGGGCAATGAGGCCGGAGGCTATGCGTCTGCCCTGATTCTGGGAATACGTTCGCTGCTTCCTGCAGAAGACCGTGCGGCATTCTCGCGTCTTGGCGTTGCGCATGTTCTGTCTGTCAGCGGATTTCATGTCGGTCTGGTCATCGGTTTCCTGGCATTTCTTTTTCGTCTTTTTGCCCTGCCGCAGAAAGCTCGTCTGATTCTTTATGCCGTGCTGCTTTTTCTCTACAGCTCTCTGTGCGGAATGAATCAGCCTGTTCTGAGAGCTTCCCTTCTGACGCTGCTGGCACTTGAAGGAAAAATTCTGAATCGTCCGAGATCGGGGATCCATTTGCTGAGCGCAGCGTATATTTTCCTGCTTCTTCTCTCTCCGCCGCAGATTACGGGCGCTTCCTTCCAGCTGTCCTTTGGCGCAATGCTGGGCATTGTCCTGGTATCTCCCTGGCTGATGCGTTTCTGTCCTTTTCAGCGCAGGCTCCTCCAGGCGGTCTGGAACAGCTTCTGCGTACTGGCTGGTGCGCAGCTGGGTATTCTCTGGCCGGAGCTGAACGCTTTTCAGACGTTTCCGCTCTTATCGTTTCTGACAAATCTTCCGGTTACTCTTCTGGTTTCCGTGATCATTTATCTGGACTGGGCCGTTCTGCTGCTGTCCTGGCTTCATCCCCTGGCCCGGCTGATTGCCGTCCCGGCCGCATGGCTGACGAACCTGCTGACCGGATCCGTCGGTGCGCTGGGTTCTTTGCCGGGAATAACAATATGGACATGCTCCCCTGGCTTTTCTGCGGGGCCGGGCCTGTGTCTCCTGCTGGCAGCATGCTCAGGGCTGTTTCATATGAAAAAGCGGATCAGGCTCCAGCTGCTGGCTGCAGGCCTCGGACTGCTTGTTTTTTCTCTGTGCCCGCTTCCGCACACTGCCACAGAATATATTCAGTTCAGCGACGGAGATGCGGATGCAGCGCTCATCTGGGACAGAAATGAGGCGATTGTTCTGGATGCAGGTGAATCGGATGGCACGCTCAGCGGATACCTGCGTCAGCATCGGCTGACACCTGACGCCGTTATTCTGACGCATCTCCATATGGATCATATGGGAGGCCTGGCTTCCCTGCTTGAGGACAATATTCCGGTTCCTGTCTGTTATCTGCCGTGGGGTGCCCGCAATGCGCTGGTGGACGTGCATGCTCTCTCTCTCCTGGATCAGCTGCAGGCGGCCGGAACAGAAATCCGGTTCCTTTCCAGGGGAGATTCTCTCGTTCTTCCTTCGGGATCCGTCTCCGTGCTCTGGCCGGAAGAAGGAAAGGTCCGGCCCGGCCAGGATGCCAACGAGTCATCCATGGTATCCCTGATCAGACTTCAGGATGTGACAATGCTGTCTACCGGAGACCTGGACGGTCGTTATGAGATGTATGCAGCGGTCCCGGCCGACCTTCTGAAAATTGCGCATCATGGATCTGTCTCATCAAGCAGTCCGGAATTCCTGGCTGCTGTTTCTCCTCAGGCGGCACTCTTAAGCTGTTCCAAACCGGAAAGACATGCCCGGATGGAAGAGCGCCTGCAGAACGTTCCTCTTTTTTCCACGGCAGTGCACGGAGCCGTAACCGTAACCTTCAGCAGCGGCACCTTCAGAATCACGCCTTTTCTTGATCCTGCATCAAAGGAGTAAACCATCATGGACCGCAAAGCTTTTTATCAGCTGCTCTCCCGCGGAACGCTTCCGTCCGTTCTTCTTTTTGAGGGGGATGACGAATACTCAAAAAACGCCGCTTATCATGCGCTGCGAAGTGCTCTGCTGCCGGCCGGCCTGGAAGATCTGAACGAAACCCTGCTGGACGCGCCGGATACGGATACCATCATCGCCGCTGCTGAAACCATGCCCCTTATGACGGACCGCCGCCTGGTAATCATCCGCGATCATCCGGCTCTGTCCGGCCGCACGGAAATTGATGAATCGCTTCTTCAGTACCTTCCCGGGGCTCCTGCTTCCTCACTTCTCCTTTTTTACTGCACCCAGAAGCCGGACGGCAGAAAGAAGCTGTACACCGCCATTAAGAAAGAGAATGGGATTGTTACCTTCTCCCCGCTTAAAGACAATGAACTGACTTCCTTCGTAACAGAACAGTTTCACAAGGCAGGCAAGGAATGTGACGAGCGGACTGCCGATTACCTGATCTTCATCAGCGGAACGGACACAAATCTGCTGGCCCGGGAAGTACAGAAGATAGCGTCCTATCACCCGGATGTTCCGCAGGTGCACCCGGATGACGTGCGCATCCTGGCAACGCCTTCCCTGGAATCCAGTGTTTTTCAGATGGTGGACGCGGTTGTTGCCAATCAGCAGGCCCGTGCGTTCTCCCTGCTGCGCAGCCAGCTTCTGAACGGACAGGACCGTGTATTTATTCTGGCCATGCTTCTGAGGCAGTTCAGGCTTCTTCAGCAGATCAAGATTCTTCAGTACGAGAAAAAAAGCAGGGAAGTTCTTCTTTCCTCACTTGGTGTACCTTCCTTCGCCGCGGAACAGTATATCAGGCAGGCTGCCTCCTATACCGGCGGTCAGGTGAAGCAGGCGGTCCGCCTCTGCTTTGAAACGGAATACGCCATCAAATCCGGACGTCTGAATGCTGAAGGAGCTCTGGAAGCAGTCATTCTGAAATTGTTAACGCTGAAAAATAGTAATTGAGATATTCATGAAAATATGTTAATATATTATGACAAATATCTGTTTGGGGGTATCTGTATATGAAACGAGTGCTTGTATTCCTGCTGATGCTGTGCATGCTGCTGGGCTGCTTCACATCTGCGTTTGCCAAGCTTGAAATACTCGAACAGCCTGTATCGCAGACTGTCAAAGAGCGCGGCAAGGCCACATTCTCCTTCAAGGTGACCAAACAGCAGCAGATGGGTATTACCTGGTACTTTGTGAATCCGGATAACGGTGAGGAAATCACCGGAAAAAACATCCGCAAAACCTTCAAAGGATTGAAGGTAACGAATCCGAACAGTCAGAAAATGACCCTCCGCAACATTCCCGTGGCAATGCACGGCTGGTCTCTGTATGCCCGCTGCAAAGCCGGCGGTGCCGCAGTTGAAACGGATATCGTTCAGATCCTGATCGAGGGAATGGACCCTCCGGATATTGCCTTGCCGAAGAGACTCACCGCTGTTGAAAATAAAGAGCCCGCTGAACAGAAGTCCGCAAAGTCGGAATCCTCTTCCGGCGAAGCAGATGCGGAAAAGACAGCTTCCGAATCTGAAGAAGAAAAAGATGCACCTGAAGCAGAGTCGGAGAACAGCAGTATAGCCGCTGAACAGGAACCTGAACCGGCTGTAATCAGCATTACCGCTTCCAATGCGCTGCTCTATCCGGTCAATGCGAAAGGAAAGGCTTCGGAAGAGGGATCGTCCTCAATGTCCTTTAAAGGATCCGCCAGCTTCTATGTTGCTCCGTCCTCCGAAGGAGAAGTCCAGTACTGGACCATCAACGGTGTGCGGATGGAGCCGGATACACAGGTGACCGGGTTTACATTCCGTGGGGTCACATCAGACATGTCTGTTTCTGCAAAGATCAGAAAAGCCTCATCTGATGCTTCTGCCGATCTGGATTATCAGAACATGTGCAAAATCACATGCTCCAACTGTTTCTTCACGTTCATGCCTGACGGCATCACCTATGCTGCGGAAGGTGAAGTACCTGCAGGCGCCAAGATTACTGTGATCGCCGGGCAGGGTGCTGATCTCGATAAGGGATATACCATTAACGGTGAAGCCGGGCAGCAGCAGAACAAGGTGACATTCACCATGATTGTGGAAGCTGATACTTCCTTCTCCATGGATTGATCCGCTTTCAGATAACTATAAAAAAGCCGGATACGAAATCAATGTCATTTAGATAATGACATTGGGCAAAAAGACACAGGAGACTGACTATCAGAGAAATGGTAGTCAGTTCTTCTTTTTTAGAGGACAGACAGCAATGTGGGCATACTAAACAAACAGATGCTTTCATCTGCTAAAAAA
>JAFRLY010000023.1 GCA_017431005.1 Clostridia bacterium
CCGCTCGGGTATAACAAAATCACGATTCAGCGGGGACTGACCACATCGTCCACCGCTATTTTTGTGCCCTTCACAACCCAGGAACTGTTCCAGATGGGAAAAGAGGCGCTGTACTGCGGGCTGAACGCTCTGTCCAATAACATGATCATGGTGGACAGAAAATGGCTGAAAAACCCGAATGGACTGATCCTCGGCACTCCCGGTTCAGGTAAATCTTTTGCTGCCAAGCGCGAGATCTCCAATGTCATGCTGGTCACGGACGATTATGTGATCATCTGCGATCCTGAAGGTGAATATCACCCGCTGGTAAACGCCTTCCATGGGCAGGTCATCAAGATTTCGCCGACCAGCAAAAACTACATCAACCCCATGGATATCAACCTGAACTACAGCGAGGATGATAATCCGCTTTCCCTGAAATCCGACTTTATTCTGTCTCTGTGCGAGCTGATTGTCGGCGGCCGGGACGGTCTGCAGCCGATTGAGAAAACGATCATCGACCGCGCTGTGCATATCATTTATCAGCCGTATCTGAATGATCCGAAACCGGAGAACGTGCCGATTCTGGAAGACCTGTACAACGCGCTTCGCCAGCAGGATGAAAAGGAAGCCAAGACCCTGGCAACCGCGCTGGAGATCTACGTTACCGGTTCCCTGAATGTGTTCAATCACAGGACGAACGTGGATGTGAACAACCGGATGGTCTGCTATGACATCAAAGAACTGGGAAAACAGCTGAAGAAACTGGGCATGTTGATTGTTCAGGATCAGGTCTGGGGCCGCGTGACCGCCAACCGCGAAGCGCATGTATCCACCCGTTACTACATCGATGAATTCCACCTGCTTCTGAAGGAAGAGCAGACCGCCGCGTATTCTGTGGAAATCTGGAAGCGTTTCCGTAAATGGGGCGGCATTCCGACCGGTATTACCCAGAACGTAAAGGATCTGCTGGCCAGTCAGGAAATCGAGAATATCTTCGAAAACTCTGATTACATCTACATGCTGAATCAGGCTGCCGGCGATCGTGAAATCCTGGCGAAAAAGCTGGGCATTTCACAGGATCAGCTATCCTATGTGAAGCAGAGCAATGAAGGTGAAGGCCTTCTGTTCTACGGCAACGTGATTCTGCCCTTCAGGGATCGTTTCCCGAAGGATCTGAAACTCTACAGCATTATGACCACCAAGCCTGCGGAAACACAGGCATCCTGAAAAATGGAGGACTCGCTATGAAAACTGTGCTTATTGTGATCGGTATTGCCTTCTGCGCTTTCCTCGTCCTGTTCTTCTTCTGTGCCTGCCGTGTTGCCGGGGAGTGTGACCGGCGAAATGAAGCCATGTTCGCCCACTGGTATGCAACGCACACGGAAGAGAATGAGGAGGCAGGCAGATCATGAACCTTTCAGATCGTCCCCGCGAATCCAAGCTGCGTTTTACCAAGGAAGAGATTACTTCCGCTGAAGAACCCGCGGAAGTAAAACAGCATCCCCTGCAGCAGCGCAAGCCCAAACTGGCACAGAAGACAGCCGAATCCTCACGGGCACATACTTCCAATCCCGGTGTGCAGGAAGGCTCCCTTGCGGAAAAGGAAACGATCACAATGGAGTCTCCTGTACTGCGGCAGACAGATCGGAGAGATTTGGAGCGGACGGCAAAACAGCGAAAGCAGATCTATGACGCGCATCCTGAAGCCCGCAGTACAATTCAAAAAAAGGCTGCTGGCCATGAAAAACCTCTGGATACCGCGCAGCGCATAGAGGAAACGGCAGAGGCAGATGACGGGAAGTTCACACGAAAACGTCCCAAACCCGCTGAACCTGCAAAGAGATCCGCTGAAAAAGTGAAAGCCGGATCGCCCGGCACTGCAAAGACGAATCCCCGCGCCGGTCCTGCGGATGCAAAAAAGCCTGCCGCCAAATCTGCGCCGCGGCTTTCTTTTGAGGAAAACAAAAAGAAGCCGCTTTCAAAGCTGAAGCATCCGTCTTCCGCTGTCCGAACGATTAATACGGAACTGCACAGGAGAGCGGCCAGCGCCAATGAGGATAACAATGTTGCCGCCGAGGCAAGCCTTAAGGCGGAAACAAAGGCTGAATCCGTCCTGCGGATGGGTGATCATGTCTTTCATGCGCATAAGCTTCGTGCCTACCGGCATGAGGAAAAGAAGGTTGATGAACGGAATATCCGTATGTTCCAGAGAGCAAGAGAGTCTGAGAATCCGTCATTCACTTCCAATCCATATTCCAGATGGCAGCAAAAGCGTGCGATTCGAAGGGAATACGCCCAGGCAAAGAGAGCCGGAAAGAACGCATCAACAGCGCACAGCACTTCCCAGAAAGCAAAGAGCGTTGCCTCTGAGGTCAAAGACCGGATCAAACAAGTCGTTCATACTGTCCGAAGAAGGCCGAAACTGCTGATTCTGGGGCTGCTGGGCGGCATGCTGATCCTGGTCATGGGCATGGTGCAGTCCTGTACGCCGCTGGCACAGTCCGTGCTTGAGTCCATCGTGATCGGCACCTATCCTGCGACAGAGGAAGATGTCCGCGCAGCCGAGCGTGCGTATCTGGCAAAGGAGAAAGATCTGAAATACGAGATGGATCATTATAAGGATGTTCATCCTGGATATGATGAGTATAACGTGGAGCAGGATGAGATCTGGCATAACCCGTATGTGCTGATCGCCATTATATCCGCCTATTATGACGGACAGGAATGGGATA
>JAFRLY010000024.1 GCA_017431005.1 Clostridia bacterium
CGTTAACGATCTCGCCCGCGTCTACATCCGCCTGCGTGACTGTGTACGTATAGGTGATCGCCCCTGTGTTTGCTCCGGCTTCCAGCTCTGTCGCAAACCCAGTCGGTGTGCCATGGTCATCCGCCAGGGTCAGTCCTGTTACCTTCACGTTACCGGTATTCGTGACCTTGACAGTATAGGTGACTGTGTCGCCGACCTTTACACCCTCGATCGGTGTCGCGGTCTTGGTGATCTCCAGTTCTGCTGCCGCGTCTTCTGCCTTCACCGTCGCGCTGGCTGTCACGGTCGCAGGATTCTCACCACGGACCGCAGTCGCGGTCGCTGTGACGACGTTAACGATCTCGCCGGCGTCTACATCCGCCTGCGTGACTGTGTACGTATAGGTGATCACTCCTGTGTTTGCTCCGGCTTCCAGCTCTGTCGCAAACCCAGTCGGTGTGCCATGGTCGTCCGCCAGGGTCAGTCCGGTCACCTTCACGTTACCGCTGTTCGTGACCTTTACGGTATAGGTGACTGTGTCGCCGACCTTTACACCCTCGATCGGTGTCGCTGTCTTGGTGATCTCCAGTTCTGCTGCCGCGTCTTCTGCCTTCACCGTCGCGCTGGCTGTCACTGTCGCAGGATTCTCACCACGGACCGCGGTCGCGGTCGCTGTGACGACGTTAACGATCTCGCCGGCATCTACATCCGCCTGCGTGACCTTATATGTATAGGTGATGTCGCCGGTATCCTCGCCCGCTTCAAGCTCTGTGCTGAAGTTTACAGGTGTCCCATGGTCGTCCGCCAGGGTCAGTTCGGTCACCTTCACGTTACCTTTGTTCGTGACCTTCACGGTATAGGTGACTGTGTCGCCGACCTTTACATCTTCGGTCGGTGTAGCTGTCTTGGTGATCTCCAGCTCTGCTGCCGCGTCTTCTGTGGTTACCGTCGCGCTGGCTGTCACGGTCGCAGGATCATCTCCGCGTACCGCGGTTGCGGTCGCGGTGACAACGTTCACGATCTCGCCAGCGTCTACATCCGCCTGCGTGACTGTGTAGTTGTATACGATGTTCCCGGTGTTCGCTCCGGCTTCCAGCTCTGTCGCAAACCCAGTCGGTGTGCCGTGATCATCCGCCAGGACCAGTCCCGTTACCTTCACGTTACCGCTGTTCGTGACCTTTACGGTATAGGTGACTGTGTCGCCGACCTTCACTCCGCTCTTTGGTGTCGCTGTCTTGGTGATCTCCAGTTCTGCTGCCGCGTTTTCGGTGGTCACCGTCGCGCTGGCTGTCACGGTCGCAGGATCATCTCCGCGTACCGCGATTGCGGTCGCTGTTACAACGTTAACGATCTCGCCCGCGTCTACATCCGCCTGCGTGACTGTGTACGTATAGGTGATCGCTCCTGTGTTTGCTCCGGCTTCCAGCTCTGTCGCAAACCCAGTCGGTGTGCCATGGTCGTCCGCCAGGGTCAGTCCGGTTACCTTCACGTTACCGCTGTTCGTGACCTCTACGGTATAGGTGACCGTGTCGCCGACCTTTACACCATCGATCGGTGTCGCGGTCTTGGTGATCTCCAGTTCTGCTGCCGCGTCTTCTGCCTTCACCGTCGCGCTGGCTGTCACGGTCGCAGGATTCTCTCCGCGTACCGCGGTCGCTGTCGCGGTGACAACGTTAACGATCTCGCCCGCGTCAATGTCCGCCTGCGTGACTGTGTAGGTATAGGTAATGTCTCCGGTATCTTCGCCAGCTTCAAGCGTTGTCGTGAAGCCTGCAGGTGTCCCATGATCGTCTGCCAGGGCCAGTCCGGTCACCTTCACGTTACCGCTGTTTGTAACCTTCACGGTATAGGTGACCTTGTCGCCTACCTTCACACCTTCAGTCGGTGTCGCGGTCTTGGTAATCTCCAGCTTCGCTTCCGCGTCTTCGGTGGTTACCGTCGCAGTAGCTTCATCCGTAACATTCTCGTTTCTCGGATCTTTACCAGTTACTGTCACGGTATTGTTGAAGCTGCCAGCATTCACATCGCTCTGCTTCACTAAGTAAGTGTACGTAAAAGTCCTGCTCGCTTCGGGTGCCAGCGTATATGTCGCTGTCGTAGAAAGATTTTCATACAGCGTGTCGCTCATCGCGATGCTGTTCACTGTTACATTACCGTCATTCTTTACAACGACCGTGTACGTAATAGTCTCACCGACCCTCGCGCCACTTGTCTTATTCGCTGTCTTCGTGACTTCCAGGCTCGGCTCTAATTCTTCAGTATATACTGTTTCTTCAGCCTGATATGTGTATGTACTCTCTGAGAACCCAGCTGTTACTGTGTTCTCAAAACTGCCTGCCGCCATATCTGTGGGTTTTATAGCATAGGTTGCAAGAGTACTGGTTTGTTCACCAGGCTGTACATTATTAAATGTGTCTTTTTTGAGATCCACTCCTGACATTTCAGTCAGGGTTATAGTTTTTTCTACATTATATATATTCTTTACTGTGATCGTATAAGTTACGATCTCGCCTTCTGAGTACTTATAACTGTTATCTTTCTGATCTGCTTTCGTCACTACCAATTCAGGGTCAGAAGGTTCTGTAATAATCAGTTTGCCAGGTGTCTTTTCTGTAAAGTGATAATAATATACCGTGGTATTTCCTGATTTAACAATTGGATCACCAGTAAAACTACCGGTATAAGTTCCGACATTAATCCCTTCTGCTCTAATATAGTTCAGTACGTCAATGCTATCGTTCTCAAGAAGCCCTGAAACGGATACGTGATCTGAAGAATCATTACCATAACCATATTGAGCGCTCCCATTATATACCACTGTTTTGTCGTCTACAGAGATTTCCAGCGGTAAAGTGTAATAAATTGTAATAATGTTTCCGTTTTCAGAAACGGTTACTGCCTGTGATGGATTATATGAATCTACAGTCAGATTCTTTTCCTGATATGTAGTTACTGGCTGAGCAGTATATGTCGATTCGATCGTAACCTGCGCAGTAACATCATTAGCAACCTTAGTCGTTGTTCCCTTCAGGTAATGATGTACTGTTACAGTTGCTTCATTCCGCCTGAAGTGCGCATAGTAGGTATGAGCTTCATAAACTCCATCGGCATTCTTGGAGGGGGTAAAGTGGGCTGAGACACCGACATGTTCCGTTCCATCATCACATGTCCAGTAATCGATGATATAAGCGCTGCTTACAGCTGTCGCAGTTGAGCCACTGGCTGTGCCCGTTACAGCATTTACAGTTTCGGAAGTCTGAGAAACAGCACCCATTTCTGTGCTGTCATCAGCAACAGCATAATTGATAGTTACCCTGTTTTCTTCCCAGACTGCAAACATTGCATGATAAGGTTGGTTCTCATCAGGAGCCACCTGGGTAACTTCGGTCCCACCAGCAATCGTATATTGACCATCAGAGTAGGTAAGATACAAGTCACTTTCTGTCAGAGGCTGAGTCCA
Source organism: Clostridia bacterium (assembly GCA_017431005.1). GTDB lineage: Bacteria > Bacillota > Clostridia > Christensenellales > Aristaeellaceae > Aristaeella. The sequence goes on from JAFRLY010000024.1 coordinate 3,440, forward strand.
ATTTGCACTATTGCTTTCCCATGCACTTGCGGCTTCCTGTGTAATTCCAATATTCACTCTCGCCCAACCAAGGAATGTGTATCCATTGCGTATTTGTGCACCAGGAATATCAACACCCACATTGATTTCTACATTTTCTCGTTTAATAAAGGCATCGGTACCATCGTTTTTATACCAATAGATATGAGTCGGGGTGGGAGCTTCAGAATCAATGTAGACTGCCTTTAACTGAACAGTATATTTCTTGGTATCGCCATTCGCTGCAGGAGTCGGAAGATCTTCAACCTTTGCATTCGCTTTAAGTACTTCAAATGTATCTCCCGGGAGAACTTTTTTCCCAGTGCCAACCCAAGCACCATTCTCCCACTTCTGAACTTCCCAGTAACCAAATACCTTATCGCTTCCCGCAGGAGCTTTGGATGCTGCGCCTGCGGGTGCTTTTGCAGTATCTACATATGTATGAGTATCTGTAGGTGCTTCTGTGCCACCATTGGCATCATATTCTACAACGATACCGGAAGCACCATCCAGGGTAGCATGCCACTTAGCATAAACATCTAGCTTCTTTGTGATCCAGAAGCGATCAATATCCGAGTTACTCTTCGGATCTTTTAGGAAACCATTGTTATCATAAGTATCTGTCATATCGACAGTTTTATCATAAGGTGTGTTGACCGTATTCTCATTGATTGCATAGGCTTCCCCATTGAAAACCTGCGTGTAAGCTTCATCAAGGTACCAGCCATCGAATGCAAATCCAGCCAAATCTCTACCTGTAGGTTCACTGACATGGCCGCCTTCGCTGACACGGAAATTCATCTTTTGATTTGTAGTACCCCAATTAATATTTCCAGTTGCTCCTTCAGGATAGTTAACATGCAAGAACACGCGGTATTCTTTCTGACGCCACTTTGCATAGACCGTTATACCACCCTCAGGCATCTTATTAAATGAATATGGTTGTATACAGGCACTGTCTATGTACCATCCTTCAAACACATATCCGGCAGAAGTATGAGTGGCGTCAGGAGTATAACTGCTATAAGAAGAAACATCCGCACCATAAGAAATACCGGTCGCGATGCTTATTTGTCCCATTCCAGATTCTTCTAACGGGTTGTTATCACCATCCACATACTTTCCATCCATGAAGTTGATGGGATATACATTGCGGGTATAGTAACACTTCACTGTAGATGCCCCACCAGATCCCCATGCACCCGTAGCAGGGTCTACACCATATTTCGTAAATCCAACAAAATCAAGATAGTCTTCTGCTTCTGTAAAGAAGCCATAGTTCGCTGGCAAATGTTTATAAAGCACAAACGTCTTGCCATTATATGTAACTGTCTCGTCAGTTTCATTTGGAAGTGCTTCTACATAGTAATAAATATTCTTAGTGCTGTGATTGGCCTCATCGAGATGGAATGTAACATCCGCGTTTGGCATAATATCAATATAGATAAGCACCTCCTCGTAAGGAGTATCGCTTTGCGGATCCCAACGTTCACCATGATCATAAGTTCTTCCATTCGTACCAACAATTGGGAAGTTTTCACCTATGGATTGACCATAGAGAGCGGTAATTTCTTTAATTGTGGTCCACCGGGTGCCACCACCACTTCTCGTGTATCGAGTTCCATAATAACGTGTACTATTTAATAACGACCCATAATACCAGTCCCCAAACCAATTCCATATTTCGATATATTCACCATTTACTAATCCATACTGAGTTCCGTAATTACTTGTGGTAGGCGTGTATACATAATCACCCTGCATCTCAACTTGGAACTGTAGTGTATGTTGATTCCTGTCATAGTACACGTTAAGGACGGAGTTGCCTTCCGTCTTAATCGTGACATTCTGATCAAACTCTTTCAGATGGAATCCAGTATACTGAACGCTAGACCAAGTATTGCCACTCCGTTGTACTTGAGCGTATGCGTTATTACCGCTTCCCTGCTGTCTTACAGTAGTAATCTTATCACCCACGTTACCTGTTCTGGAAATAGACTCCTCAAAATCATAACCATCGCCCGATAGGTTCTGCTTCCAAATAATAATGGTATAACCTGCTGTTGTGTTCGGAATCCAACGTGCATATACAGTCTTTTTATCTGTGAGCGTCTGGTTGAAATTATATTGTGTTCCACCGGACGTCTGATCTGCTTCTGCCTTTGTTGTAAACCATCCACCGAAAGTATAACCGTTGCGGAGCATATGCGCATCATTCGGTCTTGTAGGCTTGTCGGCAGAGTATACAAACTGCGGAGCATTATAGGTAGCACCTTTGCCATTTTCATCAAAGATAAACCAATGTCCTTCCGGAGCAAATACGCTAAATGTGACGTCACCTGTAATGATGATGATATCATTATTTACATATTCGTCTCCCTCGGTATGTCCTATGATATTGCTACCACCATTTAGAACGTTCCACCCTTCAAAGTGGTAGTTTTCGTTCTGGACAGTATATGCCATGTTAACTTTGTACTGCTGCTGCGCAGATGTTGAGTCTGCACGAAAGGTTACTTCTTCCTGACCAAGAGAAATTCCGTTTTCATCCAGATAGGTGATCCGATAGTCTTTAAACAGCATTGCCGTATAAGTGACTTCAATTCCATCATGAGCGGGAGGAAGCATTGTAGTCGATACTTCCGTTCTTATATCCGCGATAGTCTTTGCCGTTGTTTCAGGTGTGTAATTCAGATCAGTTGTCCAGCCGCGGAAGTAAACTCCTTCAGCAAGCTCTCCGGTTTCGATTGTGGCACCAGGATCATACAGCACAACCTCCATGTCATCGCCTTGCTTGACATACATAGATGTACTTCCATCAGCTTGGATGAATGTAACTTTAAGACGTGCATCTGTACCGGTTTCAACAATCGCATAAATGGAGAACCCAGTAGCAGTAAAAGAGATAATGCCGTTTGTCAGTGTAAAGTCTACTTCTTCTTTTGTATTATCATCCTTGATGTGATAAAGAATCAGATGGTCGGGGTTTTCGTTCTGGAATTTCGCATCCGTAATTGTCACTTCAACAGGATGCTCTTCGTCCGGCTGATACTCCTCGCTGTTTTCTACGATTTTAATGTCGTAGGCCGCCAGGGTAGTTCCTTCTTCACCGGCGATATTTGCATAAGCGCTCGTGACATCCGTGACTTCCGCATCAGCAGCAGTGGGAACTTCACCGGTCAGGGTAACCTTATTGCCATGCTTCTTCAGAGTCTTGTTGCGATAACCGGTATCACGTACGACCGCGAAGCTTTTCACACCGGAAACATCGATGTTCTTCAGAGAATCACTCAGTTTGCGGCCCAGCTGACCGTTTACGATCTCATAAACAGCTACGCTGTCGCGCTTGCCGAGATTCTCAGCATCAACATCTACCCTGATGAAATCCAGAGTGCCCATGCTGGAGGTATCCAGCGTATAGGCGCTCATAACCTTCATGCCGTTGCCGGCATTCCTGAAGCTTGTGTTGGAGAAGAAATTGGCAAAAGGCATGAAAGTCTTCAGCGTGGTGGTGGCCGCCGGCTCTTTCTTCCCATTGCCGTTGCCCCTGCCATTGTTGTTTCCCTTGCCTTTGCTGCCGGTCTTCAGCAGATTCCTGGAGTTGTTGCTCAGCAGATTCATCGCTGTTTCTTCACTGGAAGCAGCGGTGACGCTCCACAGGATATTACCGATACCATAGATCGAAGAAGCTTTGGCGGTGAAGAGGACCTCATCGTTCTCCACATCGCTGCTGATCTTTGTGTCGCCCGTATAATCAAATTCAACGACTTCCAGCGCCGCGGCACCGGTCACACTGCTCAGTTGTACCCGTACCTGCACACTGGCATCTGTTTTGATCTCGTTGCCCTCCGCATCTGCAAAGGCGATCTTCAGGATCCTGGAGAAGAAGAGTTCCCCGGTTCCCTGTCCGGCGATCAGCGCGACTTCCAGCGCGTTCCTGTAGGAGTCCGCATTCACAGCGGCGACGTTCAGCTTCGCGTCTTCAGGAAGAAGGGCGGAGTCATATGTCGCTGTGACGTTATAGTCACCAGCGGAAATGCTGACTGTCTTCATGACAGTCTCAGCAGCTTCCGCTGTTTCAGGCTGATCCTCTTCAGACTCCGGTTCGGTTTCAGCGGTTTGCGTTGCTTCGGTATACTGCGCATCTCCAGGTGTTTCGATTTCTTCGGCCTGGATCTCCTCCACAGCTTCATACTCTGCAAACAGCATAATATCCGCAGAGTAGGTTGTCTCTGCGGTTACTCTTTCGCCATCCCCGGTTTTCCACCCAAGGAAGGTTTCGCCTTCATGAGCAGGTGCTTCCGGAAGATCATTCCTGTCGATGGACTGTCCATCTTCGACAAGAACGGTTTCCGCCCAGTCCAACCCATCCGTAAAGGTAACTGTGTCGTACTGAGCTCCCGGCATTTCTGCAACCAGTTCCTGCCATCCATCATTCGCTGGACCTTCAGCGAATCCCTGAACTGGAACGACCTGGAAGATCATGATGAACGCCAGGATCCATGCATATACTCTTTCCTGAATCTTACTCATGGGGCAAACCTCCGATTTTCGGTATCTGTAACTGGGAGAAAAACTGAGTTATCTGCTTCGCTTATCTGAACAGCACCCGTACGCGGTATTCAGCATTCAGGCTTTCAGCACTTGCCGGGAAGGAATAGAAGTTATTCGCTCCGCGGGAAACCTCTTTCCAGCCTTCGCCGTGATTGGCTTCCCAGATGATCATAAATTCATTGATATCCTCGAAGCCTTCCAGGTTAACACTCAGATGAACCGTCTCGCCTTCCTTGAAAGAAGAGCCGTCCCTGCCGGAAAGAACCACCCGGCGGACCCGGACCGCTTCAGAGGTTTCTGCAGCGTCCCCAGCTTCTTCCGCCGCACGGACAGCTTCCTCGGTCTTTCCGGTTTCGCCAGCTGATGTGACGCCTTCCTGCTCAACAAATACATTCAACATTTCTTCCTGAGCAGGTTCCGTCTTTTCGGAAGAAATATGGAAAGGAACGGATTCAATCATGTTGCCGTCTTCATTCACACCGATGGACCAGACATACAGCAGAACACTCTCACCATATTCAGCACCATAGCTGAAGATTACCTTTCCATCTTCCTCCGGATAGTGTTCACTGATGATTTCTCCGACTTCATTGCCGAACTGAACATATAACGGATTCCCCGCTGCAACAGTGACCTTTACTTTGCCAACCATGTTGGAGATCAGGCGAATCACAAAGGGGTGTTCAGCATTCACGACACCGTTAGCTTCAGTTAGGGTCTCAACCGTCAGGTCCGCAGGGATAAGCTCCTGAGCTGGAATCCCTTCCACAGTGACCGTTTCCCCGGCAGCAGGATTTACCTCCGGAGAAGCGGATGTTTCAACCGCTGCCTCCTCATGGGCTACATCGTTCTTCGTTTGTTCTGTTGCCTCAGTTAAGAAAGACTCTTCAACAGCAGCATCTTCTGCAGGAGTCTCTTTATCCTGAAAAGTCTCTGCATGAGCTGTCTCATCCGCAAGAAGCGTTTCTTCAGCGTTTGCTTGAATGGGAGCTTCAGCAGCATGGATTTCCGTCTGTGCTGGCATTTCAGCAGAAGCTGTCAAAGTTTCTGAAGATGAAGCAGGCTCTTTAGCAGGAACCGGAACAGGCTGCGTCTCTTCCGCCGCCATTTCAGAGACAGGCTGCTCTTCAACAGCAAAACTCTCTCCAGGTACTTCTTCCGCGATGGATAAAACTATATAGCCAGTCAACACCAGCGTCATGACACACAGGATCACCAGGAGTTTCTGACAGGTGTTTTTCATGTTCGTAATCTCCTTTGCATGCGTATGCCATCTCATGCTACGTAATTGTTGCAAGTTACGCATGATCAAAATTTTCCATTCCAAATTGTAGCATAAAGCAAGCAATCTGAAAACCCTTATAGGTGAATATTTTTCAGTCATTTTTTGTATTTTCCAGCAGTTACTTTTACTGGTTTCCGGAACTGAAGTTTTTATCAGAATAATAACTCGATCCGGCACAGTTTGTCTCTTTTATGTAATACGAATGTAACCGAAAATGTAATTCCTTACTCTTCGTGTGATCTACGTGCCGGATATAACCCTTATGCTGAAACAGATTGCAATTCTGCTTCATTTATGTCTTTTGATTTGCTGTTTTTTTCTTTTTCAATCAAACCTCGGTTTGATTGTCATTTATTTGTAACAGTTGACCAAAGTATTGTTTTACTGTCCTATGTCTGTTTTTACTGAAATCTGCATCTGTCTTTTTACTGTTTTCAGATTTGCATATCTGAGTCCAGGAATCTGCGGATCATTTCCGCCGCTTCCTGCTCTGGGTTTCCGGACATATCCAACCAGTGGATGCGGTCATCCCGGCGGAACCAGGTCATCTGGCGTTTGGCAAACTTCTTAATCGCGTTGCCCAGTTCTTCCTTCATCTGCTCATAGCTTATCTTTCCGGTCAGATACCAGGTAAGATACTTGTATTCCAGGCCCAGTTTTACCAGAAATTCCTCACTGGTACCCTGGTCCAGAAGTGCTTTTACTTCCTGCACCATGCCGGCATCCAGACGCCTGTCCAAACGCTCGTCTATGCGTTCCTTCAGAATGGGGCGCGGCCAGGTAACGCCAAGCTTCAGCAGGGTAAAACGGGGCGATTTTGTCCCCGGCTGATAATCCTCCGCCTCCAGGCGCTCAAGAGCGCGCATGACCCGGTGGCGGTTTTTCGGATCAATATCCGCGTCCGGCAGGCGTTCCAGCAGCATTTCATACAGCGCCGGCGTTTCAAAGGTCTCCAGGTGAGCCCGGAGCTCCGGATCCGGCGCCTTTTCGCTGAGCTCATAGCCGTCGGCCACCGCGTCCACGTACAGTCCGGTGCCGCCGACCAGAAAAGGAACCTTTCCCCGGCTGAGTATACCGTCTATGGCTTCATAGGCCAGGCGCTGAAAATCCGCCATGGAAAAGAATTCCCCCGGATTCCGGACATCCAGCAGGTGATGGGGCACGCCCTGCATCTCCTCCGGAGTGATCTTGCCGGAACCGAGATCCAGCCCCCGGTATACCTGGCGGGAGTCAGCGGAGACAATTTCCCCGTTGAACGTCTTGGCCAGGGTGACCCCCAGGCCGCTCTTGCCGGACGCGTTGGTTCCCTCGATCACGATCAGTTTCGGCAGCATGGCGGCTCCTCCTCAGTCAAACAGATAGTTATACAGATCCTTCACGGTTTTGCAGTAGGTGCCGCAGTTGGCCCGCATAAAGGTTTCAATTTCCGGAATGTCATTAGCCCAGCCCGCGGCGGCAAAGGGCACGCCGGCTGCCTGACACATGTCATAGCCCGGCTTCAGGTCATCCACGACGAGCAGCTCCTCCGGCTTCAGGCGCAGAGTCTGCATGATCTGCTCCAGCGGCCAGGGATTTGGCTTGCGCTGCTCCGGGGGGCTCTCCCAGCCGAAGATCATGTCCGGCTCAGGCAGGTTGTTCTCCCGGTAATCCCTGCGGATATTGTCCGTATAGGAATGGCTGACAACGCAGAGCTTTCCTCCCCTGCGCTTCTGCTCCTCCATGAGCTCCCGGATACCTGGATAGGCCTTCGGGACATGCGCCTTGACATATGCATTCCAGAAGCGTTCCTCGTCATGCATCTCGTCAATGGTCATACCGCAGATGTCCGTAAAAAGAGCCACCACACCCGGGTGGAAATTGCCCAGAAAATATTCCTCCAGGGACAGATGAATCTCCGGATGGTGGATTTTCATGTATTCCACAAAGGCGGGATAATGCACGGTGGCGGTGGAATTGACGGTGGTGTCGTCATGATCGAGCACCAGGCAGGGATATCGCAGCATAGAGCATCTCCTTTACGGGGCTTTATTGGTCTCTTCCAGGAGCTTCAGGGTTTCGCCGAAGTAAGTCTCCACTTCATCCTTTGTCAGCTTCATAGCAGCCTTTAAAAGCTCAGGAATCTTCTTCGGGCGGACCCTTGCGTAGTATTTGGTGGCTTTGATGTTCGTTTTCCAGTTGGAAAGCTTCATGTTCTTCCATCTGCTGATATGCCGGGGCAGAATGGGCTCCAGTTTTTCAATCACTGTGTCAAAATGCGCTTCCACGTTGTCCCAGCGGAAAACGGTGGCCAGGAGCTCACTGACCCGCTTCAGGAAACGGTCCTTCATTTCCGGAACCTTCAGCAGAGCGTTCAGGGGCTCATGACGGAAGCCCTGGATCTTGCCGGATACTGGCTTGATATAGTATTCAAGGGGTGTTTTATCCAGCCCCCGCCAGCAGGCTTCCACGTCAAACAGCAGCATTTTCCATTTGCCGCCCGGCACCCGGTAAAGCCGGACGTTGGTAAAGTCCACATTGCCCAGAATGATTTCAAAGGCCGCATGGGTAAAGAGGCTGTCCACATCCAGGCGGTCCGTGACGTACTGCAGGTTTTCAGGATCGTTCAGGTCCTTCTTTTTGCAGAAATCCGCCAGCGCAAGCCAGTCTGCGTTGTCCCCGTTCTGCAGGAACTGATCCGTACCGGTACGGGCCAGAATATCGATATTGTCGATATCCTCCGCGTTCGTGACACCCTCGTACTGGGCGACGAAATACTTGTTGATCTTTTCCCTGAGATTGTAATGACCGTAGTACTTGCCGTTGATGTAAACCTGAATCACCTGGTAATCCTGATAGAGGATTCCCTGCCCTTCCGCGAGGGAGCTGGCCACCACATCCCGGAGCCGGGTGGCGGTCACGTCGGAGTTCGTGGAACGGAGCAGAAGGGATTTGTAGCTTTCGTAATCCCGGGTCGGGAAAGGATTGAATGCAAAGCTCTCCGCGCCCCAGGATTTCCGGGCATACAGGGCGATGCTCTTCTGGGCATTGACCCGGGCGCTGTGGCCGGAGCAGGTAAAGGTGCCGGTCTGGCTGATCTGCTGTTCTCCGGCCTCGGTGAAATACTCAATATGAATCGGGTATTCCCAGCCTTTGGAGTAGTTGGGAATGCTTCCGGATCCCTTGGTCAGGATGCCGGTTTTCTTATTGAACAGGTATTTGTCATCCGTGATCAGGGAAACGATGGGCGTCAGCGGATCATCATCAATGAAATAAGTGGCGCTGACTGTTTCCGATGTAACCTTGCCTTCCGCAAAGGCTTTGATCCGGAGAGGTGTTGTTTTTTTGATTACCAGGCCCTCTTCGGGAAAAGCCTTGCCCTTTTCCGTGGGCGTCTCCCCGTCTGTGGTATAACGCAGCGTACTTCCCTGTGGTGCTTCCGCCAGAACAGTCACCTGACCTGCATAAAAGCCGCCGGGCGTCAGGAGAACCGGGGCTTCCGTGCGGTCCGGGAAAGTCTGCTTATCATTCTTTTTATTGCGGGTGGCGTTTTCCAGAAAGCCGTAAAGCTCCTCCTGCGCCTCCGCTGTTCCCGCAGGCAGGCCGTAGCTGATGCAGCCGTACTGGGCCGGAAGCTTCAGGCGCTGGACCTCATTGCCCTCCGCGTCGGAAAGAATCAGCGTCTCGCCGGAGGAAGAGATTGCAAACGGGGTATAGAACGTATCGCCCTTCCCGTCGGTTTCATTCTCCTCACCCGTGCAGAAGACCGTCAGGAAAGCGCCGGATTTCAGCTTTGTTCCCTGCGGAAAGGCCCATTTCTGCGGGTCTTTTTTGCTGTCGCTGAAGAACCAGCCGGAAAGATCCGCCGTCTCCCTGCCTGTGTTGGTCAGCTCCACCCAGTCCCACGCATGGCCGTTCTCAAAATATCCGTTGCTGGCCATGACCTCATTGATGAGGATATCCGCCCGTGCGTGGCTGAGGATGCCCGCAGCCCCGGCTGTGATCACCAGGATCAGCAGTATCCGCAGAAGGAATCGTGGAGATTTCTTCATCGTCTTCTCCTATTTTGCAAAATGATCCACGAAGTACTGGGAATAGCGCATGGCCTCTTCGTTGAGCCATTCAATGCCCCTGCGCTCCGCCAGCGTGGCCGTGGCGGAAAAGAGATCCGTGCCCAGGCCCAGGCGGTCTCCGGGTATTTCCCAGCCCATGGCGCTGAGCGTCGTGGGATACAGGTCCATCATCGTGGACTCCCGGAAACTGGTGCCGCTCTGCGGCGTTTTCCGGGCATTCAGGAAGCAGTTGTAGATGGTGCGGTCAAGAAAGGAAACACCCTCGGTCAGGCAGCTGTCCATCCGCGGATGGTCGCCGTTGATAACCACAACGGTGTTGTCCCAGAACGGCTGTTCCCTGCACCAGTCCACAAAGGCTGCCACCTGGCGGTCCGTGCAGGCGATGACATTGGCGGTGGGATCCTCATATTCGTTCCCGCATTCATCGCAGACAAAACCGCCCAGATGATGGGCATCCACCGTCAGAATCGTCAGATTAAAGGGCTCCCCGGCTTCCCAGAGGCGGGTGGCTTCCTTCTTCGCGATGTCGAAAAGGATATGATCCTCAAAGCCCCACCAGACGTAGTAGTCCTCCGGAATATCCCCCGCCTCCCGGGCCTTCCAGAGATCATAGATGCTGTAATTGCCGTGATTCCTGAAGTAGAGAGCCCGGCCGCCGTACTCCCCGTCGCTGCCGCAGAGAAATTCCTGGTTGTAGCCCTCCCGGCTCAGAATATCTCCCAGAGCCGTGACCGACGGGGCGAAGGACGTATATTTCCACATGGAGTTCTGCTCCACCGGAAAGGCGAAGGGCAGCCCGCTCGTACCGGCGAATAATGCCGCCATGGTCCAGTTGGTGTTCTCCGTGGAATGAAGGCCGCCAAGCCGGTCGGTGTTGGAGAAGGAAATGTTTTCCGCTGCCAGTTTTGTCAGCCGGGGCATATAGTTCTCCGGCTGAACACCGCCGTCCGTCTCTGAGGCATAGGTGGTCTCCATGCTTTCCAGGTACATGCTGATCAGGTTCGGCTTATCCGCCGGCGCCTTCAGATCTGCCTGCTGCGGAGAGACATATTCCTCCTCATAGAGGCGGGTCTGGGAATTCGCCCGCTGGATGAATTCCGGCACATCCAGGGTCAGCAGCGCATAGGCCGGACTGACAATCAGGCTGAGGAAGCCTGCCAGCAGCACCGCTCCGCCCATGGCGGTATAGATTCTTCCCGCCTTCTCCCAGCCCCCGGCGGACAGATGTGCATGCTTTTTCGCGAAGGCTCTGGCTTTCTGCCATAATCCTTCCCAGCAGGTCAGGACCACCAGCGCCAGATAGATGATGATATACCGGCCGGCAAGCACCGCGATGCGCTTTGCCGGCTCGATCACCGCGCTGGGGCCTGTGCCCTTCTGCGGAATGGAAACTGTGAAAAGCAGACCGGCCAAGCTGTTGTCATAATTATCCTCATACCAGGTCACCATGGCAAAGATAACAGCGGCCAGAAAGAAGCAGATACAGGCGGCGACGATCTTCCGGACCCGCCGCCTGCGCGGCTGTGCCTCCGGATCCGGCCCGTTCCTGTTGGGGTTCCTTGGGGTATTCATTCCTGATTGTGCTCCTGTTCCTTGACATAGTAGTGGCGGGCGATCCATTTGCTGAGCCCGTCAAGGCCGGGATAAAGCACCCGCTCGCTCATATTCAGGGCATCCAGCATATCGCGGACCCGCCAGCGGAGCTTCCGGTCAATGACATATTTCACCGTGCGTTCCGTCCGCTCATCCAGGAACCGCTCGATGTCCGTGATTCCCATGGGGATCACGGCAAAAAAGGAATACTGGGTCACGATACGGGCGCTGGTGCTGGGCGGCTCAATGATGACGATGGAGTGGTCCCCCATGTCTTCATCGTACTGATCCAGAGAATCCGCGAGGCCCCGAAGCATGTCCACAGAAAAAAGCGTTGTCTCCTCCCGGCCCACTGCCAGACGGTATTTTTCCGGCAGGTGACTGATCTGCTCCTGCATATCGATGCGCCAGACCACACAGTCGTGATCTTCCATCTCCTCCAGGTTATCCTCCGTCGTGGCGAAATGAAGCGCCACCAGAGCGGAATGCGTCCAGTCCAGCAGCCGGGTCGGTAGCCCGTTGTGCTGGCCGGTGATCATCCGGTTCCAGATGGAATCCGCCACGGAAGGATCGTTCCGCACGGCATATTTCGCAAAATTGTTCAGGATTGCCGGCTCCAGTTTTTTCTGCAGATCCCTGCAGCAGCGGCTCAGGCTGGTCACCATATGGTAGGAGGCGTCCGGCATGCCCCGGTAAAGATAGCTGCTGCGGTTCCGGCCCAGCTCCGGGCGGTTTTCCTGCTCCGTCAGCAAAGGCAGCAGATCCTCCAGCGTCTTCACTCTGATTTCCTGAATCATGGTTTCATCTTCCTCATAAAAAAACACTGTTGCATGGTTGCCGCGCTTATTCCATAAGCGGTCAGATTATAGCATTTTTCCCTTCCGCAGACAAGCCGCAGCGTTCCATAACAAAAGGAGCAGAGAATGCGTTCTCTGCTCCCTGTGTGTTATGATTTGAAATTACTTGACTTCGACGCCGATGATGTGGGGATTGGCGCCTTCGTACCAGTAGAGATAACCGTCCAGCACGACTTCATCGCCGACCTTCAGGTTCTCAACCGCCTTGTAGACATCGCTGTCCTGGCCGCGCAGATAGAACTCCACGGTGCAGGCAACTTCGAACTCTTCGCCGACCTTAACCTTGAAGTACAGGTCGTCGGTCTTGTCGTTCTCGTTCTTGTAGGCAAAGGCAGCACCGTTGTCATCATAGGCAGCGATCTTGCCGGTGAAGCATACGCGTTCATTCTGATGCAGAATGTAGTCATCCGTTCCGATGATCGCGGTGATGTCCAGGGGCTCCGCAACGAAGGGATCCGCTTCCAGGATTTCGAAGGTGGCATCGGTGATTTCCACTTCGCCGGCCCACTCGCTCTTATAACCGGAAACCTTGATCTTCGTGCCGGGAACCAGCTTCTTGGCATCTTCCTCGGAGCAGGTCATGTTGTAGATGAAGTAAGCGCCGTCTTCGCTCTGGGCATATACGGTGATCTTGTTGTCCCACCAGGACTGGGTGTCCTGCACATAGGTCTCAACGGTCACAGCGGTGTCCAGTTCAGCCTTTATGTACGCTTCATGATTCATCACGCCGTCTTCGGTAACGGCGGCAGCCACCTGTTCCACGGCGGCAGCGGCTTCTTCGACGACTTCAGCAGCTTTTTCTTCAACAGCGGCAGCGGCTTCCTCAACGGCGCCGGCAGCTTCTTCCACGACTTCAGCAGCTTTTTCTTCAACGGCGGCAGCGGCTTCCCCGACAGTTTCAGCGGCTTCGCCCGCTGCGTCGGCAGCTCCCTCTGCAACGTCGGCAGCCTTCTCTTCGACGTTCTGGGCAGCTTCCTCAGCAGCCTTCTTCGCTTCTTCAATCGCCTTCTGAGCGGATTCTTCAGCAGCCTTCTTTGCTTCTTCGATCGCGACGGCGGCATCATCCGCAGCCTTCTTGGCAGCTTCTTCGGCAGCCGTCTTGGCTTCCTCAGCAGCCTTGGTTGCTTCCTCAGCCACCTGCTGGGCAGCCTCGGCAGCCTTGGTCGCTTCCTCAGCGGACGTCAGCTGCGTCTTCAGGCTCTCAACCTGAGCCGTCAGCTCATCCTTCACCTTCTGCAGATCGGCCTTCTGTCCGTTGGTGACAAAGCCGAAAACCAGAGCCGCGCATGCTACCAGCGCCAGAATAATGGTTAAAACTTTTTGACCCTTCATATCCTTGATACTCCTTCCGATTTGATGAGAGGAATTATACTATCTTTCATTTTATTTGTCCATATGAATCTGATGTTACATTTTCTGTTTTTCCTGCCTGCAGAATCTCCGGCCCCGGCAGCGGGATGTCTTCCCGTTTCTCCGTTCCGGAAGAAAATTCTCAGCGGCTTCCGCTTCCCTGACCGGGCTTCCTTTTCAGCGCCCGGATCAGCCGGGTGATGCCGATCAGGATCCAGAACGCGCCGAGAACGCACAGCAGGACGACGGAAACCCTGGGAATGTGCCTGGTTGCCTGGTTGCCGTCAATCTGATCCAGGCGGTACAGGCTGGTAATGTCCTCATACAGCTTCTGGATGTACCCGTCGGACATTTCCTCCTTGCGCCGGGCGCTCTTGCAGGTGTTTTCAATCATCTGGCCGGCGGCGGAGCGCAGGGAGGCGCTGCCGTTGAATACCGGCGTGGTGAAGGTGTCCGAGGTATGGTTCATCAGCAGACGGGAGGCGTCGATTTTGATGCTGTAGTGCTCCTGGTTGTCCTCCCCGCTCCTGGCCAGGTAATCCTTGTACTGCGCGCTTTCCTGAGCCTTGATGGTAACGGGCACATAGCCCTCCGTCTCAGCATAGGCGGTCTGGATATCGTTTGACAGCAGATACTGCACAAAAAGCCAGCTGGCCAGAACCTCCTGATCGTTCTCCTTGGTAAAGACGCAGACGCTGGGGCCCTGGGAGATCATCTTCGGGTGCTCCGGATCGAACTGCGGAATCGGCCGGACGACCGTCTCAAACTGCACCACCTGATTGGAATGGATATCCATCAGCGGGGCATCGCTGCCCATCCAGGTGGCGCCTGCCGTGGAGTCCAGCGCGAAGAGGCACTGGCCCGCGTTCAGGAAATTACCGGGATAGCTGCTGATGCCGAAGGTGGAGAAAGCCCGGGATTTCGCGTGAACGTAGATCTCCTCCAGCAGGGCTTTTGTCGTGTCGTTGAAGATCAGGATCTCCCCGTTTTCGTTGGAATAGGGGGCATCCAGCTGCCGGAGCATGGAGATCATCATGTTGTCCGTGCTCTTGTAGATGAAGGGGATCATGACGTTCTGCCCGTTCAGGGTGAAGACGCCGCTCTCATCCTTCGCCATGGCCGCCTCGCTGACCTCCCAGATATAGTCCCAGGTCAGGATATCCGGCACCTCGTAGCCCAGCTTTTCCACGTAGGTCTTGTTGATATAGACTGCCTCCGTGGAGCGCATGTAGGGCATGGCGTAGGTGACGCCGTTGATCTTGCCCTCCTCCAGGAATTCCGGGACGATTTCCGCGGCTGTCGGCGCGTCAAAGCGCACCTCGCTGCCGCCCAGGCCGAACCGGGAATCAGCCATCAGCTCATCCAGGGGCGTAACGACGTTGCTGCCCGTGATGTAGGTGGCGATGTGATCCGGATAGGTGATGCAGATGTTGGGGGTGGTGTCGGTGGAAATATTGGTGATGACATCGTTGTAGATCCGGCTGTAATCCGTGTACAGGCGCATCGTGACGGTGATGTTGGGATACAGGGCGTGGAAATCGTCAATCGCCTTCTGGTACACAGCCGTCTGCACCTTGTTGGTGTCGTTCTTCGCCCAGAAGATCAGCTCAACGGGCGTCTGATCATCGAAGGAGGCCGGCACGGTAAAGCCCGTCCGCTGCTGGCTGCCGTGGCAGGCGGACAGCAGGGGCAGCATGGCCGCCATCATGAAAATAATTAAAAACTTTTTAATTATTTTCATCCCTTAGTCCCTCCTCTCGATACGCCTGCCATGATCTTCTTGCGGAAGATCAGGAAGAGGATGATCAGCGGCACGGAAATAACCACCACGGCCGCCATCATGGCAGGGGTATTTTCCCGGCCGAAGCCGTTTTCCCGGATCTCCTGGATGCCGTTGGAGACCAGGTAGTAGTTCGCGTCATAGGTGATCAGCCGGGGCCAGACGTAGCTGTTCCAGCATTCTATAACCTTCAGGATGATGATGGTCACGATCGTGGGCTGGCTGATGGGCACCATCACCTTCAGCAGATACTTGAGGTCACTGGTTCCGTCCACCTTGGCCGCCTTGTACAGCTCGTCCGGAATTGCTTCAAAGTTCTCCTTCAGCAGGTAAATGTAGAACACGCTGGTTAC
Source organism: Clostridia bacterium (assembly GCA_017431005.1). Classification (GTDB taxonomy): domain Bacteria; phylum Bacillota; class Clostridia; order Christensenellales; family Aristaeellaceae; genus Aristaeella. Next base: position 19,279 of record JAFRLY010000024.1, read on the forward strand.
CGAGGGCAGGATCAGGCCCAGGTAGGTATTCCGCATGTTCCAGTTGACGATGGTCACATAGTTGGTGATGATGACCAGCTCTGTGGGAATCATCATCAGGCTCAGGAACAGGGCGAACATTCCGTTCCGTCCCTTGAACTCCAGCCGGGCAAAGGCGAAGGCCGCCGGCACAATCACCACCATCATGAGGCCTGTGGTGGCCACGGTGAAGATCAGGGTGTTCAGGAAATACCGGCCCAGAGGAACGGTCGTGAAGGCGTCCCGGTAGTTCTCCAGCGTTGGCTGCAGCGTAATAAACTTCGGGATGTACTCGCTGTTGTAGGCCGTAAAGCTCTTGAAGCTGGTCAGCACCATCCAGTAGAAGGGGAACAGGACGATGAGCGCCCACACCGTCAGGAACAGATAGATCAGCGCGTGGGAGACGCGGCTGTTTTTGCGTTCAATCAATCTCAGCTGCCTCCCCTCTCACATATACTGGACCTTGTTCTTGCTGAAGGTCAGGTTGATATAGGTGATCGTGAAAACGATGGCGAAGAGGATCAGGGCAGCGGCCGCCGCATAGCTCGGGTATCCGCCGCTGTCGCCGTAGAGCATGTCGTATACGTAGCCCACAATCGTGTTCATCCCGGCGGCGTTCAGGTTCGTGCCGAAGATGGCCACCTCATCGCTGTAGGCCTTGAATGCCCCGATAAAGCCTGTGATGATCAGATAAAAGACCGTGGGAGAGATCATCGGCAGGGTGATTTTCCAGAAGATACGGCTGCTGGTGGCGCCGTCCACCCGGGCCGCCTTGTAGTAATCCGGGTTCACGCTGGCCAGCGCGCTTGTCAGAATCAGAATCTTGAAGGGCATGACCACCCAGATTGTGTAGAAGCACATGACGAACATCTTTGCCCAGTAGGGACCCTCAATAAAGTCCACCGGCCCCGCGCCGAACTTCGCGATCAGCAGGTTGATGAGGCCGTCGGTGTAGGCGGTGCGCTTGAACAGAATCATGAACACCAGGCCGACCGCCAGGGTATTGGTCACATATGGCAGAAAATAGATCGTCTGATAGGCGTTCCGCAGCGGCTTGATGGAGCTGAGCCCCAGGGCGATCAGCAGGGACAGCCCCGTGGACAGCGGCACCGTGATGGCCACGATCAGGAAGGTGTTCTGCAGTGCCCGGACAAAATAGGGATCGCTGAGCACATATCTGAAGTTGTACAGGCCCACGCCGGTATAGCTCTGGCTGGCGAAATTGTAGCTTTCCTCCAGGGAGTATATGCACACGTCGATCAGGGGGTAAACCATGAAGACCCCCAGAAAGACCATCGCCGGCAGCAGATACAGCCAGGCCTTCCAGTTGTTCTTTTTCATAGGCGGATCCGCTCCTCGCTGTCCTTCTCAAACAGGAACACCTTGCCGGGTTTCAGGTTAAAGCGGACGGTTTCTCCGGTAATGTCCGGCGCTTCCTCGGCCGCGATGATGGTCCGGATGTTCCGGCCGGTCATTGCCGGATGGGTGGAGACCACGCTGACATCCCGGCCCATCACCTCAACCCGGTCCAGCCTGCAGGTCAGAGCGCCGTTCTCCGTATGAATAAATCCTTCCGGCCGCACGGTGGCCCAGACAGGGCGGTCCTTCTGCCCGGAAACCTCCAGCACCGCCTCGTCCCCGATGAACACCCTGCCGTCCTGAATACGGGCCTCGAAGGTGTTGATCTGGGGCGTGCCCAGGAACTGGGCCACAAATAGGTTCGCCGGATCGTCATAGGTGTTCTGGGGTTTGTCGATCTGCTGCAGCTCCCCGGCCTTCATCACCACGATGAGGTCGCTGATGCTCATGGCCTCCTCCTGGTCATGGGTCACGAAGATTGTGGTGACGCCGGTTTCCCGCTGAATGCGCCGCAGCTCCTCCCGGGTCTGCAGGCGCAGCCGGGCATCCAGGTTGCTGAGGGGCTCGTCCAGCAGCAGCACCTGGGGAATCTTGACCAGCGCCCGGGCGATGGCCACGCGCTGCTGCTGCCCGCCGGACATTTCCCGGGGCTTGCGGTGCATGTAGGGCTCGATCTGCACCAGATGCGCCACCTCCATGGCCTTCGCGTGCATGGCTTCCTTCGTCATCTTCTGGGCGCCCTTCAGATTCTGCAGGGGGAAGATGATATTCTCCTCCACCGTCAGGTGCGGATAAAGCGCGTAGTTCTGGAACACCAGGCCCACGCCCCGTTCCTCCGGCGGCAGACTGGTTACATCCCGGTCTCCGAAAAAGATACGGCCGGAGGTGGGTGTTTCCAGTCCGCTGATCAGGTTCAGCGTCGTGCTCTTGCCGCAGCCGCTGGGGCCAAGCAGGCCGATCAGCTGGCCGTCCGGTATCTCAAAGTTGAAATTGTTGACGGCGGTGACGGTCTGTCCCTTGATGTTCCGGGACTGGTACTGCTTCGTGAGGTTCTCGAGAACAACTTTCATGGATGATCCTCCATCCTTCCCTGTATGCTGTATCGTTCCGTCAGAGGCGCGGAGACGGCGGTTCCGGCTCGTTCAGCCGGGAAGCGCTGAGCGGTCCCACCCGGTAGTTGAAGGCGATGCTGCTGTTGGGATAATAGCGGTAGAAGGAGGCCTTGATGCGCTCCAGCACCAGCCCGCCGGTGGAATAGTTCACCGTCGGCAGCAGCAGGGCAAAGATATTCGGCGCGAACCGCGTGATGGTGTCGCCCTTGCGCAGGTTCTTGCGCATGATCTCCTCCAGGGCGCTCATGATGTTGTCCTGCCGCATGGGATCCATTTCGGATCCGTCCTGGGGCCCGATCATGATGATCGCCAGGAACATGGAGGCGCCCAGGCGCTCCAGGTTCCGCATCTGCAGGTTGAAGATTTCCTTGAACACTGTGTATTCGCAGACGAATGCTCCCTGACGGGTGTTGCTTTCCCTGAGCTCGTTGCGGATGGATTCCAGGGAGAAGTCCAGGGTCTGCCCGGCGGAGATGATCTGCTTGTAGAACTCCTGCAGGTTCTGGCTGGGCTTGATGCCCAGATACCGGTAATTCAGCTGCACCACATGCTTGTACTGGCTCAGGGCCTCGCCGGTCCGGTTGATCTGCACCAGGGCATACATCAGCTCCATGTGCAGCCGGTCGTCAAAGGAGTCCACATCCAGCGCCCGGCGGCACACGGTGATGATCTCCTCATACTGCTTCCGTTCCTTCATCAGCTCCAGATAGCTGTACACCGCCTCCAGGTATTTGTTATGCAGGGTGGTGGCCTTGGCCAGCGCCCATTCCGCCTGCTCGCTGTGCTCCAGCAGGTCGCCGGTGTACAGGTTCAGCAGCTCCTCGATCAGCATCTGCCGGCGGACGTCACCGGTCTCAGGGCTGTCCAGCTCCCGGATAATGTTCTCGATCTCGTAGAGGTCGACCGTCATATCCGCGCAGCATTCCCAGTAGTACGCGCCGCGGTTTGACACAATGCAGCCCCCCAGCCGCGGTTCGATCTGGGTCAGCATCACCCGGACCCTGGAGACCAGCGTCTTCAGGGCATTCTCCGGATTCATGCTTTTTTCCTCGTCCCACAGGGCGTTGAGCAGCGTCTGGTTCGGCACAGGCTCCCCGCCGTTGAGGATCAGGAACTGCACCAGCGCCGCCCCTTTGCGGGATTTGGCTGTCAGCTGATCTGTCTTCTGCTCATTGATATAGATCGCGAAACGATCCATCATCTGGATCCGAATAGGCAGTGCCATACGATTCTCCCCTCCCGAATGACATCTTTCCCGGTTCGCAGGCGCCTTCCCGGCAGCCGCAAACGCGTTATTTACAAAGGATTTTGACATACAGTTACATATTAACAGCCTTTCCCCTGTTTTGCAAGTGTCCGAAGGCTTCTTTTTCACCCGGCGGTATGCTATAATCGAACCGTTGGACAGCTTTGTCCGGAAAGGCGGGATGACAGATGAGGATCGGAGCGGTCGTCGGACTGGCGGCTCACGTGGACGCGGGAAAAACCACCCTGTCCGAATCCATGCTGTATCTTTCCGGCGCGGTCCGGCGGCAGGGCCGTGTGGACCATGGGGATACCTTTCTGGACACGGAAGTTATGGAGAAGGAGCGGGGCATCACGATTTTTTCCAAGGAAGCCCGGCTCACCTGGAAAAAAACAGAGCTGACCCTGGTGGATACGCCCGGTCATACGGACTTTTCCGGGGAAACGGAGCGGGCGCTCAGCATTCTGGACCTGGCCGTGCTGGTCATCAGCGCGCCGGAGGGGGTGCAGTCCCATACCCGCACCCTGTGGCGCCTGCTGGAGCAGTACCGCGTGCCTGTGGTGCTCTTTGTCAATAAAATGGACCGGTTCGACGGCTCCCGGGAGGATCTGATGTCCCGTCTGCGCAGCCAGCTGTCGGATCTGGCTGTGGACTTTTCGTCGGATCCCTCCGAGCAGATTGCCCTGTGTGATGAAACCTGCCTGGATGCCTATCTCCGGGAGGGCACGGTGCCGGAGCGGCTGATGCGGCCCTGTTTCCGGCGGCGCGGGCTTTTCCCCTGCTTCTTCGGCTCCGCCCTGCGGAATGAAGGCGTGGAACCCCTGCTGGATTTTCTGTCCGGCGAGGAACCGGAAGGCAGCAGCGAGGCAGCCTTCGGCGCCCGGGTTTACAAGGTCGGGCGGGATCCCCAGGGGGCCCGGCTCGCCTTCCTGAAGATCACCGGGGGCATGCTGAAAGCCCGGGATCTGATTTCCCGGACGGACTCCGGCGGAGAAACCCTCTGGGCCGAAAAGGCGGCGGAGCTGCGGATGTACTCCGGCGCGCGGTATGCCGCTGTTCCTCAGGCGGAAGCGGGTCAGCTGGTCTGTGTGGTGGGGCTCAGCAAGGCCCTGCCCGGGGACGGGCTGGGCAGTGCGGAAGAAGCCCGCGGGCAGAAGCTGACGCCCTGCTATGCCTGCCTCCTGGTGTTTCCCGCCGGAACGGATCTGCATTATGCGCTGAACTGCCTGCGGGCTCTGGAGGAAGAGGAGCCCCTGATGCAGGTGGAATACGTGGAGGCCCGGCGGGAAATCCGGGTGCACTCCATGGGGGACGTTTATCTGGAAATCCTGCAGCGGCAGCTGCGGGACCGGTTCGGGCTGGAGGTATCCTTCGCAGACAGCGGCGTGCTGTACCGGGAAACCATCGCGGACGAGGTGGAGGGCATGGGCCATTACGAGCCCCTGCGACACTACGCGGAGGTGCACCTGCTGCTGACGCCCCTGCCCGCCGGCAGCGGTGTGCAGGTGGCTTCCGCCGTCCCGACGGATGACCTGGCGCTGAACTGGCAGCGCCTGATCCTGACCCATCTGACAGAGGTGGTGCACACCGGCGTGCTGACAAACAGCCCGATCACCGATCTGCGGATCACCCTGGTCAACGGCCGGGCTCATCTCAAGCATACCGAGGGCGGCGATTTCCGCCAGGCCACATACCGGGCTCTGCGTCAGGGGCTCATGAAAGCGAAAAGCGTGCTCCTGGAGCCTTTTGTCAGCCTGGAAGTCACCGTCCCGGCGGAAAATGTCGGCCGGGTGATGAGTGATATCAGCCTGATGGGCGGTCAGCCGGAAGGACCCGAGGATCTGGAGGACGGCCTGAAGCGTCTGACGGCTTCTGTCCCCGCCCGGGTCTGCGCCTCCTACGGCCGGGAGGTCGGGGTGTATACCCGGGGCCGCGGCAGTGTGCAGATCACCTTTGAGGCTTACCGGCCCTGCAGGAATCAGGAAGATATTGTGCGGGAAAAGGGATATGACCCGGAGCGGGATGTGCTTCATCCTGCGGATTCCGTGTTTTGCTCCCACGGTGCCGGTGTGACGGTAGCCTGGTATCAGGCGGATGCCTGGATGCATCTGCCCTCCTGGCAGGAGCTGCGGGACCGGCGCCGGGCGGAAGCCGCGAATGTTTCCGCTGTGAGCCGCACCGCCTCCTCCTATCACGGAACCCGGGAGGAGGATGAGGCCCTGGCCAGAATCTTTGAGCGGACCTACGGTCCCGGCAAGGCCCGCAGCCTGATGCGGCCCGCGCCGTCTGAACATTCCGCAGGCATACCGGAAAAGCCAGCTCCCCCGCCTCCTGACCAGCGGGAAATTCTGCTGGTGGACGGCTATAACGTGCTCTTTGCCTGGGAGGAATGGAAAGATCTGGTAACGGACAGCATAGATGCCGCCCGGAGCCAGCTGACGGACCTGATGTGCGACTACGCCGGCATGACCGGCCGGGACGTGATTCTGGTTTTTGACGCCTATAAGGTCAAAGGCAATCCCGGTACGGCGGAGCGTTATAAAAATATCTATATTGTTTACACGAAGGAAGCCCAGACAGCGGACGCCTTCATTGAAAAAACCACCCTGATGGCCCGGCGGGACGCGCGGGTCAGGGTGGTGACATCGGACAGGCCGGAGCAGCTGATCGCCCTCGGCAACGCCGCAATGCGGACCTCCGCCCGGGAGTTCCGGCAGGAGGTTATTCAGGTACAGGGCAGCATTGCGGACTTTATCGCCCGGCACAACCGGCCCGGCAGCGAAAAAGCCCTCGAACGAGCCTACAAGGAGGCCTGGAAAGAGCAGCACAGGGATTCCTGAGAGCTCACAGGAAGATGGCTTTCAGGGCAATAATCAGCAGCAGGTGGACAGGATACAGCATGTAGCCTGTCCCTTTCGGTATTTTCAGGTCCTCCCTGATCGGAATCAGGATGAAGGGCAGGGAAAGCAGGCCGTAGGTCTCCATCCGCAGGAAAGCGGACAGCGGCTCCGAAAGAAAATTCGGCAGTGCTGACAGTGTAATCGGGATGCCGAAAAGGCTTCGTGTCACGCTGTAGGAGGTGCCCCAGAAAAGGAAAAAGGCTACCATGACCGCGGCAATTCCACTGCGGCTGTCCTGCACGGCATACAGCAGGATAAAGAACACGATGGCCCGCCACCCGTAGTCCGCGCCGAGCACCGTCGCCAGGCAGATTGCCGCCGCCGGTGCCCAGAACTGGCTGCCCCAGCGTTTTTCCCGGATTCCCCACAGAGCGCCGAGCCCCAGGAGCAGGGTCAGAAAGATATTGGGCTTCGTAAGCGGGTGGTTCATGGCTATGGCATAGAGCGGCTGGGAGATCAGCCCCACCAAAAGAATCCGCAGCATGTATTTCGGCACGCTGTGGGTATAGTGGAAGCCCACCACAAGGCACCAGGCATAGATCGGAAAAGCGATCCGCCCGATGATGCGCATTTCCGGCACCTGGCGTAGCAGCACGACGCCGCAGTGATCGATTATCATGAACACCAGGGCAATCACCTTCAGCCAGCTGGTGGCCGTATTGCCTGCCGGGGTGCGGGAACGTTCGTTCGGGATCATTGACAAACTCCTTCAGGTAGCGTAAAATGCGTGCCGCGCAAGGTGAACAGACGGCCGCGTGCCCTTCGGGCATGAGGAAAGTCCGGGCACCGCAGGGCAAGGGTGCCGGCTAACGGCCGGTGGAGGCGACTCCAAGGAAAGTGCAACAGAAAGAAACCGCCGCGCGGTGTTTCGGCTCCGTGCGGTAAGGATGGAAAGGCGAGGTAAGAGCTCACCCGCGGCCTGGCGACTCGTCCGCGCTGTAAACCCCACCCGGTGCAAGATGCCAACGGAGGCAAGCCGGCTGCCCGCCGCGTCCTCCGGCAATCGCTCGAGCTCCGCGGTAACGCGGAGCCTGGATAGATGGCCGTTTCATACAGAACCCGGCTTACGGTCACGCTTGCGCGTTTTCAGAGTGCGTCTTCGGACGTGCTTTTTTCTTTTCCCCGGCGTTCTCTGAAGAATGACGCCAGGAGATTTCCGCACGCTTCCCGTCCGTCCTCTTTCCACCGGGTGATACCGCCCAGGGCCGGATCAGCCGGCAGGTCATAGACACTGCCGCAGCAGCCCTTTTCCGGGTCCGCCGCGCCGAATACGCACCTGCCGACCCGGCTCATCAGCAGAGCGCCGGCGCACATGGGACAGGGCTCCAGCGTCACATACAGCGTGCAGTCGCTGAGCCGCCAGCGGCCCAGCTTTTTTGCGCCTTCGCGCAGACAGAGCATTTCCGCGTGGGCGGTGGGATCCTGATGCTGCTCCCGGCGGTTATGATCCGCCCAGACCAGTTCTTCCCCGCAGTACAGAGCAGCGCCGACCGGCACCTCTCCCTCCCGCATGGCCTCTTCCGCTTCCCGCAGGGCTGTTTCCATTCCGTCCATGACGCGCTCCCGCTTCTGCCCGTTTTGCTCTTCGGGCTGTTTGCTGCATGATACCATATGCGGCAGGCGGTTTCAATGCTGAAATCGCGCCACTGAAAAGGCGGTTTCACCTTTGGCATGAGCGCCGCCGGTGAAACCGCCGTGTTGATTTTGAGAGTGATTGCTCAGAATGCAGGCCGTTCGCGCATCATACGGGATGCGTCGGATTCAGCGGAAGCGTCCGCTTCCTCCGGTTCAGCCGGGGCCTCAGGTTCCGCTTCTGCCGTTCCTGCTTCCGGGGCTTCCGCCGCTGTAAAGTCAGGCCGCACACGCATCAGCGTTGCCGGGTCGGTCGCAGCCGGTGCTTCAGCCGGTTCAGGTTCTGCCGGCGCTTCCGGTTCCGCCTCTTCGGGCTCAGCCGGGGCTTCGGGTTCCGCTTCTGCCGGTTCCGCCGCTTCCGGGGCTTCCGCCGCTGTAAAGTCGGGCCGTTCGCGCATCAGCGTCATCGGATCAGTTTCCGCCGGTGCTTCCGCCGGTTCGGGTTCAGCCGGAGCTTCCGCTTCTGCTGCTTCAGGCTCTGCCGGAGCTTCGGGCTTCGTGAAGACCGGCCGTTCGCGCATCAGAGCTGCCGGATCGGTTTCCGCCGGTTCGGGTTCAGCCGGAGCTTCCGCTTCTGCTGCTTCAGCCGTTTCCGGAGCCTTGATCTCCGTGAAGACGGGCCGTTCACGCATCAGCCTTGCCGGATCGGTTTCCGCCGGTGCTTCCGCCGGTTCGGGTTCTGCCGGAGCTTCCGCTTCAGCTGCTTCAGCATTTTCCGGAGCCTTGATTTCCGTGAAAACCGGCCGTTCGCGCATCAGCCTTGCCGGATCGGTCTCCGCCGGTGCTTCAGCCGGTTCGGGTTCAGCGGGAGTTTCCGCTTCTGCTGTTTCTGCCGTTTCCGGAGCCTTGATCTCCGTGAAGGCCGGCCGTTCACGCATCAGCCTTGCCGGATCGGCTTCCGCCGGTGCTTCGGCCTCTGTTTCCGCTGTTTCAGCCGTTTCCGGAGCCTTGATCTCCGTGAAAGCCGGCCGTTCGCGCATCAGCCTTGCCGGATCGGTCTCCGCCGGTGTTTCCGGGTCCGCCTGTTCAGGTTCGGCCTGTTCCGGGGCTTCCGTCACAGGTTCAGCTTCCGGTGTTTCCGCTTCGGCCTGTGCCGGCTGGGCAGGAGCCGGATCCTCTATGGGTTCCGGTTCCTTCTCGCCGACCGCCTGGGCCATAATGTCCTCGATTGCTTCCTTGACGGATTCAGCCGAGTAGGTCAGGGATGCGCTTGTGATGGCGTCAGGAGCGATATCCTGATTCTCCACAACCGCGTTTGCCCACGCCGTCCGGATATCATCCGTCATCAGATCGCCGGCGCCGGAGGAGCTGATCGTGCAGTCCTTGATCGCCCGGTTTTCAATCGTCATATCCACCCGGACCGTGCTGAAGTTGTTCGTCTTCTGCGCGCTGTAGGTGCCGTCCTGCACTCTCGGGTCGATTTTGGGAATCTCATAGACCAGCTCCTTGCCCGCAAACAGGCCTGAGGCATAGACGGTCAGTCCGATCGCCGCGACCCCCGCCGCGCAGAGCTTGATCCATTGCTGCTTATTCATGGCTTCACCAGGCCCTTCAATTCCTTACTGATTGTCCGCGGTGACCGCCTTGGCAGCGGTCCGGCCGGAAACGAAGATCTCCACGATGGCATTGCCGCCCAGGCGGTTGCCGCCGTGAATACCGCCGGTCACCTCGCCCGCCGCGTACAGGCCGGGGATGATTTCGCCCGCCGCGTTCAGCACATGGCGGTCAGTGTCCACCACGACGCCGCCCATGGTGTGATGGGTGGAAGGCGCCATGAGACGGATGGTCAGCAGGGCGTTGTCCAGATCATATGTATCCGGCAGATAGTTGCCCTTCTCATCCTTCTGTACGTTACCGACGGTGCGGGAAGCGATGGCCTTGCCCACGTCCGGATATTCACCCTGGCCCATGACAGCCGCGTCATAGTCCCGGATGGTTTTAATGACGACTTCCGGATCCGCTTCGATGCCCAGCTCCTTGAAGAGCTCCGGCAGCTGTCCGATGGTCCGGCGATAGTAACGGCCTTCATAGTCGCCGTCCGCCAGCTGCATCGGAGCGGGCATCATCTGCTCGGCGTTGTAGAACTCCAGGAACACGCCCTTGGTGCCGTTGACCTCGATGCCGTTGCGGAACTCAGCCAGGCTCAGCACGTCGCGCTCGGAGCCTTCATCCACGAACCGGTGGCCGGTGGTGGGGTTGATCCAGCAGGCGTAGTTGCCGCCGCCGAAGGCCAGGTTGCCGTTGTCGACCCAGGAGATGGGCATCATCTGGGTGAAGCCCAGGCCGGTTGTCGCCGCGCCGACAGCTTCCGCCATGGTGATGCCGTCGCCCTTCAGGGAGGAGCGGTTGGTGGTCTTGGTGGCCTTGGAGATGTACTCGGTGGACCAGTAGATGTTGTTGTTCAGCACCATGTCCAGGTTCGCGGCATATCCGCCGGTGGCCAGGATAACGCCCTTGGAGGCCTTCACGGTCACAGGCGTTCCGTCATAGTGCACTGCCTTCACGCCCGTTACGCGGCCGTCTTCGACGATCAGGTCGGTCACGGTGGTACGGATCATGATGTTGTTCTTCTCGTTGGCAGTATACAGGGTCTTCATGGGAGCGGCAAAGTAGCTGCCCCAGCGGCCCATTTCGGGAGCGCCGTCGCCGTCCAGGTCGATATTGGAGCCGACGAACTCGTTTTCACGATACCAGAGCGCGCCTATCAGCGTGGGCTGTGAATCCTCCTTAAAGGAAGCTCCCTGCTCCTCGAGCCACTCCTTCAGGCCCTGGCCGTCCCGGATGAACTGGCTGACCAGGTCCACGTCGCCGTAGATCCACTGGCTCTTGTCCGCGCTCTGGCGCAGACCGCCGTAGTAGGTCTGGAAGATATGCAGGTTCAGGGTGGAGAAGAGGGTCAGCTGGCCCTCGGCCAGTCCTTCGTCCAGCTTGGGCTGCGCCCAGTCGAGATAGGCCTGGATTTCCTTCTTCAGTTCCTGCAGGATGGGCAGATACTCAGCATGCACGCCGTGCTTGCTCAGCTCGGCCGCGTCGCCCGCCACAAACTCGTTTTCCTTGTAGAATTCTTCATCAAAGGGCTCTTCAGACCAGTTCAGAATCATCTTCAGCTCGTCGATGCAGCCCTGCACGGACTTGACCTTCGGATAGGTTTCGCCGGTGAAGGCATAAACGCCGGTCTCCGCGTCCGGATCTGCCGGATCCCAGACCAGATAGGGCATCACAGACTGATACTGACCGCCGGAAACCAGGGTGTTGCCGCCGACTTCCGCGTTCTTTTCAATGACCAGCACGGTGTGGCCGTCCTGTGCCGCCTGTGCTGCTGCAGCCATGCCGGCGCCGCCCGCGCCGACGACCACCACGTCATATTCGAGCTCCACGGGAGCGCCCGCGGGATGCTCCACCTTGGCAGCCTTGAAGGCGTCCAGATCGGAGCAGCCGGCCTGCTCAGCGGTGTCAAGCACGCAGCTGCGCAGCGCACGGGTGGAGAAGGTCGCGCCGGAAACGCCGTCCACGCCGGCGCCGTTGCAGGCCAGCATGTCCGGAATCATGATATCAAACGCCACATCGCCCACATGCGCGGTTTCAACGCTGGAGACGATTTCAACATTCTCGATCGCGGAATCGCTGTAAGTCACCTTCACAGTCAGGGGCCCGTTGTAGCCTTCCGCCGTGGCTGTATATTCGCCGGCTGTAAAGCTCAGCGCCACGTCCTCCGCCGGGGCGGCGCCTTCGCCGCGGGCCGCGGCCAGAGCGGCTTCAACCGCTTCCTTCACACCGTCACGGGTCATGGTCGCGCCGGCCGCGGCGTCGATGTCGCCGTCCGCGCGGCCGATCAGAGCCGCCGCATAGGCCTCAAACTGCGGGATGCCGAAGGGCTCCTCACCGGCGCCTTCGATCTCAGCCGCGGTGATTCCTTTTTCGTCCACGGTGATTTTCACGGTTACCGGGGTCGTCTCGCTGAAGCCCTTTCCGGAGCCTTCATAGGTGCCGGGAATCAGCGCGCCGCTGTTTCCGCCGCCCTGCGCGGCAGCCAGAGCAGTCTCAACCGCTTCCTTCACGCCGTCACGGGTCATGGTCGCGCCGGCCGCGGCGTCGATGTCGCCGTCCGCGCGGCCGATCAGAGCCGCCGCGTAAGCCTCAAACTGCGGGATACCGAAGGGTTGCTCACCGGCGCCTTCGATCTCAGCAGCAGTAATCCCGTTCTCATCCACGGTGATTTTGACCGTCACCGGGGTTGTTTCACTGAAGCCTTTTCCGGAGCCTTCATAGGTTCCGGGAACAAACGTGCCGCCCTCCGCGACACAGACAGCGGAGCCCAGCACAAGGCACAGGCAAAGTAACCATGCGACAATTTTCCTCATTTTCTTTCCTCCTCCGGATCTCTGTCTGGGAATATAAGAAAGGAATACCGATAGAATACCTTGGTAAAATAATACCAAAAACAGCCCTCATCGTCAATCATCTGTCTGTTTCGGAAATCAGATTGTTGAACCGGTGCGCCCAATGGGTTATAATCTCCTCATCTTACCGTCCCCCGAACGCGAAGGGTTCCCGGGCGGTATGCCTCAGCTGCGAAGGAGAAGACCGATGAAAACAATCCGCGGGTGTACCCTGTGTCTGGTGCTGCTGTCCGTATTGCTCCTGCTGACCGCATGTGCGCCCCGTTCTGAAGTGCCTGAATCCGGCAGCCTGCGGGTGCTGGTGGACGGAAAACCGGTGCAGGCCGGAACGCGGAAAGCGTCGGCCGAAGAAGCGCAGGTGTGGTTCACCCTGGAGGGGAACCTCCTGCTGACCCTGCCCTTTTCCGAAGCGCACGAGGTGTCCATCCTGCAGGAGGACGGCAGCGAAAACACAGTCCGCATGACCGGTTCCGCTGTCTATATGGAAAAAGTGAACTGTCCGCACGAGGACTGCGTGCAGATGGGTGAAGTGACGCTGGAAAACCTGGAGTACCGGCCTCTGGGCGGTTTTCTTGTCTGCCTGCCTCACAGGCTGACCGTGGAGGTGCGGGAACATGCGGACTGATGCCATGAAAATCGCGCGGTTCGCCATGCTGACCGCGCTGGCCCTCGTGCTGGGTTATTTTGACCGGGCCATTCCCCTGAGCGCGGTGCTGGGAGGCGCCGTGCCCGGGATCAAGCTGGGACTGGCCAACACGGTCCTGCTTTACGGCGTTTATATGCTGCGTCCCGGGGCCTGCGTCCTGCTGATGCTGGCCAAGGTGCTGCTGTCCGGATTCCTTTTCGGCTCCCTGAGCGCGATTCTCTACAGTCTTTCCGGCGGCGTGCTGAGCCTGGCCGTCATGCTGGCTGTATCCGCCCTGACCGGTCACCGCAAAGGCTTTGCTGTCATCATCACCTCGCTGGCCGGCGCTGTATTTCATAATGTGGGGCAGATTCTGGCCGCTGCCGCTGTGCTGCGCACGCCCCGTCTGCTGGTCACCTATCTGCCTGTGCTGGTGGCTGTCGGCGCCGTGGTGGGATGTCTGACAGGTATCATTGCCCGGCTTGTTTTCCGTGCACTACAAAAAACCCCGGCTGCCGCCGGGGATAAGCGCTGAAGCTGGTGGATCAGTCCATCAGCTTTTTTACTTCCCTGCAGTATTGCAGGTATTTCTTCTGATGATAATTGAATTTCGGATATTCCTTTCCCAGATGGTCGTAGCCGATCCAGCCCAGCACGGAAAGGAGGACCCGGGTGTCCCCCTTCAGATCCTCCTGAATACTCAGAGGCTCGCCGAACTGGTATTTTGTCCGGTCGATGGTCTCAACGTCCTCCACGCTCTTCAGATCCGGCAGGAAGGTGAACGCCATGGACTGCTCCGTCACATTGGGAAGGAATTCGTAGCTAAGCGTCACCGCGTCCCCCTCCACCTTCACGGTGCAGGTACCGATGTAGTGCATGTTCGCGGCAATCATATCCAGGACATATTCCCCGTCCTCGCTGAGATCCATCGGGGTGAACATGTACCACCGGTTTGTCTTTTTGCCGATCTTGCTGTTGTGGTTCCGGAACATGGGGCCCATTGTGCAGACGCTCTGATCCGGGTGCCAGGTCGTCTCCTTTTCCGCCAGCGCGGTCACGCAGGAAAGGGCAAGGACTAGCACCAGTGTCAGAGAGGTCAGCCGCAGCATCATCTTTCTCATTTCATTCACTCTCCCGTTTCAATATTTTCCAGAAAATCTCCTCCGGTTGTGTCCGGCCCCACCTCTGTGCGGGTCAGGCCGAAAATCCGGTTGTCGTACCGCTTCCCGGTTTTGGTCACGGACATGGAGGTCTCCTGCTGGGATACATGATAGGTATAGGCCCTTACCGCCGCCTCCAGCCCCGTAATCCCTCCCAGGGAGGCCAGGGGAACGTCCCAGTCCATCTCGATCCGGTTCGTCTTTCCGAGGTGGTGATACAGCTTCTGTACCTGCCAGAGACCGTACTTTTCCGCGGAGGCCGCGTCATACGCCGCGTCCGCCGCCCGGTCGTAGGCGATCTCCGCCGCATCCGCTGCCACCCGGTGCTGGTAATGACCGTATTCGCCCTTTTTGTCGTGGGTAACCACAACCTTTGGCTTCAGCCGCCGGTACAGGGCCGTAACCCAGTTCAGCACCTTTTCTTTCCCGCCCATGACCTTGTATTCCCTGCTCATGGATTTTTCATGCTTGTCCGGGAAATCCGAGATCACCGGATAATTCCGCACGCCCATGGACCAGAGACCGTCCAGCAGCTCATTCCGTCGTCTGGGCCCGCAGTTGGCCAGGTAGGCCACGGCCACCTTCTTCTGTCTTTCCGAAGCGTATGTGGGGATGCCGCCTCCGAAAAAGATCAGCTCGTCATCCGCGTGTGCGGACAGAAACAGAATGTCCGCCTCTTCCACCGTCGGCAGCCATTTCTGAGCGCCGGCCGGGAAGGCGCCTTCCCCGTACAGCCGCAGCTCGGCCACCTGCACCTTTGCGTCCCTGTCCGGAGAAAGGAAACGCAGCTCCTCCGCCGGTTCCTCCAGCTCCACCCAGGCATGCAGAAAATCATTGCCGCCGGTATATACGGTCCGCCAGTTCTCCCCCTCCGGCACCTGAATGACCCATTCCTCCGGCACGATGTCAAAGCAGAAGTAGAGGCCGGCAATCGGCTTTCCCGGGCTCGCGGCCGTGAACCAGGCCGATCCGTATTTCTGCCTGACCCATCGGGTGGCATAGTCTCCGTCTGTCAGGCGTTTCACGGTTTTTTGCGGCTTGCTGGCGGAAGAAAAGGTAAATGTACAGGAAACGGTAAGATCCTCTGCCTCGGGCATTTCCTCCGCGGAAGCCCGCTCCCCCGCCGGGAGCAGCAGCAGAATCAGCAGCAGCGCCAGAATCCGTTTCATCATCCAGGAATCCTTTCTACCGCGGTCTGTTCTCCCGCCGCGCACCGGGCCACAGCGATGGCCATGCCTGTCAGCGCCCAGCCCATGAAAGCATAGAGCAGCAGCCGGTCCGTTTCCCACTCTCCCAGGGCATGAAGCAGAAACAGCAGCAGTCCCGTCATGGCAAAGAGTGCAGCAGGCAGGCGGCCCGTACCGGGCTCCGTGCGGATAAGCAGCCCTGCGGCAACGGCCGCCGTCACACCGGTCATAATATACAGCCAAAGGGTATGCTGCGGCTTGTCAAACACAAACTCAGCCGCGATAACCACGCCTGCGGCGGCAATCAGGGTCAGCAGACTCCAAAGTACTGCCGCCTTTTTCGGCTTCCGGTCCCTGATCAGGAAAACCCAGGCGCCCAGCAGGAAGATCAGCGCCGCAATCTGTGTGAACCGCACAAATTCGTTGATCCTCAGATAATCATCCGCCCGGAACTGTTCCAGCCAGATCTGGCTGAGTCCCAGCGCCGTCAGGAAAAACACCGTCCGGCTGCCCCGCCGGGCTCCGGAAAATGCAGCCAGCAGCACTGCCAGGATGATCAGAGCGGCGCAGGCCTCCCAGAACCAGACGGCATAGGCCCATTCCAGATAATCCTCCTCCCGGGCGGTCACGTACGCCAGGGGGAAGAACTGATGTCCTTCGTTTTCGGCGATACTGCCGAAGCCCTGGCCGGAGAAGTACTCTCCCAGCCTGCCCAGGCAGATTGCCGCGGCTGCTCCCGGCGTCAGCGCGTCCAGGGCGGCAGCGAAGTCCGTTTTGTTGATCCGTGCGCCGATCCAGGCGCCGAGCATCCCGCCGGCCAGCGCGCCGTAAAGGGTATAGCCGCCTTTCCAGGGCATCAGGTAGATCAGCCCCGGTTCCTCCTCCCCGGCATAGGTGTCCAGGGCCAGCAGGCACCAGCAGATGTGTCCCAGAATCAGCGCGAACCCGATCACCCAGGGCAGCAGCGGCCGCACTTCCTTCTTCCGGATGCACAGCGCTGTGCCCAGCAGTGCGCCGAGGAAAATCAGCAGGCTGTAGGGTGTGATCTGAAAGGGTCCCGCTTCAGCAACAGGCGTCATGTTTCCAACCTTCTTCCGAAAACGGAGCCCGTCTTACGACGGCTCCGCTGTAGCAAAGTACAGGATGTCCTGGACAATCCTGAAATTTTTGGTTTTCATCGTGTTGATCCGTTCGTCGTTCAGCACCAGCCAGGTGGAGGAGCCGCCGTCCAGGTTGAAGGCCTGCTTCGCTCCGATGGCGTAGGTCAGCCAGGACATCTCGTCGATGGAAAGTCCTGTGCCCTTTTTCTGCTCCGGTCCCTCAGAGGTGATGATCAGATAGCTCAGCGGACCCATCTGGCACAGGACATTGCGCTGCGCTCCGTGCCAGCCCTCGCAGTGGCGGATCATCGCGTCCTCCATCTTTTTCTTCCTGTCCACGGTCACCTTTTCCCCGTCGATAACCAGCGCAGGTCCGAAAACGAAGCTGTGCAGGATATTTCCTTCGTAGGCTGCGTAATCCGCTTCCGCCGCGTGGCGGATAATATGGAAATCTCCGGCCATGTCGATAATCAGGGAGTCATAGCGCTCGCAGTCCTTTTTGCGGATCAGGTCGCCGTTGCGGACCACCAGCCCGTGTTTGCGTTTTTCCTTGCTGGCCGGCCAGTCGCCGTTGATGGCCACCACCGCGCCCTGTACCTTCCTGGAGATCATTGTCGCCTTGGCCCGGCTGTCCGACGTAAAGGATCTGTAAGGCGCGCAGCGCATCTGGGAAGGATCCGCGATCCGGATCCAGGTAAACTGCATCCGGGTATCCTTGATCACCCGGGACTCTATGCGCACGGAAAGGGTGGAATCCAGATAGCCTGCGTTGTCCGGCAGGAAACCGTCCGCCCGGGGCTTATAAACCGCCTTGTCCCCCAGGGGCAGCGGCTCGGCATCCGGATTTTCCAGTTCCACCGGCTCATATACCGGCAGGTCTGCCTCCTTCAGCCAGTCCGGCAGCTCCTCCGCCACCGCGGAAGGCACCAGCAGCGGCAGGCACAGAAGCAGCAGCGTCAAAGGAATCAGCCATTTTAAATCCTTTTTCTGAAAGTGAAAACCCATTCCGTTCCTTCCTCCGTTTTCCAGGTTCATAACCGTTTTATTTTACCCGATCCGCTTCTTTACGTCAACCGGAAAAGCCCCTTCTCCCTTTCGGTTTCTCTTGACACCGGAGGGAAAAACGGGGCATTATACAGGTACTCTGGTTTTTCGGATGGAGGAATGGAAATTGAGGCTTTTTCTGAAGGTGCTTCGTCGTTTTTTCTGCCTGCTTGCAGCTCTGATGCTGCTTGCTCCCGCTCTTTCCGGGGCTGAGGAGGCGAATCCCACTGACGAGGCATTCCGGAAGATACTGCGGGCAAACCGGGCCTCCGGAGCCGCCATTGTCATTGCGAAGGACGGGGAAATCGTTTATCAGTATCATTACGGCTTCGCTGTCAAGCGCGGCCAGGAGCGGATCACGGATCAGACATATTTCCGTATTGCCTCCGTCACCAAGCTCGTCAGCGCCATCCATGTCATGCAGCTTGTGGAGCAGGGAAAGCTGTCCCTGGATGCGGATATCAGTGATACCCTGGGCTTCCGCGCAGGCAATCCCTATGAGGAGGATACGCCCGTAACCCTGCGGATGCTGATGACCCATACCTCCTCCATCAGTGACAACGGACATTTTCCCAACCGCCGGAGAAGTCTGTCCTCCCTGATCACGCTGGACCGGTTCAACAAGGGCAACTGGCACCGGGAGGTCCCCGGTTCAAAGTACCGCTACTCCAATTTCGGCGCAGGCATCATGGGCAGCCTCATTGAGTCCGCCACCGGTCTGAACGTCAACGACAGCATCACTGAATCTCTTTTCCGTCCCCTGAATATTTCCGCCGCCTATTCCGCCGGTCTGCTGCCGGACCCGGAAAATGTGCCGGATCTGTATAATGCCTCCGGAGCCATGTACAGCTCCAGGAACCAGAACCTGACAAAGGAATGGGATCCCGGCGTTGACCCGGAATTCCATTTCCGGATCACCGTGGGATCCCTGTGGATCCGTCCGACGGATCTGTGCCGCCTGGGCATGATGCTCTGCGACGGCGGGATGCTGGAGGGCCGCCGGGTGCTGCAGCCGGAAACCGTGGCAGAGATGATGGCGCTGCAGCAGGGCCGCGGCGCTGTCACGGCGGACACGCCTTACGGGCTGTGCGTCCACCACGAAAGCACCCTGGTAAAGGATAAAATGCTCTATGGTCACCAGGGCCGCAGCGAAGGCATTCTCTGCAATCTGTATTATGATCCGGAAACCCGCTTTGTCTTTGTCTTCTGCACCAACGGCTCCAGCAATAATAATGACAACCGGGTCGTCAAGCTGACCCGCCACATCTTCAAGGTCGCCTGGGAAACCTTCTCAGGCATCTGAAAGCCATCCTGTCAGGCCCTGCGGCAAAGGAATTCAGTCCGGAAGGAGGACGCTTCCCGCGCGGTGAGGCAAACCCGCCAGAGGCTGCCCGGATAATTCCGGGCCATCCGGAGATCCGTCACCTTCACCTCTTCGCAGCTGAAGCGCAGCGCCTCCGGGAATGCCATTTCCAGCCGCCCGGCCGAAAGCATATTCCTTCCGGCCTCCGGCTTATGCCGCAGCAGGAACACCCAGGTCACCGGCCTGGGGTTTTTTAATGTCACTTCATCTGTCAGCCGCAGGCCTTCCTCTTCCAGCGTCATCTGCCGGCGCAGGGAAACCAGTCCCGCCTCCGGCGGATATGCCGCCGCCAGCTCCAGGGAAATTCCGTTCTCCCCGGGACAGACCTCCCGGGCCCGGAAATCCGGTCCGGCCTGCTGCTCCGTGTTTCCGATCAGGGGCAGGTTGTGGTATCCGGACCGCGTATTCCAGAGCGTGTAGCGCTCACCGGAAAATGTTTTGGCGGTATAGGTCATGTTTCCCGCGTCCACAATTTCCGGTTCCCCGTCGATATACAGCATAAAGGAGCCCACGTCGTTATGATTGTGGCTTTCCCCGTTGTGGCCGCCTTTGCAGCACAGGGTCAGCGCTTCCCGCCGGAACATCCCGGCCTGCAGGTCCGGAAGCCAGCAGCTCCGGCTGTCGGAAACCGCCCGGCCGTCTGCCGCCTGTTCCCTTTTCCCCTCCGGATGGAACAGCAGCTGCAGCGCCCGGCTCAGGTGCGGCACGTCCGACAGCTGTTCGTTCAGCGTTCCCCGAAGCCGCATTCCCATTTCCGTCAGTTCCGGCATCTGCAGCTTCTCCCCTGCAGCCTGCAGGCGTTCCCCGCTGATAAACGGACGGGCGTCGCAGTCCGCAAAGTTCAGGAACCAGCCGTTGCCGATCTCGGCGCGCAGCGGAAACAGCATGATATTCCGGATTTTTTCCTCCTGCCAGAAGACGGCTTTTCCCCCTGTCACCCGGTCCAGCAGCTCCAGGCAGTCCATGAACGCGCCGCCGGCCATGTTCCAGTAGCCGGCGCCTTCATCGCAGCCCCCGTCCGCCGGCACGCAGTCCAGCCACCTGTCGAGCATGCCGCAGCCCCGTTCCAGCAGCGCGCCGAGCTTTGCCGCCTCCATGGGGCTCATCACCGCGCAGTACATGACATTGGATACGATCCATGGTGTCCAGTTGCACAGGTCCTTCCGCCGAAAGCCCATCCACCAGAAGTCATCGTTTTCCATAAAGGGTTCCAGAATCCGGCCCTGTATCTCCCGCCGGATCCGGGGAATGATCTCTCCCGATACCTGTCTGAGCGCTTCCCCAGCCAGCGCCGCGGTAAAGGAAAGAATCATGCCGGTCTGCGCGCTGAACAGATCCACATACGGCCTGCGGGTATCCGGCAGCGGATAATCCGCCGGGGACGGAGCTCCCGGGATGGCATTGACATTGTGTGCGCTGATCACCCAGCTGCTTTCCTCGCAGATGCACCAGATGCCGTCCACAATATCATCCAGGAGCTGCGAAGAGGCTTTCGCCGCTCCGTCCGCGCAGTATCCCAGCACCGCCGCGCACAGCTTCCGCCGGCGGAAGAAGTAAGGATCCTCGTCCGCCTTCCGGCTGCCCTCCCGCACAAAAGCCAGAAAGCCGGTAGCAGTCCGCATGGGATAAGCCTGCTGCCCGTAGTTTTCCGCCAATGCCTGAATTTCTGCCCGATGCTCCGGCCGGATGCTTTCCCAGGCCTTCCTGTCCTCCGCCGCCGGCACCAGCCTGCGGCCCGGTTCTGTCAGCATCGGTGCGACGGGATGATTTCTGATCCATTCTGTCAGCATATGCAACACTCCTTTTTCTCTGCTGTCAGTTTATCCCCTCCCCGTTGCAGCGTCAAGGTCAAACCCGGAGACGGATCCCGTTTTTAAAAACAGAGTATAATTGAGATTTTTTTAGAATATTTTTGTTTTTTGTAGTTTTATATCGATTTCTATCATGTCCTTCCATAATTTGACCTTTTCTGACTTTTAAATAGTTTGACTATCTTTGACTTTAGAATATAATATAATTGTCGTTCGGGAGAACGGGGGTTGAGGAACCGCGGAACAGCATCCCGGGGTTCCGCCCTGAGCATCCCGGCCGGCACTGAATAAAAGATTGAACGGAGGTTTGCAATATGAGTACTTATCTTCCTACCCTCTTTGGCGAGAATCTGATGGATGTTTTCAATGACTTTGACCGTGATTTCTTCCGCGGCTTCTGGCGCCCGGAGCACGCCCTGTACGGCAAGAACGCTGCTCACATGATGAAGACCGATGTGAAGGAAACCGAAACCGGCTATGAACTGGATGTGGATCTGCCCGGATTCAAGAAGGAGGATCTGCGTCTGGAGCTGAACAACGGCACGCTGACCATTTCCGCTGAGAAGAACATGGAAAAGAACGAGGAGAACAAGGAAGGCAAGGTTCTGCGCCAGGAGCGTTATTCCGGCGCGATGTCCAGAAGCTTCTATGTCGGGGATCAGATGACCGAGGAGGACATCAAAGCCCGCTATGAGGACGGTGTGCTGCACCTGAGCATCCCGAAGAAGGACGAGCGGAAGGTTCCTGAAAAGAAAACCATCTGCATTGAAGGATAACTTCACTCCGCCGGCACAGTCCGGCAGGATGTAAAAGAGGTCCGGCTGCATACAGCCGGGCCTCTTTCTATGCACTTTTTTTGTATCAGGCAGCCTTCCGGAACCGCAGGAGCTGTGCGTGCTTCTTCTCCGCTCCGTGGTATTCCGGCGTACCGGGCAGCAGCCTGCCCTGAAGTCCTCTCATAATCCGGATATAGCAGGGAATCAGAAAGACATCCGCCATAATCCATGCGGCAGGATTCGCCAGGCAGGCCCCGGTAAAGCCCAGGGCGGGCACCACAAGGACCGCCACCACTGTCCGGGCCACCATTTCAAACATCCCGGCAATCATTGCAACCCGGGTGTATCCCATACCTTGAATACACAGGCGCACAATGTTGACAAACAGCAGCGGAATATAGAAGGAAGCGTTGATCCGCAGGAACCGGGCGGCCATCTCCATCACTTCCGGCGCCGCCGCGCTGTCCACAAACAGACTCAGCATCGGCCTCACAAAAAGCAGTACGATGCCCAGCGCTGTCAGGCAGTAGCCGGTGCCCAGCACCGCGGCCGCCTTCAGGCCCTGGTTCACCCGCTCCAGCTTCCGTGCGCCGATGTTCTGTCCCGCGAAGGTCGCCATGGTGGACGCCAGGGCATCGAACACGGATGCGAAAAACGCGCTGATTTTGGTCGCGGCGCTGATCGCCGCCACGGCGTTCACACCCAGTCCGTTGACAGACCACTGCACCATCACGGAGCCGATGGCGGTAATGGAAAACTGCAGGCCCATCGGCAGGCCGATACCCAGCATATGCTTTGCCCGGTTCAGGGAAAGCTGACGGTCTTCCTTCCGCAGCCGCAGGATTGGGAACTTTCTGATCATGACGATGACGCAGCCGATCCCCGACAGCAGCTGGCTGACCGCCGTCGCGACAGCCGCGCCGGCCACGTCCATGCCGCAGGCGATGATCAGGAACAGGTCCAGCGCAATGTTGATCAGGGAGGCCATGACCAGGAAAAGCACCGGTGTCCGGCTGTCCCCCAGGGAACGCATGATGCCGCTGGCCATATTGTACAGCACGCAGCAGGGAATTGCCGCGAAAATGATGCTGATATAGCGGGCGGAATCATTCAGGATTTCCTCCGGCGTGTTCATCAGCCGGAGCATGGGCCTGCACAGCAGTGTCGCCGCCAGGGCAAACAGAAGGCTCATCCCGCCGCTCAGCACAACAGCGTGCCATACGTTCCGGCGGACCTCCCCTTCGTCCTTCGCGCCGAAGGCCTGTGCGATCGGAATGGAAAACCCGGAGCAAAGTCCCAGGCAAAGCCCGATTACCAGAAAGTTTACAGACCCGGTGGCGCCGACCGCCGCCAGCTTCTCCGCTCCGAGATACCGGCCGACGATGGCCGTATCCACAAAGCTGTAGAACTGCTGAAAAAGCACCCCGAACAGCAGGGGCAGTGCGAAGGAAATCACCAGCTTCATGGGACTTCCTTCGGTTAAATCGCGTGTCATCGTCCGGGACATAGGTGTACCCGTCCTTTCCGCGGCTTCCGTGAAACCGCCGCGCATGTTATAGCACCATTTGCCTCCCGGCACAACGGTCTCTTTCGGGAAGCTTTTCCGCGTAAAAACACAGGAAATTTTTCACCAAAAAATGCTTGACACAAACCCTCATCTTTGATAATATACCTCCTGCGCGGTTAAGACCGCTGATGGGGAATGGTGTAACGGCAGCACCTACGACTCTGACTCGTATTGTCTAGGTTCGAATCCTAGTTCCCCAGCATTTTTTGTTTGGCTCCGTTGTCTAGAGGCCTAGGACGCGGCCCTCTCAAGGCTGAAACACGGGTTCGAATCCCGTCGGAGCTGCTTGCGGACCCGCCGGCAGATGCCGGCGGGTTTTTGTTGTCCGGAATTGTTCACGAAGCGTTCACAGGCGCTCGGTTGAAGTCCACTTCCCCGGGGTGTATAATACGGTCAGGCCGGTTTGCCGGCCGGATTACCGTCCGGGGCATCTGTTCCCGCGACGAAACAGGAGGATCCCATCATGAAAAAACGCCTGATATCCCTGCTGCTGGCCCTGTGCCTGACAGCTGTCAGCTTTGCCGCCCTGGCGGAAGCTGCTGAAAATACCGAAACCGCTGAGCCGGCGGAGGTGACGGAGGCGGCGGAGCCTCAGCTGCTGGCCACCATCAACGGAACGGAGATCTATGATAACGATTCCGATCTGCAGTACTGGATTTCCTACTATATGTATCAGCTGTCCTCCAGCGGATATGACACCACGAATCCCGATCTGCTGAGCGATGTGAACAAATATTCTCTCTACAATACCCTGAACTTTGCTGTTCTGCGCCAGAAGGCATCGGAGCTGGGGCTGGCCGATTTCACGGATGAAGAGATCGCGGCGATGGAAGCCGAAGCGCGTGAAAGCTGGACTTCCGTGCTGGAAAACTATGAAACCAACTATTTCAGCATCACTGATGAATCCTCCGAGGAGGACCGCACTGCCGCCCGCGCGGATGCGCTCGCCATGCTGGAGGGGATGGGCTACACCGAGGAGAGCTATGTGGCTGAAATGGTGGACGGCTCCGTTACGAACGAGCTGATCGGACGGGTACAGAAATATGCTTCCGAAGGGCTCGCGGTGACGGATGACGAGGTCGTCGCCTATTATGACGAACTGGCGCAGGAGGACGAGGAGCAGTTTAAGGAGGATGTATCCTCCTACGAGTTCATGACCCAGTATTACGGCCAGGATTCCTATTACGTTCCCGAAGGCTACCGGGGAATCGTTCATATCCTGCTGAAGGTGGACCAGGAACTGCTGGACGCCTGGAAGGATCTGACTGCCCGCTTCGAAGAGCAGCAGGCAGATACCGCTGAAGACGGCGCGGATACTGCGGAGGCAACCGCTGATCCCGAAGCGACGCCGGAACCCACGGAGGAGCCTGTGACCCAGGATATGGTGGATGCCGCCCGCAAGGCTATTCTGGACAGTGTTTCCGCCACCGTGGATGAAATCATGGCCAAGTATAACGAAGGCACTTCCTTCGAGGATCTGATCAGGGAATACGGCACCGATCCCGGCATGCAGGATGAAGCCACCGTCGCCGAAGGCTATCACATTCATCCCGACAGCATCCTTTACGACAGCGATTTCGTGAAGGGCGCCATGGGTCTCGAGAAGATCGGCGATGTTTCCGAGCCCATCGTCAGCCAGTTCGGCGTGCATATCCTGCAGTACCTGAAGGATATCCCCGGCGGCGTCATGGAGCTGACCGACAGTCTGAAGGAAGAGCTGCGCGACGCCCTGCTGCAGGAAAAGCAGCAGGATGCCTTCACCTCCCTGCTGGATCAGTGGATGGCGGAATCCGACATTCAGTATACTGAAGCCGGCGAAGCCTGGAAGCTTGATGAGGACGCAGCCGCTGAGGACGCAGCTGCTGAAGAACCGGCTGCTGAAGAACCGGCTGAATAATCCCCCCTGCGCAGTATGCAGAACGCCCATCGGAGCCGAAACTCCGATGGGCGTTTTATATTATTACTTCTCAGGCTTCCTCTCCCCGGCTCCGGGCCTTTGCCCGCAGGGAGTGATCCAGCTGGCGCTTGCGCATCCGCAGATGCTGGGGTGTAATCTCCAGCAGCTCGTCATCATCGATGAACTCCAGGCATTCCTCCAGCGTCAGGGGATGCACGGAAATCAGCCGCATGGCATCCTCAGAGGCGGAAGCGTTGCGCATGTTGGTCACGTGCTTCGCCTTGCAGACGTTGACCACCAGGTCACCGGGCCGCGCGTTCTGCCCGCAGATCTGGCCCATATACACGTTCTCGCCGGCGCCGATAAACAGCGTGCCGCGCTCCTGGGTGTAGAACAGGCCGTAGCTTGTGGAAACACCGGTTTCAAAGCAGACCAGCGCGCCGGCGTTGCGGTGCGGAATATCGCCCTTCACAGGCTCATACCGCTCAAAAACGGAGGACATGATGCCCTCGCCGCGGGTATCCGTCATGAACTCGCTGCGGTAGCCGAACAGGCCTCTGGAAGGCACCAGGAACTCCAGACGCACACGCTCAAGCCCGCTCATGTGCTCCAGCGTGCCGCGGCGCCGGCCGATCTTTTCGATCACCGCGCCTGCCGTGGCCTGGGGAGTATCCACGATCAGCCGTTCCACAGGCTCGCACTTGACTCCGTCAATCTCCTTGTAGATGACCTGAGGCTTGCTGACGGCAAACTCGTAGCCCTGGCGCCGCATGTTCTCAATCAGGATGGACAGGTGCAGCTCGCCCCGGCCGCAGACCTCAAAGGCGTCCGTGCTGCCGGTATCGTTCACCCGCAGGGAAACGTCCGTCTGCAGCTCGCGCATCAGCCGGGCCCGCAGGTGGCGGCTGGTCACGAACTGACCTTCCCGGCCGGCAAACGGGCTGTCGTTGACGGAGAAGGTCATGGTCACCGTGGGCTCGCTGATCTTGACGAAGGGCAGCCCTTCCACGCAGGAAGGATCGCATACCGTATCCCCGATGGAGATATCCTCCGCGCCGTACAGGGCGACGATGTCCCCCATACCTACCTCGGAGGCGTTGACGCGCTTCAGGCCGTCATACTGGAACAGGCCGCCCAGCCGCCAGACAGGGCTGGTCGCGCCGGTTTCCAGGTTGGTATGCACAACGTTCATGCCCTCGGTGAATTTGCCGCGCACCACACGGCCGACGCCGATCCGGCCCACATATTCGCTGTAATCGATCGTGGAAATCAGCACCTGGGCGGGGCCCTCCGCATCGCCTTCCGGCGCGGGAATATAGTTCAGAATCGCGTCAAACAGCGGGCGCAGATCCTGCCCCGGCTTCTCCAGATCCAGAGTGGCGGTTCCCTTCCGGGCGGAAACATAAAGAATCGGATTCTCAATGGTGGTCTCGTCCGCCTCCAGATCGATCAGAAGGTCAAGAATTTCATTCACAACCTCGTCACACCGGGCATCCGGCCTGTCCACCTTGTTGATGACGATCAGGACCTTCAGCTTCAGCTCCAGCGCCTTCCGCAGCACGAATCGGGTCTGGGGCATCGGGCCTTCGAAGCTGTCCACCAGCAGCAGCACGCCGTCCACCATCTTCAGCACCCGTTCCACCTCGCCGCCGAAGTCGGCGTGGCCGGGCGTGTCAACAATGTTGATCTTGTGTCCCTGGTAATGCACCGCGGTGTTTTTGCTCAGAATCGTGATGCCGCGCTCCCGCTCCAGATCGTTGGAGTCCATCACCCGGTCCACCGTCTGCTGGTTTTCGCGGTATACGCCGCCCTGTTTCAGCATCTGGTCCACCAGGGTGGTCTTGCCATGGTCGACATGGGCGATGATTGCAATATTCCGAATGTCTTCCCGAATCATGCCGGTAATTTCCTCCTGTATGCCCGCTTCCGGGCTTCCCTGTTCCGTATAATATATTATCTGTCAGCGGTTTCCGTCAGCTCCAGGCCCTCGTTGTTCTCACAGGCCAGCCGGATGCTCCATTCGTTCTCAAACAGCAGCACATCCCGCCCGTGGCTGTCCTTCGCCCTGCCTGACGTGGAGGTCAGCTTCAGGTTTTCCACAGGCTTCGGGGTTTTCACCACCCAGCGGACAAACCGGAAGGGCATGCCCTCCATAACGATTTCCGTCTGATATTCCGTGCGCAGGCGGTGCTCGAGCACCTCAAACTGCAGCACGCCGACAACGCCGACCATGAATTCCTCCCGGCCGGTTTCCGTCCGGATAAAGGTCTGGATCGCGCCTTCCTCCGCCAGCTGGCTGATGCCCTTCTGGAACTGCTTCCGCTTCATACTGTCCGCCGGGCGCACCCGGTTGAAGAACTCCGGCGCAAACACCGGGATGTTGGCGTAATGCATCTTCGGTCCGGTGGACAGGGTGTCCCCCAGCCTGTATATCCCGGGATCAAACAGTCCGATGATATCCCCGGCCCAGGCCTCCTCCACCGCCTCCCGCTCGTCCGCCATGAACTGCTGGGGCTGCTTCAGGGCCACCACCTTGCCGGTGCCGGAATGCCAGACCTCCATCCCCTTCTCGAAGGCGCCGGAAACGATGCGCATAAACGCCAGCCGGTCCCGGTGCGCCGGATTCATATTGGCCTGGATCTTGAAGATGAATCCGGAAAAGTAAGGCTCCTCCGGCTGAATCATCCCCATGTCGCTTTCCCTGGGCAGGGGCGGCGGCGTAAAGGACAGGAACCGGTCCAGGAAAGGCTCCACGCCGAAGTTGGTTACCGCGGAGCCGAAGAACATGGGCGTCAGTTCCCCGCGGCGCACCTTTTCCAGATCAAAGGCGTCCCCGGCCTCATCCAGCAGCTCGATCTCCTCGTTCAGCCGGTCCCTGTAATGCTGCTCCAGGACTTCCTTCAGCGCCGGATCATCCAGGGAAATGTCGGTTTTTTCCACCATTTTCCTGCCGTGATCCCCGCCGGTGTACAGCTCCACTGTCCGGGTGTCCCGGTGATACACGCCCTGGAAATCCCCGTCCACGCCGATCGGCCAGTTGATGGGGCAGGAACGGATGCCCAGCACCTGCTCCAGCTCCTCCATCAGGGCGAAGGGATCCTTGGCGGCCCGGTCCATCTTGTTCACAAAGGTAAAGATCGGAATGTTCCGCATCCGGCAGACCTTGAACAGCTTGATCGTCTGGGCCTCAACGCCCTTGGCCGCGTCCAGCAGCATGACCGCCGCGTCCGCCGCCACCAGCACCCGGTAGGTATCCTCGGAGAAATCCTGGTGTCCGGGGGTGTCCAGAATATTGATGCGGTATCCGTCGTAAACAAACTGCATGGCGGAGCTGGTCACGGAGATGCCGCGCTGCTTCTCAATTTCCATCCAGTCCGAAGTGGCGTGCTTGTCGGTCTTCCGGGCCTTGACGCTGCCGGCGCTGCGGATCGCTCCGCCGTAAAGCAGCAGCTTCTCCGTCAGGGTCGTCTTGCCGGCGTCGGGATGGGAAATGATCGCGAAAGTCCGCCGTTTGTCCACCTGTTCGTGCAGCATTGTCCGGAATTCCCGAGTATCGTTGGCGGGCAGCATTCCATTCTCCTCCCTGTTCCCGAAAGTCCGCAAAAAAGCGGCGCTGCGTGATACGCAACGCCACATTTTATATCTGTGTCGGAATACTTGTCAAGAAATTTCCTGTATCCGCAGCTATAAGCTTCAGAGGCTTTCCAGCGCTTTCTGCTGCGCCGCGATCACCCTGTCGCACCAGGCGTCAAACTCCGGATCCTCCTTCTGCAGCTCCGGATGGGCCAGAATATAGTCCAGCGCCTTCCGCACGCCGATACTGAAGGGTACGGTGGTCCGCAGGTCAGGCGCCAGGCGCTTCACCTTGCTGTTGTCAAAGACCACGGATACCGATTTGTCGCCGATCACGCCGCCCTCGAAGTCGTAGCCCATCTTTTTCCCTGCCTCAGCCAGGAAAGCGGAAGAGACATATACGGCGTTCAGCTTTACATTCAGCGCATCCGCAATCGTCTGATAAATCTGATTCCAGGTCAGCACCTCGTCTCCCGTAATATGGAAGGCTTCGCCGATGGCGTGCCGGTTGCCCATAAGCCCGATGAAGCCGATGGCAAAGTCCGTATTGAAGGTCAGGTGCCACAGGGAGCTGCCGTCGCCATGGATAATAACCGGTTTGCCCTCCATCATCCGTCTGATGACCTGCCAGGAGCCTCCGTTTCCGTGAACACCCATGGGGATACTGCGCTCGTCATAGGTGTGGCTGGGCCGGACGATGGTAACCGGGAAGCCTTCTGTCCGGTACTTCTCCATAAGGAATTCCTCGCAGGCAATCTTGTTGCGGGAGTATTCCCAATAGGGGTTGGACAGGGTTGTGCCCTCGGTGATGATATAGCTGGCTGCCGGCTTGTGATAGGCGGAAGCGGAGCTGATATAGATGTATTGCCGGGTCTTTCCCTTAAACAGCCTGTAATCCCGCTCCACCTGGTTTTTCGTGAAGCCGATGAACTCACAGACCGTGTCAAAGAACTGATCCTTCAGGATTTCCGCGGTCGCCTTTTCATCCGAGATATCCGCCTGAATCTGGTGCACGCCTTCCGGAACCTCCGCCCTGCGGTTTCCGCGGTTCAGCAGCCAGACCTCCCAGTCCGTCTCCGCCGCCAGGCGTCTGACAATGCCCATACTGATGGTACCCGTACCGCCGATAAACAATGCCTTCATGACTGCGTCCTCCTTTATCTGATTCTTTTTATTCAGCGCCTGCCGGCGCCGGGGTTGTCTCGGGAAGAGCGACCTGTATCGGCTGAATCGCGTCCCACAGGGCGTTCAGCGTCGTCTGGTCAACGACTCCGCTTTGCTTGATGCCGTTTGCCTTCTGGAAAGCTTTTACGGCCTTCTTGGTACCCGAAAGGAACTTTCCGGAGCACTTTCCCTTGTAGAAGCCAAGCTCCGCCAGACGGCGCTGCACCCAGTAAACGGTTTCGTTCGCGCTGTTTTCCTGCAGCGTACCCTTCATTGACGGCTTTTCAGCGGCCGGATAGTCCGGCTCAGCCGTAGGCTCCGGTGTTTCCACCGGCGTCTGGGTTTTCTCGTTCAGCTTCGGCAGCTTCAGCGCGTCCCGCAGCTCCGGATCCGGATCCATGCCCTCCACAATCGACACCACGGTTCCCGCGCCGACATTGTCGTAGATCCATTTCGCGTCCGCCACGCTCAGCCGGATACAGCCGTGGCTGGCCCGCTTGCCCAGCTTGTAATAGCTGGATGTGTTCATGTTCGTGACACTGACAGAATAATATATCACGGAATGGAAAGCAATTGAGGAATTGATCCGCGTCCAGTAACGGGCGTAGCTGCCCCACTTGGGGAAATAGCACCAGTTGGCATGCCGGCCGTTCAGAACCCAGTCCCCCACGTCGCTGGGTGTGGCCTTCAGTCCTGTGGAGCACAGCATCTGGCGTACCACGACGTTGTATTCTCCGTTCTCATCCCGTCCGTACACCGTGGTGACCTGGTTTGCCACGTCCACGGTGATGGCGAAGGGCACCGGCGTCGGTTCCGGCGTGGGCTTCGGCGTGGCGTCCGGCAGCACGATCCGGGAATCGTTGAAAATCAGATTCCAGGTTTCCTCGTCCACGACGCCGGTTGCCTTGACCGCGTTCTGTTCCTGAATTTTCTTTACGGCCCGGGTGGTGTTCCGCATAAAGTTGCCGCTGACGGGGCCGTCGTAATATCCCAGGTCCGCCATCCGCTGCTGCAGCTGCTTCACCAGCTTTCCGGAGGAGCCGTTCTTCAGCTTCTTCGTAAACGCGGTATCGCCGTCTGCCACCCGGACGCCGCCGTCCGTCTCGTTCTCATCCACCAGGAATCCGCTCAGATCCGGCACCGGCGTCGGCACTGCGCCTGCCGCAGCCTTTTTGTCATCCTTTCCCACCGCGCTGCCGGCATACAGGGCATTCTGTGTCTCCGTATCCGCGATTCCGTCGGTGTCAAGACCGTTCTTTTCCTGGAAGGCTTCCACCGCCTTCTGGGTGGCCTCCAGGAAATTGCCGCTGATCTTGCCCTTATAATAGCCGAGCTCCGTCAGCCGGGTCTGCAGGTTCTTCACGTCCTCCCCCGCGGAGCCGTACCGGAGCGGGCGGTAACGGACGGAAAACAGCAGGGACTGGGTCTGAATATCCGCGACGCCGCTTACCTCCAGGTCGAAGTCCTTCTGGAAGGCTTTCACCGCCTCCCGGGTTCCTTCCTTAAAGTTGCCGGAAAGGTTCCCCGTATAGTATTTCAGGTCCTTCAGGCGGTTCTGCAGGTCCAGCACGTCGTCTCCGGAATCCCCGTACTGCAGGATCCTGGCGTCCTGGATTTCCTCCTCCACCTCGTCCTCTTCCATCATATCCACAGGAACCGGCTCCGAGTCATCGCCTTCCCCGGCTTCATCCTCTTCCGCTTCCTCCAGCTGAGAAGCCTCGGAATCGTCCCCGTCCGGCACTTCCTCCGCTTCCTCGGCAAGGGATGCGCGCACCGGCACGAAGGAAACGCCTCCGGCTGTCAGCACAGCGCCGGCCGCCAGGCAGCAGATGATCAGCAGGCAAACAATCCTTTTCATGGACATTCTTTCCGTTCCTTTCCGTTTTCTTATGCCGCCCGTGAGCCGGGCACTCGCATAAAAATTCATTTTATTGTAACATATCTGTAATGTAATCGCAAGCAACACCAGCGTTTTTGTCATTTTCTCTTTTCCTTTTGGTCTTTCTCATGTATAATAAAGTATTATCGCTGCTGTATGATTGGAACGCCAGCCGGTCAGGTCCGGCGGAAAGCCGCGATATGATTTGAAAGGAGACTGTGTTTCATGCGCATCCGCGGATTGCTTGCTTTTCTGATGGTGCTGTGTCTGCTGCTGCCCGTTTCCGCCCTGGGGGAGGAATCGGACACCTCCTGGGCCAAGGAATATCTTCCGGCAGTCCGGAATCCGCTGCCCATTGAAGTCGTCCCTTATGACGAGCTTCCTCCGGTTATCGAGGGACAGCATCATTATCTGATGCTCTGTGTGGACACATGGGAGGTTAAAAAGCGTCCGGAAGGCGCCCCCATGCCCGTGGATGAGCAGGGCCGCCGGCGGGACCGTTACGGCAACACGGACGGCATCGTCCTTGTCACCCTGGACACCCGGGCCAAGCGCATCATGCTGACCTCCTTCATCCGGGAGGAGCTGGTGCAGCGTCCGGACGGGAAAATCGGCCGGATTAACCGGATCTACAATGACTACGGCCCGGAAGCCCTGTGCAGAACCATCAGCGAGCATATCGGCGTCCGGATTGAGAAATATATTCTCTTCGGCTTCTCCCAGGTCAAGGACATCGTTGACTATCTGGGCGGGGTGGATGTCTATCTCAACAGTTCGGAGATTGCCTATCTGCACCGTTACCGGGTGCCGTACAACTCCGTGGTCTCCGTGGACGGGAAATATGACCTGTACCGGACCGGCACTGCGCCGGAGGGTATGTATCATATCACCCGCAGCAGCTCCGTCTACTATATGCGCATCCGGAAAGCCGGCGGCGGCGGGGACTTCATGCGGACCCAGCGGGTGCGGAACGTGCTGAGCGCCCTGGCGGACAAATGCCGGAACATCGCCTGGGAGGATGTGCAGGCCCTGGTCAATACGATCATGGAGAACAACAACACCTCCAATATCAACCTGGATGAGATGATGCAGGCTGCGGGCTATGCCTACGGGCTCCGGGACTGCACCATCGAGGAGCTCCGCATTCCCCCCAACAACGCCGTGCGTCCCATCACCTATGCCGGCATGGAGACGGAGGAAGTAAACTGGCCCATGTGCCGTGTCGCCATGGATGATTATCTGCAGAGCAGCTTCCTGGTCATGGATGACGAGGACGAATGATATCTTTCCCCTGTCCCGGTATTGAAAGGAGCGGAGCCTGATGAACCGACAAGCCCTGATACATCCGAAGCAATGGATATGCGGTCTGCTGGCCTGCCTTGTCCTGGGGGCTGCCGCATGCGCCGAGCCCCTGCCTCTTGCGGAGGATCTGGCGGACGAAATCGTCATTCCTTATGATGAAGCCGACCCGGCAGCCGGCCGGTTCCTTTACAGCTACCGTTATCCCGCCGTGGATCCGTCGCATCCGGACGCGGCCATCGTGAACAGCTTCTTTGAATATGAGGTGTCCGACACCGTCAACTTCCGGGCGCCTATGGATGCGGAAAACTGGGAAGCCACCGGTGAAAACGTGGAAAAAGTCATTACCTATACGGTCACCTGCAACAATGACGAATATTTCTCCGTGCTGGTCTGCACCCGGGAGACCGCGGCCGGGGAAACCTATACCTCCTACGCCGGCAATACCTTCTCCAGGCTGGAGCAGAAGCCCGGCTACACCACCACCCTGCCCCAGATTCTTGGCATCCTGTCCTCCCATGAGAGCGATACCTGGCTGCAGGACCGGCAGACGGCCAGGGCGGATGACTTTGTCCGGACCATGATCTGGGAGCATATACAGGAAAACCCGGACAGTCTGCCCTTCCATGAGGATTTTACGAAAGAGAATCTGGATATGATCTTTTACCCGGAGGAGGATTTCTACCTGGATGAAACCGGGAATCCCGTTTTCTTCATCCAGCCCGGAGATGCCGCTCCCCCGGAGGAGGGTCTGATGATCTTCCCCCTGTCCCTGGAGGAAATCCTGGACGAAATGTAATGCGTTGAGGAGTACAAGCCAGCCATGAAATGCCCTGAATGCGGCCAGTGGAACCGCGCTTCCATGCCCCACTGTTCCCGGTGCGGCGCCCCGCTGAATATCGACGTCTCCTCCCAGATTCCCTGGAAGGAGAATCTGAAGGACGGTGCGAAACCCGCTGCCTATCTGCGGGCGGATGAATTCGGCCAGGTGGACAGCCGTCCGGACAGCCGGGATGCTCTGGCCCGGGAAATGCAGGATCTGAAAAGGCGGAAGGAAGAAGGCCTGCGCCTGCAGCAGCGTCTCCGCAAATCCTCTGAGCAGGATCCCTCCAGTCTGATTGTGGAGGAGATTCCTTCCGAAAGCAGCCAGGACAGGGCTTTCCGGACCGGCGCCACCCTGATCATGCGCCGGACCTCAGCGGACAGCGCGGCGGAGGAGCGGGAGCGGGAAACCCGGCATCGGGTCCGCTATATGGATGACGCCGGCGTTTATGTCGACAGCCGCACCTATGATCCTCCCTATCCGCCCGCCGCGGACACCTCCTCCTATACCATTGCCTCCCGTTCAGCCTATATGGATATGCCCGGCAGCATGCGCAGGCGGCAGAAGCTGCTGCGCGCGCTGATGGTGCTGGCGATTCTGGCTGTGCTGGGTGCCGGTGGTTACTTCGGCTTCCGCTTCCTGCGGTCCCGCAGAGGGCAGACGGCCGGAGAATCCGCCGCAATCGTCACCGCCAGCATGATGAACGATGTGGCAGCCCACACCATCCTGATTCCGGGTGAGGAGGGTTCCAACATCTACATCCGCGAGCTGCACGCCAGCTATACGGTGGTGGACGGTTTCGCCACCGTGGAGGTGGAGGACCATACCTGGTATGACAATGTGGATACGACGCTGGATGAAACCATGGACGTCACGCTGACTCCCTTCCTGAAAACGTCCTCCGGACGCCAGACGCCCATGCCGCCGATCACCTATACCATCACCATTCCCCTGAGCCCGATCAGGCTGGACTCTCCGGATTCCCTGCGCACCACGGTTTCGACCACCATGGCCGCCATTAAAATCACCGTGCGCCCTGGTTCCCGGGTCACGGTCAACGGAGAGGACTGCTCCGACACCGTATCCTCTGAGAGCGGTGAAATGAGCAAAAACGTAACCGTGCAGCCGATCGGGGATAATGTGTTTGAGATCGTGGTCCGTTCCCAGTACTGCCGGGATAACACGCTGACGGTGACCCTGTACCGGGCGCCCCAGGAAATCCCGCTGGACCTTGCGGTCGGCACCTACGGCTCCACGGACCAGGATGTCATGAAGGTCACCGCCACAACGCTTCCCGGCGCCTACGTGGAGGTGACGACCCCCCACTCGGATCTGGATATCACGGATCTGGATACCACCGGTAAATTCTCCTTCAATGCGCTGTTCAGCAAGATCGGTTACAACACCATCTCCATCAGCTCCTCCTATCCCGGCAAGAAAACCTCCGTCGTCGATCATACGGTTTATTATCTGCCGCCGCCCGATAAATACACGACCAAGGCGTGGCCTCTGAGCGCGGAGGGCTACAGCGAGCTGCTGAGCAACATCAACGTCCGGGCCGCCCGTTCCCAGGTCTATGTGGTGACAGGCGTTGTGCAGCGGGTGGTTTCCGAAAAGCCGCAGCGGGTGGTCATTAACACCAGCGAGGACGGCAAATCCCAGCCGGTGCTGCTGGAAAACTATACCAGCACCACCTGGCAGGTCGGTACCTATTACCGCATCTACGCCGACGCTTTCTCCACCTACAGCGGCATGCCCTGGCTGAACGCCCGGTACACCTATAAGAAATAAGCCGGTTCTTCGGTTGGTTTTTTGGTGATTTTTCAGATAAAAAGATGGTAATCCCCGCCTGTTCATCGTATAATAAACCCAGTCTGTAAGAAAGAAGGCGTTTACGCATGTTGGACATCAAGGTTACCCGTTCCGAACATCTGAAGCAGAAGCCCGCGGATGAGACTGCCCTCGGTTTCGGCCGTCTCTTTACCGACCATATGTTTGTCATGGATTATGAGGAAGGCCGCGGCTGGCATGACGCGCAGATCCTTCCCTATGGCTGCTTTGCCATGGATCCCGCATCCATGGTCCTGCATTACGGCCAGGCCATTTTTGAAGGCATGAAGTGCTATCGCCGGGCGGACGGGCACCTGCAGCTGTTCCGCCCCCGTGACAATTTTGCCCGCATGACCCGCAGCGCGCAGCGCATGGGCATGCCCGCGCTGGATGAGGAAACCGCGCTGGAAGGCCTGCTGCAGCTGATCCGGATCGAGGCGGACTGGGTGCCGCACCGGGACGGAACCTCCCTCTATATCCGCCCCACCATGATCTCCATGGACGTTGGGCTCGGGGTTCACGCTTCCAGGACATACCGGTTCTTCATCATTCTCAGTCCCGTAGGCGCCTATTATAAAGAAGGGCTGAAGCCTGTCAGCATCTATGTGGAGGATGAGTATGTGCGCGCGGTCCGCGGCGGTGTCGGCTTCACCAAGTGCGCCGGCAACTACGCGGCCTCCATTCTGGCCGGTGACGTGGCTGAAAAGAAGGGCTATTCCCAGGTGCTGTGGCTGGACGGCGTGGAGCAGAAGTATGTGGAGGAAGTCGGCTCCATGAACATGATGTTCGCTTACGGCAACAAAATCGTTACCCCGAAGCTGAACGGCTCCATCCTCCCCGGCATCACCCGCGACAGCATTCTGAAGCTGGCCCGTCAGCTGGGATATGAAACGGTGGAAGACCGGCTGAATATTCATGAGATCTTTGCCGACGCGAAATCCGGCAAGCTGACCGAAGCCTTCGGCACTGGCACCGCCGCGGTCATCAGCCCCGTAGGCGTTCTGGCCATGAAGGATGAGAAAATTACCCTGGGGGACGGCGGAATCGGCGTCCTGTCCCAGAAACTGTATGATACCCTGACCGGCATTCAGTACGGCCGTCTGCCGGATGAAAACGGATGGATCCTGCCGGTCAATGATTAAAGCAAAGGAGAGTCTATGCTTCGTCGGGAAAACACCCGCTCCCTGCATTGGACGGATAAAACCCTGAGCATGCTCAGGGCCAGTCAGCTGGAGGCCTGCGAAAAGGAACTCGCAGGCCTTCCTTCACGTTGTCTTTTTGATGATGCCTGCACCAATCTGGATGCGGAGGCCTTCTTTGAGGCGTCTTTTTACGCCCGGGAGAAACATGCCGAAATGCTCCATACTATCGACGGGCTCAGGGCTCTGGTGCTGGAAAACTTCCCGGCGGAGCTTTCCCTGCTGTCCCCGGAGGAGCATGATCTGATGGTCCGTCTCTGCCTGGCCGGCGGCCGCCTGCAGCTGCAGAACTGGGAGGAGGTCGCGCCGGCTTCCTGCCTGGTACGGCGCCTCTGGTGCCGCGTGCAGGGGCAGGGCGAAGGCATGTCCCTGATTCTGGCCAACACGCTGTGGCTTTCCGCCATGCTGCTGCTCGGCGGGGAAGCGCATCAGAAGGTGCGCGGGCTGGTGGAGGACGTGATGAACATTGTGGAGGACTCCCTGTACCTGCTGGGAGCCACCCCGCTCAGTGCCCCTGTCAGCCATCTCAGCCGGCTCCTGGAGGATACCTTTCTGAACGATCGGCCGGAAATCACCGCCGCCATGGTGTCCCGGCTCTTTCATGTTGCCTGCGATTACATTATCACGCGGGACGGGCAGACCCTGCTGATTCATCCCGGCTTCGCGGAGCCGGACCATCTGTCTCCCGGCTGCTTCCAGGCCTATGGCCTCTATGCCATGGACGAGGATGCGCTTACCGCCGCGCTGGAAAGCATGGATGCCATTGAGGAGCCGCTCTGTGTGAGGATGGAAGGCCTGCTGAACGGCGCCCTGCGGCCCGAGCTGACTGTGGAGGATGCCGTGCAGGATCTGATGCTGCTGGCCAAGCAGAATGTCTCCATGAAGGATATGGAAGCCGTTCTGGGCAGCCAGCTGATTCAGCAGCCCACACCGGAGATGCTCATGGCGCTTCGGAGCATTCATGATCTGACGCCCCGCTGGCTCTCCCTGAGCGCCTCTCAGGTGCAGTAACATGGGCAGAGAGATATGGAAGGTCCCTCCCGAAGCAGAGGGACTGCGGGCGGACGCTTTTCTGCGTCTGATGCTTCCGGATCTTCCGGAAAGCGTGCTGCGGAAGGTCTTTGCCGCGAAGGATGTGCGGATGGACGGCAGAAGGGTCGGACGGCAGGAAACGGTCTCCGCCGGATCGGAAGTCTCCGCGTTTCTGCCCGGGGCCTCCGCTGCCGAATCCCTGACCGTGGTATATGAGGATGAGGATGTTCTGCTGGTCAGCAAACGCGCCGGGCTCTGCGTGGAAGCAGACGGATCCGGCGTTTCCCTGACCTCCCTGTGCCGGCAGCATACCGGCGCGGCGGAGAACGATCCCTTCCCTGCCCCCTGCCATCGGCTGGATAACCAGACCGGGGGGCTCTGCCTCTTCGCCAAAAACGAGCGGGCGCTGAATGTCCTTCTGGAGGTTTTCAGAAACCGTACGCTTGAAAAGTGCTATATCTGCCTGGTCCGGGGCATTCCCAAGCCGCCGTCGGCAGTCTGCAAAGCATGGCTGATCAAGGACGCGCGTCAGGGAAAGGTCCGGATCACCGATCATCCGGAATCCGGTGCCCGGCCGGTCATTACGGGCTATGAAACGCTGGAGGCCGGTCCGGTGTCCAGGCTTTCCGTGGATCTGATCACCGGGCGCACCCATCAGATCCGGGCGCATCTGGCCTCCCTGGGGCATCCGATCCTCGGGGATGACCTCTACGGCGACCGGCATTTCAACCATGAGCAGAAGGTCCGGTCCCTGCGGCTGTACGCCGTGTCCCTGCGGCTCGATACCGGCGGGCGGCTTCCGGCGCTGGACGGCAGGCTTTTCTCCGTTGATCCGCCTTTCTGATTCGTCAGACACAGGGACGGTTCTTTTGTCTTCCCTGCTCACCGTGGATAAATCAGGCAGCAGTTCTGTTTCTGCCCATGATATAAAAGGAGGTTTTCCCAATGTTGGCACAGCGTCCCCCGCTGGGGTGGAATTCCTGGAACACTTTCGGTGAACATATTTCCGAGGCCCTGATTCATGAGATGGCCGACTGCATGGTGGAGCAGGGCTATCTGCAGGCCGGTTATGAGTATCTGGTGATCGACGACTGCTGGTCCCTCCGGGAGCGGGATGAAAAGGGCCTGCTGGTTCCGGATCCCGTAAAGTTCCCCAACGGAATGAAGGCTGTCGCTGATTATGTGCACAGCAAAGGGCTGAAATTCGGCATGTATTCCTGCGCAGGCGTGCTGACCTGTGCCGGTTATCCCTCCAGCTATGATCACGAATTTGTTGACGCGGCCACCTTTGCCTCCTGGGGGGTGGATTTCCTGAAATACGATTTCTGCAATTTCCCGGAAACCGGTGATTGCCGCGCCCGCTATCAGACGATGTCCATGGCGCTGAAGGCCACGGGGCGGGATATTCTGTTTTCCGCCTGCAACTGGGGCCAGAAGGAGCCCTGGAAATGGATGCGCAGCGTGGGCGCCCACATGTACCGCTCCACCGGGGATATCATGGACAATTACATTTCCTTCACGGATATTTTCAAGTCCCAGCTTGACAACCTGTGCATGAGCGGAACCGCCTGCTTCAACGATATGGACATGCTGACCGTAGGCATGTGCGGCAAGGGCAACGTGGGTCTGGGAAAGGTCTGCACCTATGAGGAATACCGGATGCAGTTTGCGCTCTGGTGCCTGGCCGGTGTGCCGCTGATGATGGGCGCGGATCTCCGTTCCCTGGCGCCGGAATATAAGGAGCTGATGCAGAATCCGGATCTGCTGCGGATCGATCAGGACGCCGAATGCCGCAGTCTCTATCTGATCCGGAAGGGCTCCGTCACCACCTCCAATCCGGAGCCCAAAGAGGGCGAATTCCCTTGGAAGCAGCTTCCGGATACATCCTACACCTTTATCCGCCACCTGTCCGACCGGGAGTTTGCCCTGGCTTATGTGAACTTCTCCCCTGCGGATGCGCAGATTCACTGCGAAATGGCGGATATCGGCCTGCCGGTATCCAGCGGCTATGCCCTGTCCATGCGGGACGTATTCACCGGAGAACAGCTGCCTCCGAAGACGGATTTCTTCAATCCCCGCGTGCCTGCCCATGACATGAAGCTTTATCTGTGCCGCCTGGTGCCGGTTCATGGCTGAAGTGCCTGTCTGCGCCTCCTGCGGGCGCCCGCTGCAGCCGGATGAGACCGCGCTGACCCGCAAGCTGATTAACCGCGGCGCGGTCCGGTTCTTCTGCCTCTCCTGTCTGGCGGAGCATTTTCAGGTTTCAGAGGATGTGCTGCGCGAAAAGATCCGGGAATTCCGGGAAATGGGCTGCACTTTGTTTGAATGAAATAATTACAGCGTCCGGACCTGTGATCCGGACGCTGTTTTGCTGTACATTTTGCGATCGCCGTTACCAAAGCCCGGTTCGGCTAAGCCTTCCGGCCTTTGACGGCTGTAGCATGGGAAGCGTTACCCAAATCAAAGATTTGGACGCTTCCTCATCATGGCTCATACTTCCAGTCCACCGCGAATACGGTGCCGCCTTTGTTCACATAATAATCCAGCTGCTGCATGCGGCTGTCGGCAGTGGAGCAGCGGTAACGGATAATCTTCGTTCCGTCCTCCTGCAGCCATATTTTCCCGGTTCCCTTGCCTGTATCGTACAAACCGCGGTTGCCGCTGGCGCTTTCCACCTGTCCCATGTCCCGGAATTTGCCGGTCACATAGGCTTCCGTGTCGCCGATATTTGTATTCCGGGGCAGCTTGAAGCCGCTCGTATTGGTCAGATAAAGCTCCACCAGCATCCAGCCGCTGCGGGTCCTGTTCATAACGGCGTATCCCCAGCCGTATTCGTACCGGCGGCATTCGGAGTCGAACTCAGCTGACATATATTCCTCCGCCAGCGTACCTTCCCCGAATTCCTTCTGGAAATCCATCATGCCTGTCTGATTCAGGTTCAGTCCCTGGATGGGTTCCGTCATATCCCAGGCGGACAGCGGCCAGGGCTTTGCCTCTATCTTGTATTTGATTTCCATGGTTTTGCTGACCTTGTTGTAACGGTTTACCGCCACAGCCCTCAGGTCCACCCAGCCGGTGGGCAGCACGATCGCCTCGCCGTTGTATATCGGGCTGTCCGCGTCCGGAACGGATCCGTCCACCGTGTAGTAGATCACGATGTCGCTGTCGTTCTCGTTATCCTTGCCGGGTTTCAGCTTCACCCGCTGACGCGTTTTATAGGTGTTCGGCGCCAGCGTGGCCCGAGGCATCTGCGGAGACGGCATGATGATCTTGTAGGTGCCCCGCAGCTCGTCGGAAACCAGTTCCCCGTTCACTGCCACTGCCCGCAGGTTGTGGATGCCTTCCTCCAGCAGGATTTCTTCCGTAAAGAGGGTGCCGCCGCTGGGCAGCTCCGCATTATCGTCAAAGGTATAGTAAACCTCAAATCCCTGGTAGGAGGTAATGGACAGTCTCCGCTTCGTCTCATAATAGCCGGCGATCGGCCAGACCTCCGGAGGCGCCGGCAGCAGGTCGCTCCGCTGGGTGGCAAAGCTGGAATCGCCTGTTTTTTCATAGGCGGTTTTCATCAGTTCTCCCGCTTTGGCCAGATCCCCGGGGTTCCTGTTGGTCCTGAGAATCCGGATGTGGTTCACATAGGCCTCAGTACGCGAAGGCGTTTCCGTATAGATCTTTTCATACAGCAGCGCCGCGTCATCCACCCGGCCGGCCGCCTCATAGGCGTTGCCAAGCAGCAGCAGGCCGTCCACATCGATAATTCCGGCGTCCTCGTCCTGCTTCCGCGCCAGCTCCATGCTGTCAATGGCCCGGAGAACGTCCCCCTCGTCCAGCTGTTCCTCCCCCACAGCCCAGAGCGCTGTGGAATTCGCCTTCTGCCCCAGCCGGACCAGCACGCGCTGGCCCATGTCGGTATACCGCAGGAAAGCCCAGCCGCCTGCCAGCGCAAATACCAGCACCACCGCTGATATGAAGATCGCTTTCACCCAGTTTACGCCGTGAACAGACCGATGATGGCTCTGTTCATACCGTTGGGCTGCCCGTTCCGCCTCTTCCTCCTGAAGATTGCTCTCGTCGTAAACCGGCCGGTAAAGCCGGTCGAATCCCTCCGGTTCGGAAGCTTCCTCCTGCTCTGCCTCTTCTGCGGGAATCATTTCCGGCTGAAGCTCCTCCTGCCGGTTCACCGGCGGAACAGCGCCGGTCACGCTCTCCGCGGTCCGGCTGGCATCCCTGCGCCGTCTCCTGGGTTCCGGAGCGGCCGCCGGCTGACGGAGCGCGGCTTCCCGGGCGCGTTTGCCCTGACGGATGGCCTGGGCGCCTGTCTGCTTCTGCAGTCCTTCCACTGCCAGAACCTCCCCGCACTCCGGGCAGACGATTTCCTCTTTTTCAGAATAATATCCGCATTTCGGGCACAGCATCCGTCTCACCTCACTTCCGCCGGTTCTGCATCAATTACAAATCTGTTCCCTGAAGCGCCTCATACTCCGGATCGTTGTCAAATTCCCGCTCCGGGCAGACGCCGCCCAGCATTTCGATCGCGTTGCGGATTTCAATAAAGGTCAGATAGCTCAGATCCGGGTCCTCCGCCGCGGCCAGCAGCTCCGGCAGCGCACCGTCGTCCCCCAGCTTTGCCAGATATCCGGCAAACAGAGCCCGCTGCTCCTTCCGTTCCCGGAAAAGCTTCAGAGCCAGCCTGCTGATCTGCGCGTTCCCCGGGAAATGACTCAGCACCTCCATCAGCGCCTCCTGTCCGGCGGCATTGGCCTGTCCGAAAACCTGCAGAATGGGCTGCACCACCGCCTCGCCCATTTCCGTCAGGCTCTCCAGGGCGTGATCCTTCAGCTCATCCTTCGGAATCCGGTTCAGCTGCCAGTTGATGTACAGCATTTTGGGCAGCGTGCTTTCCATTTCCCGCAGCAGGGAGACAGCGATCATCCGGGCTTCATCCGGCGCTTCCTCGTCCTCAAGCAGCCGCAGCAGCCGCTTCTCACAGGGCTTGCCCACGGTTGTAATCTGTTCCGGCAGCAGGTCCGGCACCGGCACGCCTTCCTCGCAGTATGCCCGCAGCCAGTCCACAAGCACCTTGGGATCCTCAAACTGCGTAAAGTATGATCCCGGCGTAACGCTGCCCAGCCAGGAGGCCCGGGTGTTCAGGAAGGCCATATAGATTCTTGGCAGGTCTTCCTCCATCTCGTCAAAATTCGCGTATTGATTCTGATGGGACTTCATCCACTCGGAAGTAAAATCCGCAAAATGCTCATCAAAGTTGATCAGCGGCATGTTCATTCCTGTTCTTCCCCCTTATCGGCAGCTCTTTCCAGCAGCTGGCGCAGCTCCTCAGTTGTAAAGAAATACTGGCTGTGGCAGAAGTGGCATCCCAGCTCCGCGCCCTGATCCTCGTCGATCAGGCTCTGCAGATCCTTTCTGCCCAGGGATACCAGCGCCCGCTCCATCCGGTCTCTGGAGCAGGTACACCGGTAGGCGATGGGCGTCCTCTCCAGAATCCGGGGTTCCATGCCCCGGAACCAGTCCCGGCACAGCTGCTCAGGATCCGCGAAGGTCAGCTCCCGGCTGATGTCCGCGAACATGGGGCTGCGCAGTTCCAGCTGGTCAATGATCTCATCCGGGCATCCGGGCAGCGGCTGAATCAGCAGCCCGCCGGCCTTCAGCACTGAGTTTCCGCTGACCAGCACGCCCAGCGCCACGAGGCTGGGCTGCTGCTCCGACACGGTGAAGTAGTTGGCGAAGTCCATGGCAATCTCGCCGCTGACGATTTCGCTCTGCCCGATATAATTCTTTTTCAGTCCCAGGTCCTTGATCACGCTCATCCGGCCGGTATGTCCCACAGCGCTGCCGACGTCCAGCTTTCCGTCCTCCCGCAGCGGCAGCTCCACCCGGGGATCATCCGCGCAGGCGCGGACAAATCCGTGATCCGCCACCGCGATCA
The DNA here is from genome assembly GCA_017431005.1 of Clostridia bacterium. Taxonomy (GTDB): domain Bacteria; phylum Bacillota; class Clostridia; order Christensenellales; family Aristaeellaceae; genus Aristaeella. Next base: position 63,216 of record JAFRLY010000024.1, read on the forward strand.
GGGTGCCCATGGGGCCGTCACCTTTCAGGGAAACGGTCACCGATTCCTCTTCCCCCTTCATCATGATGCCCAGCATCACCGTGCCGGTCATCAGTCTGCCGAGGGCCGCGGTGCAGACCGGCGTGCTGCCGTGGATATCGGCGCACCGCTGCACCGTATTGGTTGTTTCGCAAAGCATCACCCGCACCTGGCCGCTGCACAGATCAATCTGCAGCATTTCATCCCGGGCCGGTGTTTCCATTCGTTCTTTCTGATTCATCCTGATTTTTTCCGTATCCTTTCCCTCACGGTACGCAGCGGGTGTCGCCGCTGTCCCTTATTCCTCCTCCGGCGGGCGGGAGGCTGCCACATGCCAGCGCTGATTGTTTTCCCCCGCGGCATTCAGGGAATGGTCCCCGTAGAAGCATACCGCGCGGAAGCCGGCCTTCCACAGCAGCTCCTTCATCGTCTGCATGTCCCAGGCCCGCTGCTTCTGATGCTCCTCCATCCGGCGGTATCTGTCATCCTGCTCCCGCAGGAAAAAGCAAAGGTCCAGGCTCACCGTCCGGCTTTTTTCATGCCATGTGTTTGTCCAGAGATAGGTGATGTTCTCCCGGTCCTCCCACAGCAGGCTGCTGCACAGGGTATCCCGCAGCTTGTGCGGCGTGGAAACGTCGAAAATCAGCGCGCCGCCGGGACGTATGGACCTGTGCGCCGCCCGGAAAAAGCTCAGCAGATCCTCCTCCGTCAGCAGATAGTTCACCCCGTCGCAGGTGGCCAGCACCGCGTCCATCGGGCGGTGCAGGTTCAGCGCCTTCATATCCTGCTGCACAAAGGGAATCGCGATTCCCTGCTTCCGGGATTTCTGGGCCGCCTGCCACAGCATTTCCCGGCTCAGATCCACCCCGGTCATCCGGAACCCCCGGCGGTACAGCGGCAGTGTCAGACTGCCGGTTCCGCAGGCGCATTCGCATATTTTCCCGCCGCGGATCCCATAAATGGACAGAAGCCTGCAGTAGTAATCTGCCCAGGCTTCATAGTCCACGTCATTCATCAATTCGTCGTAGATTTCGGCAAACCCCTGATACATGCTTACGCTTCCCCGTTTTCCGTTCCGTCGTTCCGGAGGTCTTCGTCGTCCTCGTCGTCGTCATCCTCCGGATCCCGGAGACCCTTGTTGATCTTGACGCCTTCCATCCGGGAATTGATAAACTTGTCAAAGACCGCATTGGTATAGCTGGCGGTCACAAAGCGGCTGATACCGAAACCGATCAGGATATACCAGGCGCCCAGGAACAGAATTCCGTAAATGGGATTCCAGAGGAATGCGACCGCGAAGCTGATCAGCGCTGGCACGCAGTGCAGCAGGCGGATGCCGACGCTCATGGGCAGCCGGGCCACCGCCAGCAGCAGACCGTTCCGCAGCAGATCCCGGAACTTCAGCTCATAGCTCACCTGCAGCGGATGCATATAGGTGATCGCCAGGCTCCAGAGGATCACGATCATCAGAACCAGCACCTGCGGAACCACCATCAGGGCGTTGGTCCGCGCCATATCTCCGTAGAAGCGCCATCCCACGTAAGCCAGCAGCGGCAGCACGGAGGTGATGCAGCTCAGCAGCAGGGAATGCTTCCAGTTTTCCTTCACCGCGTCCTTGAAATCACTCCAGATGAAGGCATGCTCATCTCTTGCCCAGTTCCGGGTCACATAGCAGAATCCGGCGGTGAAGGGCCCCGTGATGGCAATGCACGGAATCATCCAGATCAGCATCCGGAAGATTGTGCTGTTCAGAATCGCCGCAAGGTCTGCCTCCTCCAGCGCCTTCCGCTGCTCCTCTGTCAGGGTGGGGGCTTCCCCTTCCCCGGCGTTTGCCTGCAGATATTCCTCCAGCGTGCCCTCCTTGGCGGCCAGAATCATGTTGGCGCCCTGCAGGATGTTGAAGGTGTTCGTGGCCAGAACGATCATCAGGGGAATGAAAACCAGCATGTACAGCAGATTCAGCCGGCACAGGGCACTGAGGCGGGTCCGCAGCGTATCCCAGAAAAGCTGCCATCTGGTTTCAGGCATATCCTCTTTCCGGAAATCACCCTTGCCGCTTTTTCCGTAGTAATAGTTGTTCATCATCCGTCCGAACATACTGATCTTCTCCCTTATTTAAAAAATCCGGTGTAAATCTGCGGCAGGATATCCTCCCGGGATATCCTGCCGCGATCAATGATTATCCGTTCAGCAAGGCTTTGCTGGCCTCGCCCAGTTCCCTGTTCAGGGCTTCGGCCGCCGCCTTGTCCGGGGCGTTGGTGTTGACGTAAAGCTTGATCTTGGGCTCCGTGCCGGAAGGCCGTACGCATACCCAGCAGCCCTTCTCCAGTTCAAAGTACAGCACATCGGAGGTGGGCAGCCCTGTCGGCTCTTCCCTGCCGTCCGCCGTGCGGATCCCCTTCAGGTAGTCCCGCACTGCTGTCACCTTCATGCCCGCAATTTCCTTCGGCGGGTTTGTCCGCAGGCCGGCCATGATTTCCTTCATCTTTGTCAGGCCGTCCTTGCCGGGCAGCGTGGTGGAAACCACGTTCTCCACGAAGTAGCCGTACTTTTTGAAGATCTCCTGCACCTTGTCGTACAGCGTGATGCCCTCTGCCATGCAGGCGCAGGCCACCTCGCTGATCAGCAGGCTGGCGTTGACGCCGTCCTTGTCCCGTACGAAGGTGCTGCTCAGGAAGCCGTAGCTCTCCTCAAAGCCGAACAGGAAGGTGTGGTCTCCCTTGTCCATGAACTGCTGAATTTTCTCGCCGATGAACTTGAATCCGGTCAGGGTTTCAAACATGGTCACGCCGAAGCTTTCGCAGATGCGGTTGGCCAGGCTGGTGCTGACGATGCTCTTGACCGCCGCGCCGTCCTTCGGCAGGGTTCCCGCCTTCTGCTTGCTGGACAGGATATAGTACAGCAGCACGCAGCCGATCTGGTTGCCGGTCAGCAGATGCCATTCGCCCGCTCCGTCCTTCACCGCAACGCCCAGACGGTCGCAGTCCGGATCCGTGGCGAAAATCACGCTGGCGCCGACCTCCTCAGCCAGCTTAAAAGCCAGGGTGTAGGCGCCGGGATCCTCCGGATTCGGCACCTTGACAGTGCTGAAATTCGGATCCGGCAGCTCCTGTTCCTTCACAACCGCCACGTTGGTCAGGCCGATCTCCTTCAGCACCCGGCGCACCGGCACGTTGCCGCTGCCGTGAATGGGGGTGTAAACGATGTTCAGCTTGGGGCCTTCCGTCCGCAGCAGATCCGGATTGATGCTCAGCGTCTTGACCTGGGCGATGTAGTCATCGTCGACTTCCTTGTTGCCGATGATCTTCAGCAGGCCCTTGTCGAGGGCTTCCTGCTCGTCCATCAGTCTGCAGTCCGTGTATTTTGTGGCCCGGATCACCTGGGTGATGCCTTCAGCCGTCTCGGGGCCCACCTGGGCGCCGTCCTCGCCGTAGACCTTGTAGCCGTTGTACTGGGGCGGATTGTGGCTCGCGGTGATCACGATGCCGGCAATCGCGTGCAGATGGCGCACCGCGTAGCTGAGGATCGGCACGGGGCGCAGCGCGTCAAACAGGCAGGCGGGTACGCCCTCGGCGCAGAGCACGAGAGCCGCGTCCTTCGCGAACTCAGCGCTGCAGCGGCGGCTGTCGTAGGCGATGACCACGCCGCGCTTCGCCTCTTCCGGATTCTTCAGCAGATGGCCGGCCAGGCCCTTCGTGGCCCGGCGTACGTTGTATTTGTTCATCCGGTTCATTCCGGCGCCGAGCACCCCGCGCATGCCGGCGGTGCCGAAGCTCAGCTCCGTGTAAAACCGGTCCTCAATTTCCTTCTCGTCTCCCCGGATGGCCTCAAGCTCTTTGACTGTTTCCTTGTCTTCCGCGAAATCCTTCAGCCACTGTTCATAGTTTTCGTGAATTGTCATAACCAGACCGCCTTTCTTTGTCTGTTGTCTCCGGAGGGTATACACGTAATATAGCTATTATAGAAGTTTTCCCGTCTTTTGGCAAGAACCTGTCACCCTTCCGCCGGGCTTTCGCGTACGCAGACAGCCCCCGCCATGCCGCCGTCGTGGCTGATGCTCAGCAGGAAGCGGTCGCTGCCCGCCAGCTCCGCGGCCCGGCCGGACAGCCGGTACGCCGGGCAGCCCTCGGCGTCGTGGATGATTTCCACCTCCCGCAGCTCAAAGGCGATGCCGGTGCCCAGCGCCTTGGCAAAGGCTTCCTTGGCGGCGAACAGGCCGGCCAGGCTCTGTCCGGCGCTCCGTCCGCGCTTCCTGACGTAAGCCGCTTCCGCTTCGGTGAAATACCGTTTCAGGAATCTCTCATCCTCCGCCCTCGGCACCATGCGGGCCACCTCGCACAGATCCAGTCCGATTCCCCGTATCATAGCCTGCCTCCCGTTCCGTTTCCGCCTGTCCGGAGCGGCCTTTCCGCCGCTTTCCGTCCCTGTCCCCATTCTACCATGCCTTGCGTGTTTTCTCAATCACAGGTATAATAATCAGCATATCCGGATAACGGGAGGTTGATTCCCATGCTGAACCCTGGTCATATGCTTCTCGCGCTTCAGCAGGCAGTGGGCAAAGCCATTGTCGGCAAGGAGGAAGCGATTGAATACGCGTTGATCGCCCTGCTCTGCAAGGGCCATGTGCTGATTGAGGATGTGCCCGGTGTCGGAAAGACAACGCTGGCCAGCGCCCTGGCCCGTTCCCTGGACTGTTCGTTCCGGCGCATTCAGTTTACCCCGGACCTGATGCCCTCGGACGTTACCGGTTTCACCCTGGTGAATTTCAAAACCGGGGAGATGGAATATAAGGAAGGCGCCGTCATGAGCCAGATCGTTCTGGCGGACGAGATCAACCGCACCAGCCCCAAAACCCAGTCCGCCCTTCTGGAGGTCATGGAGGAGCATCAGGTAACGGTGGACGGTGTCACCCATCCCCTGCCCAGGCCCTTTATCGTGCTGGCCACCCAGAACCCCAGCGAGTTTGTGGGAACCTATCCCCTGCCCGAGGCGCAGGTGGACCGGTTCTTCCTGCGCATCTCCATCGGTTATCCCACCGTGGAGCAGGAAATGGACGTGCTGGAGCGCTATTCCGGTTCCGTCCGCCCCATGACCACGATTGAGCCTGTCTGCACGGCCCAGGATATTCTGGCCATGCAGGAAGAGGTCACCCGCGTCTACTGTTCTCCTGAGGTCCGGTCCTATGTGGCCACGCTGGCTGCCGCCACCCGGAAGGATCCGGCCTTCCAGCTCGGCGCCTCCACCCGGGCCGCCATCGCGCTGATTCACGGCGCGCAGGCCTGCGCGCTGCTGGATAACCGGGACTTCATCCTGCCGGAGGATGTCCAGCATATGTTCCTGCCGGTCATGGCGCACCGGATGGTGCTCTCCCCTGAAGCCCGCATGAAGGGCATCGCCCCTGAACAGGTGCTGCTCACCCTGCTGCAGAACACCTCTGTGCCGATCAAGCTATGAAAGTTCATTTTGCTTTGCCGCTGTGCCTGTTCACAGCGCTGCTGACTGTCGCCCTCAGCACCGGGAGCGTCCTCTTTTTCATGCTCGCCCTGCTGGTGCTGCTGGCGGTTTTGTCCGGTCTTCTCAGCGTGCTCTGGGCTGCCGCAACCCTGACGGTCACCGCGGAGCTTGCGGACCGCACCCTGCGCCGCGGGGATCAGACACGCCTGCGCCTGACAGCGCGGCACCGGTGCCTTCTGCCCATCGCTCCGCTGCAGCTGGTCCTGTCCTCCCCGGCATCCGCCCGGAGGGAAATCCGTCTGCGTGATATACCCGGGCGGCTGCAGACCCTGAACATGCCCATTCACGCGGCCCATGTCGGCGTGTATACGACCGGGATTGAATCCTGTGCGGTGGAGGATCTGCTGGGTATTTTTTCAAAAACCCTGCGGCCCGAAGCCGCTCATTTTGAGCTGGTGGTTCTGCCCCGCACCTTTGACACTGAACCCCTGACCCTGACTCCGGGAGATCCCGGCAGTGAAATCATGGCCCGGGCCACGGAGGATCTCAGCGCGCCCTCCGATGTCAGAGCCTATCAGCCGGGTGACGCCATGAAGAAGATTCACTGGAAGCTCTCCCTCCGCAGGGGCGAGCCGACCGTGCGTAAATTTGATGAGCCGATTCTGCAGGATGTGCTGGTTCTGATGGACTGCTCCCGTCCGCCTTCCTGGGGCCATCCCCAGGCGGAAGCGGATCTGCGGGACTGTCTGCTCGAAACCGCCGCTTCCGTGTATACGGATCAGATGCGCGCCGGACATCCGGTCCGCCTGCCGCTCTCCGGCTCCCATCCTGTGGAGCTGGAGCGGGCCATGGGCCTGCCGATCGCTCTGGAGAACCTGGCCCGGGTGGATTTCTCCGAATCGGACCGGTTTGAGCGTGTGCTGAGTCTGGAAAGCCGCCGTCTGCGGAAGGTGGGCTGCACCGTCGTCATTGCCGCCCGGCTGACCAGCGCCATGGTGGATATCATGATCCGCATGCGCCGCATGGGCCCGGCCATCCGCCTGTACCTGATCACCTTCGCGCCTGATGACGCGAACGTTGCTCCGCTGGCCGCCAGGCTGCGCCGTTCCGGCGTCGAGGTGACCTGCGTATCCCCCGAAGCCTCCGCCTGACGTGTGCGGAGCGCGGCTGCCCGGTTCCCGGAAAAAGTATGTGAAAGGAGGCCGAAAGCATGAATGAAAAGCTGCGCGGCAAGCTGACGCATCTGACGCTGGCGCTGCTTCTTGCCTGTGGCCTTCTGATGCCGGTTCTCCGTGTGCTTCTGCCGGATGTCAGCCCGGCGCGCCCGCTGCTGATTGCCGCGGGTGTCTGCCTGCTGCTGGAGGCTGCCTCCCTGCATCGCTTTTCCGCGCTCGGCGCGGCGGTCGCCCTGCCTCTTGCCGCTCTGGTCTGGCTCTTTTCTCCGGGCAGTATGACCCGCCTTTCCGATACGCTGATCGCGCTGACCCTGCGCCTGCAGGGGCAGCAGGCAGCGCTGCCCCTGGTCCGGTCCGACGCGGTGCTTTTTCTTTCGCTGCTCATCAGCCTGCTCAGCTGGCTGGCCGCGTGGAAAAAGGCCTCCTATATGCCGGCGCTGATCCTGTGTGTCAGCGTGATCCTCCTTCTGTGGTTCTCCGGCTCGCAGGATCTGATCCCCTGGCTTCTGCCGGCGCTGATCGCCGTTTTTGCTGCGGTTCTGCTGGACCGGCATCCCCAAAGCAGTCCGCTCCGGCTGACCGCGCTGGCCGCGGTGCTGGTCGGTCTGGCTTTCCTGCTGGCGCCTTCCGGCGGCGTGACGGTGGAGCCGATGAAGCAGAAGGCTGACGCCTTCCGGCAGATGATCCTGGACCGGCTGTTCTATACGGAGCCCCGGGATGTCTTTTCTCTTTCCACCGAAGGCTATTATCCCCAGGGAGCCGGCCAGCTGGGCGGCACCCCGGATCTGAATGACCGTCCGGTGATGCAGGTTTCCGTGCCGAGAACCGCCTATCTGCGGGGTGTTATCCTGAATGAGTATGACGGTCATGCCTGGCGCAACACGGCTGGCGGCCGCCGGAATCTCTGGCAGTCTCCGCGTCTGGAATCCCTGCGGGATCTGCTTTTTGACCAGTCGCTTCCCGCGGTTGCCCAGTCCGGAACCCTGACCGCGCCTTCTGCCGTTTCCGTACGCATGCTGTCGGACAGCGCTTCCACGCTGTTCACCCCCCAGCGGGTGCGGGAGCTGAATCCCGGCGGCGGTCTGGTGCCTTATTTCTCCAATTCTTCTGAAATCTTTGTTACCCGGAATCTGCAGGCCGGGGATACCTGGATGGTCTCCGCCCCGCTGTTTCAGGCAGGCGATCCGGGTCTTTCCACCCTGATCGAGGCCGCGTCCGCTCTTCCGGACCGCCGTTGGGAGGAGGTTCAGGAAAGCTATACCCGCCTGCCGGATCATCTGGAGCAGCCGGTCTATGCGCTGGCGGCTGAGATCACCGCAGGCATGGACGCGCCTTATGAAAAGGCGTTCGCGCTGCAGTCCTGGCTGCGCCGCAACTGCCGTTACACTCTGGAGGTGCTGCCGCATCCTGCCAACGTGGATTTTGTGACCCGCTTCCTGCTGGATACCCGGGAAGGCTACTGCACCTATTTCGCGTCCGCCATGACGGTGCTCTGCCGGATGGCGGGCCTTCCTGCGCGGTATGTGGAGGGCTATCTGGCGGAGCCGGACGCCGGCGGCGAAGCCCTGGTGACGGGCAGGGACGCTCACGCCTGGACGGAGGTATATTTCCGCGGGTTTGGCTGGCTGACGTTTGACGCGACCCCCCGCCAACGTTCTGAAAGCGGCGGCGCTCCGGAGGAGGAGCCGCCCGCGGAAGAGCCGCCGGAAGAGGAACCGACAGAGGAGCCGACGGAAGAACCGACAGAAGAACCGGCGGAGGAGCCGGAAACGCCGGAGGAAGAGCCCACGGAGGAACCGGAATCCTCAGAGCCGGAGGAAACCGATGAACCGGCCGGTGACGAGCCCACGGAAACGCCCGCGCCGGAGCCCGAACCGGAGGCTCCCGAAACTCCGGCTCCGGAAAGCACGCCGGAACCGGAGGAGGATCCTTCCGGCAGCCCGCCCTCCTTCCCCTGGTGGATTCTCCCGTTGCTGCTGCTCCTGGCCCTGCTGGGCCGCGCCCTCTGTACAGCTCCGGATTTCCTGGCCCGCCGGGCCGGCAGTGACGGGGACCGGGTGCGGATCTGGTCCCAGGCGCTGATGGACATTCTGGCAGCGGAGGGCCTGCGCCGCAGGACAGGCGAAACGATCCTCAGCTTTACCCGCCGGGTGGACGCGTCCGCCCGCTTCGCGGTTCCCCTGGTTCCCGTGGGTGAATGTCTTTCCGTGCTGCGCTACGCGAAGGGCGCTGCTGCTCCGGGTGCCGCGGAGCTGCTGCGGAGCACCGCACTGCAGCTGCGGTCCGGGATTTCACGGCAGGCGCGGCTGAAAGCCCTGCTCCGCCGGGTTTTCCTGCCCCTGTCCCGCCGGGACTGGATGAAATAAACGGATGGAAATAATCCGTCGGCAGTCCTGTTCCCTGTTTTCTGAAAGAAGGAGGAGATTGATTTGTACAGCTGTCCTGGCTGCGGTTCCATGATGACCTTTGACATTCAGGGGCAGCAGCTGAAATGCGGCCGGTGCGACCGCACGGAATCCATCGCTGAGGCTGATGCCCGGGAAGCCCGGTATGCCGGCAGCAGCTTCTCTGTGGACCTGCTGACCTGCCCCACCTGCGGAGCGGCGATCCGGACGATGAACACGGCCTCCGCCGCTTTCTGCAGCTACTGCGGCGCGTCCGTCATGCTGCAGCAGCAGACGGATGAAATGGAAGCGCCTTCAACCATCGCGCCGTTCCGGATCACCCGCGAAGCCTGCTTTGAGAAATACCGGCAGATGCTGAAGCGCAGCCTCTGTGTGGATCACCGCCTGAAGAAGGATGTGCGCCCGGAAAGCTTCCGGGGTATTTATGTGCCGTATCATATCTACTCCGGCATGGTCACCGGCGACGCCTCCCTGGAGGGACATATGACCAGAGGAAACGACACCTATTACTACAACACCGTCGTTTCCCTGAATCACCAGTATGATGATATTCTGCATGATGCGTCCCTGGAGATGCCGGATACCTTGTCCGAAAGGATATCCCGCGTTCCCGCGGATGCTTTCCGACCTTTCTCTCCGGCTTATATCAGCGGTTTTTACGCCGATATTCCGGACACGCAGCCGGATGCCTATCTTTCCTTCGCCAAAGCAACCGCGGTCCGCACCGGTCTGAAGGAAGTCATTGACGATCTGGACGACGGATGCTCCTATTCCACCGGCGAGGCCGAGAAAAAACTGACTAAGCTCGCGCATGCCCGGCATACCGGGGAAACCCTGGTGCCGGTCTGGTTCATGTCCATCCGCAGCGGCCGCCGGGTGCTTTACGCCATTCAGAACGGTGTCACGGGGGAAATGGCTGCGGATGTCCCGCTGGATATTCCCCGTTTCGCCCTGGTGACCCTGCTGGCAGCCGTTCCGCTCTTTTTCCTGTTCAACGCCTTCCTGACCCTCCGGCCGGAAATGGTGATGGTGCTGGCTATGCTGCTTGCGGTTCTGGCGCAGCTGGTGGTCAATGGCCGCCGCAAGGCTCTGAAGGACAGGGAAGCCGCGGATCAGGCCTCCGAAGCCCTGCAGGATACGGAGGAAATGCGCCTTCAGCTCCGCCGCAGGAAGCAGCTGGAGCGGAGCGCAAAGGGCAGCGGGCTGTCCGGTGCGCTTCAGAGCATCGGCGGCATCGGCGGCGCGGCGCTGACTGCCGCCGCCATGTACGGTCTTTCCAGGGTGGATGATATCCGTATCTTCCATCTGCTGGCGCTGGGGCTGACCGCCGTCATGTTCTTCCTGGTTCCGGCTTTCAGGAAGGATAAAACCCGGGCGCCGTTCGGCAGCATCGCCGCGCTGCTGGCCATGATCGCCGGCTGCGTCATTCTGATTCTGAATCCTTTTCGCAGCGCGGACCTCCCGGTCTATCTTGTCAGCTTCCTGTGCATGGCGGCAGTCATCTGGGAAAGCGTGGACCTCCTGCTGCTGCACAACCGGGAATGCTCCAATCCCCTGCCCCAGTTTGAATCCCATCAGGGAGGTGAGGATCATGCGTAACAGACTGATCCGGATGCTGGCGCTGCTGCTGTGCGCGGTCTGCCTGATTCCCGGCTGTGTCCGGGCGGAGGACTGGCGCCAGGTGAATGCGGAAACAGGCTTCTCCGCGGTCATCGAAGACCCGGCGGGGCTGCTGAGCTCCGGCGAAATCGCGGAGGTCGGCGCCGCCATGCTGCCCGTCACCGCTTACGCGAATACCGCGTTTCTGACAGGCGGCCTGGGCGGCGATTCCGCGACCGTGCTGACCAAGGCCCGCCGCTGGGGCGACAGCTGCTTCGGTGCCTCCGTACCTTATACGGTTTTCATGATTGACATGAGCACCCGGCGTCTGGGCATTTATTCCAGCCGGAGCGTCTACTCCCTGCTGAATACTGCCCGCGCCAACACGATCACCGACAATGTATACCGGTATGCCACCTTCGGCGAGTACGCGGCCTGCGCGAAGGAGGCCTTTGCGGAGATGGCCGCGGTCATGGCCGGCGAAAAAATCGCCGAGCCCATGAAGCTGACCAGCAACATCCTGCTGGCGCTGATCTGCGCCATCCTGATCAGCTATCTGGTCATTTCCGCGCGCATGAAAAAAGAGCAGGAGATCATCCTGCCCGATGTGGTCAAGGCTGCCGCCGCGGGGATCGGCACGGTTGTCACCGCTCACACCCTGAAGCGGGTTGTTCATCATGAATCCAGCTCCGGGGGCGGCCACGGCGGCGGCGGACACGGAGGCGGAGGCGGTGGCGGCGGCGGTGGCGGAAGCCACGGCTTCTGACCTTACAGAACCACCACCCGCGGATGGCACTTCAGATCCTCCCGGGTCACCCGGAGCGCGTTTCCGTCCTGCCGGATTTCCTCCGGCTGATAAAGGTCCGTAAAAGCCCGTACCCCTTCTATGGGCCAGTCCGCGTTATATTCTGTCCGGTAATGCATGGGAATGATGATTTTGGCAGCCAGGGACTCAGCGATGTCCCTGGCTTTTTTCGCGTCAATTGTATAGAACCCGCCCACAGGGATCATCAGCACGTCCGTGTCCTTCAGCAGGCGGCTCTGCTCCGCTGTCAGGCTGTCTCCCAGATCCCCCAGGTGCGCGATCCGCAGCCCTTCCGTCTCGATCAGAAACAGCAGCGTTTTCCCGCGCTTGCTTCCCCCGGCGTCGTCATGAAAAGCCGGGATGCCTGTCACCCGGAGATCCCGTTCCAGGGTGTGAATTCCTTCGGTATCAATGATCCGGGGATGCCCCGTCACGTTTTCCACCGCGTCGTGATCGGAATGATGGTGGCTGACCAGCACCGTATCCGCGGCAACCGGTGTCACCGGGTAACCGCACGCGGCGTCGTAGGGATCCGTCACGATTCCGGTTCCGCTCTCTGTCAGCAGATGGAACTCCGCGTGTCCGATGTGTCTGATCAGCATGCTGATTCCTCCTTCTGTTGTGCCGTTTCTCTGCCTTCTCCGAAGAAACAGGCGTCCAGCTTCGGAAGGCTTTCCCCTTTCCTCAGCCGTTCCGCCCATTCTCTGTGCAGCGCGGCGCAGGCCGCTTCATAGGCCTCCGGACCTTCCTCGCCGGCTTTCACCAGCAGAATTCCGGCTCTTTCCGCCGCGGCCTCCGCATTTTCGGAATCCGGATGCCGGCGCATCAGGCTCAGGCAGCTCCCGGCCTCCGGCCCGAAGGGCCCTGTGTATCCGTTGCCCGGCGCGCCGGAAAGCGCGGGCTTCAGCTGCAGCCACCCCTGCTGCTCCTCAAGCCTCCAGCCGCGTCTCTCCGCCTGCTCCCGGAAGGCTGCCAGCGCATCCGCATCTGTCACCGCGGGCAGATCCGTCGCGTAGAGCCAGTCCTCCCGCAGGCTTCTCCGTAAAGCCGCGGGTCTCGTGCAGGGCGCTGCCCGCAGCAGCTCCGTCAGTTCCTGCCTCCATGCGTTCATTGCTCTCTTTCCTCTGCCGTCTCAGGGCTGCTCCGCGATCCGGATTCCGCTGCCCTCCAGAACGTCCGCGATGGTTTCGGCAGCTTTCGCCATGTTCTTCTGCTGCTCGCTGTCCATCCCGTCCGGCGGCGTCCGGTTGGCCGCCAGGCAGCGGTAATAGTATACCCCGTCCTGCTTGTAGCGCCAGACGTATGTGGGAATATACTGCAGGTTCTCCGCGGCAGTCATCACCCCACCGTCTTTCCGAAAGGTCACCCGCAGCAGGTAGCCGCTCATGCGGCTGATCGCCTTGCGGTTATCGCTGATCAGCGTTCCAAGGCTGTAGACGCACAGAACCTGCCGGGTCTGCCCGTCGCTGCCTGTCACCGCCATCCATTCGGGTGTCTGCGGGATCCGGCTCCCGGCGCCGATGATCAGGTCCGCGCCGGCTTCGGCAATCTTCCAGGCCAGCGCCTTCTGCGCTTTCTCGGGATTTTTTCCGCCCGTCTTTCCCCAGCTCAGCAGTACGGCAACCGCGTCTGCTCCGGCTTCCCGTGCATGCCGGATATCCGCCGCGATCCGGTCTGCATCAGCCTCCGGAATGGCTTCGGACGCGTCCTTTTTTGCCATGGTTTTCCGTACAGACGCAGGAACGGTTTCCGTGTACTGCAGCAGCGTCACTGCCAGGTTTCCCTGCCGGAGGGTCACGGCTGCCGGGCTCTCCGCTTCCGGCCGGATTCCCAGGGTTCGCACACCATAGCCGCTCAGCGCCTGCCGGGTGGCCTGCAGGCCGTCCAGACCCTGGTCAAAGGCCTTCGCGAACCCCGCCGCTGCCAGGTTGATACCGGCCTCCGAAAGCATCTCCGCCGCGTTGGCCGGGATCACTGTATCCGTCATTTTCGCGTTGTCTGTCAGCAGGTTCTCCAGAAAAACGGCAGTGCCTTCTCCCCTGAATTCGTCCCGCATCAGATTCAGCAGAAGTGAAAAATCGTATTTTTTGCTGTCCGCCGCGTAACAGCTCTTCCGGATTCCGGATTCAACCGCCACTGTGCCCCCGAAGGTCAGCGTCAGGCTGTTCCGGGCCGCGGTGCCGGCGTCCTCCGCCGCGTCTGCCGGCAGCCCGGCGGGCGCGGTATTTTCAGCGCTGTCCGCTCTCATTTCCTGCGTGTCTGCGGAAACGATCAGGATATCCCCGGTATCCGGGACAGCTTCTGTTTCCAGCTTCAGAGCGCTCATCTGCAGCCTGCTCAGATCCGCCCCTTTCCCGGAAAGCCGGTTCATGACAAGGATGAAGCCGATAACGGACAGCACCGTTACCGCCAGCATCACCACCGTTCCGGCTGATATACCCCGGATCTGTTTCCTCATGCTTCCGTCCTCACATTCTCAGCAATGCCGCCAGCAGCACGGAGATAACCATGATCCCCGCCACGGCCAGGGCAAGCACTCTGGTCCATGTTTTTTTCTGTTCCGTTTTCCGGCTGGTCATTCAGACGCCTCCCAAATCATCCTGTAAAACGATTTTCCCCAAAAGCCGGCCTCGTGATGAGGCCGGCTTTCGGGGGTAAGCTTTCTTTGCGCTTAACCGGAGCGCAGTTCACCGCGTTCATCCCGGGAAGGTATTCTCACGTCTTCCCGTTCAGGCGTCAGCCCTTCTGCTGGCCGCCGTCCTGCGGGCCTTCGTCCCGGCCCTGATGCGTTCCGCGGTTCCTTCTCCTGTAAGCGTTCTGGTCATTCCCGTTCTTTCCGGCGGGCTTGAAGGATGCCGTATAGGCATTATCCTCTTCGGCTCCGGTGGTATACCTTCCGTAAGGATTCTTCACCGCGCTGCCGTAGTTTTTCTGTTCCCCGGCAGTCTTTTCTTCCGTCTGAGCCGGCGTATCCGCTTTTTCCGGAGCGGGTTTGCCGTTTGCCGGAGGCGCTGACGGCCGCTGGGCTCCGGAGGCATTTCCCCGGGCCTTGTTGGCGTTCTGTGCGGAAACCGCGGAGCTGCCGGCCTGCTGGCCGCTGCTGCCTCCCTGCTGGGGCATCTGCTGCTTCCGCTGCTGGGCCGCCCGCTTCCGGGCTGCCTCCTGGGCCGCTGCTCTGCGCTTCTTCTGCTGTGCGGCATACCAGGCATATCCGCCTCCGCCGGCCGCCGCCAGCAGTCCCAGGCCGATCACCCAGCCGACGGCGCTGCCGCCGTTCTCTTCCTGGGGATAAACAACCTCGTCCGTTGCCAGCGGAACCACGTCCGGCGTGGCCTCAGGTGTTTCAGTTGCCTTTTCCGCGGTCTTGCCGTGGATGTAGTCCAGCGCGCTGGCCAGCGTACCTTCCAGGTTGGCTGCGTCACGGTAATAGGATCTCAGGGTCACTTCCAGCTGATCCTCTGTGAGGGTGCCGTTCAGCACCTGCTCTGCCAGTCCGTCCAGATATTCCGTGTTGATAATCTCGTTTTCCTTCAGGGGTTCCGGCGTGGCAAAGGGATCAAAAGGCTTATAGCTGACCTGAATGGTGCTGTTGGGATTGACCCAGGTTTCCACCTTCTGGTCTTCCGCGGAGATTATTTCCCCGGTTGTTCCCCTGGAGGACTGTCCGGAGGAACCGCTGCCGGATCCGCTGTCCGTCTGCGTCGTGTTGTTGATGACGCCCTGCGTGTATTCGGGGGATTTGACAAAGCTTTCCATCTCCGCCAGCGTCATCTGCTTGAAGTAGTTGCCGCTGACGTAGCCGATCTGCTTGTCATAGCTGACCTTGTACCAGGTCGTGCCGTTCGCCTGTTCCGTACCGAGCACCAGGCAGAACGCGTATTGCTTCAGCTGACGGATTCTGGTGGACTTGGTGTCAGGCAACGTCCGGAAATTCACCGAGGAAGCGGAAACATATCCATAGCTGCTCAGGCTGTTGGGATTATACGGCGGTGCCGTGATGACCGCTTCGGTCGGCGCGGGTTCCGGTGTCGCATTGATGTTGTCAAGGTAATCCAGCACTTCCTGGGCGCTCATCATCCGCAGCATATCCGCGCGGATATAGCCCTTGTCGGATCCGTCGTACTGAGTATCATGCCAGGCCACCCCGTCCACATAGGTCTGTCCGTTTACATAAACCACCTTGTTGGCAGGCAGCTCGGCGATGATCACGCTCATGGAGCTGGGCCAGTTGCGCACATAGGCGCCGTCGCCGATTGTGATCGCGTATCCGAACCGCTGAATGGGCTCCTGGGTCGGCGTCACGGTAACAACAGGCTCGGCGGTCGGTTCAGCCGTCGGTTCTGCTGTCGGCTCGGCTGTGGGTTCCGCCGTCGGTTCAGCTGTGGGCTCAGCTGTCGGTTCCGCTGTAGGTTCAGCCGTAGGCTCTGCGGTCGGTTCTGCTGTGGGCTCTGCGGTCGGTTCTGCTGTGGGCTCGGCCGTGGGTTCTGCCGTCGGCTCCGCCGTAGGTTCAGCCGTCGGTTCAGCGGTCGGTTCTGCCGTGGGTTCGGCCGTAGGCTCTGCAGTCGGTTCAGCCGTAGGCTCTGCAGTCGGTTCAGTCGTAGGCTCTGTTCCGGACCCGTCGTCCAGATCCTCCCAGCTGTAAGGCTTCACAGGATTGTCCAGGGTGTCGGCATAGGCATCGCTGGCCGCCTGATCCGCGTAAACGCTCAGATATTCGCTCTTGATGAATCCGCGTTCGCCGTTGATGTCAACTTCTGTCCAGTATTCATCGTGATCATTGATGACGTTGCGGATCAGATAGACGGAGGAACCCTTCTTCAGCTCCGCCAGCATCTTGGTGTTGGTTCCGGCGCCCTTGCGGAAGCGGACCTGGGTCTTGTTCGTTTTACCGTAGCGGTTAATCAGCTCATTGGTCGGCATTTCCTCCGCGGAAACGAAGACCGGTTCCGGTGTAGGCTCCGCCGTCGGCTCGGCTGTGGGTTCAGCAGTCGGCTCAGCTGTAGGCTCCGCCGTGGGTTCAGCGGTCGGCTCAGCTGTGGGTTCAGCGGTCGGTTCGGTGGTCGGTTCGGCTGTCGGTTCAGCCGTGGGTTCAGCAGTCGGCTCCGCCGTGGGTTCAGCAGTCGGCTCAGCGGTCGGCTCCGCTGTGGGCTCGGCCGTAGGTTCTGCGGTCGGCTCCGCAGTCGGTTCAGCTGTAGGCTCCGCCGTGGGCTCAGCTGTGGGCATCAGATCCTCTTCCGTATAGATGGGGGCAGGGGTCGGCAGCGTCGCCACATAGGCATCGCTGTCCGCCTGGCTCATCACGTTCAGGAATTTGCTCATGACGTAGCCGCGCTGGCCGTCAATCTGCACCGCTGTCCAGCTTTCGCCGGAAGCGTCATATTCCTGGCGGATCATGTAGACCTTCTGGCCCTTGTTCAGCTGCTTCAGCACGTTCTTGCTGCTGCTGGTGTCGGGCGTCGAACGGAAGCGCACCGTGTCGTTGGTGCTCCCGTAACGGTTGATCATGGCCCCCACCGGGATCGGTGTTTCAGTCACCGGTTCCTCTGTGGGCTCAGCTGTCGGTTCTGCAGTCGGTTCAGCGGTAGGCTCGGCCGTAGGTTCCGCTGTCGGCTCCGCCGTGGGTTCTGCTGTCGGTTCAGCGGTCGGCTCGGCTGTAGGTTCAGCTGTGGGCTCCGCCGTCGGCTCAGCGGTCGGCTCGGCTGTCGGTTCAGCCGTGGGTTCTGCTGTAGGTTCAGCGGTGGGCTCAGCTGTCGGTTCTGCTGTGGGCTCCGCCGTCGGTTCAGCTGTAGGCTCCGCAGTGGGTTCAGCTGTGGGCTCCGCTGTGGGTTCGGGTGTCGGTTCCGGTGTGGGTTCCGGCGTCGGTTCCGGTGTCGGTTCCGGTGTCGGTTCCGGCGTAGGTTCGGGTGTCGGTTCCGGCGTGGGTTCCGGCGTGGGTTCCGGTGTCGGTTCCGGCGTCGGTTCGGGTGTGGGTTCCGGCGTCGGTTCGGGTGTCGGTTCCGGTGTGGGTTCCGGCGTCGGTTCCGGCGTAACCGTCGGCGGTTCCTCGGTCACCGTGGAAATATACAGATAATAAGCCTCCGTCTGATCTCCTTCCGCAGCCTGGATCAGAACAAAGGAGGTGTCGTCCACCGTGGTGCTGACCGGAACAACCTCCGTAAGCAGGCTTCCGGATTCCGGAATGAAGAAATAGGCATGTCCGGGATGAGAAAGGTTAATCGTCAGCTGGTTCAGGGCCTCCGCCGGCACATAGGCCCAGAAGCCGTATTCCATGCCTTCGATCGGCAGGGCCAGGCTGCTGCCCTGGGTCCCGTCGGCATTGGGCCAGGTCAGTTCAATCTGCAGCTCTGTCCAGTCCTGCGGCGTAGCGGCTGCCAGCGGCAGCCAGGCCGTCAGCATCAGCAGGGCAGTCAGCAGTGAAATAACCCTGCGCAGACGTCCGCGGTGTTCTCTCTTCATCATCTTTAATTCCCTCCCCACTTGAAATGTCAAGCGTGTACCCGCTCATTCTACGCCTCTTCCGTTTCCCTTGTCAAATCTGTCCGGCAGGATTTGCGTTTCAGTGCGTCGAAAGAACAAGCTGGTTTGAACACTTAACGTTCCGGCAGTCTCTTTTGTTCCCGGAGGTTTGCATGAAATATAGAATTCTTCGTTTCCTCTCCTTCCCGTCCGTGCCTCCCCGTTCCTCCGGTTATGCGGAATATTTCAGCCGCCTGCCGGTGCTGGAAACGCCTTCCCTGATTCTGCGCCCCATGGTCATGAAGGACGCGGAGGATATCTATGTCTATTCCTCCGACCCGGAGGTGGCGCGTTATGTGCTCTGGGAGCCTCACCGGAGCGTGCGGGATACCAGGATGTACATCCGTTACATCCGTTCGCTGTATCATAACGGGCTGCCCTCCTCCTGGGCTGTTGTGCTGCGGGAAACCGGGCGGGTGATCGGTTCCGTCGGCTTCATGTGGGTCTCGGAGGAGAACAGCTCCGCCGAGGTCGGTTACAGCCTTTCCCGTCAGTACTGGAACCGGGGATATGCGACGGAAGCGCTTTCCGCGGTGCTGCGGTCCGCCTTCAGCGTGCTGCCTCTGAACCGGATCGAGGCCCAGCGGGATCTGCGGAATCCCGCCAGCGGCCGGGTGATGGAAAAATGCGGCATGCACCAGGAAGGAACGCTCAGAAGCCGGATTTACAACAAGGGGGAATTCATTGATGTGGTTCTCTGCGCCATCCTCCGAAGCGACTGGGAGAACGCCGTCCTCCCCGGTTGAAGAAACCTCCGGAATCGTGTATAATATTTGATGTATATGCATTTTGCGGAAAAGCCGTTCCTGCGCTTTCCGCTGCGCATTCCGGAGAGAGGAGGAAGCGGTTATGGATGGATATCGCGGCAAGCACACGGCGTCTCAGCCATGGGCTGTTGCCTCCACCGCCTCTGTCAGGACCCGGGGCCGGCATCAGCGGGTCAACCGCCGCAGGCGCCGCTGGGTTTATGCGCTGCTTGTTCTGTTCCTGCTCTGTCTGCTTTATCCCTTCCTTGAGGCCCATATTCTGAGGACCGACCGGGTCTCTCTGAAGTCTGACAGCCTGCCCGCGGATATCGGGCACCTGCATATTGTCTATCTGTCCGATATTCATTACGGCTTCTGGTACTCGGACGCCGATGTGGCCAACCTGATCTCCCGGGTCAATCAGCTGAAGCCGGACATTGTTCTGTTCGGCGGGGATTACGGCAGCGATAACGCTGCGGCGGTCCGCTTCTTCCAGCGGATGCCTGCCGTTCATGCCCGGTACGCGGTGCTCGGCGTCATCGGCGAGTCGGACCGCGGGGATACGCCGTTCGACCTGACCCGGCTGACGGACACGATGCGGGAGGCGGGCGTCACGCCGCTGATCAACGATGTCTCCCGGGTTCGTGTGGGCACCAGCTCCGTTTACGTCGCCGGTCTGGATGAGCCGGTTGCCGGAACGCCGGACCTTCATTCCGTAGCCTCCCGGGTTTCCGCTTCCGATTATGTGATTTTCCTGTGCCACAATCCCACCGTCATTCCGGACGCCCAGCTGCTCACGGACAGGAACGGCCATCTGGGCTGGTTTGACCTGGGGCTTTTCGGGCATACCCACGGCGGACAGCTGGGGCCCTTCTCCTCCCTGATCGGTCTGACGGATGATATTCCCGTCCGGTACCGGGAAGGCTGGCTGACGGAGAACCGGGTGGATCTGCTGGTTTCCCGCGGCGTCGGAACCTCCGTGATTCCCGCCCGTTTCGCCTGCTACCCGCAGATTCACGATATTGATGTTTCCCTGCCGTGATGCTCCCGCGTCCCTGATCCTGAACTGTTTACGGAGGTCTTCCGATTCATGCAGCAAGACATGCGCATCCTCCTGGAGGATGTATCCTATACCTACGAGGAGGCGGCCGCACCGGCCCTCTCCCATGTTTCCGCATCTGTGCGTCCCGGGGAGTTTGTCGCTGTTCTGGGCCATAACGGTTCCGGAAAGTCCACCATGGCCAAGCTTCTGAACGCGCTGTATATTCCGACCGAGGGCAATGTGATTGTCTGCGGCTATGATACACGGAAGGAAGAGCTGGTCTGGGAAATCCGCCGCCGCGCCGGCATGATTTTCCAGAATCCGGATAACCAGATTGTCGCCACGGTGGTCAAGGAGGATGTGGCCTTCGGGCTTGAGAACCTCGGCGTCCCCACCGATGAGATGCTGCCCAGGGTGGAATCCGCTCTGGCGGCGGTCCGCATGAGCCAGTATGCGGATTCCGCGCCGCACATGCTGTCCGGCGGACAGAAGCAGCGCATCGCGGTGGCGGGCATTCTGGCCATGGAGCCCTCGATTATCATCGCGGATGAGGCTACTGCCATGCTGGATCCCTCCGGCCAGCGGGAGGTGCTGGAGACCCTGCATGCCCTGAACCGGCAGAAGGGTATCACCGTTGTCTGGATCACCCATTTCATGGAGGAAGCCGCCACTGCCGACCGGGTGTTGGTTGTTTCCGACGGGGAAATGGTTCTGACCGGGACGCCCCGGGAGGTTTTTGATCAGGTGGACCGTCTGCGGGAGCTGCATCTGGATGTTCCCCCCATGACGGCTCTGGCCGCTGACCTGCGGGCTGCCGGTCTGCCGGTTCAGCCCGGTATTCTGACTGTGGAAGATATGGCGAAGGAGGTGGATCGGCTCTTATGTCCATCGAAATCCGCCACCTGACCCATCGTTATTCTGAGGGAAGCGTCTTCAGCACCGTCGCCCTGGATGATGTCAGCCTGACCATCCAGGACGGGGAGTTTATCGGCATCATAGGCCACACCGGTTCCGGAAAATCCACCCTGGTGCAGCATCTGAACGGGCTGCTGAAGCCCTCCTCCGGCCAGATTCTGATCGACGGTCAGGATCTGCACGGGGAGCATGTAAACACCCGGGCCCTCCGCCAGCGGATCGGGCTCGTCTTCCAGTATCCTGAATATCAGCTCTTTGAGGAAACGGTTGCGAAGGATATTGCCTTCGGTCCCAGAAACCAGGGCCTGTCGAAAGCGGAGATTGACGGGCGGGTTCGCTATGCCATGGACTGTGTGCATCTGGATTATGACCGTTTTGCTGAAAAAAGCCCCTTTGAGCTTTCCGGAGGCCAGATGCGGCGGGTTGCCATCGCCGGTGTCCTGGCCATGCGTCCCTCCGTCCTGATTCTGGATGAGCCGACGGCCGGCCTGGATCCCCGGGGGCGGGACCGGATCCTCACCATGCTGGAGGAGCTGCATCAGAAGGAACATACCACCATCCTGATGGTTTCCCACAGCATGGATGACATGGCCCGTCTGGCCACCCGGCTCATCGTCATGGCATCCGGCAAGGTTGCCATGACCGGCACGCCCCGTGAGGTTTTCGCTCAGCAGGAAAAGATGCTTTCCCTCGGGCTGGACGTGCCTGCCGCCGCGCAGCTGTGCCGTGCGCTGCGGGAAAAGGGTTACGATCTGCCGGCTGATCTGTACCGTCCGGAGGAACTGCGGGAGCATATTCTCCGGCTCCGGCAGTCCGGCAGTGAAGGGAGGGATCCGGTTGCTGAATGATATCACCATGGGCCAGTATTACCCGGTGGACAGCCCTGTGCACCGGCTGGATCCCCGGATCAAGCTGGTGGATACCCTGCTGTTTATTGTCGCCGTGTTCCTGGCGCAGTCCTTTGTCGGTTATCTGCTGCTGTTCGGCTTTCTGTACGGAGTGACCCGCCTGGCGCGGGTGCCCTTCAGGATGCTGCTGAAGGGGCTCAAGCCCCTGCGGATCATCCTGATCCTGACCTTTCTGCTGAATCTGTTCTTTACACCGGGCGAAAAGACACTCGTTGCTTTCTGGGGCATCCGGATCACCCTGGAGGCGCTCCGGCAGGCAGCGTTCTACTCCCTGCGTCTGGCCTTCCTGGTGGCCGGCACGTCCCTGCTGACGCTGACAACCTCCCCGGTTGCCCTGTCCGACGGCATTGAGCTGCTGCTTTCGCCCCTGAAAAAAATACATTTCCCGGTTCATGAGCTGGCCATGATGATGACCATCGCCTTGCGCTTTATTCCCACCCTGTTGGAGGAAACCGACAAGATCATGAAGGCCCAGATGGCCAGAGGCGCTGATTTCGAAAGCGGAAATCTGATCGCCCGGGCCAAAGCCATGGTGCCCCTGCTGGTTCCGCTGTTTGTCAGCGCTTTCCGCAAGGCCGGCGACCTGGCCATGGCCATGGAAAGCCGCTGTTATCACGGCGGTGAGGGCCGCACCCGCATGCGGGTGCTGAAGCTGACCCGGAATGACGGCCTGGCCCTTGGCGCCATGCTGCTGCTGATTGCCCTGGTCGTGCTGGAGGGCGTGCTGCTGTGAAGCGTATTCTCCTGACTGTGGAATATGACGGAACCGGTTACGCCGGCTGGCAGCGCCAGATCACCGGTCTGGCGGTCCAGCAGGTGCTGGAGGAAACCCTGGAAAAAGCCTGCGGCCATCCGGTCACCGTCACCGGCGCCTCCCGTACCGACGCGGGGGTGCACGCGCTGGGGCAGATGGTCCATTTTGATACGAACTGCACTATTCCTCCGGATAAATTCCCGTTTGTTCTGAACAATCTGCTGCCTCCGGATATCCGGGTGCATGCCGGCCGGGAAGTGCCGGCTGGTTTTCATGCGCGTTTCCTTTCCGCCGGAAAAACCTATACCTACCGGATCATCAACAGCCGCCACGGCAGCGCGATTTACAGAAATACCTTTGTGCATGTTCCGGTGCCGCTGAGCTCCGCCCCTATGCTCGAGGCGGTCGCCGCCCTGCCCGGAACGCATGACTTCGCGGCTTTTCAGGCCTCCGGCGGTACCGCCCGTACCACCGTGCGCACGCTTTACGAAGCGAACCTCTCCTTCTGCGAAGCTTCCCGTCAGATCATCCTGACGGTTCACGGAAACGCGTTCCTTTATAATATGGTCCGGATCATCGCCGGAACCCTGATTGAGGTCGGTCTCGGCAAGCGGGGCCCGGATGCCTTTGACCGGGCGTTCCGTTCCCTCTCCCGGCTGGATCTGGGCATGACCGCTCCGGCCCACGGGCTGGAGCTGACCCGGGTGCATTATGATCCGGAAGCGTTCATCAACCCTGCCGCCCTGCGCTGGCACAATGAGGAGGCGCAGCCATGCTCCGACTGAATAATTTCCCTCAGCCCCTGTCCTGGACTGAAGCTTCCCTGCGCGCCGCTGTGCTGAAAAAGTGCCGCCTGTCCCCGGATCAGCTGCTGGGCGTACATGTCGTCCGCCGTTCAGTGGATGCCCGGGATAAGCAGGATGTGCATTTTGTTTTTTCCCTGGATCTGGAGCTCCGGAATGAGTCTGCAGTCCTGAAGCGCTGCCCTTTCCTGTCTCCTGCGCCTGAAACGATAAAAATGCCGCTGCCCGCCGCAGCCTTCTCCTCTCCGCCGCTGGTGGTCGGAGCCGGGCCTGCGGGTCTTTTCGCCGCGCTGACGCTCGCCCGGGCCGGTGCACGGCCGGTCCTGATTGAGCGCGGCAGGCCGGTGGATCTGCGCACCGCGGATGTGCGGCGGCTGGAAACCTGCGGCGAACTCGATCCGGAATCAAATGTGCAGTTCGGTGAAGGCGGCGCGGGCGCTTTTTCAGACGGCAAGCTGACCTGCGGCATCAAGTCGCCTTATATCCGGGACGTGCTGGAGACCTTTGTGGCCCACGGCGCGCCGGAGGAGATTCTGACAGATCAGAAGCCGCATATCGGCACGGACCGCCTGAAGGGTGTTGTCGCCGGTATCCGCGGGGAGATTCTTTCCCTGGGCGGCGAGGTCCGTTTCGAAACGAAGCTGGAGCGCCTGATCCTCCGGCAGGGGCACCTGGCCGGCGCCGTTGTTTCCTGCCGCGGGGAGGAATCGGAAATTGAAACCGATACGCTGCTGCTGTGCATCGGCCACTCTGCCCGGGATACCATGCGGCAGCTGTATGCGCAGGGAATTGCGATGACCCGGAAGCCTTTCGCCGTCGGTGTCCGGATCGAGCATCCCCGGGAGATGATCGACCGGGCCCAGTACGGCCGGTCTGCCGGTCATCCCGCCCTGGGTGCCGCCTCCTATAAGCTGAATTGCCATACCCCGGACGGCCGGGGTGTCTATACCTTCTGCATGTGTCCCGGCGGCCGGGTGATCGCCGCCGCCTCCGAGCCGGAGGGGGTCGTTACCAATGGAATGAGTCTTCATGCCCGGGCTGACGTCAACAGCAATGCCGCGCTGCTGGTCGGTGTCCGGCCGGAGGATTTCGCCGGCAGTCATCCCCTGGCGGGCTTTGATTTTCAGCGGGAGCTCGAGTATGCCGCCTGGCGGGCGGCAGGCGGAGCCTTCCGCGCTCCGGCCCAGCGGGTGGAGGATTTTCTGGCCGGCCGGGAGACGGTAGCTTTCGGTGAGGTTCAGCCCTCCTATCTGCCCGGTGTGACGCCGGCGGATCTGCGGGCTGTGCTTCCCTCCTTTGTCACAGACAATCTGAGGCTGGCGATGCCCGCGCTGAATGCGCAGCTGAAGGGCTTCGCCCTGCCGGATGCGGTGCTCACCGGTCCTGAAACCCGTTCCTCCTCCCCTGTGCGGATTCCCCGCGCGGAGTCCGGGGAGGCGGAATCCCTGCCCGGTCTGTTCCCCGTCGGGGAAGGCGCCGGCTACGCCGGCGGAATCGTCTCCTCCGCGGTGGACGGGATCGCCGCCGCCCGGAAAGCACTCTCCGTAGCAAACATTTGAGGATTACCTGCATGAATGAAAAAGCGGTTGAACAGAGCAAGGGCAGCATACTGTCCTATATCTGCTGGCGCGGTGACCTCTCCTTTCAGAGTGATCCCTGGAATGAAATCGACAGCCTGCTCATGGCGGAGGTTGCCTATGTGAACTTCGGCGAAAACGAGCGGACCTTTGACAATCCGCAGCGTCTGCTTTTCGCGGACCTGCTGACGACGGATATCCTGAGCCGTTATCCGCTTCGTGTGCCGTCGAACTCCCTGAAGGATCACAGCCAGCTGATGCCGCTCCTGGCGAAAAGCCGGAGATTCCGGAACATCCGGATTCTGGACCAGGTGAACATAGTGGATGAAGAAAGGAATATGCAGTTTTCCGCGCTGACGCTTCAGGTGCCTGATGTGGGGACAGTGGTGGCTTTCCGGGGCACGGATCCTACCGTGACCGGCTGGAAAGAAGATTTCATGATGAGCTACGAATGCCCCGTTCCCGCGCAGGCCGAAGCCGTAAAATATCTGAAGGCTGCCGCGGACAGAACCCGGGGAGATCTCTGTCTGACCGGCCACAGCAAAGGCGGCAATCTTGCGATCTATGCGGCTGCTCATTCCGGCGCGCCGGTACGTTCCCGCCTGAAGGCCGTATGCTCCTTCGACGGGCCGGGACTGGATGACGCCACCATGGAGTCTGAAGGCTACAAAGCGATCCTCCCGGTCATCCATTCCGTTGTTCCGGAAAACTCCGTCGTAGGGCTCCTGATGAATTATCATCCGGTTTACAAAGTCGTCGAATCCGCCGCCATTTCCGTTCTGCAGCACAACCCGTTCAGCTGGATCGTCCTGGGCAAGACATTCTCTGAGCTGGAGGATGTTTCCATCCAGTCCAGAGTAATCGACCGGACAATGCACGAGTGGCTGAATGCGTGCACGCCGGAGCAGCGCAGAATCTTTGTTCATACAGTCTTTTCCGTCCTTGAAAACAGAAAAAGGCTGAAGGCAGGCAGCACGAAGCAGGATAATCCTTCCGGAACGGACAGCGCTGCCATGATGATGACGCTTCGGCTGTTCAGCAGCCTGTTCCTCCTGCAGGGAAAAAACACATGGTTCACACGTATCGCGAATCCGCTGTCTGAAAGCATGTCTGCGCTGCGGAAAAGCCTGACAGAAACCGGGGAGCATCATTTTCAGTCTGACAGAATCGCGGTTGACAACCGGGAAAACGGTTTCTCCGCGGTGGAGGATGAAACCAGAAGAATCGCCCATTTCTGCGGGCTGAACGCGAAGGAAGGGCTGCAGCTGCAGCTGTTTGCGGAAGAAATGCTGAGCATGGTGCATGCCGTCTCCGGGGAAATGCAGGGAACGTTCTGGGTGGAAAATGAGAAGAGGCGGTATGATCTGCATCTGGAAACCCGGACGGTCATGGACAGAAGCAAACGCGAAATGCTGCTCCTCTCTTCTTCCTCCCGAAAAAACGCGGCCGCCGGAAGCTTCCTCGGCCGTTTGCGCGACATATTTGAAAAAGCCATGCTCTCCGACTGGGATGAGGATTACTTCCAGCTCTCCGGGGAAAGGCAGAACCATCCGGGCATTTCCGATCAGGAATGGGACCGGTATGAGCAGTCCGTCCTCCTGCGGCTGGCTGACGACGTGCGGATCGGAATCCGCGGGAACAAGGTCAGCATGACGGTGACCAAAACGTTCCCTGCCGCCTGCATGGAACCATCTCTGGCCTGATATGCATAATAGGGTAGAGGGAGGGCGTTAGCCCTCGCCCCTCCCGTTGCACCGTACGTACCGGTCAGGTATACGGCGCTACATCGTAGCATGGTTTCAAGTATTTCTCAGGTAATAAGCAAGAGGATCGATCAAACCCGGTCGGTTCTCTTTCTTATTGGGCATGGAAAGTACTTTCTGGCTTAGCAGGTAGTTGACCACATTCATACCGCATCTGCGGTATA
>JAFRLY010000025.1 GCA_017431005.1 Clostridia bacterium
TAGTCAACCTTTTCACTTCAGCCTTCATTTTTCAGGAGTTTCATGATATTATTTCAGTGCGGTGACGGGAAAGGCCATCGCGTTGTAACTATTGAAATTTCTGACTATGATGAATCAGGAACAGCAGGAAGGGCTGCTGTATGGCGGATAGTCTTATGGATGAGATTTCCACTTTTGTGGAAGAGAATACTGAAGCCGAGCTTCTGGACGAAATACGGGAAATCAGATAAACATCCGTAAAAACCAAAGAGAGGAAGCGCACCTGACCCATGTTCAATCATCACGATATCACCCGCGACGCGTTCATGCTCCACGGCCCGCTGGCCTACCACGGTTACGACTGGTGGTGGCACTCTTTCACCGCGCAGGATACGGAGACCGGTGAGGACAGGCCGTTCTTTATCGAATTCTTTGTATGTAATCCGGCGCTGGCGGAGGATCAGCCTGTCCTGGGGCAGCTGCCAGAAAACCAGGCTACAGGCAAAAAGCCATCCTACCTGATGGTCAAGGCAGGCACCTGGGGCGAAAACGCCTGCCAGCTGCACCGGTTCTTTTCCTTGAAGGACGTCGCCCTTCACGACAATACGCCTTATCAGATCGAGGTATCGGATTGCCTGGCCTGTGAAACTGCCCTGAAGGGCAGCGTGACCATCACGCCGGAGGAAGCTACCGCCCATCCCGAATGGATGTGTGACGCGGGGGAAATGGCCTGGGATCTGACGGTCGACAAGCAGATCGCCTTCAATGTGGGCTATGGAGCCAGCAAGCCGCTCCGGGACGCGGAGGCCTTTGCCATGTACTGGCACGCGGAGGGCATGAAGAGCGCCTACAAAGGCTCCGTTACCTTCAATGGCCGAAAATATACCGTGACCCCGGAAAAATCCTACGGTTACGCGGATAAGAACTGGGGCCGGGATTTTACCACACCCTGGGTCTGGCTGTCCTCCAACTGCCTGTTCAGCAAAAAGACGGGGAAGCAGCTGCATAACAGCGTTTTTGACATTGGCGGCGGCAGGCCGAAGATCTATTTCGTACCGCTGGATCGGCGGCTGCTGGGTGTTTTCTTCTACGAAAGCAAGGAATATGACTTCAACTTTTCCAAGCTTCACCTCATGGTGAAAACCACATTTTCCTTTGAGGAGCGCGATGAGGAGGTCGTCTGGCATGTGCGGCAGGAAAACATCCACGCCGCCATGGAGACAGAGGTACATTGTCTGAGGAAGGACATGCTGCTGATCAACTATGAAGCGCCGGACGGCAGCAGGCATCACAACCGGCTGTGGAACGGCGGCAACGGCTGGGGCACCGTGAAGCTGTATGACCGGCAGGACGGGCAATTGGTCCTGGCGGATGAAATCGAAGCCACCCACATCGGCTGCGAATATGGTGAATATGACCACGCAGAATCCTATACCTGACAAAGCGGCCCCTGCGGGTAAAAATGCTCTGCAGACTGCAGGAGTGAAAAGTGAGGCTTCGCTATGTGAACAGACTGATGACGCACAACTGGGGACAGAAGGTCATACGCTTCTATGACCCGGACGGGAATCTGATTGAAGTTGGAACGCCGATGTGAGCGGACGAAGATAATATGACAGACAGCCTGCTGGAGGGGATTTCAGCCTTTGTGGAATCGAAAACGGAAGCAGAAATGATGGAGGAGACAAAGGAAATTAGATGAAACGATTGATGATTCCGCTCCTGATATGCCTGCTTGTTTTATCAGGATGCGCAGCCCAAAGCACCGGGAAGGAAGGCGGCAGTATGGAGAAAGGCTCCTATACACAGATCGATCAGGAAACGGCAAAAGAAATGATGCTCCGGGATGACGGACATGTGATCGTGGACGTCCGGCGGCAAGACGAGTACGATGCCGGACATATACCCAGCGCGATCCTGATCCCCAACGAGAGCATTGGAACGGATAGGCTTGAGCAGCTGCCGAGCCTTGACCAGATCATCCTGGTCTATTGCCGCAGCGGCAATCGCTCCAAGCAGGCAGCACAGAAACTGTTTGATATGGGCTATACGAATGTCTACGAGTTTGGCGGTATCAATACCTGGACGGGTGAAATTGTCAGCCAACAGAATGAGCGGAACGAAACACCTGAACAATTGCGGGCGCGGATTGGCGACCTGGCTTTCCAGGTGACGCAGAACGCGGCGACGGAACGGGCCTTTACCGGTGAATATGATGAATTCTTTGAGAAGGGTCTGTATGTCGACATCGTCAGCGGCGAGCCGCTGTTCACTTCGATGGACAAGTACAATTCCGGCTGCGGCTGGCCTGCGTTCACCAAGCCGATCAAGGAGGAGGCGGTCGTGGAAAATACGGATACCTCCTATGGCATGATCCGGACGGAGGTGCGTTCCAGCGGTGCGGATTCCCATCTGGGACATGTGTTCAACGATGGACCCAAAGAAGCCGGAGGCCTACGCTATTGTATCAACTCCGCTGCGCTGCGATTTATCCCCTATGATGAACTGGAAGCCCAAGGGTATGGGCAGTACAGGGAGCTGTTTGAAGAATGATCTATATCATACGGCATGGCCAGACAGAATTAAATCAGCGGCAGGTGCTTCAGGGCAGAAGCGACTTTCTGCTGAATGACGCCGGGATCAGACAGGCGCAGCAGGCCGCAGCTGCGCTTAGCAATGTGGTATTTGACCATGTTTTTGCCAGTCCGCTGAAACGTGCCGTTCAGACAGCACAGATTATCGCTCCCGATGTCGAGCCGGTCATCGACGACCGCCTGATCGAGATGGACTACGGCCCCTATGAAGGTGCAGACCTGAAAGCCTTGCCGCCTGAGGTGCTCACATTCTTCAGCGACTTCGTGCACAACCCTGCACCGGCGGGCATGGAATCGTTAGCCTCAGTGGTGGAGCGAGCGGGCTGCTTTCTGGAGAATGTCAAAAACCTGCACGGCAACATCCTGATCTCGACACACGCGATTGCCATGAAGGGCATTCTGGAATACCTGACACCGGAATCAAACGGGGCCTACTGGTCAGAATACATCGGCAACTGCGCGGTGTATGCTGTCGAGTGTACTGACGGAAAAATCGGTATCCCCAAAGAGTGGATGCGGAAGGAAGGCTGAAATGGTCACGATTCGAGATCAATTGGATCGTTATGTGGAAGAGAAATATCGGATCGATCCGGAGCTCCTTCCGTTTTCACATGAGAACTATGCTATCTATCGGCACAAGGACACCGGAAGATGGTTTGCGGTTTTTATCGTGAAGGATCGGCAGGTATTCGGCTTACCCGGATCAGGCGACACGGAAATCGTCAGTTTCAAGATCAAAGACCCTGTTTTGACCGATCTGTTGGCGCAGCAGCCGGGCTACCTGCGAGGTTATCCAAGCAGCAAATGGAACTGGCTGTCAGCCGTGCTGGACGGCACCATCCCATTTGAGGATATCTGCCGATGGATCAATATGAGCTATGAGGCAACAAAGGCGAAGCCTGGCA
>JAFRLY010000026.1 GCA_017431005.1 Clostridia bacterium
AATAAAATAGTTCACCATTTCCGGTGGCAATGACGAAGGGGTCCCACCTGTTCCCATACCGAACACAGAAGTTAAGCCCTTCAGTGCCGATGGTACTTGACTGGTAACGGTCCGGGAGAGTAGGTCGCCGCCGGATTCCAAATAAAGGCAGCTTGTGAAAACAGGCTGCATTTTTTTGTTTTGTGATTTGCACAAAAGGACCGTCCCCATGTGCACGCATGGAATTTTGAAAATTTTATATGGAATTATATTGGAAGTACGGACAAAATATGATAGAATGTCTCCAAGTTTAAAGATTCAATATTCATGACTGTACGTTCCGGGAGGAAATGCTGTGAATATTAATGAGTATATGGAAAAATATAAAGAGACGGAAGGCGCTCTGCTCGTAGACCTTCGGAACCCTGAGGATTATCAGCGCGCCCATATTCCAGGAGCAATCAATATTCAGATGGACCAGCTCCGGGATGAAATCCGGAGGATTGCCACCTTCAGGACACCTGTGTTCTTCTATTGCTATGCGGGCATCCGCAGCGCGCAGGCAGAAGCGCTGCTGACAGCCAAGGGTTACCAGGCCTACAATATCGGAAGCTTTGAGGAGTATACCGGCGAACGTGAGGGGAAGACTGTCCGCATGCAGATGAAGGAACTGCGGAAGGAAAAGGGACTTTCCCAGGTGCAGATGGCGGAAAGCATCGGCGTACAGCCTGTGACCATTTCCGCTATTGAGACTGCTCGTATGAAAATCAGCGCGAAGATTGCTGACCGCGTCCGCGCAGTATACGACGTCGAAGTGGTGGATACAGATCTCAGCACGCAGCCTGCCAGGGAAGAAGCACGCACAAGAAAAACAGCCGGCAGACACAAAAACGGTGTGCGCGGCAGAAAACGGGCGCAGAAGAAGGAAAATGCGACTGTCATTTATCAGGACGCGTCAGGCCGGCAGATTACAGAGGCAGAAATTCTGGCCAAGGTCGGCAAAGCGGACCGAATCTGTGTCTACCTGGATGAAAACCGGGCTGAATGGGTGCGCGGAAAGCAATCCGGCAGTACGGAGCTCTGGTGATCAGAGACCGAAGAAAACTGATAAGACAGAAAAACGGGCATATCCGCAGGGGATATGCCCGAATTGTTTTTGGGGAAAATCAGTCAAGCCAGCCTTCCCGTGCCTTGAGGCCGAAACGCTTTTCCAGCTGATGCATCTGTTCGTCGGTAATCGTGTTCAGCCGAGGCAGATGGGCGATCTTCATATAGATCTCCGCAGCCTTTTCGGCGGTCTCGATCAGGCCGAAGGTTTCATCCAGATCCTTGCCGGCACCGTAAATGCCGTGCTGACTCCAGACCACCAGGCGAGCCGTCAGCATTTTCTCAGCAGTGGCTACACCGATCTCATTGGTGCCGCAGAGCATCCAGGGCAGAACATTGACGCCTTCCGGGAAAACGACGATGCACTCGGTGCACATCTGCCAGAGGGTCCGGGTGAATTGCTTTTCATCCAGATCATGCACATAGGTCATGGCCAGCAGGTTGGCGGGGTGGCAGTGCATGATGACCCGGTTTTCCGGATTCACCTTCAGACGTGCCACATGGCTCATCATATGGGCCGGGAATTCGCTGGTGAACTGACCGCCGTCGGTGTAGCCCCAGAGCAGATCCGCCTGCTGTCCCTGTTCCTTCAGCCGGACGATGCCCAGATTGACATCGGGGGCGTACTGTACATTCTTGTAGTACTTGCCGGTGCCGGTGACGAGGAAATATTTTCCATCCAGCTCCGGAGCGGTGAAACCCGTGGGGATCGTGCGCAGCACCTGCTTCACATCCAGGTATTCGCTGACTTCCGCTTCATCCAGCATCAGGCTGATATTGCCGCCGTTGCGCTCATCCCAGCCGTGGTCATACATATTCGTGGTCGTCCGGATCATTTCCACCATAAAGGGAGCGGTTAAAATATCTTTCATTGTTTTTTCCTCCGTTTATTGATCAGTTCACTCAGCGGGTAATGACATCCACCGGCACGTTGAAGATCTTGGCGACCTTCAGAATCGTGTCAATATGGCGTCCGGCAGCCGCGGCCATGTGATGGGTGGGGCCGGCCTCGCTCCACTTGTTGCAGAATTCCCTGGCACTGCAGGAGAAGCGCATCCGCATGTTGGTGTCACCGAACATGAAGATCGGGCCTTCCTCGTTTACGCCTTCCGCCACAACGAACTTGAAGTGGCCGTCCTTATCCTGGGTGATGCCCAGGAAGGTGATGGGGCTGTTGACGGGCGGATAGAACTGGGTCAGATAGCCGCCGCCGGTCTTGCCGTGGAACACGGGCACGATCTTCATGGTGGGCTTCCGGGCCTGGGAGATATCCGCGTCGCCGGAGCCAGAATGGCCGATAATGCAGATATCCTCATTGAAATCAATGGAATACATTTCAGAGAGCTGGCCGGTGCCGGCAATCACCTTCAGGATGCCCATGGCCATGGCCACCTTGATATCGCCTTCCACGGCGCAGGCAGTGCCCTGCTTGATCAGCATGGAGAAGGCAGGGATCAGCATGCTGTCCAGCTTTCCGGCCACGCCCTGGGCGAAGCCGTCATAATGGGAAGCCACGAAGCCAAGCTTTTCATCCCTGCACCACTGCTCAAAGGCGACCACGTATTTCGCCATATCCCAGACCTTTTCAACGGTTCCGCCGCCTTCGATATCGAAGGTATCCAGAATGTCCTGCGCCTTGGCGCGGATGGCGGCCTCATCCGTGATATTGTCCGCGATAGCCCACATCTTTTCCCAGTCGAACTGCTTGGTATACAGCCACATCCGGTGATAAAGGTTGGTTTCATCGATATACAGATCCATCATACCGGGATAGGGGCGGCCGATCTGGGCGATATTGGTATCCCGGAAACGGCGGCGTACCTGAGCGGCGGTGCACCAGTCCTTAATCTCCTTTTCAACCTCCGGATCGCCGCCTTCCACGACGCCGGTGATGACCGCGTGCCGCTTGCCGGCCCGCTCCAGGTCTGCCACCATCTCGCCGACGGCGCCGCAGGCATACAGGGTGCCCAGCCAGGTGGGGGTGTCAGTGGTGGCGTAATCCGGCGCCTTCATCTTCTGGACATTGACCAGCACAACCGGAACATCCAGATCACGGACAGCGGGGAGCATGTTATAGGAGGTGGCGTAGGTGAGCAGCTGCAGGATAACCAGATCCACATCAGCGGCACGGAATTTATCGCCGGCGGCCATGGACTGCTCCTTGGTGGTCACGAGACCGCCGTCAATCAGCTCCACGGTATCCGGGATCAGCTTTTTAAACGCTTCATACTGCCCCTCAAATTCCGGCACGAGGCTGGGGAACTGGGGCAGATAGGCGCCGAGGGCGATGGAGAAGACACCGATCCGGGCTTTGGTTTCAACTAACATGGAACAACCTCCTTTTATCATTCATCCATTTGGAATTGGATTTTCAGGTTTCCGAGGGCGGTGGCCTCGATGGGCAGGGCAATGACCTGCTTACCGGTAGCCTCCTCCGTCAGCCGGTTCAGGAACTGGTTTTTGGCGCCGCCGCCGACGATGTAGAGCTTCGTGCAGCGCATGCCGGTGCTGCTTTCCAGAGCGTCAATAGCTGTTTTATAGCCCTGGGCGAGGGAACGGTACGCGCAGCGGAAATAGCCCGCGACGCACTTCGGGGGATGGGGGAGCTTCGCGTCGAAGGCCGCTTTCATGCTTTCCGGCGCCATGAAGATCTCATCAAACACATCGACCAGATGATCGAAATGATTCTCCTCCGCCTCAGCGGTGATCTCATTCCAGGGTTTGCCGGGGCACAGCTCATCGCGCAGGCGGTTGACCAGCCACATGCCCATGATGTTTTTCAGGTAGCGGTTGTAGCCGACGCCGCCTTCATTGGAATAATTGGCAGCCCGGCTGGCGTCGTCCGTCAGGGGCTTCGGCGTTTTGACACCCAGCAGGGACCAGGTGCCGGAGGAAAGGAACAGCTCGCTGCCCTCCATCGGGATGCCCTCCACAGCGCTTCCTGTATCGTGAGTGGCGCAGAGCATGACCTGAATGCCTTTATATTCGCCTATAACCGTTCCGGGCTGCTGCAGCGGGCGGAACAGCGCATCCGGCAGGCCGAGCCTCCGGATGATTTCCGGATCGTACTCTCCGGTCTCCGCGCTGACCATGCCGCCGGTCGTGGCGTTCGTATATTCGTGGGACTTGACGCCGCTGAGCTTATACATCAGGTATTCCGGGATCATCAGGAAATCCGTGACACCTTCCAGGCGCCCGGCCAGCTTGTCCGCATACAGCTGATAAATGGTATTGAAGGGCTGATACTGAATCCCGGTATGGCTGTACAGCTCATTGAAGGGCATGATCTCATGCACTTTGGGAATGGACGCCTCCGTGCGGCTGTCACGATAGGCATAGCAGGGGAGTACCTCCTGATCACCGCGCATCAGCACATAGTCAACGCCCCAGGTATCCACGGAAAGGGTGGCAAGGTCCGGATAACGGGCCAGCGCCGCGTCAATGCCCTCCCGGACATAACCGAGCAGCGCGTCAATATCCCAGGTCAGGTGCCCGTCCTTCTCCGTGACGCCGTTGGGAAAACGGAAGACCTCCTCTGTCCGGACTTCCCCGTTTTCCTGCCAGCCGACAATGTGACGGCCGCTGGACGCACCGATATCAATGGCGAGATGCTTTTTCAAAACCGAGTCACCTCTTGTACAGATTATTGGATACATATATAATATCAAATAAAGAAAAATGAGTAAAGCGCACATCGTGGAATTTGTTTGTTATTTTCAGACAAAAATGACAGCGGAGGTATTCATCATGAAACAGATTCGCGTTACTGACAGTCTGCTGCCCGGAACGTCCGCAGAGGGCGACGTACTGACGCTTCCGGCGGCCGGGGGCGGCTTTCTGCTGCCGGACCTGACAAAGGAAACGTACCGCTGGCTGAACCTGGACATGCAGGTGCTGGCAGATCACGCTCAGGCCTTTGAGGCCAGATTCTACGCGGAGGAGGAAGCGCCGCGGGTGATTATCCGTTTCGGGCTTATGCCGGATATGCCTGCCGTTTTCGCGCTGGACCTGAACTGGCTGGACGGCCATGTGCTGTTCCCCGGGCACCGTGTGGGAACGCAGAAGGTAGTCTGCCACGGATCCCGCATTGAAAGAAACGAGATCAGGCGGGCAGAGCTGGTGAGCATGGCAGCCGCGGAAAGCGTCCGGGTCCGTTTCAGCTCCGTCTGGCTGGACGACGTGCCCGGCCCGCTGCATGCGCCGGGCGAGGAAAAGCTGATCGACACCTTCGGTCAGTATAAAAAGAAGGACTGGCCCGGAAAGATCCGGACAGAAGCTGAGTGCAGCGCATTCCTGCGGGCGGAGAGCGGGAAGGCGCCGGCTTATCCCTTCGCGGACCGGACTGCATGGGGCGGAAACGCTTCGGAAAAGCTGACGGAGGGAACCGGCTATTTCGGGAAGATCCGGAAGGACGGCCGGTGGTACCTGACAGATCCGGAGGGCTGCGCCTTCTTCAGCATGGGGCCGGACTGCGTGGTGGCCCGCTGCGACGCGCGGATTGACGGGCTCGAAAACCTGCTGGAGGATCTGCCTTCCCGGGAGGAGGCGCCGGAGCTTTACGGGGACGGGCGGCTTTCCTTCGGCGAGACGGAGCGCGGCAGGGGAGTCCTCTTTTCCTATGAACGGCGGAACCTGATGCGCGCCTTCGGGAAGGACTGGGACGCTGCCTGGCAGCGGCTGGTAACCGGCCAGCTGATACGGATGGGCATGAACACGCTGGGCAACTGGAGCGACAGCCGCCTGTACGGAAAAATGCCTTATGTGACCAGCCTGCCGGAATTCCCCTCCACGAAGCAGCTGATTTTCCGGGATTTCCCGGACGTGCTGGCGAAGGAATACAGGCAGGAGGCTGTCCGGTGTGCTGAAGCGCTGGAGGAGCGGCGCGACGACCCCTGGATGATCGGCTATTTCCTGCGGAATGAGCCGGCCTGGGCCTTTGTGGACAAACTGCTGATCGCGGACGAGGTGCTGCGGAATCCGGAGCCGACCGCATGCCGGGAAGGACTGATCGATTTCCTGCAGGAGCGGTACGGGACAGCGGAGGCGCTGTCGGAGGCCTGGCAGACCCGGTTTGCGTCCTTTGACGAGCTGCAGAAACCGATCGCGAAGGCTTCCGCCCTGTCGGAACGGGCCATGGCGGACATCCGCGAGTTTTCCGCATTCCTGACGGACCGGTATATGCGCATACCGGCGGAAGCCTGCCGGGCCGCCGATCCGAACCATATGATCCTGGGCATGCGATGGGCCTGGATTTCCGACCCGCTGCTGGTTACCGGGTGGGACGCCTTTGACGTGTTCTCCATCAACTGCTACGCGGTGGATCCGACACCGGCGCTGGATCAGGTGCGGAAGCTGGGGGTGGATCTGCCGGTCATGATCGGAGAGTTTCACTTCGGCGCGCTGGACGCAGGCCTGCCGGCGACAGGGCTGGAGGCGGTGCGGAACCAGGCGGACCGGGCCCGGGCCTACAGATGCTATGTCGAGCGGGTCGCGGCCGCGCCGAACGGAGTCGGCTGTCACTGGTTCCAATGCTATGATCAGTTTGCCCTGGGACGCTTTGACGGGGAAAACTACAACATCGGCCTGTTCGATATTACGCTGCGTCCCTATCCGG
Organism: Clostridia bacterium; assembly: GCA_017431005.1. Taxonomy (GTDB): domain Bacteria; phylum Bacillota; class Clostridia; order Christensenellales; family Aristaeellaceae; genus Aristaeella. Next base: position 6,701 of record JAFRLY010000026.1, read on the forward strand.
AGCTTTGCCGGGCTGTGCGGGAAACCGCTGCGTCCGTATATGGAATTATGGCAGGTGAACAGATGCCTTCAGAGGATTGGCCGGTCAGCCTTCCGATGATCGCTTACTGATCCGGCATTGCATAAAACGCCGTATTTTTCCCAAATATTACTTGTATTTGCATACCGGATTTGTTATAATGCCTTCATCGAACGGGAGAGGCCCGACAGGCCTGCCGTTCCGAGGCGACAAATGGAAAGATGCGGATACGGGTGCATACCCGCAGCTTTTTTGGGTTTCGTTCCGGAGCGGTTCAGACATCAGAAAGGGGAGTGATCTGATTGCAAAAAGCTGTTCCGCAGAAAGTCATTAACAATCGGAAACCTTCGGTGGGCAGAACGCTCTATCAGAACAAGACACTGATCATCATGTGCATACCGGCGATTATTTATTTTATCGCCTTCAGCTACATGCCGCTGCCCGGCATCTATGTGGCCTTCGTCAACTACAATTACCGGGCAGGTATTTTCGGAAGCCCCTTTATCGGACTGCGCAACTTTGAGTTTGTCGCGAAATCCGGCAAGCTGTGGATGCTGACGAAAAACACCATTCTGTTCAACTTTGCCTTCATCATCCTGGATAACCTGCTGGCTGTGGTGGTGGCCATCCTGCTGAAGGAAATCCAGAGCAAGATGTTCCGCAAGGTCAGCCAGACCATGATGTTCCTGCCTTATTTCATTTCTCAGGTTCTGGTCGGTCTGCTGGTCTTCAGCCTGCTGAACTCCGATACCGGCTTCCTGAACGTAGTGCTGACAAGGCTGGGTATGACGCCGCTGCGGCTTTACAAAAATGGCGACGCGTGGCCTCTGATCATCATTCTGGTGCACCTGTGGCAGAAGACAGGCTACAACTCAGTGGTTTATTTCGCCGCCATCATGGGCATTGACGACTCGATCATTGAGGCATCCATGATTGACGGCGCCAACGGCTGGCAGAAGATCCGGCATATTATCCTGCCCTCCCTGCGGCCGACTATCGTTATCCTGCTGCTGTTCGCACTGGGCGGCATCGTGAAGGGCGACTTCGGCCTCTTCTGGAACCTGGTGGGCCGCAATCCTACGCTGTACCAGAAGGTGGATATCATTGAAATGTTCGTATACCGGGCGACCGTTTCGGACTTCAATTTCTCCACCGCGTCCGCTGTCGGCATGTACCAGTCCCTGGTCGGCTTTGTGCTGGTGCTCACTGTGAACACCATCGTGAAGAAGATCGAGCCGGATTACTCGCTGTTCTGATTGGAGGTGTGTGAGAATGGCTAAGGATAAAGATTATATTCTGGAAAACACCACCTCGAAAATCAAACTGACAGCGTCGGATTACGTTATCCGCGGTATCGGCTACGTATTCATTACGCTTTTCGCCATCGCAAGCATTTTCCCGTTCCTGATCATTCTGGGCTCCTCCTTTGAATCGGAGGAAATGATCATTGCCAAGGGCGTCACGCTGATTCCCCGGCAGTTCACCACAGCGGCTTATGAGCTGGTCATCAAGGGCGGCACGATCTGGGCCTCCTACGGACTGACGATCGTGATGACGCTGATCGGTACCGGTATCGGCCTGTTCATCTGCGCCATGACGGGTTATGCCCTGCAGCGCCGGGACTTCCCGTACCGCAACGCGATCTCCTTCTTCGTGTATTTCACCAGCCTGTTCCAGGCCGGTCTGGCGCCTTACTATCTGCTGATGACCCAGACCTATAACCTGAACAACTCCTATCTGGCGGTGCTGCTGCCGCTGATGGTTTCTTCCTGGCTGATCATTCTGATGAAGAACTTCGCGAAGTCCATTCCGCACGAGCTGACCGAATCCGGCAAGATCGACGGCGCCGGCGACTTCAAGATCTTCACCGCCATCGTGCTGCCGATGCTCAAGCCCGGCCTCGCTACCGTCGGCCTGTTCCTGGCGCTGGGCTACTGGAACGAGTGGTATCAGTCCTCCCTGTTCCTGCAGAACAAGGACGTGCTGCCGCTGCAGTACAGACTGTACAAGATCATCAACGAGGCTCAGAGCCTGAAGAACTCCGTTGCCAGCCAGTACGTCACCGTGGACAGCCTTCCTTCTGAATCCCTGAAGATGGCAACTGCCATGATGACCACCGGACCGATCATCTTCCTGTATCCCTTTGTGCAGCGCTACTTCATCGGCGGTATCACCGTCGGTGCTGTAAAGGGCTGAGTATTTTTTGCCCGCCTGCGGCGGAAGTCGCAAAAAATTCTCAGTGAGCCGGCACAGAGCAGAGGCGGCCTGAAGCCGCGTCTGCGACAATGCCGGCGACCGGGAAGTACTGACTTTTATCCCATCGTTCTGCACCGCCGTCAGGCGGTTCAAGAAAAGTGAAAGGATTCCCTTTCACAAAAAAATATTTTTCATAGGAGGAAACACCATGAAAAAATTCTTTGCTCTGCTCCTGGCCGCCATGATGGTCCTGGGCATCTGCGCTGCGTCCACCGCGGAAGAAATCACCACGGCGAACGCTACCGACGTCTGGGCCGAGAAGTGGGCCGACGTTGACACCTCCGAGCATGTGGTCATCAACTACATGACCACCGGCGACGCTCCCACCATGGGCGCGAATGCTGAAATGCTGGCCAAGCTGAATGAACGGCTGACCGAGGTCGTCAATGCGGAAATCAACATCGTGTGGATTTCCTGGACCGACTATCTGGCCAACTACAACCTGCGGATCGCGGCCATGGACGGCTCCATCGACCTGATCGGTTCTTCCACCGACTGGCTGGACGCGTGGCCCAACTCCAAGCGCGGCGGCTTCCTGGAGCTCTCCCCCGAGATGCTGCAGAAGTATGCTCCCGTGACCTATGCCACTGTTCCCCAGAATCACTGGGACGTCTGCACCTGGAACGGCAACATCTACTTCATTCCTGAAGACAACTATTCTCAGTGGACCAACCACGGCTTCATCTATCGTAAGGACTGGGCCAAGGAAGCCGGTCTGGAGAACGGCTGCGAGACCTGGGCGGATCTGACCACCTATGTCAAGTATGTCAAGGAAGCTTACGGCGACAAGCTGATCGCTCTGTGGGACACCGACGGCACCGCTTATCCGGCGGGCGGCTACATCTGCTCCTTCGCGAAGTGGCGTTCCATCGACGGCCTGGCCTCCGGCGCGATCTGGGGCGGCTATCTGGATGATCCCTACAAGATCAACTGCCTGTATCTGGAAGAGACCGACAGGCTGGTTGAGTATGCCAAGCTGATGAAGGAATGGGACGAGATCGGCGTATGGCCCACCGACGTTCTGAGCAACACCGGCGCGGACAACCGTCTTGAGTTCCGTCAGGGCAAGACCGCTCTGGAACAGCATCACACCCAGACCTGGACCGGTATCGTTTCTCCCAAGGCGTCCACCGACAACACCATGTATCTGGATGACGAAGACGCTGATGCCGGATTCTATTACTGGGGCAAGGAAGCCGGATATGTGACCCGCGACCTGGTAACCCATGGCGTGGCCGCTGTTTCCGCCGCCTCCAAGCATCCGGAACGCACCCTGATGGTCTATGACATGCTGCGCAATGACAAGACCTGCTACGACCTGTTCAACTACGGTCTGGAAGGCCGCTCCTATGCGATCGACGAGAACGGCTATCGTTACACCCCCGACACCTATGTGGCGGACAACGACAGCATCTCCACCAACTGGTGGTGGGGCCGGAACGACGATCTGGAGATCCCGTCCTCCGCGATGAACTGGGACGAAATCAACGCGCTGTATGATGAGTATGACAAGATCGCTGTGATGTATCCCTACGAAGCGTTCGTCTTCGACAACAGCATGGTGCAGTCCTACATCAACCAGTGCAACGAAACCTACAACACCTACATGAAGTACATCTGCTTCGGCCAGTATGACGTCACCCCCGAAGAAATGGTGGCGGAATTCCAGGATGCGCTGCGCGCGGCTGGCGTGGACGAAGTAACGGCTGAACTTCAGCGGCAGATCGACGAAACCTACAACAAGTAAGGAACAGGTTTCGAAGAGAAAGCATCAACATCCAACAGGGGGGAGAATGCCTGCATGCGGCACACGCGGAGGGGATTCTCCCCCTTTTCATACATGCCCCTTCCCCGCGCGTGAGCGGGGAGAAAGGCTTTCAGCATCAGGAAAATCAATAACGGAGGATGAATAATCACCATGAGCAGGATGATTAATCTGGACAGGAACTGGCGGTTCAATCTGGGCGACGTGGCAGACGCCGGATATATGGCCTATGATGACAGCGCCTGGCGCGTTGTCACGCTGCCCCATGACTGGGCGGTGGAGCATCCCTTTGACCAGGCGTATTCCTCCGGAACGGGCTATCTTCCCGGGGGCACCGGCTGGTACCGCAGGGCCTTCACGCTGACGGAGGAGGAAGCTGCGGGCAGGGTCCGGATTCATTTTCAGGGCGTATATAAGCATGCCCGTATCTGGATCAACAGCAATTACCTGGGGCAGCATGCCTACGGCTACACCAGTTTCTCCTTTGACCTGACGCCATTTATCCGCGCCGGGGAGAATCTGATTGCCGTGCGCGTGGAGCATGAGGATACGGCGGATTCACGCTGGTACACGGGCAGCGGCATTGACCGGCACGTATTCCTGGAAACCGGGAATAAGGTTTGCTTCCGGACGAACGGGGTCTTCGCTTCCGTCCGGACGGCGGATGAGCGGGAGGCAGTGCTCCGGATTCAGTATGAAACGCAGGGAGCGGACGGCGCGCGCTTCACGCTGCTGACACGGGAGAGGCGTCAGGCCGCGGCGGTATCCGCGGAAGGAGAGCAGGGCTGCGCGGATATGCGCGTGCCGGAGCCGAAGCTCTGGAGTCCGGAGCATCCGTATCTGTACTGCCTGCGGGCGGAAGCCATGGAGGGGGAACGGGTGACGGACTGTGTGGAAATTCCCGTGGGCATCCGTACCTTCCGCTTTGACGCGGACCGCGGATTCTTCCTGAACGGGGAAAGCATGAAGCTGAAAGGCGTATGCGTGCATCATGACGCCGGCTGCCTGGGAGCAGCGGTGCCGAAAGCGGTATGGGAGCGCAGGCTGCGGAAGCTGAAGGACATGGGCTGCAACGCCATCCGCACGGCGCACAATCCGCCGGATCCGGATCTGCTGGATCTGTGCGACGCGCTCGGCTTTATGGTGATGGATGAAGCCTTTGACGAGTGGGAAGGCGTCAAAAACAAATGGTGGCAGGGACATAACGTCTATCCGCCGAAGCATTTCGGCTACGGGGAGGATTTCCCCCAGTGGCACCGGACTGACCTGGAAAGCATGATATGCCGGGACCGGAACCATCCCAGCATTATCCTCTGGTCCATCGGCAACGAGATCGATTATCCCAACGACCCGTATGTAACGCCGCTGTTCAGGGAGGTCCTGGGCAACAACGACGCCAACAAACCCCTGGCTGAGCGCCTCTATGACGTGCGCAAACCGGACGCAGGACGCCTGGCAGCGGTGGCCCGGGAACTGACGGAAATCGTGCACGGACTGGACGATACCCGGCCGGTGCTCAGCGCGCTTTCCTTCCCGGAGCTCAGCAACCTGACCGGGTTTGCCGACGCGCTGGATCTGTCCGGATACAATTACCGGGAGCATTTCTATGAGGATGACCATGCGAAGTATCCCGGCCGTGTGATTCTCGGCAGCGAGAACAGCCATGAGCCCAAAGCCTGGCGGGCTGTGACGGACCACGAATACATTTCCGGTCAGTTCCTGTGGACCGGCGTGGATTTTCTGGGCGAGTGCCGGGGATGGCCGGTGCGCATCAGCCAGGCCGGCGCCCTGGACCTGGCGGGCTTTGAAAAACCGATCTACGCCCTGCGCAAAGCACTCTGGACTGCAGAGCCCTATGTCCGCCTGGCTGTCGGAACGGGAGAGGACAAGCGCGGCGCATGGGGGCAGGGCTTCCGCTGGCAGGGAACACCCGGCGAGACGGTGCGGGTGATCTGCTATACCAATCAGACCGAGGCGGAGCTTTTCCTGAACGGCGTATCCCTTGGCGTGAAAACCCTGGCGCCGGAGGATGACTGCCACGCAGTCTGGGAGGTGCCCTACACGGAAGGCACATTGAAGGTCCGCGCCGGCGCGGCGGAGGACACACTGTCCACCCCGGGCATGGCGGTGAAGCTGGAGATTGCCGCCGACAGGATGGAGCTTCCGGCTGACGGCCTGTCCGTGCTGCAGGCGGAGGTCCTGCTGGCAGACGCGCAGGGAAATCCTGCCCTGGACGAGGAGATTCACGTTCAGCTGCTGGGAGATCTGAAGCTGCTGGGCATTGAGAACGGCCTGCCGGATGACCTGACGCCTTATACGGAGACATACCGCCGGACAAAGGAAGGCCGACTGATCGTGTACATCCGGGCGGGAAGCGTATCCGGCGCCGGTTTGCTGCATCTGTGGACGGCATCCGGGCTGACTGCGGATCTGTCTGTTTCCGTCGGATAAACAGAAGGGATGAGCGATATGGAAAAGGCATTCCGGAAATATGATCTGAGCGGGAGCTGGCAGGTGCGCCTGCCGGACGGAACGGCGGGAGAGGCCGTTCTTCCGGGCACGCTGGATACGAACGGGATCGGCGGCCCGGACCGGCCGCAAAAGCAATGGCACGATGAAATCAAAACGGGACGGGCGGAGGACGATACCTTCGGGGAGAATCCGATCAGCACCCGCTTTACCCGCAGATTTACCTTCACGGGACCGGCGGAGTTTACCCGGACGGTGACGCTTGAGGAGCTGCCGGCGGGCTGCCGCTGGATCGTGACCGTGGAACGGAGCCGGCAGCTGCGTCTCCGGGTCAACGGGCAGGAGGCGTCAACGCTCCTTCCGGGGACGCTGTCTGCACCCTGGCGTTTTGAAACCCATGCGCTGCGAGCCGGAGAGAACACCCTCTGCTTCATCTGTGACAACAGCTATCCCGGATGGCCGGCAGACGCGATTCTGTACTCCTCAGCCGCCACGGATGAAACTCAGACCAACTGGAACGGCCTGCTGGGCAGCATGACGCTGGAAGCCCTGCCGGAGGTTTTCCTGCTGGGCGCCAGGCTGGTGTGCGGCCGGAACGGCGGAGAAGCGGAGCTGCAGGCTGATATTTCCGTTCCGGAAACCCTGGCAGGGGAGGAGCTGAAGCTGTGCTTCGCCTGCGGCGCACTGAAAGAAGGAAAAGCGGAATATACACTGACCGCGGAGGCAGGAACGGGAACGCTTCGCCTGCCCGGTATACAGCTCAGCAGCAGCCTGCGGCGGTGGGAGCCGGAGCATCCGGAATTTTACAGCCTGACGGTCAGCGCAGCGGTTTCCCGCCCTGGTGGAAGTGTCAGCAGGCATGAGCTAACGGATCGGACAGGCATCCGCACCTTCGCACCGGATGAACGCGGCAGGATCAGCCTGAACGGCCGGCGTATTTTCCTGCGCAGCGAGGCCAACTGTGCCGCCTGGCCGGAAACCGGTCACCCGCCCATGTCCGCGGAGGAATGGAAGAATATTCTGAAGCTTTATCAGGCATACGGTGTCAACTGTATGCGCTTCCATTCCCACTGCCCGCCGGAAGCGGCATTTACTGCCGCCGATGAGCTCGGCATGCTCATGCAGCCGGAGCTTTCCCACTGGGATCCGGAGCATGCCCTTGAATCGGATGTCTCGTATGCCTATTACCGCGCGGAGCTGCAGGAGATTCTGCGGCATCTGGGCCGGCATCCCTCCTTTGTCATGCTTACGCTGGGGAATGAGCTCTGGTGCGACGCGGAGGGAGAGAAGCGCATGGCCGCACTGGTCCGGGAGGCACAGGATTTTCTGCCGGACCGGCTGTTTGCCCGGGGCTCCAATGCCTTCTACGGCAGAAACGGCTGCGACCCGGAAAGCGACTTTTATACCGCGCAGAAGTATGAAACCTGGAAGATGCGGGCCATCAGCGCGGCCAGCGACGGCGAACACCCGACGGAAAAGGCAAGAATTCAGGGCTACCTGAACAACAGCTATCCTTCCGCAAAAACCAACTATGACGAGGGAATGGGAAAGCTGCGGGAGCGCTTCCCTCAGCCCATGTTCTCCTTTGAGGTGGGACAGTACGAGGTGCTGCCGGACTTCCATGAGCTGGAGCAGTTCCGCGGCGTGACGGATCCGGTCAATTACCGGATCATCCGGCGCCGGGCGGAGCGGCGGGGCATGCTGCCCATCTGGGACCGGATGGTGGAGGCCAGCGGCGAGCTGGCCCTGATCGGGTACCGGGAGGAGGTCGAGGCTGTGATGCGGACGCCGGCCATGTCCGGCATTTCGCTGCTTTCGCTGCAGGATTTCCCGGGACAGGGCACGGCCCTGGTCGGCATGATGAACGCGCATCTGCAGCCCAAGCCCTTTGCCTTCGCGCAGCCGGAACGCTTCCGGGCCTTCTTCCGGGACGCGCTGCCGCTGGCGGAGCTGGACAGGTTTACCTACACGGCCGGAGAACAGCTGCAGGCCGGGATCCGCGCGGTGAATTACGGCGCGGAAGACCTTACCGGCACACTGGTGATGGAACTGCGGGATGCCGCGGACGTCCTCCTGCACCGGCAGAGCTGGCCGGGCTTCCGGGCAGCCGCCGGGGAATCCGCGATCATGCTGCGGGCGGAGGTTCCGCTGCCCGAACTGAAGGAAGCGGCGGCGCTGGAGCTCCGCCTGTTCCTGGAGAACGGGGATCCGGCATTCTGCTCCTGCCGCCGGATCTGGGTCTATCCGGAGCTCCCGGAGGAGGAGCCCGGAGAGGTTCTGTGCGTCCGGAGTCTTTCCGGGGCGGCGCTGGACAGGCTTGCTTCCGGCGGCCGCGTGCTGCTGGAGCCGCCCTCCACAAAGGAGGCTTTTCCGGACGGCATTTTCGGACAGTTCTCCACAGATTTCTGGTCCGTCGGCACATTCCCCCAGCAGGAGGGCGGCATGGGCCTGCTGATCGCGGAGGAGCATCCGCTGTTCCGGCGCTTCCCGACATCCTTCCATACGGATTATCCCTGGTGGCTGATGTCCCGCCAGCGTTCCCTGCGTCTGCCGGATGAGAAACTGGCGGACGTCGTTCTGGTGCGGCAGATGGATTCCTACGCCGAGCTGCGGTCCCTGGCGATGCTGCTGGAACTGCGGGTGGGAGACGGACGGATCCTGATCAGCACCATGGGGCTGCCGGATCTTCCGCAGAAGCCGGAGGTGCGGGCGCTGCGCCGCGCGCTGCTGGCTTACGCACAGTCGGACGAATTCCGGCCCGGGACAGCGGTTTCCGCGGAGGAGCTGCGCGCCCTGCTGCCGGGATGCCTGGAATAAACGCCAAAAAAAGACGGAAATCTTGACGATCCGGATTTTTCAATGGTATAATCCTAAAGTTATTTTGATTTGTTTCTTTTGGGAGGGATACGATGTCAGGTCATTCCAAGTGGCATAATATTCAGGCGAAAAAGGGCAAGGCAGACGCCCAGCGCGGCGCGGTCTTCACCAAGATCGGCCGGGAAATCGCCATCGCGGTGCGCGAGGGCGGAGCGAATCCGGAATCCAACGGCAAGCTGCGGGACATCATTGCCAAAGCCAAAGCCAACAATATGCCGAATGATAACATTCAGCGCTCCATCAAAAAGGCCAGCGGCGAGCTGTCCAACGTGGTATATGAGGAAATCACCTATGAAGGATACGCGCCCGGCGGCGTGGCGGTGATTGTCGATACCATCTCTGACAACCGGAACCGGACCGCCAGCGATATCCGCCACTGCTTCGCCAAATACGGCGGCAACCTGGGAACCACGGGCTCCGTGGGTTTCATGTTCGACGAGCGCGGTGTGCTGGTTGTTGAACGCCAGCCCGGCAGCGACGAGGATGAAATGATGATGATGGCGCTGGATGCCGGCGCCGAGGACGTGAAGGCCGATGAGGACGTCTTTGAGATCCTGACCGCGCCCAACGATTTCAGCGCGGTCCGCGAAGCCCTCGAAAAGCAGGGCCTGACCTTCCTGTCCGCCGAGGTGCAGAAGATTCCGCAGAACACGGTCGAAGTGACGGATCCGGATACGGTTCTGAAAATTCAGAAGATGCTGGATCTGCTAGAAGAGAGCGACGATGTTCAGGCTGTTTTCCACAACGCGGATCTGCCGGAGGAAGAAGAGGAAGACTGATCTTCCGGTGAATATTAGTACGCTTGCCTGGAAAGCAGGCTGTTCCGCCGATGCCCGGGCCGGGCGTCGGCGGATTGCTTTTTACAGGAGGAATACGAATGACGATGCTGGAAATACTTGCCCGGAAGAAAATGGGGCAGGAGCTGACCAGGGAAGAAATTGCTTACTTTGTCAAAGGCGCGGCGGAGCACACCATTCCGGACTATCAGCTGGCGGCTCTGCTGATGGCGATCCGGCTGAACGGCATGACGGACCGGGAAACAACGGAGCTGACGCTGGCGATGCGGGACAGCGGGGACATCGCGGATCTTTCCGCGATTCCGGGAATCAAGGTGGACAAGCATTCCACCGGCGGCGTTGGCGATACCACAACGCTGGTCCTGGCACCGCTGGTGGCAGCCTGCGGAGCGCCGGTGGCAAAGATGAGCGGCCGGGGCCTGGGCCATACAGGCGGCACGCTGGACAAGCTTGAGTCCATCCCCGGACTGACGGTTTCGCTTTCCGTGCCGGAATTCATTGACCAGGTACGCCGGATCGGCGTGGCAGTCGTCGGGCAGACGGGACACCTGGCGCCGGCAGACAAAACCCTGTACGCGCTGCGGGACGTCACGTCCACCGTGGATTCCCTACCGCTGATCGTTTCCTCCATCCTGTCCAAAAAGCTGGCAGCCGGATCCGACGCGATCGTGCTGGATGTCAAGACCGGATCCGGCGCGATCATGCACACGCTGGAGGACAGCATCCGGCTGGCGGAAGCCATGGTGCGGGTCGGCACGCTGGCCGGAAAACCGGTGGTGGCTGTTATCACCGGGATGGATCAGCCTCTGGGAACCCATGTGGGCAACGCGCTTGAAGTGAAGGAAGCGATCGATGTTCTGTCCGGCCGGACAGAGGGAGATCTGCTGACTGTCTCCATGACGCTGGGCGGGCATATGCTGCGCCTGGCAGGGCTGGTTTCCGATGCCGCTGAGGGCGGGAGACGCATGTGGGATGCGCTGAATTCAGGCGCCGGCCTGCAGAAACTGAAGGAAATGATCGCAGCCCAGGGCGGGAACCCCGCTGTATGCGACGACGTATCGCTGCTGCCCCAGGCCAATGTCATCCGGACGGTGACCTGCGGGAGGAACGGATATGTACGTTCCATGGATACCATGGCGCTGGGACTGGCCGCGCAGGAAATGGGCGCCGGCCGGATGGAGCTGGGCGATCAGCTGGATTATTCGGTGGGCTTTGTGCTTTCTGTCCGCGTCGGGGACAGGACGGAGTCCGATACCCCCTTCTGTACGCTGTATGCCAGAACGGAGGAAGAGGCGGACCGGGCAGAAAAGGCAATCCGGGAGGCTGTCCGTTTCAGCGATGAACCCTGTCCGCGCGCGCCGGTTTTCTATGCCATTGTAACGTCGGAAGGCACATGGCGGCTGGAGGATAAAGCATGAAAGCAGCATTCAGGCAGGGAATCCGGCACGGGATTCCCATCGCGCTGGGATATCTCAGCGTCTCGTTCACCTTCGGCATGAAGGCAGTGGGAGACGGGCTGACCGTGCTTCAGGCCGTGCTGATCTCGATGACCAACGTGACCAGCGCCGGGCAGTTTGCCGCGCTGCCGCTGATGGCGGCGAATGCTTCGCTGGCGGAAATGGCGCTGACTCAGCTGACCATCAATCTGCGCTATGCACTGATGAGCCTTTCACTGGGACCGCGGCTGGACGGAAGCATGGGAACCCTGCAGCGGCTGGCCTTTTCCTTTATGAATACCGATGAGATCTTCGCGGTGGCGTCGTCTCAGCCTGGCAGGGTCGGAAAGACCTACCTTTACGGGCTGATGATCACGCCCTGGCTGGGCTGGGCTTCCGGCACGCTGCTGGGAGCGGCGGCAGGCACGCTGCTGCCGGCCTTCATCCGCTCCGCGCTGGGGATCGCCATCTACGGCATGTTCCTGGCGATCATTCTGCCCCCCTCCCGGAAGCAGGTTTCCGTCCGGGTGGTTACGCTGGCCGGAATCGCGCTGAGCGTGGGCTTCCGCCTGATTCCGGGCATCAACCGGATTTCCTCCGGCTTTGCCATTATCATCTGCGCGGTGGCAGCCGCGTCGCTCGGCGCGCTGCTCTTTCCGGTCAGAGAGGAGGACAGAGGATGAACTGGGCTGTTTTCCTTCCTTATCTGGCAGTGACGGCTGGCGTTACCTATCTGATCCGGATGCTTCCGCTGACGGTTTTCCGGCGGGAGATCAAAAGCCGGTTTATCCGGTCCTTCCTCACCTATATTCCGTACGCTGTGCTCGGGGCTATGACGTTCCCGGACGTCATTTTCTGCACCGGAGACGTCCGTACGGCTGTCTGCGGTACGGCGGTGGCAGTGGCGCTGGCCTGGAGGGGCCGCAGCCTGCTGACCGTGGCCCTGGCAGCCTGCTGCGCGGTGGCGCTGGCGCAGGCGGTACTGCTGCTGATCTGACACATGTATGCTGACACTGAGATTCAATGATGAAGGAGGCTGTCTGAAATGAGTCTGAAGGGAAGACTGACAGAATGCCTGGAGCGCGCGGTCGCGAACCGGGAGGCGGCGGGCATGACGCTGCTGGTTTATCAGGACGGAAGGGAACTGGCGTACGCCGAGGCCGGCATGGCGAATATCGCGGCGGGGAAGCCCGTGAGCCGTGACAGCATTTTCCGGCTGTACAGCCAGTCCAAGCCCATCACGGCCGCGGCGGCCATGATTCTGCTGGAGTGCGGCATCCTGGATGAGCAGGACGGCGTGGACCGCTATCTGCCGGGATTCCGGAATCCCCGGGTCATTCACCCGGACGGAAACGTGACCGAAACACTGAGGGCGCCGTGGATCGGGGAGCTGCTGGCTATGACGGCGGGACTCTGCTATCCGGACATCGATCCGGCAGGACAGGCGGCGGCCCGGGTGTTCGAGGCGGACCAGGAACAGATCCGGGCGGGCGGCGGCATGTCCACCCTGGAGTTCTGCAACGAGCTTGGAAAGCAGCCGCTGGCCTTTGCACCGGGCACTCACTGGCGCTACAGCACCTGCGCGGATATACTGGGCGCTGTGATTGAGGCCGCCTCCGGAATGCGGTTCGGCGAGTTCCTGCGCCGGGAGATCTTTGAACCGCTGGGCATGAAGGATACGGGCTTCTGGGTTCCGGAGGAAAAGCAGGACCGCCTGGTGACTGCCTATGAGCGCTGCGAGGACGGCCTGAAGGAATATCACGGCCTGCATCTCGCGGTGGGCGCCTATGACCGTGAGCCGGCCTTTGAGTCCGGCGGAGCCGGCATGGTTTCCACACTGGATGATTATATGGCCTTCGCCCGGATGCTGATGAACGGGGGAGAGCTGAACGGCAGGCGCATTCTGTCCGAAGCGGCCGTGCGCCACATGACCGGAGGCCAGCTGACGCCGGATCTGCAGCGGGAGCTGTGGGACAACCTCTCCGGATACAACTACGGACATCTGCTCCGGGTCTGCGATGCTCCGTCACGGCTGCCTGTCTTCGGAGAAAAGCATGAATACGGCTGGGACGGCTGGCTGGGAACCTACTTCATCAACCTGCCGGAGTCGAAGGTTTCCTTCATTTTCTTCCAGAACGTGAAGGATGCCGGAACCACCGGAGCCATCCGGCGCTGCAGGAATATCCTGGCAGCCAGACTGAAAAAATAAGCGGCGGCCCGCGTTGAAAAGCGGGAGACGGCAGGCTATAATAAACGGACAAAGGTGCAAAGGGAGAACGGTCGCATGGCGCTCAGGGAATATTGCTTTGACGGGAATCGGAAACTGGTTCTGAAGGATATGCCAACGGGAGCGGGCGGCCGGAAGGATGACAAGGAAGAGCTGGTCAGGAAAACAAAAGAAAATCTCCGGCTTGCGGCGAAGCTGCAGGAAAAGCTGTATGCATCCAAAACAGAGGGGCTGGTGTTCGCCCTGCAGGCCAGAGATGCCGCAGGCAAGGACAGCCTGATCAAGAAGGTTTTCGGCCGACTGAATCCCGCGGGCCTGAAGATTACATCCTTCAAGGTGCCGAATCCCACGGATCTGGCGCATGATTACATGTGGCGCATCAACCGCGCGATGCCGGAAAGAGGCACCATCGGTGTTTTCAACCGCAGCCATTATGAGGACGTGCTGGTGGTCCGGGTGCACCAGCTGCAGAAGGATTACCGGATAGCGAAGCGCTGCCTGACGGATGACTTTTTTGAGCGGCGCTATGTTCAGATCCGGAACTGGGAAAACTATCTCTGGGAAAACGGCTTCCGCATGGTGAAGATTTTCCTGCACATCTCCAGGGAGGAACAGCGGCAGCGCTTTCTGGACAGAATGGAGCTGCCGGAGAAGCACTGGAAGCTGTCCGCACGTGACATGAACGAACGGGCACTGTGGGACAGATACGACGAAGCTTATGAGGACTGCATCAACGCCACCGGTACGCCGAACGCTCCCTGGTATGTGCTGCCTGCAGACTGCAAATGGTATACCCGCTATCTGCTGTCCGAAATACTGCTGAAGACCCTGGAGGATATGGATCCTCAGTTCCCGCCGCTCAAACCGATTGAGGCGGCCGCGATCCCGGAAATGCTGCAGATGCTGGAAAGCGACAGCCTGACATAAGAGGCGCCGTGTCTGCCGGGAGACCTGAAGGAATCAGAAAGGAATCGGAGCATGAGAGTTTTTGCACACCGCGGGGCATCCGCCTACGCGCCGGAGAATACACTGGAGGCCTTTGACCTGGCCGTGAAGATGGGCGCGCACGGCGTTGAGCTGGACGTGCATATCTGCCGGGACGGAGAACTGGTTGTGGCCCATGACGAAACGGTGGACCGCGTTTCAGAGGGAACCGGCTTCATCCGGGACCTGACGCTGAAGGAACTGAAAGCCCTGCATTTCAACCGGACGCATCCGGAATACGCGGATGCCCGGATTCCGACGCTGGCGGAGGTTTTCTCCCTGCTGAAGCCTACGGGCCTGGACATCAATATCGAGCTGAAAAACAGCTGTATTGACTATCCGGAGCTGGAAAAGCGGGTGATGGATCTGGCGGCCCGGGAATTCTCCCCGGCCCGGATTATCTATTCCTCCTTCAACCATTACAGCATGCAGCGGGTAAAGGCGATGGATCCCGGGCAGACATGCGGCCTCCTGTATGACGCAACGCTGGTACGCCCGTGGGCCTACGCGCAGGCTCTGGGGATGGACGCCCTGCATCCGATGTTCACAGAGGTGCTGGTTCCCGGCGGTGAATGCGCGGCCGCCCATAAAGCCGGTATCGCCGTCAATACCTGGACAGTTAACGAGCCGGAGCATCTCCGGGCTGTGTTCCGGGAGGGCGCGGATATTGCCATCACCAACTATCCGGATCGGGCCCTGGACATTCTGAAGGAATTCCAGGCATGAATAAAAGGCAGGGGAGCCTGCCTTTTTGCGTTTTCCGGATACCGGCGGGAAGAATCCCGGGTTCTCCGGAGCGGATCCGGGGCAACCCTGTACTTTTCGGCAATTTGAAAGGAGCGGCTGTTATGCCTGAAAACCGTCAGTTTACCCAGCGCCTGGGGGCCTGGCATACGGAGCTGCAGCGGCATGTGCTGGAGCCGCTGACGCCGGTGGCTTTTTCCGGCGCCTTCACCTTTAATGCGCTCAGTCCGCAGGAGGCATCCGGGCTTTCCGGTTCCCCCATGCCCGCGGGAACAGCCTGGGGCAGATACCGGGAATACGGCTGGTTTTCGGCGGAAGTGACGCTTCCGGAGGGCTGTGCTGGCAGACGGATTGTGCTGTGCAGCGGCATCGGCGGCGAGCAGCTGGTATACCTGGACGGGCAGGCGATGGGCTCCGTGGACAGGCAGCATGCCTATGTTACGCTGTTCCGGCAGGCGCCGGCGGAAGGTTGCTTCCGGCTGCTGATCGAAAGCTATGCCGGCAACGGGCCCCGGCTGGAGAACCTGGGGCCGCTGCCGCCTGAACGGCAGGCGCTCCCGCCTGTGCCGGAATATCAGCAGCGGGTGGGTGAAAGCTGCCTGGCCTGCGTGAACGAGGACGCCTATCAGCTGTACATGGACGCGGATACGCTGATCCGTCTGTGGAAGCGGCTGCCGGACGGCAGCCTGCGGCGGCAGCGGGTGGAGGCCGCGCTGCGGGATTACATCCATACTGCCGACTTTGAATGCTCCAGGGAAGAACGCAATGCTTCCTTCCGGAAGGCGCGGGAGGCGCTGGCTCCAGTCCTGGCCTGCCGGAACGGAGACAGCGCGCCGGAACTGGAGATCATCGGCCAGTCCCACATTGACCTTGCCTGGCTGTGGCCGATGGAGGAGAGCAGACATAAGGTAGCCCGCACCTTTGCCAATCAGCTGGCACTGATGGACGAATATCCGGAGTACCGGTTCCTGGCCTGCGAGCCTGCCCTGCTGGAGATGCTGAAGGAACGCAGCCCGGAACTCTATGCAAGAATGCTGGAAAAAATACAGTCTGGTCAGATTCTTCCGGAGGGCGCTTTCTATGCGGAATGCGACACGAATATTCCCTCCGGGGAAAGCCTGATCCGCCAGCTGGTCCGGGGCAAGCGCTGGTTCCGGGAGGAGCTCGGCACGGAGATCCGGGTGGCCTGGCAGCCGGACACCTTCGGCTTCGCACCCTGCCTGCCGCAGATTCTGAAGGCGCTGGATATCCCGTATTTCGCGACCCAGAAGCTGCTGCGGGCGGATCCGGAATGCGAGCGCTTTCCCTGGCAGGACTTTACCTGGGAAGGAGCAGACGGTTCCCGCGTGCAGGCCCTGTCCTTCTTCAAGAACAATGCCCGGACGGATCCGGACAACCTGTTGGACCGCTGGGAGAAGCACCGCACGCAGACGGAAGGAATTGAGACACTCCTGTATCCCTTCGGCTACGGAGACGGCGGCGGAGGGGCAGACCGGGATATGCTGGAATACCTGCGCCGGGAGAAGAACCTGGAGGGTCTGCCACGCACGGTCTGGCGTTCGCTGCCGCAGCATTTTGAGCGGGCGGCTGAAGGCGCCGCCGGGCGCGTCTGGCACGGGGAACTCTATCTTTCCTGGCACCGGGGCACGTATACGGTTCAGCGGAAAACGAAGCTGGCGATACAGCGCCTGGAGCAGGCGCTGCATGACGCGGAATTCCTGCTCGCGCTGAGCAGGCCCCGGGTACGCGTGGAAGCGCGGGCAGAGATGGATGCCGCCTGGAAAACGCTGATGATCCATCAGTTCCATGATATTGCCGCGGGCGTCGGCATCCGGGACGTGCACCGGGAGGCGGAGGAACGGCTGGCGGACGCTGAGGCGGGCATCAGGAAACGGATCCGCGGACTGGCTGAAGATATTTGCCGCATGCCGGCGGAAGATGCATCCGGCGCGGTGACGGTTCTGAATACCCTGCCCTTTGAACGGAAGGAATATCTTGAGCTTCCTGACGGCTCCGCGGGATATGTCCGCCTGCCCGCTTCCGGTGCGGCGGTGATTGCGGGCGCTGGGGACACCGAGCCCCTTTGCGGGAGTGTTCGGGTCTGTGAATCGGACGAGGGCTGGCGGATCGAAAACGGTGTGCTGGCCTTTACGCTGACCCGGGACGGTGCGGTCACCGGACTGACGGACCTGCGGACAGGCCTGCCGCTGCAGGAGCCCGGCATGCGGATGAACGACCTGCGGCTGTACCGGGATGTGGAGCCGGTATACGACGCCTGGGAGCTTTCACGGGATTATGTGCTGGACCGCACGGATGAAGTGCGGACGGTTTCGGTGACGCTCAGCGGTGCGGAGACACCCGAGCTGACGGCCGTGATCGGACGGCAGATCGGCGGCAGCGGCAGCCGGCAGGAGATAACGGTGCGGGCGGGCGAACCACGGATTCTGTTTGAGACTGAAATTGACTGGCAGGAGCGGCATAAACTGCTGAAGGCGCATTTTGAGACCAATCTGCGGACCGACGAGGCGGTTTGCGGCATGCAGTTCTGCCATGTGCGGCGTCCGGCCCACCGGAGCACAGCCTTCGCACGGGACCGGTATGAGGTGTGCCATCAGCATTACAGCGCGCTGTTCGAGGCGGATCACGGCGTCGTGCTGATGAACCGCGGCATCCGGGGGATCAGCTGCGAGGAAGGCGATCTGGCCCTGACCCTGCTGCGGGCGCCGTGCGTGCCGGACGATACCTGCGACCGGGGAACGCAGCGCTTCTCCTGGGTCCTGCAGCTCTGGGACCGGCCCTTCTGCGCCGGCACGGCCACGCGGGACGCCTATGCATATCAGACACCGCCGCTGATGCTGCCGGGAGCCGGACATGCCTTTGAGAGCTTCCGGGCTGAGAACGCCCTGATTGAAACCATTAAACCGGCGGATCAGGGAGAGGGAACGATTCTCCGGCTGTGGGAGCCCAGAGGCGCGAGAAGCCGGGTGACGGTCAGGCTGCCGGAGCCTATGCGGATCTTCACGTGCAGCCCGGATGAGGCGAATCCCGTGCCGCTGGCCGCGGGAAGGGAAGCCTCCTTTGAGCTGCATGCCTTCGGCATTCAGACCCTGCTGCTGATGCCTGAGGCAGAACAGAAGGAATAACGAAAAGCAGCGCCCGAACGGACGCTGCTTTTTGTCTGCCTGTCTTTATTCCGCTGAAGCTTCTCCGGTACCGGTCAGCTCCAGCTCCTCCGCATGCTCCTTCATGCCGGAGATGCAGATTTCCGCCACCTCCCGCACGTCCATCCCGAGCATTTCACAGCCCTGCTGAATGGTTTCGCGGCTGCATTTCGCGGCGAAACGCTTATCCTTGTATTTCTTCATAAAGCTCTTGATTTCCAGATCCGTGATCCCGTGAGGACGCATCCTGGCGCAGGCCTGGATGATGCCTGTCAGCTCATCCACGGTGAACAGACATTTTTCCATATTGGTTTCCGGCTTCACGTCGCTGCAGCTGCCGTAGCCGTGGCTCAGAATGGCCCGGACCTCCTCTTCCGTCAGCCCGGCCGCCAGCAGGGGCTCCCGGGTATGCTGCAGATGCTCCTCCGGATATTTTTCATAATCATAATCATGGAGCATGCCGATGGCCTGCCAGTGGCCTTCGTCCTCCCCGAAGTGCCGGGCCATGGCGCCCATGGCATAGCATACGTTTTTCGCGTGCAGCAGCAGATGATCCTCCGTGACCATCGTGCTGTTCAGTTCAATGGCTCTTTCCAGTGTCAGCATGTCTTATTCCTCCCGGTTACAGTATTTGCAGATGTGTAGGCCGGCCCGTCCGGCGGGACGGGTCAGCGCCAGGAAACAGGCAGCGCCGGGGTGAAAGGCGCCTCCGGAAGATCCAGTACTGCGGAAACGGCAGTATGCAGATGCGCGTCCTTCTGGTGCACATAGTGAACGGAGGAAGGAACCCGCACACCGTCCTCCCGGAGAACAGAACCGACGCCGTCGGCCCGCAGGCCGTAGCTTTCCAGCGTTCTGCCCTCCTCCGGCAGCAGCACTGTCAGCCGGTTTCTGACCCGGTTGCCCAGGAAAACAGTGAACAGGTTTCTTTCCGGATCGACTGACAGATGATTGCCGGTGAATCCGCCCAGGCCGAAAGCCCGGGAACCCATATAGACCGGTATCTCCGAATAATACTGCACCGGATGGCGCACATAGCAGAGGACACCCAGGTACTGGGAGTAACCGCCGCCCTCCAGTGGTCTGCCGGTGCGGTTGACGGCCATTTGCTCCAGCGAGGCGGGGGAGACGATTTTTCCGGCCAGGACAGCCCGGCAGAACCGGACAAGATCATCCCGGGTGGAGAACAGACCCGCGTGGCCGCACAGATCCCCGCTTTCCCCCTGGAGCAGGGCGGCCTTGGGATCATGAGGGACGCCGCGGGGCAGATCCTTCCGGAACCGGACGACTCCCCGCTCCAGACGGTATTCCCCGCTGTAGTCCATGGTGTCCGCCAGGCGGTCAGCGGGAACCCGGGACCAGGTTTCCGTCATGCCTGCCGGCTGCAGGATCAGCTTCCGGATACAGTCCATCAGCGGCATGCCGGAAACGGCCTCGATCACATATTTGAGCACCATGGCCGGGATATCGGAATAGGCCCGGGGCCCGGGCGGACCGGCGGAGACGGTTTCAAAGAGGCAGCGGAGGCCGCTTTCCCGGCCGGGGCAGGCATCGATCCGCCCCGGCGTCTGCAGGCTGAGGGCGAAGGTCATGACCTCAGCGACGGAAGCCCCCCGGAGATGCACAAACCGGGGATCATAGAAGGCCACGGAACGGGCGGGATCGAGCTCTCCGGCTTCATGCAGCCGCAGAAGACAGAGCCCGGTGAACAGCTTGGTGATGCTGGCCAGATCGAAAACCGTGCTTTCCCGGACGGTTTCCCCGTCCATGGCGGCGGCCAGGCGGTCTCCGGATCCGCAGACGACAGAAAGATCGGACAGGATTTCTGTTTCCCGGGTGAAAAAACGGATACCCTTCAGCAGCGCCGGAGGATCCGTCAGCATCATTCCGTCCGGCGCCATCCCGGAACCCATCACAGAATGCCGATCCGGGTACAGGGCACCCGGCCCTCCGTCAGGTCGGACAGGTGATGGCGCGCGTGGCCGATAATGACGGTGGTTCCGCTCCGGACGCATTCCAGCGCGTATTCCAGCTTGGCGCCGGCGCCGTTCGCGCCGGCCCGGCTGGCGCCGACGCAGCTTTTCTGCAGCTCGCGTACCTGCGCCTCCACAGCCTGGAAGGAGGAACCGGTGACATCCCGCACCAGGGTGGAGGGATCGCCGGGAACCTGATAGATGCCCTCAGTGGAGGTCATCAGCACCAGGGTCCTGGCGCGAACCAGCCTGGCGATCACCGCCGCTGTCTCATCGTTGTCAACGCACTCATGAACCTCACCGCCCTGCTCCCGACGCGCGGCCAGCTCCATTTTCCGGTTTTCCTCGTCGGACACCGGGTCATTGTAATTGACGATGGGAATGGTTTTCTGCCGGGCGGACCGGATCAGCAGCTGGCGGATATGCTCCCGCTTTTCCGGGTCATTGAAATGGGGATGCTCCACCAGAATCTGGCGGATACCGTATTCCGGACGGACAAACTGACGGTAGTTCTGCATCAGAATCGCCTGACCCTGGGCGGAATAATCCGCCTTGTCCTGCTCCGGATCCCCGCAAAGCTCGCAGCCTGTGCGCTTGATATAATCCAGCCGGCCGATTTCCGTGGCGCCGCTGGTGACCCAGATCATGCCGGGCTTCAGCTCAGCCCCCAGACGGGAAAAAATATTATAGTCAATGTCCTGATCCTCTTTCCGGATCAGGGCCATGGAGCCGATTTTACCCACCAGGTCGAATTCATATTCCATAGGGGGACCTCCTTGGAAAACACTGGATACAAGATATCACAAAAAGCCCCGGGGCTCAAGGGCCGGCAGGTGAAAACCGGAGACCCGCCTTTTTCAGCAGAACGGTGTACAAGCCCGGGCCGGCAATGCTATAATACGCCATCCCAATGTCCGGAGACCGGCTCCGGAGACAGGAGGAAAAACTGAAAATGTACACGGATTTTGAAATGATAAAGCGTCAGGCTGCGGAAATGCTGGCTGCGGAGCCCTGGTATACGGCCGCCATGAGCAATATCTCCGCCCTGATCATGGAGGGTATGAAGGAGCTGAACTGGGCAGGCTTCTACCTGCTCAGGGGGGAGAAGCTGGTTGTGGGCCCGTTTCAGGGGAAGCCAGCCTGTATTCACATCCCGCTGGGAAAGGGCGTATGCGGTACGGCCGCCCTGCAAGACCGGACAACGGTGGTGCCGGACGTGCACGCTTTTCCGGGACATATTGCGTGCGACAGCGCTTCCCGGTCGGAAATTGTGATTCCGCTGCACGCGTCCGGAAAGGTTGCCGCGGTGCTGGATATCGACAGCCCGGCGGCGGACCGGTTTTCCCGGGAGGATGCCGAAGGCCTGGAACAGCTGGCCCGGCTGATGGAAGAGGCCCTGACCTGGTGACGCAGGAAGGATCGCCGAAAGGGATTGCAACCGTGATTGTTTTATGATATACTCTAATGGTCAAAGAAAGTCAGAAAACCGGCGTGCGATTTTCTGCTGACGAACAGGAGGGTTGATCATGAGACTGAGCGACTCGATTGAGAGCTTTATAAAGACCTTGCTGGCGGAGGATTCCTCTGAGGTGGAGCTGAAGCGGAATGAGCTGGCAGAATATTTCGGCTGTGCCCCGAGCCAGATCAATTATGTGCTGGCAACCCGGTTTTCGCCGGACCACGGCTATGTGACAGAGAGCCGTCGGGGAGGCGGCGGATATATCCGGATTGTACGGGTGGTGCAGAGCGGCTCCCAGCGGCTGCTGTACCTGGTGAATGAGCGCATCGGCGACTCCCTGTCGGAGGAAGAGTGCATCCGGATTCTGAGCCAGCTGAAGGAGCAGGGGCTGATTTCCGCTCAGGAGGCTCCCGTGATGGCCTCGGCTGTCAGCGCAAAAGCCCTGGCGGTACCGATTCCGGAAGCGCTGAAGGACGCCATGCGCGCCAGAATGATGAAATCCATGCTGACCACGATCGCTGCCCGGAACGGCGTCTGACCGGCGCGGGGCGGAAAGAAGGCGAGGGGGAATACCAGAATGCTTTGCGAAGAATGTCATGTGAATGAAGCGAATTTTACCGTATCCGTGGTGACGGGGGAGGAAACGACTATCCGCCACCTGTGTGCGGACTGCATGAGCCGGATGAACGCTGACCTGATGAAGGGGAACGTGCGCAGCCTGCTGCGGACGGTGCTCAGCGCCATTCAGGCCAACCAGGATAACGAGGAGAGAAAGGAATTTTCAATGCCCATATTCGGACGCTTTACCCAGAGAGCCCAGCAGACGCTGACCCTGGCTCAGAAAATAGCTTCGGAGCTGCAGCAGCCCTACGTCGGGACGGAGCATCTGCTGCTGGCGCTGCTGAAGAGCGGCGCATCTGTTCCGGAAGCCGTTTCCAGCCGGATGGACTTTGACCAGACGGTGGCGGAAATCCGGAAGCAGCTGGAGGACGGGAAGGACGCGGAAGAGTTCCAGTCCAGAGGCGGACGGATTGAGCTGAGCCCCCGGGGCAAAAAGACGCTGGAAACCAGCGTGCTGGAATCCCATAAGCTGGGCCAGAGCTATGTCTCCGTTGAGCATATCTGGCTGGCATTGCTGGAGAACAACGATGGCGTCGCGGGCGGGCTGCTTCGCAACGCGGGCGTGGACACCTCCGCGGCCCGGGAGCAGATTCTGCGCCAGATGCGGGAGAACGCGGGAGAGGAGGAACCGGCCCGCAGAGTTCCGGGAATGCCTCCCTTCTTCCAGCCCAGAGCCGGAAAAAATGCCGGCTCCGGACAGGAAAAATCCCTGCTGGACAAATTCAGCCGGGATCTGACCGCCGCGGCGGAAAAGAACGAGCTGGATCCGGTCATCGGACGTGAAAACGAAATTCAGCGGATCATTCAGATCCTGATCCGCAGGACGAAGAATAACCCGGTGCTGATCGGCGAGCCGGGCGTCGGCAAGAGCGCCGTGGCGGAAGGGCTGGCCCAGCGGATCGCGGCGGGCAATGTGCCGGAAATGCTGCTCGGAAAACGGGTGCTGAGCCTGGATATGGGCAGCCTGGTGGCAGGAACGAAATACCGCGGCGAGTTTGAGGAACGGCTTAAAAACCTGATGGACGAGCTGAAAAAGGCAAAGAACGTGCTGCTGTTCATCGATGAAATCCATACGATCATCGGAGCCGGCGGAGCGGAGGGCAGCCTGGATGCGGCCAATATCCTGAAGCCTGCCCTGAGCCGGGGAGAGATCCAGTGCATCGGCGCTACAACGCTGGAGGAATACCGGAAGCATATTGAGAAGGACGCCGCCCTGGAGCGCCGTTTCCAGCCGGTGACCGTCGGGGAGCCCACCGCGGAGGAAGCCCTGTCCATTCTGTACGGGCTGCGGGACCGCTATGAAGCGCATCACAAGGTCCGGATCACGGACGAAGCGCTGGCAGCCGCTGTGAAGCTGTCGGACCGGTATATACCGGACCGCTTTCTGCCGGACAAGGCCATTGACCTGATGGACGAGGCGGCCAGCCGGGTCCGGATTCAGGCCTGCACCGCGCCGCCGGACGTGCGGGAGCAGGAGAAGCGGCTGGAGGCTGTGATCATTGAGAAGAAGGAAGCTGTCTCCCATCAGGATTTCGAAAAGGCGGCGGCTCTCCGTGATCAGGAGCGGAGCCTGAATCAGGAAATCGAGGAAAAACGGGCGGAATGGAACCGGGCGCAGAGCACCGCGAAGGATGTGGTGACGGAAGAGGATATCGCCCAGGTGGTCGCCCAGTGGACCGGCATCCCCGCTCAGCGGATGACGGAACAGGAGGCGCAGCGGCTGGTCCGCCTGGAGGAGACGCTGCATCAGCGGCTGATCGGCCAGGAGGAAGCGGTGAGCGCCGTGGCCAGAGCCATCCGCAGGGCCCGTGCCGGCCTGAAGGATCCGAAGCGGCCGATCGGCAGCTTCATCTTCCTGGGCCCGACGGGCGTCGGAAAGACCGAGCTGTGCCGGGCGCTGGGAGAAGCCATGTTCGGCGATGAGGACGCGGTGATCCGGCTGGACATGAGCGAATACATGGAGAAGCATACTGTTTCCAGGCTGGTCGGATCCCCTCCGGGATATGTGGGATACGAGGAGGGCGGACAGCTGACGGAAGCCGTAAGGCGGAAGCCCTACAGCGTTGTGCTGCTGGATGAGGTGGAAAAAGCGCATCCGGATGTGTTCAACATGCTGCTGCAGATTCTGGAGGACGGGCGCCTGACAGACAATACCGGCCGGGTGGTCAGCTTCAAGAATACAATCGTCGTCATGACCTCCAACGCCGGGGCGCACACGATCGGCACGGGCCGGGCCATGGGCTTCGGTGCATCCCAGAAGAGCGAAAACCGCGACTATGAAGCCATGAAGGAATCGGTGATGAAGGAGGTCAAGGATATCTTCCGGCCCGAATTCATCAACCGGGTGGACGAACTGATTGTCTTCCACGCGCTGACGGAGACGGAAATCCGGGAGATCACCGGTCTGATGCTGCGGCAGGTGGCGGAACGGCTGGAGGAGCAGGAGATCCATCTGACCTGGGATGAGGCAGTGGTGGACAAGCTGTCCAGGGACGGCTATGATCCCAGGTACGGCGCGAGACCGCTGCGCAGGCTGATTCAGCGGACGGTGGAGGACACCCTGAGCGAGGAGCTGCTGAGCGGCCAGGTTCAGCTGGGCCAGGAGGCGCGGCTGACCGTTGAGGAGGACCGGATCATCGTACGGGGAATTCCCGGGAAGGAGCCCGAGGCAGCCCCCGCGGAGCAGACAGAAAGCGCCGGAACGGCGGAGGAGGAGAGCACGCTTGGCTAAACTGTACTTCCGCTACGGCGCGATGGGATCCAGCAAGTCCGCGAACGCCATCATGGTTCAGTATAATTACGGGGAACGCAATCAGAAGGTGCTGATGGTCAAACCTCAGCTGGAGAACCGGGACGGAGCCAGAACCATCGCCTCCCGCTGCGGCCTTTCCGCCGAATGCGTGTTCATGGAGGAGCTGGAGGGCATGGATCTCTCCGGATACGACTGCGTGATCGTGGATGAGGCGCAGTTTCTGACAAAGGAGCAGGTTGAATACCTTGTCCATATCGTGGACGACCTGGAGATTCCGGTGATCGCCTACGGACTGCGGGCGGATTTCAAGGGAAACTTCTTTGAAGGCAGCAAATGGCTGATGGCCTGGGCGGATACCATTGAGGAGGTCAAAACAATCTGCTGGTGCGGCAAGAAAGCCACCTGCAACGCCAGAATCATTGACGGAAAGGTCGCGCGGGAAGGCGAGCAGATTGTTCTGGGCGGCAACGAAAGCTACATTTCCCTCTGCCGGAAGCACTGGCGGAGCGGTCAGGTAAAGAGAAAGGAGACGGACTGAAAATGCTGGAGGAACTGAAACAAAAGGTTTATGAGGCGAACATGATGCTGCCGGCCTACCATCTGGTGACGTTCACCTGGGGCAACGTGTCGGGCATCGACCGGGAGAAGGGCCTGTTTGTCATCAAGCCCAGCGGCGTACCCTATGAGCAGCTGAAACCGGAGGACATGGTGGTCATGGACCTGGAGGGCAACAAGGTGGAGGGCAGCCTGAATCCTTCCTCCGACACCCCGACCCACGCGGAGCTGTACCGGCGCTTCCCGGAAATCGGCGGCGTGGTGCACACCCACTCCCGGTGGGCGACGATCTGGGCTCAGAGCGGCAGAAGCATTCCGGCCTACGGAACCACCCACGCGGACTATATCTACGGCGCGGTTCCCTGCTGCCGGGATCTGACGAAGGAAGAGGTTGAACGGGCATACGAGCTGGAAACCGGCAAGGTGATCGCCTCCCACTTTGAGGATCATCACCTGAACCCGATGCACGTTCCCTGCGTGCTGGCCCGGCACCACGGTCCCTTTGCCTGGGGCAAGGATCCGGCGGAGGCGGTGCACAACGCGGTCGTGCTGGAGGAGGTGGCCATGATGGCCTGGCATACTGAAGCCCTGCCGATGACCCAGACGCGGGAATGCCTGCCGGAATACGTGGAAGAAAAGCATTTTATGCGGAAACACGGTCCCAATGCCTATTACGGACAGGGGAAATGACAATACCGGATCCGGATGAAGGGTATAGTAGCCTCAAAAGCTTGTAAAAAAAGGGCTGGAAAGCACAAAGAAAACAAAAATGCATATTGCTTTTTGATTAAGCGTTGGTTATAATGTCCGCGGTTGAATTGTTCGGGTCTGTGGTTGCAAGCCGAAGCCAGTCGCAGGCAAAACGGTCCACGTAATCCGTCCAAAGCGGCGGGGAGCATGGTGCGGTCTAGATGTAAGTCCGTCCGGATGTTTATTCCGAGAGAAGCGCGTGAGGGCGCAGCAAGCGCAGAGCAACCTTCCAGGCGGCGAGTGTGGGGTCAAAAACCAGGTCAGCCGGAGAATTCGCCTATCTTATTTATTATTGGGGGTACCCGAACCATGTACGAAGACAAAACGTTGGTATGCAAGGACTGCGGCGCTGAATTCGTGTTCACTGCCGGTGAGCAGGAATTCTACGCGGAAAAAGGCTTCCAGAATGAGCCCACCCGCTGCAAGGCGTGCCGTCAGGCCCGCAAGGCCAACCGCTCCAATGGACCCCGGGAAATGTTTGACGTGGTCTGCGCAGCTTGCGGCAAGCCTACCCAGGTTCCCTTCGAGCCCAGAGGAGATCGCCCGGTGTACTGCAGCGAATGCTTTGCTGCCCGTCGCGGCGAATAAGTTTCCAGCATGACATGGCACTGGCCCGGAGACGCTGTCTCCGGGCCTTTTACGCATGGGAGAATATTGGCTTATAAGTAAAACAGCCGCGGGAGAGCGGCTGTTTTCATCTGGCATATAGCACAGGGATCAGGTGGGCGACAGCAGACGCTTGATTTCAAAGCCCTTGGCCAGATTACCGGTAATCTTCATCCGTCCCTTCATGAAGAGGCGCGGCACGTTGGTTTCGCCGCGCATCAGCCGCATCAGATGGCGGTAGCTGATCTTGATATGGCAGTCAGCATCATGATAGGACCAGGGCTCCACCCGGTATTCTCCGTTTTCAATGGCGATATACAGGGTGCCGGCGCCTTCGCCGACGAGCTCGATCTCCATGATCCGGCGGAAATCGGAGTGAATTTTATCCGCGTGGTGCTCCCGGTTCCAGGCGTCCACCTGGGCGTAGGTTTCCCGGATGTTCTCGAAGGCTTCCTGGAAGGAGATGCCGGAAACGTTATGGCCCGCCATATGGGCCTCCTTGTACATCTGCCGGTACTGCTCGGCGCTGCGCTCCCAGGAGAAGTCCTTGTTCATGCAGCGGAGTACCAGGGTGCGGAAGGTATCCGGATCCCCCAGATACACCTTGATGGCCTGGAGAACCGCCAGATACAGATCCTTGGAAGCGTACTCGGAGAAGGAGAAGCCTTCGCCGATCCCGTCAAAGGAGCTGTAGGCCCGTACGGAATCCCGGAGGCCGCCGGTTTCCCGGACGACGGGCACCGTGCCGTAACGCATGGCCATCATCTGGCTCAGACCGCAGGGTTCAAAGCGGGAGGGCATCAGATAGAAATCCGCGCCGGCAAAAATCTCGGCGGCAACATCCTCCGTATACCGGTCGGAGAAGCCCATCTGCCCCTTCCAGTTTTCGGTGGCCCAGCGGAAATAGTCCGTATACTGCGGATCTCCCTGACCGAAGACCACGAGCTGAACACCGAGATCCATCAGGCCGGGCAGCGCGTCCTTGATCAGATCCAGCCCCTTCTGCTCCACCAGGCGCGCGACGACCGCGACCAGCGGCCATTCCGGTTCCGGCGTCAGGTTAAACCGCTTCTGCACCGCAGCCTTGCAGACCGCCTTGCCGGAAAGATCCTCCGGACTGAAGGGGGCGGGCAGGCGGGGATCGGTCAGGGGATCGTAGGTGTTGACGTCAATGCCGTTCAGAATACCGTAAAGCTTGCCGTCCACATAGTCAATGACACCCTGCAGGCCTTCGCCGTACTGGGCATGATGCAGCTCACGGGCGTAGGTGGGGGAAACCGTGGTCACGGCGTCCGCCATCATCATGGCGCCCTTCATCAGGTTGATGTCCTCCCGGCCTTCCGCGTTGAATATCAGCGCACGGTCATACCAGGAATCGTCCAGGCCGAAAACGGAATACATCTTTTCCCGGGCGTACTGGCCCTGATAGGCGATGTTATGGATGGTAAACACAGTCCGGATATCCGCAAAATGGGGATCCCGCTGCTGCAGATCCTTGAGATAGAGGATGGCCGGAGCGGTTTCCCAGTCGTTGCAGTGCAGAATATCGGGACAGGAGCTCAGCAGCCCCAGCAGGGCAATAACAGCCTTGCTGAAGAAAGCGAAACGCCAGGCGTCATCGTTGTAGCCGTACAGCCGGTCCCGCATAAACAGGCCTTCCTGACCGATAAACCAGACAGTTACTCCGTCCCGCTCACCCTGATAGACCTGCGCGTCAATCTGCATATCGCGCAGGGTCACCGGATAGGTGCCCCGGAAGGTCAGCTGGCTGCTGTAATGATCCCAGACGCACTTGTAAAGCGGTGTGATAATCTCCACGTCATCACCGCCGGCTTTCAGCACGGGAGGCAGGGAATAGGCCACGTCCGCCAGGCCGCCGGACTTGCTGAAGGGAGCGCATTCACTGGCTGCGTACAGGATCTTCATGGATGTGTCATCCTCTCTGTTTTTATCAATCTGTTTTGTAAATGGTCATGAACCAACCATACATATTCTACCAGAAACCGGGGAAAGCTGCAACACGAAACAGGGAATCCGGGCGGCCGGCCGCGGTCCCGTGCGGATTGACGAAAAGCAGGGAAAAGCCTACAATAAGCGCGACAAATGAATAGCCGGTGTATCTGCGCGGCGACGCGCGGCGGGCCGGAAACGGCACGTCACAGGAATACGGATGAGAGTTCCGAGCTATACCAGTAACCGTGAAGCGGACGAAGGCGCGATGGAAATCACTGCGAAAGCGGGAAGGTGCGTCATCAGGATGAGGCCAAGCCGGGAGACTTGTTTACACCGTGAAATTTCTTCTTCTGGAGTTAGGAAGAGCTATGGGGCCGTGAAGGCTTCATTGGCGTTCCTCGGGGAGGGGCGCTTCTTTTATGGGGCGTTTCTTCTGCTGATTCATTTGATCAAAAACTGAGGAGGGACAGCTTATGTCCAAAAAAATGGTTTCCCTGTTACTGGCCGTGCTGATGCTCTGCACCGCGGCCGTCTCCCTGGGCGAGGATACCGCCGTTACCGTGACGGATATGTACGGCCGGGAGATTACCCTGACGGAGCCTGCCACCAGGATCGTGGCCATGCAGCCGTCGGACTGTGAAATCCTCTGCGCGATCGGCTGCGAGGATGCCCTGGTGGGCCGGGGCCAGTTCTGCGACTATCCGCCGTCTGTGCTGGAGCTGCCGGAGGTGCAGTCCGGCGCGAACACCAACATCGAGGAGATTCTCGCGCTGAATCCCCAGGTGGTGCTGATGAACGACATGGCGGCGGACGAGACCCAGGTGAAGGCGCTGGAGGATAACGGCGTGAAGGTCGTTGTCAGCCAGGCGACTGATATTGAAGGCGCTTACTACGCCATCCGCATGATCGGCACCCTGATGGGCAGGGACGCGGAGGCAGAGGCACTGGTTGCGGACATGCAGAAAACGTTCGACGAGATCCGGGCGAACAGCAAGGCAGAAGGAAAGAGCGTGTATTTCGAGATTTCCCCGCTGCAGTGGGGGCTGTGGTCAGCGGGCAAAAACAGCTTCATGAATGAGCTGGCGGAAATCTGCGGCCTGACCAACATTTTTGCGGATCAGGAGGATGCCTGGCTGGCCATCAGCGAGGAGCAGGTGATTGAACGGAATCCGGACTATATCGTATCCATTGCCGGCATGGGCGACACAGCAGTGGAGGAAATCCTCGGCCGGGAGGGCTGGGGCGTGATCACCGCCGTGCAGAACAAACAGGTATTCAATGCGGATTCCAACGCAATTGCCCGTCCGGGCCCCCGCCTGAAGGACGCAGCCATCGAGCTGTACAATTTTATTAACGGCATTGAAGCGGAGGAAGCCCCCGCGGCCTGACGGGCAAAGCCCGTTTCCGGCAGGAGAGCCAGACGGCTCTCCTGTTTTTTTGCGGCATGCTGCCTCCGGGGTCTTGACAAGCTCCCGGGAATATGATAAAAATCCGTCAGTACCGATCTTTAAGGCGATACGGGATATCGGCAAGATCAGGGCCGTTTTTTGTGTGCGCTCACCCTGCCGGATCCGGCGGGGTTTTTGTTTTGGGAAAGGAGAAAGAGCATGATGTCAGTACAGCAGGTTCGCCCGGATGCCAGACCCGGCATGGCGGGATCCGATTCCCTTTTCCGTTTTCCCGGCTTCTGTGACGTGCATGTGCATTTCAGGGAGCCGGGTTTTTCTTATAAGGGGACAATCCGCACCGGCAGCCTGGCTGCTGCGCGCGGGGGCTATACCACCGTCTGCGCCATGCCGAACCTGAATCCTGTTCCGGACAGCCCGGAGCATCTGGCAGAAGAGGAGGACGCGATCAGACGGGCCGGGGATCTGGTGCAGGTGCTGCCCTACGGCGCGCTGACCGTGGGGGAAAAGGGCCGGGAACCGGCGGACCTGGAGGGCCTGGCGCCCAGGGTCATCGCCTTTTCAGATGACGGAAAGGGTGTTCAGGAGGAGAGCATGATGCGCTCCCTGATGGAGGCAGCGAAGCGCCTGGGGAAGATCATCGCGGCTCACTGCGAGGATGAATCCCTGCTTCGGGGCGGATACATTCATGACGGTGTTTATGCCAGGACCCACGGGCACAGGGGAATCTGCTCCGAAAGCGAGTGGGGGCCGATTGCCCGGGATCTGCGGCTGGCAAAGGAAACGGGATGCGCCTATCACGTCTGTCATATCAGCACGAAGGAAAGCGTGGAGCTGATCCGCCGGGCAAAAAGGGAAGGCGTGGACGTGACCTGTGAAACCGGGCCGCATTACCTGCTGCTGGATGAAAACGATCTGCAGGAGGACGGGCGTTTCCGCATGAATCCGCCTATCCGCGGACGGGAGGACCGGGAGGCGCTGCTGGAGGGCCTGCTGGACGGCACGATCGATATGATCGCGACGGACCACGCGCCGCACAGCGCGGAGGAAAAGAGCCGGGGACTGGCAGGCAGCGCCTTCGGCGTGGTGGGGCTGGAATGCGCGTTCCCGGTGCTGTATACCGGGCTGGTCAGAACAGGCATCCTTTCCCTGGAACGCCTGATTGACCTGATGACGGAAACGCCGAGAAAACGCTTCGGGATCGCCGCGGATCCGGAGGACTGCACGGTCTGGGATCTCGGGGCGGCATATACGGTGGATCCGGAAGAGTTCCTGTCCATGGGAAAGGCGACGCCGTTCGCAGGAAGCCGGGTATTCGGCCGATGCCTGCAGACGGTGCACAGCGGTAAAACAGTTTACAGATATCAGGCCTGAGCATCAGGCCGGAAGGACGCGGAAGCGGGAAGGAGAACGGTCATGGCAAAGCGTACGGATGTAAAGAAGGTACTGATTATCGGCAGCGGACCGATCGTCATCGGACAGGCGGCGGAGTTTGACTATGCGGGCACGCAGGCCTGCCTGGCCCTGAAGGAAGAGGGCTATGAGGTGGTGCTGTGCAACTCCAACCCGGCGACGATCATGACGGACACCTCGATTGCCGATAAGGTGTATATGGAGCCGCTGACCCTGGAATACGTGGCCAAAATCCTGCGCTACGAGCGGCCTGACGCCATTGTGCCCGGCATCGGAGGCCAGACCGGCCTGAACCTGGCCATGCAGCTGGAGAAGAAGGGCGTGCTGAAGGAATGCGGCGTGGAGCTGCTGGGCACCTCCAGCAAAAGCATCGAAATGGCGGAGGACCGGGAGCTCTTTAAGGAAATGTGCCAGCGTATCGGAGAACCGGTGATTCCGTCCGAAATCACTTACAGCCTGGAGGAGGCGCGGAAGGCGGCGGAGGACATCGGATACCCGGTCGTACTGCGGCCTGCCTTCACCCTGGGCGGCACCGGCGGCGGCTTCGCCAACAATCCGGAGGAGCTGGAGGAGATCGGCGCCAACGCCTTCCGGCTGAGCCCGGTGCACCAGGTGCTGATCGAGAAAAGCGTCAAGGGCTACAAGGAAATTGAGTTTGAGGTCATGCGGGACAGCAATGACCGCGCAATCACCATCTGCGGCATGGAGAATGTGGACCCTGTGGGTGTGCATACGGGGGACAGCGTGGTTGTGGCGCCGATTCTGAGCCTTTCGGATGCGGATCTGAAGATGCTGAACGACAGCGCGATCAAAATTATCCGGGAGCTGAAAATCGAAGGCGGCTGCAACGTACAGTTTGCCCTGAATCCGGAAAGCAGCGAATATTTCCTGATTGAGGTGAATCCCCGGGTCAGCCGGTCCTCCGCACTGGCCAGCAAGGCCAGCGGCTATCCCATTGCCCGGGTTACGGCGAAGATCGCGCTGGGCATGGCGCTGGAGGAAATCCCGGTCGCTGGCGGCACCGCGGCCATGGAGCCGAGCCTGAACTACATTGTGGCCAAGTTCCCGCGGTTCCCCTTTGACAAATTCACCACGGCGCCGAACACACTGGGTACCCAGATGAAGGCCACCGGCGAGGTGATG
The DNA here is from genome assembly GCA_017431005.1 of Clostridia bacterium. Taxonomy (GTDB): domain Bacteria; phylum Bacillota; class Clostridia; order Christensenellales; family Aristaeellaceae; genus Aristaeella. Next base: position 40,066 of record JAFRLY010000026.1, read on the forward strand.
GGGATCGGCAGCAATCTGGAGGAGTGCATGCTCAAGAGCGTGCGGAGCCTGGAAACCGGCGTGTGCCACCTGTGGATGAAGAAGTTCGCCGGAATGGAAACGGAGGAGCTGTGGTCCTATCTGTCCGAGTTCCGGGCGGATACCCTGTTCGCCGTGACGGAGCTGCTGCGCCGCGGAGCGGACATGGAGAGGCTGCACCGGGTGACCATGATCACCGGGCTGTTCCTGGAAAGCCTGCAGAAAATCGTCCGGATGGAGGAGCGCCTGCAGGCAGCGCCGGGCGATACGGCACTGCTGGCTGAAGCCAAGAAAATGGGCTTCGGGGACGAGGAGATTGCCCGGCTCTGGCAGAAGAAGGAAACGGAGATCTATGCCCTGCGGAAGACGAAGGGAATCGTGCCGGTTTTCCGGATGGTGGATACCCTGCACACCGGCAAATACATCGCGTACCTGTACAGCAGCTACAGCGGGGAGAATGATTCCCGGCTGACGGAGAAGAAAAAGATCGTGGTGCTGGGCGCCGGACCGATCCGCATCGGCCAGGGCGTGGAATTTGACTACTCCACGGTTCACGCGGTCCAGACGATCCGCCGGGCCGGCTATGAGGCCATTATCATCAACAACAATCCGGAAACGGTATCCACGGATTACACTACCGCCGACAAGCTCTATTTCGAACCGCTGACGCCGGAGGATGTCATGGCGATCATCGATTTTGAAAAGCCGGAGGGCGTGATCGCCTCCCTGGGCGGACAGACGGCCATCAATCTGGCCCAGCCGCTGATGGACCGGGGCGTGAAAATCATCGGCACGGACTGCGCTGCCATTGAGCGGGCGGAAAACCGGGACAGCTTTGAGAAGATTCTGCTGGAGCTGAACATCCCGCAGCCGAAGGGGCAGGCGGTTACCCGGATTGAGGACGGCGTCAGGGCGGCCGAGGAGATCGGATACCCGGTGCTGGTGCGGCCGAGCTTCGTGCTGGGCGGCCGGGCCATGCAGATCGTGGCCAATGAACAACAGCTGCGGCAGTACCTGAAAACCGCAGTGGCGATTGATGAGGACAAGCCGGTGCTGGTGGACAAGTATATCCGGGGCAAGGAGGTGGAGGTAGACGCCATCTGCGACGGCCGGGATGTATTTGTGCCCGGTATCATGGAGCTGGTGGAGCGCACGGGCATTCACTCCGGCGATTCCATCTCCGTGTATCCGGCCTTCTCAATCTCCAACAGGGTCAAGGGCATCATCCTGCAGTACGCGAAGAAGCTGGGCCTGGGCATCGGCATTGTCGGTCTGTTCAATATCCAGTTCATCGTGGACGAGCATGAAGACGTTTATATCATTGAGGTGAATCCGCGGTCCAGCCGGACCGTACCCTTCCTCAGCAAGGCGACGGGCTACTCCCTGGCGGACATCGCCACGGAGGTCATCCTCGGCAAGAGCCTGAAGGAGCAGGGCATCTTCGATCTCTATCCTGAGGAAAAGAAGCGCTTCTACGTGAAGGTGCCGGTGTTCAGCTTCAACAAGATCAAGGGCCTGGACGCCTACCTGAGCCCGGAAATGAAATCCACCGGCGAAGCCATCGGATACGACGACAAGCTGAACCGCGCGCTGTATAAGGCGCTGCAGGCCGCCGGAACGAGGCTGCAGAACTACGGAACCGTGATGGCGACCATCGCGGACCGGGACAAGCCGGAAGCGCTGGAGCTGGTCCGCCGGTTCTACAACCTGGGCTTCAACATCGAGGCAACCACCGGTACGGCCACCTACCTGAAGGAGCACGGTATCCGGACGCATGTGCTGAAGAAGATCCGGCAGGGCAGTCAGGAAATTCTGGACAGCATCCGGCAGGGCCATGTGGCTTATATCATCAATACCCGGGATATCGGCTCCACAGATTCGGAGAGCGACGGTCTGCAGATCCGCCGCTGCGCCACGGAGAACAACGCAACGATCTTTACCAGCCTGGATACGGTGCGGGTGCTGCTGGACGTGCTGGAGGAGACCACGCTGACGATCTCGACGATTGACGCATAGTGAGGATATTATGAAAGAAACACTGCTGACCATTACCGGGAACATACCGCTTACGGCAAACGTTTACCGGCTGAGCCTGCGCGGTGAAGGCCTGGAGCTCCACCGGCCGGGCCAGTTCGTGAACATCGCGCTGGCGGGCCGGTTTCTCCGGCGGCCGATCTCCGTGTTTGATCAGGAGGGGGAGGAGCTCCGGCTGATTTACAAGACGGTTGGCGCCGGCACGGATCAGCTGAGCCGGATGCGGACCGGGGAGAAACTGAATGTGCTGACAGGGCTCGGGAACGGCTACGATCTGAGCCGGGCGGGGGAAGCGCCGCTGCTGCTGGGCGGCGGAGCGGGCGTGCCGCCCCTGTACCTGCTGGCCAGGGAACTGCTGAAGGCCGGGAAAACGGTGCATGCCGTGCTGGGCTTCAACACGGAGGCGGAGGTTTTCGGGGAAGCGGATTTCCGGGCGCTGGGCTGCGAGGTAACCGTTGTGACGGCGGACGGCAGCCATGGACGGAAAGGCTTCGTGACAGACGCTTTTCCGGAGAATTACAGTTATTTTTTCACCTGCGGACCAGAACCGATGCTGCGGGCCGTATACCGCACGGCGAAGACAGACGGCCAGTTCAGCTTTGAGGAGCGGATGGGCTGCGGCTTCGGCGCCTGCATGGGCTGCAGCTGCCGGGTGAAGGATCCGGAGCATCCGGGCGAAATCCGGTATAAGAGGATCTGCAGGGAAGGACCGGTACTGGAGAAGGGAGAGATTCTGTGGGACGCCTGAGTGTGGAGCTGTGCGGTCTCCCGCTGGACAATCCGGTGATTCCGGCAAGCGGAACCTTCGGTTTCGGGTATGAATTCGCGGAGTGGTATGATATCAACTGTCTGGGAACCTTTTCCTTTAAGGGAACGACCCGGGAGGCGCGCTTCGGCAACCCGACGCCCCGGATCGCGGAATGCCCTTCCGGCATGATCAACGCGGTGGGACTGCAGAACCCCGGGGTGGACAGAGTGATCGCCGAGGAACTGCCAAAGCTGAAGCGGGTGTTCCATAAACCGGTGATGGCCAATGTGAGCGGCTTCAGCCTGCAGGAATATCAGGAAACCTGCGCGCTTCTGGATCAGGAGGAGCAGGTGGGATGGCTGGAGGTCAACATCTCCTGCCCGAACGTGCATGGCGGCGGCATGAGCTTCGGAACGGACCCCGCAGCGGCTGCTGAAGTGACCAGGGCGGTGAAGGCCGTGACGCACAAGCCGGTCATCATGAAGCTGAGTCCCAATGTGACAGACATCGCTGCCATTGCGAAGGCCTGCGAGGATGCCGGCGCAGACGCGGTCAGTCTGATCAATACACTGCAGGGCATGCGGATCGATCTGCGGACCCGCAGACCGGTGCTTCAGAACGTGACAGGCGGCGTCAGCGGACCGGCGGTCTTTCCGGTGGCGCTGCGCATGGTCTGGCAGGTCAGCCGGGCGGTAAGGATTCCGGTGGTGGGTATGGGCGGCATCTCCTCCCCGGAGGACGTGCTGGAGATGATGATGGCCGGTGCGTCCGCCGTCGAGGTCGGAGCGGCCAACCTGACGGATCCGCTGGCCTGCCGGAAAATCATCGGCGGGCTGCCAGCGGCCATGGACAGATACGGCATTGAGAATCTGAGGGAACTGATCAACCGGTGATTCCGGAGAAGGAGGAGCAGCATGGGAAAGGACGTTATCATTGCATGTGATTTTCCGAACGCGGAGAAAACGCTGGCGTTTCTGGATCTGTTTCAGGGAAGGAAGCCTTTTGTAAAAATCGGGATGGAGCTGTTTTACGGAGCGGGCCCGGACATCGTGCGGCAGATCAAAGCCAGAGGGCACCGGATTTTCCTGGATCTGAAGCTGCACGACATTCCGAACACCGTGAAGAAGGCCATGACTGTGCTGCGCGATCTGGACGTGGATATCTGCAACCTGCACGCGGCGGGCACAATTCCCATGATGGAGGCTGCTCTGGAAGGACTGACCCGTCCGGACGGCAGCAGGCCGCTGCTGATTGCTGTGACACAGCTGACAAGCACGGATCAGGAAGCCCTGGAACGTGACCTGCTGATTGAAAAGCCGATGGATCAGGTGGTTATGCATTATGCCATGAACGCCCGGAAGGCCGGACTGGACGGCGTTGTCTGCTCTCCGCTGGAGGCAGGGAAGGTTCATGAAATCTGCGGGGCGGATTTCCTGACGGTGACGCCGGGCGTGCGCTTCGCGGACGGCGATGCCGGTGATCAGAAGCGGGTCATGACGCCTGCGGAGGCGAAACGGGTCGGCAGCGACTATATCGTGGTGGGCCGACCGATCACGGCGGCGGCGGATCCGGTCGCGGCCTATGAGCGGTGCATGAAGGACTTTACCGGTGAAGAATGACAAAGGAGAGAGCAAGAATGACCAGACAGGAAATCAATGAAACCATTGCCCGGGATCTTCTGAAGATCAGGGCGGTATTCTTCCGGCCGGAGGAACCCTTTACCTGGGCGAGCGGCATCAAGAGCCCGGTTTACTGCGATAACCGGCTGACCCTGACGGCGCCTGAAGTACGGACGGATGTGGAAACTGCCATGGCGCAGGTGATCCGGGAGGAGTATCCCGAAGCGGAGGTGCTGATGGGCACCTCAACGGCAGGCATCGCGCACGCGGCCATTACGGCGCATATCATGGGGCTGCCCATGGGTTATGTGCGATCCGGCGCCAAGGATCACGGCCGGCAGAATCAGATCGAAGGCCGGCTGGAGCCCGGCCAGAAGGTGGTTGTGGTGGAGGACCTGATCTCCACCGGCGGGAGCGTGCTCGAGGTGGTGGACGTGCTGCGGGAGGCAGGCGCTGAGGTGCTGGGCATCGCCAGCATCTTTACCTACGGCATGAAGAAGGGTCTGGAGCGGCTGGCGGCGGCAAATGTGAAAAATGTATCCCTGACCAATTTCGACGTGATCGCAGAGGAAGCGGCGAAGGAAGGATACATCCAGCCGGCGGATATTGCCCGGCTGATCGCTTTCCGCAACAATCCCTCCGACGAGAGCTGGCGCGGATAAACAGAAAAAAGACGGCATAACCGAAAGCATATCGGTTATGCCGCATTTTTTTATTCCGGCCGGTCAGCCCTTTCCGGAACAAGGATCACTCAGGAAAGACTGCCGGTCAGTGAATGATCAGCGGGCAGCCAGCCAGGCGTTGTACTGCTTGTAGAGCTCGTCATAAATATCCTGCAGTCCGGCCTTGTAGCATTTATCCAGCATTTCATCCAGCTTGGCGTCCGCATCGTCCACCAGGCCGAGACCCAGCATGCCGTAATAATCGCCGATGATGGAATCCACCGCGTCAGCATTGGCCTGTACGGGGGACGGATCGAAGATGAAGGCGGTCAGGGGGTTTGCGGTCATTCTGCGCTTCCACTCATCATAGATGACCTGCTCCCGCTCCGGAACACCGGCCTTCTCCACGTCGCCGTTACGGGTCGCCCAGGACAGGGAGTTGCCGTCCGGCAGATAGCTCGCGGTGTTGTCGGTTTCGGTATAGATGCGGTTTTCGTCGATGTTGTAGTGGTCGCCCTCGATGCCCAGCACCACGGTGTGGTTCATCGCGGTATCAAACTTCAGCAGGTCCAGCACCATGGCGGCGCGCTCGGGATTTGCGCATCCGGCCGCAATCGCGATGTCACCGTTGGAATAGGCTTCCGCGGTAACCAGGGTTCCCTTTTCCTTGAACAGGTCATAGGCGGCGGTTGTGACGCCCTCGTTCTTTTCGACTTCCTTCATGTAGGTGAAGACCGTGCCGTTCCATTCGATGGAAGCGCTCTTGCCTGCGCCGAAGGCCTGCCACTGATTGACGGTCTCATTCAGCGCGCTGCGGCTCCAGACGCCCGCGTCCGCCAGCGTTTTCATCTCTCTGCAGAACTCGCGGAACAGATCGGTTTCCCACGCCAGCTTGATGTCCTCGGCAGCGGGAACCTTGCCTTCATAGGGGAAGGAGAACCGGAGGTTGTTGGTGAAATAGGCGTCGAACCAGTTCTCGTTGGTATACCACAGTTCCCAGAAGGCGGTGTTGTTTTCCTGTCCGCCGAAGGCGAGGATACCGGATTCGGGGGTTTCCTTTTCCGCGATGGTCAGCAGGAAGTTTTTGAAATCGTCCCAGTTCTTCAGTTCGCCGATGCCGTATTTTTCGGCCAGATCCGTGCGGATGGCAATCAGACGGCCTTCGGGAGCCATCCGGTTGCAGGGAACGGCGATGTTCTTTCCGTTGATCCGGGTCTCATCCCAGGATTCGGGAGCCTGATACTTGTTGGCCAGAGGCATGTACTTGGCGATGAAGTCCGCGTCCATCTCAAAGAAGGAGCCCTTGGCGGCTTCGGTAAACATGTATTCCCAGGGAGCGGTGAAGATCAGGTCGATGTCAGCGCCGCCAGCCAGGTTCAGAGAATACATGGTTCCCACGTCGGCCCAGCTCATGAACACGGTGTCAATGCTGGTGTTGAAGGGCGCCAGCTGTTCATTGAGAGAGTTCTGGATCTTGTCCCAGTCAACGGGCTTATCGCCGACCTGATAGATCTTCACGGTGTAGGGCTTGGAAAGATCCGTGTCGGGATACATGTCAGGCGTGGCCTTGATGACATTGGTCCGCCAGTCGTCCGGCAGATCAGCGACGCCGGAGGCGGACGCTGTCACGGCCGCCATGCATGACAGGAGCACGCACAGGGTCAGGATCAGGGCAGTTATCTTGGTTTTCATGGGGTTCTCCTCCTATGAAATATTTTTGTGAAAGGAAACCTTTCACTTTTCTTGAACCGCCTGACGGCGGTGCAGAACAAAATAGGGTAAAAGCTTGTCCTCTCCGGTCGCGAACATGGTCGCAACTCCCCACCGGGGAGCTTGCTTCCTGTTCGCTCTGTAAGAATTATGCGTATATTCCCGCACTGCGGGACGCATAATTCTTACCCTTTGACCGCACCGATGGTCAGTCCCTTTACAAAGTAGCGCTGCAGGAAGGGATAGAGCAGAACAATCGGGCCGGTGGCGATGATGGTCATGGCCATTTTCATGCCCTCCAGCGGGACGGCCGGCAGATCCATACCGGACTTCTCCGCCACAAGTCGCATCGCCTCAGCGGAGCCCAGCATGCTTTGCAGGTAATACTGCAGGTTGAACAGATGGTCATCCGTGATGAAGAGCATGCAGTTATACCAGTCATTCCAGTAGCCCAGGGCGGAAAACAGGGCCAGCGTCGCCAGCAGAGGCTTGGAAAGCGGCAGCATCAGCCGGACGTAAATCGTGAAGTCGTTGGCACCCTCCAGCTTGGCGGATTCCGTGATCGCGGCGGGAATTCCGGACATAAAGGACTTCGCGATGATCATGTTCCAGACGGAGAACATCAGGGGCAGAATCAGCGCATAGACCTGATTTTTAAAGCCCAGGTAACGGACGCAAAGCATGAACCAGGGCACGAGGCCGCCGCTGAAGAGGGTGGTGAAAAAGAAGAAGAAAGCGAAACCGTTGCGCCACGGGAAATCCCGGCGGCTGAGCACATAGCCCGTCATTGTCGCGAGAAAAACCGCCAGAAAGGTTCCCACCAGCGTGATGCCCGCCGTGACACCGTAGGCCCGGAGAATGGCCATCGGATTTTTCAGGCACAGGGCATAGGCTTCCAGGGAAAGATTGCCCGGCAGAATGGGGTAGCCGCTCCGGATCATATCATTCTCCGGGGTGAAGGAGGCAATCAGAATCAGGTAAAAGGGCAGGAGGCAGATCAGGGCGAACAGACCGATGAAAAGATATCCGAAGAGACTGACGGCGATCTGATCTCCGGTCATGCGGATTTTCTTTTTTCCAGCGTGTTTAGCTGTAACAGTCATATTTCACGCCTCCTCTCAATACAGCGCATAGTCGGGATTCGTGATTTTGACCAGCTTGTTGCAGATCATAATCGTGATGAAGCAAAGCACGGACTGATACAGGCCGACGGCCGCGGACACGCCGATATTCGCGTTGTTGATCAGCAGGCGGAACACATAGGTATCAATGATGTCTGTTGAGGGCTGAAGCAGTGCGGAGCTCTTGACGGTCTGGTAGAACAGACCGAAATCGCCCCGGAAAATGTTCCCGATGGCCATCAGCACCAGGACCATCATCGTCGGAGTCAGAGAAGGAATCGTAATGAAGCGGATCTTCTGCCAGGCATTCGCTCCGTCAATATCCGCCGCTTCAAACATCTCCTGATCCATCCCGGCAATCGCCGCCAGGTAAACGACGGATCCGTATCCTGTCTGCTTCCACAGCTTCAGGAACACCAGAATGAACGGCCATGCCGTGGGTGTGTTGTACACGTCAAAGCGTGATCCTCCGAGCACGACGGCGATACTGTTCCAGATGCCGCGCTCATAATTGAAGATGTTGTACATGATTGCGCCGGCCACGACCCAGCTGATGAAGTAGGGAAGGAACATGAAGGACTGGGCGATCTTCTTGAAATACCGGTTCCTCAGTTCGTTGAGCAGAATGGCGCTGCCCATTTCAAAAACCACGCCCAGAAAAATGAACGCAATGTTGTAAAGAATGGTGTTCCGCGTGACCCCGGGAAGCTTCCCATCAATCATGATCGCCTTAAAGTTCTGCAGCCCGATCCAGGGAGAATGATAGATTCCGCCCCGGTACTGATACTTTTCAAACGCGAGTACCAGGCCGCTCATCGGGACATAGCAGAATATGAGCACGTAAACCACGGCAGGGAGAAGCATCAGCAGCAGCAGCCAGTGCTTCCTGAAAACCTTGGACGCAGGTATTCTGGATGAGACGATCCGGTCACCGCTGTTTGTATGGATGACCGTCCCTTTCTTTTTCATTTTCGCTTCTCCTCTTTTCGTTGCTGCAGAAGCAGATATTATTTATGATATTGCGGACAAAAACGTCTATTCTGGCAAAAATGGTACCATTACACACGGACTGCGTCAATGAGATTTTCTGCGAAGCAATTGATAAAATTTGCTTTCTGAAAAATCAATATTGATCCTTTTTGCTTTTTGCGCGCCGGGCTGATCTTTCAGCGCGATGCGCTTCATGATGATTTAATGGATCTTCTGCCTTCCGAGAAAATGGAGCAAGTTGAAAAGATCATGAAAAATTGCTATACTCGACACAGAAAAAATGCGACAGAACAGATACAGGGACCCGCCCCGGACTGTGACAGAACCGCGTCGGAGGTGATCTTATGAAATCTGCGGAGCAGAAAGTCTCGTTTGTATCGGATTATTATATTAATTCCCCCAGCAAAACCGCCCAGGAGCTGTTTCTGTACCCCCTTCAGTGCGGGATTTTTACCTACGAGCCCGGATATATGCTGAAGCGCAGCTCCTTTGACAGCTTCCTGCTGATGTATATTCAGAAGGGACATATGATGCTGGATCTGGCTGGAAAGCAGCTGCAGGTCGCGGAGAAGCAGTTTGTGCTGCTGGACTGCTATCAGCCTCACGGCTACTCCGCGAGAGACGGTGCCGAGTGCATCTGGCTTCATTTTGACGGAGTGCAGGCACGAAATTACTATGAATATATTATTGCCCGCCTGGGAAACGTCTTTTCCATGGAGAATGCCTTCCCGGCAATCCGGAAGATGCACAGCATCCTGAGAGCGTTTGCCGAAAACAATCAGTTTCAGGAGCCGCTCCTGTCCAAATACATTACAGACATCCTGACAGAATTCATGATTTATAATCCTGGAACAGGTGCGGGCGGAACCGGCACCGAGGCGGTGGAACGGGCGATGATTTATATTTCCGAGCACTTTACGGAAGATATTCCTGTCAGCCGTCTGGCCGGATTCGCCGGGCTCAGCGAATATCATTTTATCCGGGTATTCCGCCAGAAAACGGGATATACGCCGCACGAGTATATCATCAACCGGCGTATGGCCTCCGCCCGCTATCTGCTTAAATATACGGAGCTGACCGTGAAGGAAATCTGCTTCAGCACCGGTTTTTCCTGCGAAAGCGTTTTCTGCAACGCCTTCAAAAAGCAGCACCGCATGACACCCCAGCAGTTTCGACTTCTCGGACAGGATTAACAGAAAACGTATCAGGTCATACGGAAAGTATGACGGGCACGATGATCTCCGCCGGCGCCAGGTTTTCCGCAGAGATCCGGATGGTGACCGTTTCGGCCTGCCTGTGCGCGCGGACGACGGCCAGCGCCCGGCCGCGGAAGGTATTCCGGCAGGGATCGGAATACAGCGTGTGATCCGAGGGATCACCATTATCCAGACTGAGAAGTGTTCCGTTTTCAACTGAGACGGCAACCGGCTGATCCGCGCTCGTGACAATCCTTTCCTGTTTATCGCGCAGTGCGATTTCAATCTGAATCACATCCTCCCCGGATCCGGCAACCGACGGCTGATCCGGCTCCGCGGTCAGATGCGTTGCGGCAGCGGGCGGAAACAGTTCGGCTTTGGAAATGATATGATCGTTTTCGTCATATCCCACCACAATCACAGGCTCTCCGGTGCAGGGGACATCCCAGGACAGATGGAGGTCGTTGGTCGTGATTGGGCACTGTCTCCGGTCAAAATGCGCCCACTGTTTCGTCATACCCTGATTCGGGAACTCATACGCCTTCACGCCATAGCTCCGGCCTCCCAGGAAAAGCTCTGCCCTGAAGGCATTTGTATATACAATGACCGGAATGATCCGGTCTTTTCCGTAAACTGCCGGATCCGGCCATGGAGCGACGAACAGTGTCGGAACGTCCTTCCGCCACAAGGAGCGATAGAACCAGTACCCATCCTTCTCAAATCCGCAGGTATCCAGCACACCCGCGGAGGACCCCTTGTCCGGCCAGAAGCATTCTCCAAGATAGTCAATGCCTGTCCACATAAAGGACCCGATCATGAACGGACGGCTCCGGACATATTTCCAGAGCTTTTCCGCCTTCAGCATTCTGGCGTAATAGGGGGTTCTTCCCCATACGCTTTCTTCCGTTTCCAGCCGGTAATCTCCCCGGCGCCCGTTGACGGCGATATCCTCCGTACCCAGCAGCTTCCATTCCGGATGCTCCGTTTTATCCTCCGTCCAGAAGGTTTCCGTGCGTTCCCGCCACCTGTCGGCATAGTTTACGCCGACCAGATCCATTTCCCGCAGGAAGGCTTCCGAGGCTGCCCGGGGTTCGGCCTTCATCTGATCGCAGGCTGCCGTGACCGGCCGGGTCGGATCCAGCGCGTGACATAACCCGACGAGCTCTTTCAGGATTTCCGGGCCGTCGTCCGTGATCTGCTCCAGGATTTCATTCCCGGCGCTCCACATTACGACAGAGGGATGATTCCTGTCCCGGAGGATCATGGAACGGATATCATCCCGCCAGCAGGATTCGAACCAGTCGGAGTATCCCCGGCTCTGATGCGTGTTGGATCCGAATTCCTTTCCCTTCATATGCCGCCACTCGTCGAAAGCCTCATCCATGACTACAAATCCCATTTCGTCGGCCAGCCGGAGCAGTGATGGATCCGGAGGGTTATGGCTGCAGCGCAGCGCGTTGCACCCCATTTCCTTCAGCTTCCTCAGCCGCCTTTCCCAGACGGCCGGCGGAACTGCGGCGCCGACGCCGCCGCCGTCATGATGCAGGCATACGCCCTTCATGATCTGCTTGCGGCCGTTGAGCATGAAACCGGTCTCCGCGGAGAAGGAGATCTCCCTGATGCCGAAAGAAACCTGGCAGCTGTCCAGCACTTCCGTGCCCCTGACCAGCTGAACCTTCACCGTGTACAGCGCAGGATGATCCAGGTCCCAGCAGTCGGGATCCGGAATCGTCACCGTCTGCCGCACCGTCCGGGCCGGAACGGCGGAGACCGGACTTATCGCTTCAGCAGCTCTCTGACCTGCCGGGTCAGAAATGACGGCAGCCAGCGTAAGCCCGTTTTCCCTTTCGGGATTCAGGACTTCCGTGGCTATCTCGATCTCAGCATTTCCTTCCTTCAGCGAGCTGCGGACACAGACGCCCCATAACGGGATATGCGCCGGGCTGTGCTCAATCCAGGTGACATTGCGGGTAACCCCGCTTCCGGAATACCAGCGGCTGTTAGGCTGATGGCTGTTATCCACACGGATCAGGACTTCATTTTCACCTGTCTGCAGGAACGGCGTCAGCTTCACCTCAAAGGATGTATAGCCATATGCATGATGGCCCGCGTGCTTCCCGTTGACCCAGAGATCGCAGTTCATATAGACGCCGTCAAACAGCAGGGAAGCCTCCCGTCCCGCTTCCGGAATACAGACAAAGCGTTTCCTGTACCACCCGATACCGGTCCGTGCATAGCCGCCTGACCCGCAGGAAGGGGCATCGGCCTGTACTTCATAATCCACAGACCAGTCATGGGGCAGCTGCACCGGGCGGAAGGAAACATCAGCTTCCGGAAAATCAGTCTGATCTGTCAGAGCAAATTCCCAGTCAAAGTTAAACGAGCTTTCTGTTCTCGGAGAATCCATTGACGATCGCCTTCCTTTTTATTTTATTGTTCTTTGTATACGGAAAAACTGCAGCATATTGCCTGTACGCAACAATATATTACCATCCGGCCTGGTCTCTGGCAACTCCTGCGGCATGCGGACATCCCGGCTGTTCAGGACAGACTCCGGGATCCGGCTCCCGCAAAATTTATCAATCATGCCGCAGTAAAAATGAGTGATTAAACGAAAAAAATACGCTACAATCAAAGAAAAGAAGACGCACAGAGGAGCGTGGCACAATGGAATATCAGATTGATCTGAGCCGGTATCGGGAAGGAACCCGGTTTGACCTGGGAAAGGATTTCAGAGGAAGCTCTCCTGCGGGGGAATGGATCAGCTTCAACAATTACTACATGGAGAAGAACGGGAAACCTTTCTTTTCTGTAGCGGGTGAGCTCCATTACAGCCGGATGGAAGCCTCGCGCTGGGAGGACGAGCTGATCAAGATGCGCATGGGTGGGATCAACGTTGTGTCGACCTACCTTTTCTGGAATCATATTGAAGAGGAAGAGGGAGTCTTTGATTTTACCGGGCGGCGGGATCTGAGGCGCTTTGTTTCCCTGTGCGGGAAGCACGGGATGTATGTGATTCTGCGGGTGGGCCCCTTTGACCACGGGGAGGTCCGGAACGGCGGGCTGCCGGACTGGCTGTACGGGAAACCCTTTGAGGTGCGGCATACCAATGAGGAATTCCTGCGGTATGTGCGCCGCCTGTACGGGAAAATCGGGGAGCAGACCCGGGGGCTCTTTTATCAGGACGGCGGCCCCGTCATCGCAGTGCAGCTGGATAACGAATACATGCATTCCTCCGCCATGTGGGAGATCACGACGGGTATCTCCAACGAATGGATCAACAAAGGGGATGAAGGGGAGAAATATATTCTGGCCCTGCGGGAGATCGCCCTGGAATGCGGACTGAAGCCAGCGTTCTTCACCGGAACAGCATGGGGCGGAGCAGCTTATTCCCCCCGCGTGCTGCCCCTGTGGGGCGGCTATGCCTACCGCCCGTGGATCTTTTATTCACACCGGGGAGAGCATCCGGCAACAGAGGAATATATCTACGAGGATTACCATCATAACGGCGCTGTCTGCGCGGACGATTTCACACCGGAATATCCGCCTGAGGACCGGCCGTATGCCTGCTGTGAAATGGGAGCGGGCATGATGTGCTGTTACTATTACCGGTTTATCTACCCTTACCGGAGCGTGGACGCGCTGGCCAATATCAAGACAGGGTCCGGCTGCAATTTCCTGGGATATTATATGTTCCACGGGGGAACCAATCCGATCGGGAAAAACGGCACCTATCTGAACGAGGCGCAGGTGCCGAAAATATCCTATGACTACCAGGCTGCGCTGGGAGAATTCGGCCAGATCCGGGAATCCTACAGCCGTCTGAAGAGCATTCATTTCTTTACCCGCTTCTTCGGAGACCGGCTGGCGCCGATGGAGACCGTGCTGCCGGAAGGCGCTTCCGCGACAGATCCCAGAGATACTGAAACGCTGCGTTTCGCTGTGCGGACCAGCGGAGAGAGCGGTTTCCTCTTCATCAACAATTTTCAGGACCATCTGGATATGCCGGCCCGGAAGCATGACCGGGTGCGCGTGATTACCGGGGCGGAGGAATATGATTTTGACATCAGTCTGGCGCCGGAGGAAAACGCAATTCTGCCCTTTGGAATGGATCTGGACGGAATTCTGCTCCGACAGGCTGCCGCGCAGCCTGTGCTGAGGACGGAAGCGGACGGCCGGGTTCTCTATGTGTTTATGGAGAATGAAGGACTGCCGGCGGACTTCCGTTTCGGAGACGGGGCGGAGGTGACAGGAAACGCAGGACCCCTGAACGGCGAGGCTGCCCGCTGCTTTACTGTCCGGCAGGGAGAACGGCAGACTGACGTGCTTCTGATCAGCCGGGAAATGGCGAACCGGCTGTTTCTGCTGCGGGACGGCAGCCTGATCTTTACCGGCGCGGCGCTGCTGGAGGATGAGCTGGGCCATCTGCGGCTGGAAACCGTTGAGCCGGACAACATTCTGCAGTGTTGGCCGCCGGAGCGCCTCGGAGCATCCGGGAAATGGATGCGGATGCCGGACCGCGGGCCGCTGGGCGAATGGCGGATGGATACCGCGAAGATGGAGCTGAAGGTTTCGGTAATGCAGACAGCCCGGCACAAGTATGTATTCAGCCTGCCGGAGCTGCCGGAGAAGCTGAAGGATGTCCGCCTGCGGATCAGCTATGAGGGAGATATCGGCATGCTGTTCCTGGACAATACCATGATCAGTGATAACTTTTGCAACGGAGACACCTGGGAGATCGGGCTGAGGGAGCACCGGGAGGCGCTGAAAACCGGCAGGCTGGCGCTGACGATCGCACCGGTCCGGGAGGGGGCGGTTGTCAGCACGGAATCCGCCATGGCGGCACGGAGCGAGGAAAGCCGGCAGGAGACCGGGAAATTGATCAGCGCGGCTTTACAGCCGGTTTACGAAATTGTAATATGACGGAAAGCCTGCCCGGATTTGCGGCAGCCTCTCCTGCGCAGAAGGAAGAAAGGTTTTGGTGAAAGCATGAGCATTCCCGGCAAAAATGAGTATCTGTCCGCTTTATGCGACCGGCTCGCGAAGCGCTGGCCTGACAACGCCGCGGTCAATATCGTCTGCCACGGCCACAGCGTGCCTGCCGGCTATGCCTGTACACCCTGGGTGGATACCTTTCACGCGTATCCGCATCTGGTGCACAGGACGCTGAATCAGCGCTTCCCCTACGCGGTGACGAATGTGATTGTGACCGCCGTCGGCGGGGAAACGTCTCCCCAGGGCGCCGCCCGGTTTGAGCGCGACGTGCTGTGCCATCAGCCGGATCTGGTGATCCTGGATTACGGGCTGAACGACCGGCAGGCAGGGCTGGCCGAAGCGGAGCAGGCCTGGAGAAGCATGATTGAGAAGACGCTGGAGCGCGGGATACCCATCATGCTGATGACGCCCAGCTGGGATCTGACCTGGTTTTCACAGAGCGGGGAATGGCACGCGCTGGAGACGCACGCGGCGCAGGAGCGGGCACTGGCCGCGGAATACGGCGCCGCGCTGGGTGACAGCTTTGCGGCGTTCCGGCGGTACATTGACGGCGGAGGCGATCTGCAGAACCTGCTCAGCCACTGGAATCATCCATCCCCGCTGGGGCACGAGCTCATCGCCCGCGAAATCACCGGCTGGTTTACCGCCAGATAGGATGCTTCCGGCGGACGGGCCTTTGCGCGGCCAGGCAGAGATGAAGCTTCCGGCCTGAAGCAGAAATGAGGAAAAGCCTATGCAGTTTGGCATGCCGACCCTGATTGAAAACCGGTCCCTGGAGGACAATGTTGCGCTGTGCAGGGAGCTGGGCCTTCAGTTTATTGAACTGAACATGAACTTCCCGGAATACCAGACCGAACGGCTGGAGAAGACCGATGACCTGCTGCGGCTGGCTGAGCAGGCCGGTATTTACTATACGATTCATCTGGATGAAAACCTGAATATCGCGGATTTCAACCGGCTTGTTTCAGACGCGTATCTGGAAACCGTGCGCCGCACAATTGCCGCGGCCAGGAAGCTGCTGCCGCTGCGCGACCGCTTCGGGGACCGGCGTCAGCCGCTGATTCTGAACATGCATATGCACCACGGCATCCATATCACGCTGCCGGACCGGAAGGTGCAGATGTATGAGCGGGATTTCGACGTTTATATGCGGTCCTTCACGGACTTCCGCTCCCGCTGCGAAGAATGGACCGGCGATGACGACATTGTGATTGCAGTTGAGAACACGGACGGATTCCGTGAATATGAAAAGAAAGCCGCGGCATATCTTCTGGAAAGCCCGAAATTCGCCCTGACCTGGGATATCGGACACTCCAAAGCCATTCATGAAACGGACGTTCCCTTCATCCTGGCGCATCAGGCCTCCCTGCGGCATTTCCATATCCATGACGCCACGGAAACGCCGCCCAGGAACCATCTTGCCCTGGGCGACGGTGAGATCAGCCTGGCGGACAGGCTGAAGCTGGCTGAGCGCCGGAATGCCAGATGCGTGCTGGAAACAAAAACCATCGCGGCGCTGAAACAATCCGTTCAGTGGCTGAGGAACAGGCAGGAGGACTTTTGCTTTTTTCCGGAGAATTCTTTTTCATAAAATTCTGAACAATGTCTGTGTGCATAAAAAGGAGGAACAGATGATGAAACAGTTTCCCCGTACGGAGGTTGCCGGAATTTCCCTTCCCAGGATGCTGATGGGAACCAACTGGCTGCTGGGATACAGCCATACGGGCCCCGCAGCGGACAATATGATCAAGGCGCGGCACAGCGATCCGCGGAATGTGGCGGCAGTGGCGGATGCCTATATGGAATACGGGATTGACGCCATGATGGCTCCGGAGTTTTCACCGGACGGACCGCTGGAGCAGGGGCTGCGTATGACGGAGGAAAAAACCGGAAAGCGGATTATCCGGATCGTCACACCGGCGCTCAATGTGGACGACACACCTGAGGGGCGCGCGGAGGCAGAAAAACTGGTGGAGAAATCCGCAAAGGACGGCGCCACCTTCTGCCTGATTCATCACATGGCGTGCGAACAGCTGATCAACAAAAACCGGCAGACCATGGACCGGCTGCCGGATTACCTGGATATGATCCGGCAGCACGGGATGATCCCGGGGCTTTCCGCCCATATGCCGGAGGTGGTTCAGTACTCAGATATGAATGAATATGACGTGCAGACCTATATTCAGATCTACAACTGCCTGGGCTTCCTGATGCAGATCGAGGTGGAGGGCGTCAACAGCATCATCTGGAACGCGAAGAAGCCGGTCATGACCATCAAGTCCATGGCCGCCGGAAGGTGCACGCCGTTTGTGGGGCTGACCTTCAGCTATTCCACGATCCGCGACTGCGATATGGTGACGCTCGGCGCATTCACGCCCGAAGAGGTTCATGAGGACGTGGAAATTGCCATGGCGACCCTGGAGCACCGGCATCCGCTGCTGGGCCGGAGAAGCAGCCCGGCGATGTCCTCCATTCTGGCGGCCCGGGAGTAACCGGAGCGCCGGCAGATCCTTATCCGCTCAGATACCCGCTGCCTTGGTTTCGCAATACAGGCAGCGGTATTCTTTTGTCCGGGGATTCGCCAGGCGGAAAACCTGATCCAGCTCCTGCTCACAGCAGGAGATGCAGCGGGGATTTTTGCACCGGAGGACATTCACCAGCCGCTCCGGAAGCCCCATCTGCTTTTTTTCCTTCAGAATCCCGTCCCGGATGATGTTGACGGTCGCGCCGGGATCCACAAAGCCGATTACGTCAAAGTTGACGGGAATGGCCGCGTCAATCTTGATAATATCCTTCCGGCCGAGCTTGGAGGAAACCACATTGGTGATCAGGGCCACAGGCACATCCAGGTTCTCCAGCCCGAGCAGGCGGTAAAGCTTCATGCCGCCGCCGGCCGCAATATGATCGATCACAATACCGTCGCGAATGGAATCCACATTCATTGCTAATTTCTCCTTGCTGTGTGATAGAAGACCGGTTATGCCGGCTGAAGATTCAGAAGCATCAGGATCAGCGCCATCCGCATGTACTTCCCGTTCAGTACCTGCTTGAAATAACAGGCCCGGGGATCATCGTCCACCGCGACGCTGATCTCGTTGACCCGGGGAAGGGGATGCATGACCGAGAGATCAGGACGCGCCTTTTTCAGCTTCTCCGGGGTCAGGATATAGCTGTCCTTCAGGCGGAGGTAGTCCTCTTCGTTGAAGAACCGCTCCCGCTGCACCCGGGTCATGTACAGGATATCCAGATTGCCGATGACGGCCTCCAGATCCGTTGTCTGGCTGTAAGGAATCCCTCTGGCCTTCAGGGCGTCATTTTTCACATAGCTGGGGAGCTTCAGCTCCTCCGGGCTGATCAGCACGAAGTTCAGCCCCTCGTACCGGCTCAGGGCATTGATCAGGGAATGAACCGTGCGCCCGAACTTCAGGTCGCCGCAGAGACCGACGGTCAGATTGCTCAGGCGCCCTTTTTCACGCCGGATGGTCAGCAGGTCGGCCAGGGTCTGCGTGGGATGGCAATGACCGCCGTCGCCGGCATTGATTACGGGAATGGAGGCATTCCGGGCGGCCACCAGCGCCGCGCCTTCCTTGGGATGGCGCATGGCGATGATGTCGGCATAGCAGGAGACGGTTTTGGCGGTGTCAGCCACGCTCTCGCCCTTGGCGGCTGAGCTGGCTGCAGCGTCCGTGACGCTGAGCACGGCGCCGCCCAGCTCGTGCATGGCCGCTTCAAAGCTCAGCCGGGTGCGGGTGCTCGGCTCAAAGAACAGGGCGGCCAGCTTTTTGTACCGGCAGGCCTCCCGGTACCGTTCCGGACGGGCGATGATATCCTCGGCGGTGTCCATCAGGCGGTCAAGCTCTTCCGGGGAAAGATCCAGAATGTCGATAACGCTGCGTACGGGTTGGGTCATGGATGGTGCTCCAATCTGCCCCGAAGGGCGGCTGATCACGGGAAAAGTGTCATACGGGTTCTTATCCGTCGCTGCGGAGGGCAGTCACGGGATCCTGACGGGCTGCTTTCCGGGCGGGAATGAACCCGCCGATCAGGGTAAGCAGGACGCAGAGCAGGATCAGGATGCCGGCGGCGCCGCTGGGAAGGAAGGCCCGGATTCCCTCCTGACCGGACAGGGTCCGGATGATATGGTTGATGGGGATCTGGGCCAGCAGGGTGATACCGATGCCGAGGGCGCCGGCAAGGATGCCGATGATAAAGGTTTCCGCGTTGAAGACCTGCGTGATGTTGTGGCGGGAGGCGCCCATGGCCCGCAGAATACCGATCTCCTTGCGCCGCTCCAGCACGGAAATATAGGTGATGATGCCGATCATGATGGAGGAAACCAGCAGGGAGACGGCCACGAAGGCGATCAGCACATAGGTGATAACGTCCACGATGGTCGTTACAGTCTCCATCAGGGCGCCGACATAATCCGTGTAGGTAATCACCTTATCGTTATAGCCTTCCGCCTTCATGGCGGCGTTGTAGGCATCCAGGAGGCGCAGCGCTTCCTTCTTGCTTTCGAAGTCGTTGGGGTAGATGGATATCCGGATGGGCTTCGCGGATGAGGCGTAGCCGAAGCGGGTCAGGTTTGCTTCCAGGGTGGCGGACTGGGCGGCTGCCTGGGCCGCCATCATTTCCCGCAGGTGCGCCTCATCCATTTCGAAGGTAATAACCTCGTTCAGCTTTTCCGGATCAAAATGTATAAAATCCATCAGCAGCGGAAGCGCTGAATCAACCATGGCGGAAAGGGTCGGGGAGGAGCCGGTCCGGGTGAGCTCCCGCAGAATCTGCACCGTCTGCCGGACGGACGGCCCGGGCCTGTCCGCCAGGAAGGCGGAAAGCTGATCCCACTGGAAGGAAACCGTTTCGGAAAGCTTTTCCGGATGGAAGGAGACTATGTCCGTCAGCATGTCCAGACCGCCGCGGATCTGCTCGCCGAAACGGACGCCGGTCAGCACATTCATTTCCGGATCGGCCAGCTGCTCGCGGACGATCCGGCTGTCCTCCGCCTCGCTCATCAGACGCCGGAGCATTCCGGCCGGGTACTGAATGCCAACCTCCAGGATGCCGAAGGATACGCCTTCCGCGGGCCGGACAACGCCGACAATCCGCATCTGCTCCGCCTGATCCAGCCGGTCGGCCAGCCAGGCTTCATCGCCTGACTGATCCACCCAGAGGCTGAGCTTCTCGTCATAGATGTATTTTTTCCAGGCGGGGAACAGACGGAAGGAGATACCCAGAAAGTCCTCCGGCCGGTAGGAGCCGCCGGCCTGCATGCCGGTATCGGCGGCCTGGCCGGCCATGACGTCCTCAATTCTGGTATTGAGCGCACGGGCGTCCTTCAGACCCATGGTGTACAGCAGGAAATCCGGAATGTTTCCGGAGGAGGTCAGCACCAGCACGCAGTCCGTGTCCCGGTTCGGCCAGGTGCCGGCCAGCAGGGTATAGTCCTGCAGGTACAGATCCGGGTTTTCCGGAAGCATGTAGAAAACCTCGTTGGCGCTGTAGGCCGCCATCATGCCGGACAGATTCTCATCCACGCTCAGTCCGAAAGCGTTCATCGTCTGGTCCGGATTGACCTGCCGGTATCCTTCCGCTTCCTTCAGGTAAATCTGCGGGGAGATGCCGTAGCGGCAGGCAATGCCCCGGGTATAATCCTCCATCCCGCTGAGGCCGCTGTCAAACCAGCGCTTGAGGGAAGCCAGATCGTTCACCGCGGCGGAGGCCAGCATGCCGCCCATAAACTGCTGCTCCTGTATGCTGCCGCTGTCCGCGGGGGCTTCCGCCTCGGAACGCATGGAGGCCAGCGCCATCATTGTGTTTTCCATGGAGAAGGAGGAGGTTGTGATCTCAATCGGATACTCGCTGAGGGATTCCTGCTCCATCCGCCGGATATAGCTGTTGGCGCCGTTTGACAGGGAAAGGATCAGGGCGATCCCGGTAATGCCGATGGATGCCGCAAAGGCAACCAGCGCGGTTCTGGCGCGTTTGGACAGCAGATTGGCGACGGACAGGCTCAGCGCCGTCAGGAAGGACATGGAGGGCTTGCGCAGGGAGCCGTGCTTCCGGAGGGCAGCCCGGGCGGCAGTTCCCTCAGCCTGCTCCTCATAGGGATCCGTATCCTTCGTGATTCTGCCGTCCTTCAGATGAACGATCCGCGTGGCGTATTTCTTTGCAAGCTTTGCGTTGTGGGTGACCATGATGACCAGATGATCCGCCGCAACCTCCTTCAGCAGCTCCATCACCTGCTTGCCCGTCTCGCTGTCCAGCGCACCGGTGGGCTCATCCGCCAGCAGGACGGAAGGGCGGTTGACCAGAGCCCGGGCGATGGCCACCCGCTGCATCTGACCGCCGGAAAGCTGGGAGGGCTTTTTCCAGGCCTGTTCCTTCAGACCCACCTTTTCCAGCGCCTCCAGGGCACGGATGCGGCGTTCCTTCCGGGATACGCCGGACAGCGTCATGGCCAGCTCCACATTGGAAAGCAGGGACTGATGGGGGATCAGGTTATAGCTCTGAAAAATGAAGCCGATGGTATGATTGCGGTAGGTGTCCCAGTCCCGGTCCTTATAAGCAACAGTGGAAATGCCGTCAATGGACATTTCCCCTGTGTCATAGCGGTCCAGCCCGCCGATAATGTTGAGCAGCGTCGTTTTTCCCGAACCGCTGGGGCCGAGAATGGCGACGAACTCTTTTTCACGAAAAGAAAGGCTGACACCGTCCAGGGCTTTCTGGACCAGATCGCCCGTACGGTATTCCTTGTGTACATTCTGAATGTTCAGCATACGTCGAGCTTCCTCAGACAGGAAGCGTCCGGATTATCCGTCGCTTCTTTCAGGAACTTCCGTGGTCTCTTCAGGCGCTTCCGTGGCTGCCTCAGGAGCGGCGGGCTCTTCTTCCGCGGTATCCTCCGCATCCTCAGCGCCTTCTTCGGTTTTGGGCCCGAAATGATCCTGAATATCCTCCTGGGTGTTCCGGATGATTTCCTTTACATCGTCCGCGAATTCAGTGGCCTGCTGCACCCGCTCATCCTTCTGGATCTCAGTGGCGATATCGTCCGCGATACCGGCGGCCTCATCCACGATGACGTCAATATGATCCCGGACCTTCTTTTCCAGCTCGGAATCGGTAGCCTTCGGATTCGTGCTCTGCGCACCGAGAGAGAAGGCGAAAACAACAGAACAAAGCCATAAAACAAACTTGCCAAACATCGCAAAAACTCCTTTCAGAAGGTTTGTATGATCCATGAAAACAATTCCCTTCCGGGACAGTTCTATGGTAGCGGATTCCGACGCAAAATGCAAGGAACAAATTGATGCCCGCTCATCAAAAAACAGCGCCTGAACAGGCGCTGCAGAAAACGGAAACTACCGGAAGCCGCGGCTTTTCAGATACTGATAGGAGCGGCGCAGACATTCGATGGGATCCTCTCCGTGGCAGTCATCCTGCTCCACCAGCATGTAACGGGTGCCGCCGGCTTCCGCCTTCTCAAATACCCGGTCGAAATTGATGTTGCCTTCCCCGACAACAGCCATGGAACGGCCGTAGGCATAATCCTTCAGATGAATGCAGGGAATGCGGCCGGCCAGCCTTTCAAGCCACTGGGCCGGATCGCCGCCGCCGGCCTGAACCCAGAAGGTGTCCAGGGTGAAGCCCATCTGCTCCGCGGGAACCGCCTCCATCAGGCGCTCGATGATCAGTCTGCCGTCCAGCTTTCTGAACTCCTGATCGTGATTGTGATACATGAACAGCCTGCCGGCTTCATGAATTTTACGGGCAATCGGAGGGAAGATTTCCATCCACTGCTCATAGCTCATATTCTTTTCGGGATCAAAGGCCCACCAGCCGAGTCCGATGTGATCGCAGCCGAAGACCTCATGATCGGCGATCACCTGATCCAGCTCACCGGTCAGGCGGGGGACCGGAATATGAGTCAGCACGCACTTCAGCCCGTTCAGGTCCAGCTGTTCCTTCAGCCACTGCGCCGGATAGGGGCAGGTGCCGGAGATCTGCACGTTGCGGTAGCCGATATCCGCCACCTTTTTCAGGGTTTCGGCAAAACCTTCCAGGTTCTGGCACTGCTCGCGGACAGTGTAGAATTGCGCTCCGATTTCCATGATTTCTCCTCCTCGCAGACTTTTGCTTCATTTTAAGCCTGAACGATCCAAAAGACAAGGTGTGCGGCAGGGAATGCAGCCCGGCCGGGAAAAGGGGAGGACAGTGTCCGTGTCGAATAATAAAGCATGCATGCCGCGCAGCGGAAGCGGCAGATCAAAGAAGAAGGAGATTCGCGGGATGGAGCATATGGATATCGTTGCAGCTTTTACGGACCAGGCATGGCTGAACAGAATGACGGAGCAGCTGCACCGGAAAATGACCTATGCCGTCGGAAAAGCCGGGGAAACAGCATGGATTCCTTATACAACCGACGGACATCAGTGGAAGAAAAATGATATCGGCTGGTGGACCAACGGGTTCTGGCCGGCAAATATGTGGCAGATGTACCGGATGACCGGGGACGGGCTGTACCGGGAGGAAGCGCTGCGGGCGGAGGAGATGCTGGACGAAGCACTGCGGAATTTCAAAAACCTGAGCCATGACGTGGGCTTCATGTGGCTGATCCAGTCCGGCGTCCGTTACGCCCTGGAGAAGAATCAGGACAGCTATGACCGGACGCTGTTCGCGGCGGAAATGCTGGCGGCGCGGTATAACCCCAACGGCTTTATCCGGGCATGGAACGAGGAAGGCCGGGAGGGCTGGGCGATCGTGGACTGCATGATGAACCTGCCGCTGCTGTACTGGGCCAGCGAGGAAACCGGGGATCCGCGGTACCGCCAGATCGCCATGCGGCACGCGGACACCACCATTCA
The DNA here is from genome assembly GCA_017431005.1 of Clostridia bacterium. GTDB lineage: Bacteria > Bacillota > Clostridia > Christensenellales > Aristaeellaceae > Aristaeella. The sequence goes on from JAFRLY010000026.1 coordinate 64,023, forward strand.
GCACTTCGTGCGGCCGGACGGCTCCTGCAATCATATTGTGATTTTTGATCCGGAAACCGGGGAATTTCTGGAAAATCCGGGCGGGCAGGGATACGAGAGCGGATCCAGCTGGAGCCGCGGGCAGAGCTGGGCCCTGTACGGGTTTGTGCTGTCCTGGCTGTGCACGGGAGAACAGCGGTACCTGGACACGGCTAAGCGGGTGGCGCATTACTTTATCAGCCAGATTGCCGACGACTGGATGCCCCGGTGCGATTTCCGCCAGCCGGAGGAGCCTCTGCTGCGGGACAATGTGGCGGGCAATGTGGCTGCCTGCGGCCTGCTTGAGCTGGCCCGGGCGGTTCCGGCGCTTGAAGGCCGCTTCTACTTTGACGCAGCGGTCCGCATCCTGAAGGCGCAGGAGCAGGACGCCGCGAACTGGGAAACGGACGATCCCGCCATTTTCACAAAATGCACTTCCGCCTGGCATGATCTGAACGGACGGCATATCACCATGACCTACGGAGATTATTTCTTTATTGAAGCGATCAACAAGCTGCGGGGCGACCGGCTGCTGTTCTGGCGTCCGAACCATGAAGGCTGAAAGCTGAGAAGGCAGGAGGATATCAGGATGACAACGCGCAGAGAGTGGCTGGAGGATCTGCTCCGGATTACCGGGCCGGTGCTGGACTGCCTTTCCGGGGGTATGCTGAAGACCAGCATGCCGCTGGGCTTTCACGCGGACCGGGCGGAGTTCGCGCCGCTGGAGGCCTTCGGCCGCAGCCTGATGGGAATTGCGCCGTGGCTGGAGGCGGATTCCGCGGCGCTGGATCCGGAGGAGCGGGAGCTGCAGGCGCTCTGGCGGGAAAAGGCGATCCGGTGCATCGACCGGGCGACGGATCCGGACTCTCCGGATTACATGCTTTTTGACCGGGGCGGCCAGCCGCTGGTGGATACCGCTTTCCTGGCGCACGCGATCGTGCGGGCCCCGAAAACGCTGGGAGCGGCGCTCCCGGACAGGGTACGGAACCAGCTGGCGGAAGCCTTCCGGGCATCGCGGGCGATCGTGCCGGTGAATACAAACTGGCTGTTTTTCTCGGCTATGGCTGAGGCCGGCCTGTATGTTATCGGGGAGTCCTGCGATCTGATGCGGGTGATGACGGCGCTCCGGTGCTTCCGGGAATGGTATCTGGGAGACGGCGTTTACGGGGACGGACCGAGCTTCCACTTTGACTATTACAACAGCTTTGTCATTCAGCCCATGTATGTGGACCTGGTGAACCTGCTGGGGAAGGAGCATCCGGAGATCAGCGCCATGCGTGAAACGGTCTGCGCCCGGGCTGCCCGGTACGCCTCCATCCTGGAGAGGATGATCGGGCCGGAGGGCAGCTATCCGGTCGTGGGCCGCTCCATCTGCTACCGTTTCGGCGCCTTCCAGATGCTGGCGCAGGCAACGCTGGAGCACCGGCTGGAGGCGCATCTGACACCGGCCGGCGTCCGGTGCGGACTGACCGCGGTCATCCGGCGGGTGATGTCCGCGCCGGATATGTTCGATGAAAAAGGCTGGCTGCAGCCGGGCGTATACGGGCTTCAGCCGGAGCTGGCGGAGGGATACATCAATATCGGCAGCCTGTATCTGTGCAGCACGGTGTTCCTGCCGCTTGGGCTGCCGCCGGAGGATCCCTTCTGGGCGGATCCGGACGCGGACTGGACCGGCAGAACCGTCTGGCAGGGCGGTCATATTCAGATTGATCACGCGCAGGATTGAAGTCCCGACAAATTGTGCAAAAAGTAACCAAATAGAACAAAATCCGAACATTAAAAGACGAACGTTCGTATTTAGTACGGAAATCCGGAACAAAATCGAACAATTTCGTTGACAATGTTCGGATTTTGTTTTATAGTGTGGGCGCTCCGCGTTGGATAAGGATACGGGGCAACGGGACGATTCGGAGGGGAAACGAATGAAAAAAGTCGGTATTATCATGGGAAGCGACAGCGACCTGCCCATCGTGCAGAAAGCGATGGATCAGCTGACCGCGCTGGACATTCCTTATGAAGTTCATATTTATTCCGCGCACCGGACGCCTGCCGAGGCCCGGGACTTTGCCCTGGCAGCCCGCGGGAACGGATTCGGCGTCCTGATTGCCGCGGCCGGCATGGCGGCGCATCTGGCCGGCGCCATCGCGGCGAATACCACGCTGCCTGTGATCGGGATCCCCTGCAAGGGTCCGTGCTTTGACGGGATGGACGCGCTGCTTTCCACCGTCCAGATGCCTACGGGCATTCCGGTGGCGACGGTGGCGGTGAACAGCGCGGCGAACGCGGCGCTGCTGGCGGCGGAAATTCTGGCTGTCTCTGACAGAACGCTTGCGGCGAAGCTTGACGAAAAACGCCGGCAGGACGCCGAGAAGGTCCTTGAGAAGGACCGGAAGCTGAACAGCTGAGAAAAACAGAGCAAAGGGGAACTGATATGGGCGGTTTCTTTGGCATCACATCCAGAAAAGACTGTATGCTCGATGTATTCTTCGGCGTGGATTACCACAGCCATCTGGGAACGCATCGGGCAGGTATGGCAGCCTGGGATCCGGAAATCGGGCTGCAGAGAAAAATACATAACATCCAGAACGCGCCGTTCCGGACAAAATTTGAACACATTTTTGAGGAGATGAAAGGATCATCCGCCATCGGATGCATCTCCGACAGTGACCCCCAGCCGCTGCTGATCCGATCCAGTCTGGGCACCTACGCTATCTGTTTGACAGGCGTCATTCAGAACGCGGACAGGCTGATCGAGCAGTATCTGAGCTTCAGCGGGGGTCATTTTGATGCTATGACCGGCGGAAAGATCAATCAGACGGAGCTGCTGAGCGCGCTGATCAACCAGAAAAGCAACTTTACAGAAGGCATTGCCTTCGCGCAGAAGGCCATAGAGGGAACGGCCGCCATTCTGATCCTGACGGAAGAGGGCCATCTGATTGCGGCCCGGGACCGGATGGGCCGCCTGCCGGTGGAAATCGGCAGGAACGAGGACGGGTACGCTGTCGCGTTTGAGGCCTTCGCTTATCAGAAAACCGGCTATGAAAACGTCCGGGAGCTGGGTCCGGGAGAGATCGCGGAGCTGACGCCGGAAGGAATCACACAGCTGAAGGCACCGGAGGGGAAAAAGAAGATCTGCTCCTTCCTGTGGAGTTACTACGGATATCCGACCTCCTGCTATGAAGGCGTGAATGTGGAGGAAATGCGGTACCGGAACGGCGCCATTTTGGCGGAAAATGACGAGGCTACCGGGCGGCATGACGCGATCGATTACGTCGGCGGGGTGCCGGACTCCGGAACGCCTCATGCCATCGGCTACGCGAACCGCAGCGGAAAGCCCTTTGCCCGGGCCTTCATCAAGTACACTCCGACCTGGAGCCGGAGCTTTATGCCGGCCTCCCAGACCGACCGGGACAAGATTGCCAAGATGAAGCAGATCCCGGTGAAGGCGCTGATTGAGGGAAAGGACCTGCTCTTTGTGGACGATTCCATCGTCCGGGGAACCCAGCTGCGGGAAACGGTTGAGTTCCTTTATGAGAACGGCGCAAAGTCGGTGCATATGCGCAGCGCCTGCCCGCCGATCATGTATGCCTGCAAGTACCTGAACTTCTCACGCTCCACCTCCGACATGGAGCTGATCGCCCGGCGGGTGATCATGGAGCTGGAGGGAGAGGAAGGCTTCAGCCACATCGCGGAATACGCCGACGGCACCACGGAGCGCGGGAAGCGGCTGCGGGAGAATATCTGCGAAAAGCTGCACCTGGCCTCCCTGGAATTCCAGAGTCTGGAGGGCATCGTCCGGGCCATCGGCCTGGACAAATGCGAGCTTTGCACCTACTGCTGGGACGGCGAAGAAGCGGAAGATTAAGGGAAACGGAGCTTTGGAAGCGGCGATCGCGACAAGAGGATTAAGGAGGAAAACAGATGATCAACGAGCAGTCCAGATCTGAGGCTTACGCGGCAGCGGGCGTGGATATCACCGCGGGCTACAGGGCGGTGGAGCTGATGAAGAAGCATATCCGGCGGACGGAGGTTCCGGGGGTCTGCTCCGATGTGGGCGGCTTCGGCGGCCTGTTTGAGCTGGATACAGCCGGAATGGAAAAGCCCGTGCTGGTCTCCGGCACGGACGGCGTCGGCACCAAGCTGAAGCTGGCTTTCCTGATGGACCGCCATGATACGGTGGGCATCGACTGCGTGGCCATGTGCGTCAACGACATTATCTGCTGCGGAGCGAAGCCGCTGTTCTTCCTGGACTATATCGCCTGCGGCAAAAACGTGCCCGAGCGGATCGAACAGATCGTCAAGGGCGTTTGCGAGGGCTGCGTGCAGGCCGGAGCAGCGCTGATCGGCGGAGAAACGGCGGAAATGCCCGGCTTCTATCCGGAGAATGAATATGACCTGGCGGGCTACAGCACCGGACTGGTGGACAAGGCACGGATCATTGACAACCGGACCATGCGCCACGGGGATGTCATCATAGCCCTGCCGTCCTCCGGCGTTCATTCCAACGGCTTCAGCCTGGTGCGGAAGGTCTTTGACGTCGAGCACGCGGACCTCCGGACTCCGCTGGACGCGCTGGGAGGACGTTCCCTGGGAGACGCGCTGCTGGAGCCGACCCGGATTTATGTGAAGCCGGTGCTGGCGCTGCTGAAGGAAGTGCACGTACGCGGCATCAGCCACATTACCGGCGGCGGATTCTACGAAAACATCCCGCGGAGCATCCCGGACGGGCTCTGCGCCCGGATTGACCGGAAGGCGGTGCGGGTGCTGCCGGTCTTCCGCCTGATCGCCGAAAAGGGCGGCATTCCGGAACGGGATATGTTCAATACCTTTAACATGGGCGTCGGCATGAGCATCGTGGTGCCGGCCGATGAAGCGGAGAAGGCTCTCAGTATTCTGAAGCGCGAGGGCGAGGACGCTTACGTGATCGGTGAGATCACGGAAAGCGCGGACGAAAAAATCCGCCTGGTGGACTGAAGAAAGGATCGTATTATGAAGAAAACAGCCCGGATCGCGGTGCTGGTTTCCGGAGGCGGCACAAACCTGCAGGCCATTCTGGACGCCCAGGAGCGCGGAGAGATTTCCTCCGGACGGGTTACGCTGGTGATCAGCGACCGGCCCGGAGCCTATGCGCTGGAACGGGCCCGGAAGGCCGGCGTGAAAGCCATGGAGATCAGCAAAAAGGCCTGCGGCGGCCAGGCGCCCTTTGAGGAAGCGCTGACCGGAGCCCTGGAGGAAAATGAAACGGACGTAATCGTCCTGGCGGGCTTCCTGAGCATTCTCAGCGAAGCATTCACCGCCAGGTATCCCCGGCGGATTCTGAACGTGCATCCCAGCCTGATTCCCAGCTTCTGCGGCGCGGGCTTCTACGGGCTGAAGGTGCACGAGGCAGCCCTGAAGCGGGGCGTGAAGGTCACCGGGGCGACGGTCCACTTTGTCAATGAAATCCCGGACGGCGGCGAAATCATTGCCCAGAAGGCGGTGGAGATCCTCCCGGGCGATACCCCGGAAACGCTGCAGCGCCGGGTGATGGAGCAGGCGGAATGGATCCTGCTGCCCGCAAGCGTTGAGAAGGTCTGCGCGGAAATGACCGGAAAGAATAAATGATAAAAATGATGAACGGCGCGGCAGCGGAAATGCGGCCGGCATCAGAACGGAGGAGACGCACATGAGCATTTATGACATCCATACCCCCGAAGAACTGCTGAAGGACAACAGCTACCCCGGACGCGGCATCCTGATCGGAAAGACTCCGGACGGGAAAAAGGCTGTGACAGCCTACTTCATCATGGGACGCAGCGCCAACAGCCGGAACCGGATCTTCACGGAAAAGAACGGCGAGGTGTTCACTGAGCCCTTTGACGCGGCAAAGGTGCAGGACCCGTCCCTGATCATCTATGCGGCGGTGCGCCGGTTTGAAAACAACCTGATTGTCACCAACGGCAATCAGACGGATACCGTGTACGATGGCCTGAAGGCGGGAAAGAGCTTCTCCGAGGCCCTGGAAAGCCGTGAGTTTGAGCCGGACGGTCCCAACTTCACGCCCCGGATCAGCGGCATGCTGACTTTTGAAAACGGGGACTTCCGCTATCAGATGAGCATCCTGAAGAGCGCGGACGCGGAAGGCAGCGCCTGCAACCGCTTCACTTTCACCTACAGCCCCCTCAACGGCCTGGGTCACTTCCTCCACACCTATGTGTGTGACGGGAACCCCATTCCCACCTTCCAGGGAGAGCCGGAGCGAATCGCCGTCTGCGATGATATCGATGAGATGACCGGCCGGATCTGGAATTCCCTGAACGAGCAGAACAAAATCAGCCTGTATGTCCGCTATGTGGATCTGGAAACCGGAAAGGCCGAAAACCGGCTGATCAACAAAAACAAGTGACGGAGGAAGATTATCATGAAGGAATTTGAACTGAAATACGGCTGCAACCCGAACCAGAAGCCCGCGAAGATCTACATGCGGGACGGCAGCGAGCTCCCGATCACCATCCTGAGCGGACGCCCGGGATACATCAACTTCCTGGACGCCTTCAACTCCTGGCAGCTGGTGAAGGAACTGAAGGAAGCGCTGGGCATGCCGGCGGTCACCTCCTTCAAGCATGTGAGCCCCACCTCGGCGGCGGTTGGCATTCCGCTGAGCGCTGAGCTGAAGAAGGCCTGCTTTGTGGACGATATCGAGGGTCTGGACGATTCCCCGCTGGCCTGCGCCTATGCCCGGGCGAGAGGAACGGACCGGCTGTGCTCCTTCGGCGACTGGGTTGCCATGAGCGACGTGTGCGACGTGACCACCGCCAAAATGCTGAAGCGGGAGGTGTCCGACGGCGTAATCGCTCCCGGATATGAACCGGAGGCGCTGGAAATCCTGAAGCAGAAGCGGAAGGGTAACTACAACATCGTGCAGATTGATCCGGATTACGTCCCGGAGGTGCAGGAAACCAAGCAGGTGTTCGGCGTAACCTTCGAGCAGGGGCGGAACAACTTCAAAATCAACCGCGAGCTGCTGAACAACATCGTGTCTCAGAACAAGAACCTGCCGGAGGACGCGGCGCGGGATCTGATCATTTCCCTGATCACGCTGAAATATACCCAGAGCAATTCCGTCTGCTACGCGGTGGACGGCCAGGCCATCGGCGTCGGCGCCGGACAGCAGAGCCGCATCCACTGCACGCGCCTGGCGGGCAGCAAGGCGGACACCTGGTTCCTGCGGCAGCATGAAAAGGTGCTGAACCTGCCCTTCCGCGAGGACCTGGGCCGGCCGGACCGGGACAACGTGATCGACGGCTATATCAACCAGAATGAAGAGGACGTCTGCGCGGACGGTATCTGGCAGCGGTACTTCACCGAGCGGCCGGCGCCGCTGACAGAGGCGGAGAAACGGGCGTATCTGGAAACGAAGACCGGCGTGGCGCTCGGTTCCGACGCCTTCTTCCCCTTCAGCGACAGCATTGAGCGGGCGCACAAGAGCGGCGTCAGCTATGTGGCGGAGCCCGGCGGATCCATCCGGGATGACGCGGTGATTGAATGCTGCGACAAGTACGGCATGACCCTGAGCTTCACGGGCATGCGGTTATTCCATCACTAATTGGTTTTGAAAGGCATGAATAAGTTATGAAGATCATGGTAGTTGGCGGCGGCGGCCGGGAGCATGCGATTATCCGGAAGCTGAAGGAAAACCCGGAGGTGACGGAAATCTTCGCGCTGCCCGGAAACGGAGGCATCGCGGCGGACGCGGAATGCGTGAACATCGGGGCGAAGGACATAGCAGGCATTGTGCGCTTCGCCTGTGAAAAAAAGATTGATTACGCCGTGGTGGCTCCGGACGATCCCCTCGCTCTGGGCTGCGTGGACGAGCTGGAGACCGCGGGCATTCCCTGCTTCGGTCCGCGGAAGAACGCCGCGGAGATTGAAAGCAGCAAGGTGTTTGCCAAAAACCTGATGAAGAAATACGGCATACCGACCGCGGACTATCAGGTGTTTGAAAACGCGGAAGCGGCGCTTGATTATCTGAAGACGGCGCCAATTCCGATCGTGGTGAAGGCGGACGGTCTGGCGCTGGGCAAGGGCGTCGTGGTGGCCATGACCCGGGAGGAAGCGGAGACAGCCGTCCGGGAAGCGATGGAGGACCGGAAGTTCGGAGACAGCGGCAGCCGGATCGTGATTGAGGAATACCTGGAGGGACCGGAGGTGTCCGTGCTCAGCTTTACGGACGGCACGACGCTGGTTCCCATGGTATCCAGCATGGATCACAAACGGGCCGGAGACGGGGATACCGGCCTGAACACCGGCGGCATGGGCACCGTTGCGCCGAATCCGTACTATACGGAGGAAATTGCCGGACAGTGCATGGAAACCATCTTCCTGCCGACGATCCGGGCCATGAAGGCGGAAGGCCGGGAATTCCGGGGCTGCCTGTATTTCGGCCTGATGCTGACGAAGAACGGGCCGAAGGTGATTGAGTACAACTGCCGCTTCGGCGATCCGGAGACCCAGGTGGTGCTGCCGCTGCTGGAGACCGATCTGCTGACGGTTATGCGGGCGGTGACGGACGGAACCCTGGCGGACTGCCCGGTCCGGTTCCGGAAGGCGCATGCCTGCTGCCTCGTGCTGGCATCGGCCGGATATCCCGCTCATTATGAAAAGGGCTATGAGATCCGGATGCCCGCAGAAACCCTGAAGCACGTTTATGTTGCCGGAGCCGCGCTGAAGGACGGCAGGCTGATCACCGGCGGGGGCCGGGTACTGGGAGTGACCGCCGTGGCGGACAGTCTCGAAAACGCAATCGCGGAAGCTTACGCGCTGGGAGATACCGTCACGTTTGACAACAAATACTTCCGGCATGATATCGGACAAAGAGCGCTGCAGGCCCTGCGGCGTCCCTGAGGGTGCTGAAAAGGAGACAGGCATGGTATACAGGATTTTTGTGGAAAAGAAGCCGGGGCTGGACAATGAAGCCCGGGCCCTGCTGAACGAGGCCCGGGAACTGCTGGGTATTCAGGGCCTGGAGAAGGTCCGGCTGCTGAACCGCTATGACGCGGAGGATATTTCGGAGGAGCTGTTCCGCTCTGCCGTGGGCACGGTTTTTTCAGAGCCTCAGCTGGATACGGTCTCCGAACAGCCGGACACGGACGGCGCGGCCGCGCTGTTTGCGGTGGAATATCTGCCGGGGCAGTTTGACCAGCGGGCGGATTCCGCAGCCCAGTGCATTCAGATTATTTCCCGGGGAAACCGGCCGCTGATCCGCAGCGCGAGGCTGTACCTGCTGTACGGCAGCCTGTCCGAAGCGGACGTGGAAGCCGTTAAAAAGTATGTCATCAACCCGGTGGAGGCGCGGGAAGCGTCCCTGGAAAAACCAGCAACGCTTCAGACGGAATATGCGGTTCCGACGGAAGTCGCGGTGCTGAAGGGCTTCCTTGAGCTGAGCCGGGAGGAACTGGAAAGGTTCGTGGCAGACTACGGCCTGGCCATGGACACCGAGGATATCCTGTTCTGCCAGCAGTATTTCAGGCAGGAAAAACGGGAACCCACGATCACGGAAATCCGGATGCTGGATACCTACTGGAGCGACCACTGCCGCCATACCACCTTCCTGACACAGATCGACGGCGTGCGCTTTGAGGATCCTCTGCTGGAAAAGGCCTGGAACCGGTATCTGGAGACCCGGAAGGCGCTGGGCCGCGAGGAGAAACCGCTCTGCCTGATGGATCTCGGTACGATTGCCGCCAAATACCTGAAGAAGCAGGGCATGCTGGAGAAACTCGATGAGAGTGAGGAAATCAACGCCTGCACCGTGAAGATCACCGTCACGCGGGACGGAACGGAGGAGCCCTGGCTGCTGCTGTTCAAGAACGAGACCCACAATCATCCGACGGAAATCGAACCCTTCGGCGGAGCCGCTACCTGCATCGGCGGCGCCATCAGGGATCCCCTGAGCGGCCGGGCCTATGTTTACGGCGCGATGCGGGTGACAGGCGCGGCGGATCCCACCGTTCCGGTGAATGAAACCATTCCGGGCAAGCTGCCGCAGCGGAAGATCGTAACGACCGCGGCTGCCGGATATGCCTCGTACGGCAACCAGATCGGGCTGGCCACCGGTATCGTGGACGAGGTGTATCATCCGGGCTACGCGGCCAAGCGGATGGAAATCGGCGCTGTGATTGCCGCGGCGCCTGCCGCCAATGTGCGGCGGGAGCGGCCCGCACCGGGGGATATCGTGATTCTGCTGGGCGGAAGCACGGGCCGCGACGGAATCGGCGGCGCGACCGGCTCCTCCAAGGCGCACAACGCGCATTCCGTGGAAACCTGCGGCGCCGAGGTGCAGAAGGGCAACGCGCCGGAGGAAAGAAAGCTGCAGCGGCTCTTCCGCAACCCGGCGGCAACGACCCTGATCAAGCGCTGCAATGACTTCGGCGCCGGCGGCGTTTCCGTTGCCATCGGTGAGCTGGCGGACGGGCTGGAAATCAATCTGAATGCTGTGCCGAAGAAATATGAGGGCCTGGACGGGACAGAGCTGGCGATATCCGAAAGCCAGGAGCGCATGGCCGTTGTTGTGGCCGCGGCAGACGCGGAAGCCTTCCTGGCGCTGGCCGGGCAGGAAAACCTGCAGGCAGTTCCGGTGGCGGTTGTGCGGGAGGAGCCGCGGCTGGTGATGCACTGGAACGGCAAAACCATCGTGGATATCAGCCGGGAATTCCTGAATTCCAACGGCGCGCCCAAGCATATCTTCATCACGCCTGACGCACCGGCAGCTGCCGGGGAAACCGCCTGTGAGGACACGCTTGCAGGAACGATGCGGGCCCTGGCAGGAGATCTGAACGTCTGCTCCAGGCGCGGACTGGCGGAACGGTTTGACTCCACCATCGGAGCGGGGACCGTTGTGATGCCCTTCGGCGGGAAGCACCAGCTGACGCCCAGCCAGGCGATGATTCAGAAAATCAGCCTGGAAAAGGGACACACGGACGACTGCTCCCTGATGGCCTGGGGCTACAATCCCGCAATCAGTGAACGGAGCCCTTACCACGGCGCCTACCAGGCGGTCGTGGAATCCGTGGCCAAGCTGATTGCGTCCGGCGCCTCCTTTGAGGATGTTTACCTGACCTTCCAGGAGTATTTTGAAAAGCCCGGTACGGAGGGCAGACGCTGGGGCCAGCCCCTGGCTGCGCTGCTGGGCGCCTTTGAGGCTCAGATGAACCTGGGCGTCGCGGCCATCGGCGGCAAGGACTCCATGTCCGGATCCTTCCGCTATGAGGACGCGGAGGGAAATGCGCGGGAAATCAATGTTCCCCCGACGCTGGTATCCTTCGCGGTGACCACCGGAAAAACCGGCGAGGTGCTGACACCGGAGCTGAAGGAAGCCGGACACGCGCTGACGCTGCTGGCTCCCGAAAGGGATGAGAACGGGCTGCCGGAAACCGCGTCCCTGCTGGCGCTGTTCGGCCGGGTGACGGAGCTGGCGCGGGCCGGAAAGGTTTACGCCTGCTATACGCCCGGAATGGGCGGCACGGGAGCGGCGCTGCTGAAGATGGCCCTGGGCAACGGCCTGGGCGTCAGCCTGGCGCAGGACATGACCACGGCGGAGCTGTGCCGGGAGACCTGCGGAGCCTTCATTCTGGAAACCGCGGAGGCACTTCCGGAAGGACGGTATCTGGGACAGGTGACAGACGAGCCTGCCTTCCGCCTCCGGGAGGAGACGGTGGGCCTGCGGGACCTGCTGGAGGTTTATGAGAGCCGGCTGGAGGGCGTTTATCCCACCGGCAATCCGACACCGGCGGGCGAAACCTCGGATTTCCTGAAGGGCGTGCGCAGCTGGCCGGCCTCTGTGCCGGAGCAGAAGACGGAAGCCTTCTGCCACACAGCTGAATGCTGGGCGGCGCCGGCAATCCGGACGGCGAAGCCCCGGGTGCTGATTCCCGCCTTCCCGGGAACCAACTGTGAATATGACAGCGCGAGAGCCATGGCGGATGCCGGCGCGGAGCCGGAAATCCTGGTGGTCCGCAACCTGACGGCGGACGATATTGCCTCGAGCGTTGAGACCTTCGCGAAAAAGATCGCGGATGCCCAGATGATTTTCATCCCCGGCGGCTTCAGCGGCGGCGACGAGCCGGACGGCAGCGCCAAGTTCATTACCGCCTTTTTCCGGAACGAGGCTGTACGGGAAGGCGTGCACGAGCTGCTGGAGAAGCGGGACGGCCTGATGTGCGGCATCTGCAACGGCTTCCAGGCGCTGATCAAGCTGGGCCTGGTGCCTTTCGGGAAAATCGTGGATACGGACGAGCACTGCCCGACCCTGACCTTCAATGCGATTGCCCGTCACCAGAGCCGTCTGGTCCGGACCCGGATCGCCAGCAACCTGAGCCCCTGGCTGCGGGATACCCGCCCGGGCGAGGTTTACACGGTGCCGATCAGCCATGGCGAAGGCCGCTTCCTGGCGGAGGAGAGCCTGGTACGGCAGCTGGCTGAACGCGGACAGATCGCGACTCAGTATGTGGATCTGGACGGAAATCCCACCATGGACGTGCGGTATAATCCAAACGCGAGCCTGTATGCCATTGAGGGCATCACCAGCCCGGACGGCCGGGTGCTGGGCAAGATGGGCCACAGCGAGCGGACCGGCAGCGGGTTGTACCGCAACGTGCCCGGCGAGTATGATATCCGGATGTTCCGGAGCGCAGTGAAATACTTCGGCTGAATAAAGAAAGGATGATAAACCATGGCTTATCTGTCTGATATCGAAATCGCGCAGCAGTGTGAAATGCAGCCCATCGGAGAAATCGCCCGCCGGGCGCACGTGGATGAGAAATATGTGGAGCAGTACGGCCGCTGGAAAGCGAAAATCGATCCGAAGCTGCTGGAGGAAACGGACCGGAAGCCCGGAAAGCTGGTGCTGGTGACCGCCATCACACCCACGCCTGCCGGGGAGGGCAAGACCACCACGACCATCGGACTGGCGGACGGCCTGAAGCGCATCGGCAAGGATGTGACGGTGGCGCTGCGGGAGCCCAGCCTGGGACCGGTGTTCGGCGTGAAGGGCGGAGCCGCCGGCGGCGGTTATGCCCAGGTCGTTCCGATGGAGGATATCAACCTGCACTTTACGGGCGACTTCCACGCCATCGGCGCCGCGAACAATCTGCTGGCGGCTATGCTGGACAACCACATTCAGCAGGGCAACGCGCTGGGTATCGACGTGAAGCGGATTACCTGGAAGCGCTGCGTGGATATGAACGACCGCCAGCTGCGCTACGTGGTGGACGGCCTGGGCGGAAAGCCCAACGGAACGCCCCGGGAGGACGGCTTTGACATTACGGTCGCCAGCGAAATCATGGCGGTTTTCTGCCTGGCGTCCGATCTGAAGGATCTGAAGGAGCGCCTGAGCCGCATTATTGTGGCCTATACCTATGACGACCAGCCGGTGACTGCCGGAGACCTGAAGGCGACCGGCGCCATGGCGGCCCTGCTGCGGGACGCCATCAAGCCGAATCTGGTACAGACGCTGGAGGGCACGCCGGCCTTCGTGCACGGCGGTCCCTTTGCCAACATTGCCCATGGCTGCAACTCTGTCATGGCGACACGCATGGCGCTGCGCATGGGTGACTATACCGTGACGGAAGCCGGCTTCGGCGCGGACCTCGGCGCGGAGAAATTCCTGGATATCAAGTGCCGCATGGCGGGCCTGACCCCGGACGCGGTGGTCGTGGTCGGCACGGTGCGGGCGCTGAAGATGCACGGCGGGCTGGACAAGAAGCAGCTGGCCGAGGAAAATCTGGAGGCGCTGGAGCGCGGCGTTCCCAACCTGCTGCGCCATGTGAACAATATCCGGAACGTCTATCATCTGCCCTGCGTGGTGGCGATCAACCGCTTCCCCACGGACACGGACGCGGAAATCGACTTCATCATCCGGAAGTGCCGGGAGCTGGGCGTGAACACGGTGCTCAGCACGGTCTGGGCGGAGGGCGGCAAGGGCGGCGAAGCCCTGGCCCGGGAAGTGGTCCGCCTCTGCGAGGAGGAGAAGGGAAACTTCACCTACAGCTATGATCTGGACGCTTCCATTGAGGAGAAGCTGCAGGCCATCGTGACCCGCATCTACGGCGGACGGGATGTCGTGCTGACCCCGGCAGCCAAAAAGCAGGCGGAGCGGCTGACCGCCCTGGGCTTTGACAAAATCCCGGTGTGCGTGGCCAAGACGCAGTACAGCTTCTCCGACGATCCCACGAAGCTCGGCGCGCCTGAGGATTTCACGGTCACAGTCCGGAACCTGAAGGTTTCCGCCGGCGCCGGATTCCTGGTAGCCCTGACCGGCGACATTATGACGATGCCCGGCCTGCCGAAGTCCCCGGCGGCGGAGCGGATCGACGTGGATGAAAACGGCCGGATCACCGGACTGTTCTGAGCAAACATAAACTGACAAGTCAGGCATTTACGGGAGCCATGCAGGAGCATGGCTCCCGCTCTTTTTTGTTCCGGAGAGCCCTGCTCCGGGCCGGCAGGCCGCACTTGCGGGAAAACGGGAAAGGCGGTAAAATAAAAAGTTGTGAATGCATGAACGGAGGAAACTATGAGCAGGGAAATCTTTCTGATCGCGGGCCTGGGAAATCCGGGGGAGGAATATGCCCATACACGGCATAACGCGGGATTCGACGCGGCGGAACGGCTGGAAAAACGCCTGGGCCTGACGCTGCGGAAAAAGCTGCTGCTCCGGGGGGAAACCGCGGAATGGTCCGACGGAGAGAAAAAGGTTGTGCTGTGCCGGCCGCTGACCTTCATGAACGACAGCGGGGACTGTGTGAAACGGCTGGTGAGCTGGTACAACTGTCCGATGGATCACCTGCTGGTGATATATGATGATATCGACCTGGAGCCGGGACGGCTCCGGATGCGGAAGAGCGGCGGCCCGGGCACGCATAACGGGATGCGTTCCATTGTGGAGAAGCTGGGCTCCCAGGACTTTCCCCGCCTGCGGATCGGAACAGGGGACCGGCCGGCCGGCCAGGATCTGGTGAGCTGGGTGCTGGGACATTATCCGGCGGAGGAGAGACTGAAAATGGATCAGGTGTTTGACCTGGCGGCGGACTGCGCGGAGGACTGGGTCCGCAACGGAGCGGATCACGCGATGCAGCTGGCGGCAAAAGGCGGAAAGAACTGAACCGGACATACCTGCAGGATGATACGGTTAACGGGACTGAAAGAAAGAGAAGCGTGCATGGCGATTTTGGATATGCTGACCCTGCCCGGGCTGGAGGAAATGTGCCGGGCCAGGCCGGGTGAAACAATTGTGCTGAGCGGCATCAGCGGAACGCTGGCCGCGGTGGCGGCCTGCCTGGCTGCCGGGCGCGGACGACGGGTGCTGCTGGTGGCGGACAACGACCTGAAGGCCAACCGGGCCGCAGAGGACATCCGTCAGCTGCGGCCGGAGGGCTGCGCCTTCCTGCCCGGAGGGGAAATTGACCTGACCCGGGCAGCCGGCAGCCTGGAAAGCAGCTGGCGCAGACTGGAGGCGCTGGCGGCGGTTCAGAATGAGAAGACCGTGATTCTCTGCACCAGCGCGGAAGCCATGGCTCAGCGGATGGGCAGGCCGGAGCCGTTCCGGGAAGCCATTGTCCGGCTGGAACGGGGCGGCGTATACGCGCCGGCATCCCTGTGCCAGCGGCTGATCCGCATGGGATATGAACGGGTGGCCATGGTGGAGGGCAAAGGCCAGTTCGCTCAGCGCGGCGCGATTCTGGACGTTTATCCGCCGGCGCTGCCTCAGGCCGTGCGCATCGAGTTTTTTGACGATGAAATTGATTCCCTGCGGAGCTTTGACTGCATCAGCCAGCGGAGCCTGGAGGACCTGAATGAAGTGACGCTGACGCCGGCCTGCGAGGCGCTGCTGCCGGAAACAGAATACGCTTCCGCCGCGAAAAGAATGCGGGAAGCGCTGGCTGGAATGGACGAGACGCCGGAGGAAAGCCGGCTGTTTGATGATCTGCCGCCCATGCCGGAGGATGATGACGACCTGGCGGAAACCTTTGACAAAACCGTTGGGCCGAAGGTGCGGGAGCGGGTTTACCGGGAGGCTGAGGCGGATGCCGCCGGGCGCCGGCTGGAACGGCTGCGGGCGGACGCGGACAGCGTGGAAGCCGGCGTGCCCTTCCGGCGGATGCGGGCGTGGATCCCGGTGCTGACGGAGCATACGGCCGCTGTTGCGGACTGGTTCCGGCCGGATCTGGTGCTGCTGATGGAACCGGACAGGCAGCGCCAGCGGATCAACGAACGGCTGCTGGGCTTCGCGGAGGATCTGAATAACGCTATTGCCCGGGGAGAGGCCGTAACGGAGCAGGAGAAGCTGCTGCGCTCCTGGGAGGAGATCCGGGAAACGCTGAAGAGCTATCCTCTCGGGCTGCTGACAGAAATGCTGCTCGGCCTGGGCGGGCTGCAGCCCACGGCCTCCTTCGCGGCGGATGCCGTGAGCCTGACAGGCTACAACGGACAGATCCGGAACCTGAAAAACGATCTGACTGCCTGGCGGGAAAAGGGATACAGGATGCTGCTGTTGTCCGGCGGAGAAGCCAGGGGACAGCGCCTGGCGGATTCCCTGGCCGAGATGGGGGAAAAGGCGCGCTTTTCAAAAGAGCCGGAGGCGCCCGGGAAGGGAGAAATCCTGATCCTGCCCCTGACCCTGAGCCGGGGCTTCGTGCTGCGGGACTGCGGCGCGGCGGTTGTCTCCGACGCGGACATCTGGGGCGAGGGCTACCGGAAGAGCAAGAGCCGCAAGCACAGCGGGGAGCGCATTTCCACCTTTACGGATCTGAAGACCGGCGACTATGTGGTGCATGAGGATCACGGCGTCGGGATTTACCGGGGAACGACCCGGATCCAGAGCGAAGGTACCTGGCGGGATTACCTGCTGATTCAGTACAACGGAAACGACAAGCTGTATGTGCCGGTGGAACAGCTGGACCGCGTGCAGCGCTATATCGGGAACCCGAACCAGCCGCCGAAGCTGAACAATCTGGGCGGCGGGGAATGGGCGCGCCAGAAGGGCAAGGTCAAGGAAAGCCTGAAGACCCTGGCCTTCGACCTGAAGGCTCTGTACGCTGAGCGTACGCAGAACACAGGCTTTGCCTTCAGCCCGGAGACCGCCTGGCAGCGGGAGTTTGAGGATGAGTTCCCCTGGGAGCTGACGCCGGACCAGGCCCAGAGTGTCCGGGAAATCAACCGGGATATGGAAAGCGACCGGAATATGGACCGTCTGCTGTGCGGAGACGTGGGTTACGGCAAGACGGAGGTGAGCCTGCGCGCGGCCTTTAAGGCCGTCATGGACAACAAGCAGGTGGCGCTGCTGGCGCCCACCACCATTCTGGTACAGCAGCATTACAACACAATTGTAAAGCGCTTCCGGCACACCGGGGCCAGAATAGACTTTCTGAGCCGGTTCCGTACGGCAAAGGAGCAGAAGCAGGTGCTAGCCAGGCTGGCAGAGGGGGAAATCGATATTCTGATCGGTACGCACCGGATGCTGGCGAAGGACGTGAAGTTCAAGGACCTGGGGCTGCTGATTGTGGACGAGGAGCAGCGCTTCGGCGTGGCCCATAAGGAAATCATCAAGAACCTGAAACGGCAGGTGGACGTGCTGACCCTGAGCGCGACGCCGATTCCCAGAACCCTGCACATGAGCATGGTGGGCATCCGGGACATGAGCGTTCTGGAAACACCGCCGGAGGAGCGCATGCCGGTTCAGACGGTGGTGACGGAATATTCGGACGCCCTGATCCGGGACGCGATTCTGCGGGAGGTGAGCCGGGGCGGGCAGGTCTATTTCCTGTACAACCGGGTGCGCAGCATAGAAAGCTTTTACGGAAGGCTCCGGGCGCTGGTGCCGGAGGCCAGGATCGGAGTGGCGCACGGACAGATGCGGGAGCATGCCCTGGAGGACGTGATGATGGATTTTTATGCCGGCAGCTATGACGTGCTGCTGTGCACAACCATCATCGAGAGCGGCCTCGACGTTCCAAGCGCCAATACCCTGATCGTGTTTGACGCAGAACGCTTCGGCCTCAGCCAGCTTTATCAGCTGCGGGGCCGGGTGGGCCGCAGCAACCGGCAGGCCTATGCCTACTTTACCGTGCGGACGGATCATCTGCTGACGGAAACGGCGCAGCAGCGGCTGGAGGCGATCCGGGAATTCACGGAGTTCGGCGCCGGCTTCCGCATTGCCATGCGCGACCTGGAAATCCGCGGCGCGGGCAACATTCTGGGACCGGAGCAGCACGGCCATCTGGCTACGGTGGGCTATGACATGTACTGCAAGCTGATGGAGGAAACCCTCAGCGAGGTGCAGGGCCGGAGCGTACAGCATGAACTGGAGACCCGGGTGGATCTGCGGGTGGACGCGTTCCTGCCGACGGACTATGTGGCGGACGAGAAGCAGCGGATGGAGATGTACAAGCGGATTGCTTCAGTGGCCACGGAGGAGGACCGGGCGGACATCACCGACGAGCTGATCGACCGGTACGGCGATCTCCCCGCGGTGGTGGAAACCCTGCTGGATGTCAGCCAGCTGCGGCAGCTCTGCAACCGGATCGGCGTCAGCCAGCTGGGACGGAGCAAGGACGGTCTTCGCATGAAGCTGGACGAGCGGTATGTGCCGGAGCCGGCGGCCTTCCTGCAGGCGATCGCCGAAACGGACGGAAGGCTGGCACTGAGCGCCAGGCCGCCTGCCGCGCTGACGCTCCGGGATCCCCGGCTGCAGGAAAGGGACATGCTCGGAGAAGGACTGAAGGTCATGAAGCGGCTGACGAAGCGGCTGCAGGAGCTGGAGGATATGAAGAAGAGCCCGCAGGAGGCCTGACGGGCCGGAAGGGGGAAAAACGGAGATGCGCCTGAGGAAGGAGTACCTGATCGTGCCTGCCGTGCTGGCGGCGGACCGGGTGCTGAAGCTTCTCGCTCCGCGGCTGCCGGAGGAAGGGATGACGCTGATTCCGGGCATGCTGCAGCTGCGCTTTACAGTAAACCGGGGCATCGCCTTTTCCCTGCTGAGCGGGCAGCCGCGGCTGCTGGGCGTGCTGAGCCTGGCGGTGATAGCCGGCATGATTCTTTTTCTGAGAAAGAAGGAGCTGAAGCCTTTTCCGCTTGCGGCCCTGATGCTGATGCTGGGCGGTGCGCTGGGCAACGCCGCGGACCGCCTGCTGCTGGGATATGTACCGGACATGATAGAGCTGCTGTTCGTGCGTTTCGCGGTATTCAACGCCGCGGACGCGGCGCTGACCATCGGCTGCGGCATGATGCTGATCAGCCTGCTGCTGCGGAAGAACGACTGGGCGGAACAGACCGGAGAGCGGAAAACGGACGACGGAAAGTAAAGGGGAAGAACAGTATGGAGGAACAGAGCTACCGCACGGAAGCGGACGGAGGACGGCTGGATGTTCTGCTGAGCCGGGAAACCGGGCTGAGCCGCAGCCGGGTCGCCGCGCTGATGGAGCAGGGCTGCTGCACCGCCGCGGGAGAAATCTGCCGGAAGGCCGGAACAAAGGCGCCGGCAGGAACCGAGATTGTCCTGAAGGTTCCGGCACCCCGGGAAACCGCGCCGCAGGCGGAGAACATTCCTCTGGAAATCCTGTATGAGGATGAGGATCTGGCAGTTGTGATCAAACCCCGCGGCATGGTTGTGCATCCGGCTGCCGGGCACTGGGACGGGACGCTGGTGAATGCCCTGCTGGGACAGCTGAATTCCCTGGGCGGGATCGGCGGCGAGCTGCGGCCCGGGATCGTTCACCGGCTGGACAAGGACACCTCCGGCCTGATGCTGGTGGCCAAAAACGATGAGACGCAGGAGGCGCTCAGCCGCATGCTGCAGGAGCGCAGCGTGGAGAAGCATTACCGGGCCATGGTGGAGGGACTGATGAAGGAATCCCGGGGACGGATTGACGCGCCGATTGACAGGAGCCGCAGGGACCGGAAAAAGATGGCGGTGGATCCGGACGGCCGCGAGGCGGTGACAGAGTGGACCGTGCTTGCGGAGGGGCGGGGCTGCAGCCTGCTGGACGTTCATATTCTGACAGGACGCACGCATCAGATCCGTGTGCATATGCGCAGCGTGAATCACCCGGTATGCGGCGATCCGCTGTACGGGTTTGAGCGCGGGATCAGGGTGCCCTGCCTGATGCTGCATGCCCGGTCCCTGATATTCAGACATCCCCGGACGGGCAGGGAGCTGTTTTTCCAGGCGCCGCTGCCGGAGGATTTCCTGCAGGGACTGAGAAGCGGCGGCATCCAATGGACGGAGCAGGAGGAGACGGTATGAAGCTGAAAGCCAACTACCATACCCATACGTGCTTCTGCGACGGGACAGCCGCGCCGGAGGACATGGTGAAACAGGCGCTGCGGCTGGGCTTTGAGCACCTGGGCTTCTCCGGTCATGTGGATATTTCCCCGAAAATGGATATTCCGGCGTATCAGAAGGAAATCCGCCGCCTGGCGGAGGTTTATGCCGGTCAGATTGACATCCTGTGCGGCGGGGAACTGGACAGCCTGTATCCGGACCGGCATCCGGCCGGTTTCGATTTTCTGATCGGATCGGTGCACCATCTGCGGGCCGGCGGGGAGACCCCGCTGGCTGTGGACTGGGATGTTCAGATGAAACAGCTGCTGGAATACTACGGCGGGGACGGGTACCGGCTCTGCAGGGCATACTACCGGCAGATCGCGGAGGCTTACGGGAAGGGCGGCTGCACCTGGATCGGCCATTTTGATCTGGTGACCCGGTTCAATCCGCTCTGGCACTTTGCGGACGAAACGGATCCGCGGTATCTGCAGCCCGCCTTTGAGGCGATGGACGTACTGGCGGAGCGGGGCCTTCCTTTTGAGATCAATACCAAGCAGGCAGCATCCGGAAAGATTTTTCCGGCGGAAACTCTGCTGCGCCATCTCCGGGAACGGGGCGGGGAAATTCTGATCAGCTCCGACGCGCACCGGCCGGAGGATCTGGACCAGGGCTTTGACACGGCAGTCGGAATGGCGCTGGCCTGCGGCTTTGATCATGTGAACATTCTGACGACGGAAAACGGCATGCCGGTGTTTCATCCGGTGCCCATTGTATAAAAAAACGGGACGCGGTTTCGCGTCCTGATTTTTTATCGGATCGTCAGAAAAGAATCTGCTCTTCCCTCAGCTCCTGCAGATAGCGGTCCAGCGCGCTGTCAACGGAAGGCATGGGATGAATTCCGGCGTCCTTCAGCGACTGAGCGGAAAGGCGGGAATTCAGCGGCCTGCGCGCAGCTGTCGGATACTCGGAGGTGAGCACGGGAACGACCTGGCAGGGAAGCCCGGCCTTCCGCATGATTTTTTCAGCGAACTCCGCCCAGGAGATATATCCCTCGTTGCGGACATGATAGATTCCGTATTTCTCGGTGGGAATCAGATCACAGATCACCCTGGCAAGATCCCGGGTATAGGTGGGGGAACCGACCTGATCGCATACCACCCGGACCTGGGGATGCTCCGTTCCGAGCCGCAGCATGGTGCGGACGAAGTTTTTGCCGTTCCTGCCGAAAACCCAGCTTGTGCGCAGAATAAAGAAGCGGGTCATCAGAGAACGCACGGCCATTTCCCCCTGGACCTTGGACAGGCCGTAGACATTCCGGGGATTGTAGGGCTCGTTTGTTTCAAAGGGCTGATCCCCGTCGCCGGAGAAAACATAATCCGTGGAAATATAAACGACCTTCGCGCCGACAGACAGCGCGGCACGGACGATATTGATAGTGCCGACGCCGTTTACCCTGGCGCAGATCTCCGGTTCGGATTCCGCTTTATCCACCGCGGTATACGCGGCGCAATGGACAATCACATCGGGACCGTAATCCGTGACATAAGCCTTGACCGCGGCCCCGTCCGTCAGGTCAAAATCACCGACGTCCACGCCTTTGCATTCGACGCCCTGCTGCTCCAGCAGACGGATGACATCGTAGCCCAGCTGTCCGCCGAATCCTGTAACCAATACCTTCATGAAGCTCCTCCTTTTATGGGGCGTATGATACCCGCCGTGCCGGCCGGCAGCCTGTCAGCCGACAAACTCATGATAAATCGCCCGAATGGTGGCTTCAAAATCACTGTCATTGACGCCGACGATAATGCTCAGCTCGCTGGAACCCTGGTCGATCATCCGTACATTGATCCGGGCCCGGCTCATGGCGGAGAACAGACGGGCGGCTGTGCCGCAGTTATGCACCATGCCGCGGCCGACAGTGGCGATGATGGACATTTCGTCATTTACGGAAACGGAACCGCTGCCTTCCACCAGCTCCTCGATTTTCTCGATAATTTCATCCCGGTGCGGCGCCAGCGCCTTGCTGGAGACAACCACGCAAAGGCTGTCGATGCCGGTGGGCATATGCTCGAAGGGAACCGCCGCGTCCTCCAGCACCTGCAGCACCTTGCGGCCGAAACCAACCTCGCTGTTCATCATGTTCTTTTCAACGCTGATGACGCTGTAGCCCTTGTGGCCGGCGATGCCGGTGATTGTGGGAACGGACACCTCATGCGGCGCGTTTTTGCTGATGATGGTTCCGGGATGGAAGGGCTTGTTGGTGTTCCGGATATTCGTCGGAATACCGGCCCGGTGCACGGGGAACATGGCATCCTCATGCAGCACGGACGCGCCCATATGGCTCAGCTCCCGGAGCTCCTTATAGGTGATGGAGGAGATTTCAGCCGGATTGTCCACAATCCGGGGATCCGCCATCAGGAAACCGGAAACATCCGTCCAGTTTTCATAAACATCCGCCTGCACGGCCCGGGCCACCAGCGCACCGGTGATATCGCTGCCGCCGCGGGAGAAGGTGCAGACCTCTCCGTTTTCCATGGCGCCGTAAAAGCCCGGTACGACAGTGGGGATACCGTCCGCCAGCGCGGCAGACAGCTTCTCCTCCGTTTTTTCATCATTCAGCGTCCGGTTGCCGTTGAAAACGACGCCGTCCGCAGCGTCCAGAAAACGCCAGCCCAGATAATCCGCCATCAGCAGGCCGCAGAGATATTCCCCGCGGCTGGCGCACCAGTCCCGGCTCAGCCCGTCCGCAATACCCTGGCGGACCTTTTCCAGATCATCCTCGATATGAATCTTCAGACCCAGCCCCCGGGCAATGGACAGATATCTTTCCTCAATCTTCGCGAAGGTTTCCTCAAAGGAGCGGCCTTCAGAAGCCTGAGCATGGCACTCATACAGCAGATCGGTGACCTTGTCATCCTCACGGAAGCGTTTCCCGGGCGCGCTGGGAACCAGATAACGGCGCGTCGGCTCCAGCTCCAGAATGCTGCGGACCTTGCGAAACTGTTCATCATTCGCCAGGGATGAACCACCAAATTTGGTGACGATACATTCGAGCACGGAATTCCCTCCATCATTGAAACATCACATTCTTCATTTTACCGCCGCGAAAGCCCTGCTGTCAAGGAAAGGATGCCCTGAAGGCCATGAACTGCCGGCATTTACTCGGAATCCGGCTGGAACTGCGGCAGAGAGCTCCGGTGAAGATGGGAGATATCGTTGAACAGGGCCAGCCGGGGAAAAACATATTCGCCGGGAACGGACGGAAAATCCAGAATGATAATTGAAGTGAAATCATAGGGCATGACCGTCGCCACCCAGGGGAAGGGAAGACGCAGCAGGCTGGCCAGCACGCAGGCGCCTGAGCCGCCGTGGCTGAAGAGGGCGATGGTTTCGTCCGCCTGCTTCGTGCACAGAAAGCGCCCGCCGTCATGGCGGTAGCCGCGGTCTTCCAGGAAAGCGTCAAAGGCTGCGGATACCCGGTCAAAATATACGGTGGCTTCATTGCTGCGGAAATAGGGGTGCTTCCGCCAGTCGGAGGCATAAAAATCAAAATTCTCCCGGGCAATCATCCATTCGCTCAGCGTCCAGGGGTGACCGTTTTCCGGAATGCCGGGACCGCCCCAGGAGATTTCATGCATATAATCCAGCACGGTAACCGGAAGCCCGAGACGCTTCGCGGTAAAGGAGGCGGTTTCCCGGGCGCGGCCGTTGGGAGAGGAAAAGATCTCAGAGATCCCCTCGCTGCTGAGGCGTTCCGCGGCGGCTTCCGCCTGGCGGCGGCCTTCCGGGGTCAGACAGTCATGCTCATAATCAGGCTCTCCGTGGCGTACCATAATCAGCCGCATATACAGATCCTCCTTTTTCTTTCACGCGGACAGCGGAGCGGTCAGGAACGGAGCGCGTGGGTGGCTGTCAGCACGGTAATTTCAGCGGCGCCTGCCTTCCGCAGCGCTTCAATGCATCGGAGGGCGGTGGTGCCGGTGGTCAGCACGTCATCAACCAGCAGAACAGGACAGTCAATCGTGCCTGCCGGAGCGTAGGCCTGGCGCAGGTTTTTCCTGCGGTCCTTCATGTGCAGGGAAGCCTGGGTCCTTGCGCCGTCTTCACGGCGGACCAGAAGCTGCCTGCAGGGAAGATTCAGCCGGCGGGCGAATGCTTCAGCCAGCACCCGGCCGTGATCAATGCATCTCTCCCGGTGCCGCCGGGCGGGCATCGTTACCCAGGTCACAACGGTATCGGACGTAAAGGAGAGAAAGTCCGGCAGAGGGAGCAGGAGCGCCGCCAGCTCTTCAGCCGCACAGGCCGCCGCCTGGTGCTTCAGCCTGAGCACCAGGGTCCGGGCCACGCCGCTGTGCGGACGCAGGGAAAAGGCGGGAACTCCGTCCAGATCCCGGTGCGCCCAGGAGGAAAAGAAATCATCCCGGCGGAGAGAGTCTCTGCAGTCACTGCACAGACATCCGGACCGGACGACGGCGCCGCAGGCCAGACAGAGGGCTTCCTCCGGATAAATCACATCCTGCAGTAAATGCCCGAAGCGGGAAAAAACAGGCCGCAGCCGCGAAAACAAGGAAACAGAACGGTGCTTCATGGAATAAAGGCCTCGGTTTCACTCAGCCGCTGCGCGAGGGCGGTGTAACGGCGGAGCACATGGTTGTTATTGACCATCTGGCGGATAACCGACTCCTGGCCGACCAGCACCACCAGCTCCTTCGCACGGGTCAGCGCGGTATACAGGAGATTGCGCGTGAGCAGCATCGGCGGACCGCCCGCGACCGGCAGAATCACGGCCGGGAACTCGCTGCCCTGAGCCTTGTGCACGGAAAGGCAGTAAGCGAGATCCAGATTTTCCAGATCCGCCGCTTCGCAGCAGACATCCCGCTCATCATCAAAGCGGACGGTCAGCGTGTGTGCCTCCGGATCCACCCGGGTGATGAAGCCGATATCCCCGTTGAAGATACCGGCGCCTTCCTCCCAGCCGTCCGCAGTTTCGCGTTCCCAGGCGATCTGATAATCATTCCGGGTCTGGATCACCTTGTCCCCCAAACGGAAAACCGTTTCTCCCCAGGTCAGCTCAGGGACGCCGGGACGTGGCGGATTCAAAGCCTGCTGCAGACGGAGATTCAGGGCCTGAACCCCGCAATCCCCCTTCCGTGTCGGCGACAGGACCTGCAGGTTGCGCATGGAGAGGGAGACTGCCTGGTCCTCCGGATATTTCAGGTAGCGCGGAAGCCGGCGGGCCGCAAGCGCCACGACGGAGGCCGCGGTGTCGCCGAAGGAAGCCTGGCGCTCAAAAAAGAAATCGGTATTCTTCTCATTCAGCAGGGGCATCTGCCCCTGATTGATCAGATGGGCATTGACGACGATCCGGCTGGTTTCACTCTGACGGAAAATGTCCGTCAGCCGGATGTTCGGAACCTGCCCGCTCTGCAGAATATCCCCCAGCACGTTGCCGGCGCCTACGCTGGGAAGCTGATCCGCATCTCCCACCAGGATCAGCCTGGCGCCGGGCTCAATGGCCCGGAGCAGGGAACGCATCAGCAGCAGATCGATCATGGAGGCTTCGTCCGCTATGATACAGTCCGCCTCCAGCGGATGATCCTCATCCCGGGCAAAAACGCCTTCCTCACCGCCGTACTCGAGCAGGCGGTGAATGGTTTTGCTTTCCACACCGGTGGCTTCGGTCATTCTTTTGGCGGCCCGGCCGGTGGGGGCGCAGAGCACGGTTTCATGCTCCCGGGAAAGCAGCTCCAGTATGCAGTTGATAATGGTGGTTTTGCCGGTGCCGGGTCCTCCCGTGATCACGAAAACGCCGTTTTCCAGCGCCATGCGGATCGCCTGCCGCTGCGTGGGAGAGAAGGAAATGCCCCTGCACTTTTCAAAAGCGGTGATTTCCCGGGCAGCCCCGGTATATTTGTCCGGGCGGGCGGCCAGCATCAGTTCCCGGATCCGAAGGGCCACCTCCCGCTCGGCGCGGTCAAAGGCCGGAAGATAGATCCGGCGGCCTTCCTCACCGGTCTCAGCTGTCAGGCGCCTGTCCAGCAGAAGCGCGGTCAGGTTCTCACGGCACAGCTCAGCGGGCGCCGTCAGCAGCGCGGAGGCCTGGGAACAGAGCTCCTCTTCCGGCAGATAGACATGCCCGCCGGCGGACGCGGCGTCCTGCAGCAGATAAAACAGCGCGCTGCGGATCCTGTACGGACTGTCCGGAGCGATCCCCAGGGCGGCGCCGATCCGGTCCGCTGTTCTGAAGCCGACGCCTTCCAGATCGTCACAGAGGCGATAGGGATTGGCTTTGATCAGCTCCGGCGTCTGCTCCCCGTATTTCTGTGTGATTTTCACCGCAAGGGCGGAAGAAATGCCGTAGGACTGCAGGAACACCAGCGCGCGGCGGGCGCCCTGCTGCTCCTGAAAGCTTTCGGATATCATGGCGCAGCGCTTTTTGCCGATGCCGGGGATCTCCCGCAGCCGTTCCGGATGCTCCGCGAGAACGGCCATGGTTTCCTCCCCGAAGTGCGCGACAATCAGGGCTGCCGTGGAGGGGCCGACGCCTTTGATCAGACCGCTGCCCAGGTAACGCTCCATGCCCAGCAGCGTCGTGGGAGCCTGAATCTCGCAGAGGGAACTGTGGAACTGGCGGCCGTAGGTTTTATGCTCTGTCCACTCGCCGGTGAATACCGCCTGCTCCCCGGATGTCAGCTCCGGCAGAATGCCGACGACAGTGGATTCGGTACGGCCGGACTGAACAGTGATCACGGAATAGCCGTTTTCCGGATTCCGGAAAACAGTATTCATAACCGTTGCTTCCAGCCGCTCCATCCGCCGCTCCTTCCGCGGGCTCAGGGCCCGAAACTTTCTGCCGCAATACAAAAATATTATCATAAAAAACAGGGATTGTCATTAAGAGACGGCTTTGATATAATTTACAAGAATGTAACTGAAACGGGGGAGCGCACCGTATGGACTTTTTACGAACCCTGCTTTTATATATGTCTGCCACGATGGTACTGGCCGTGCAAAGCACATCAGCGCCTGAACCGACGCCGGTCCCGACGCCTTCTCCCACACCCGTCGCTGTGGAGGAAACCCTGACACCCCCGCCGCTGGTGGTCTTTACGCCGGCACCCGAACCTACCGTATCGGTCACCCCGGTTCCGGTGCCGACGATTACGCCGAACCGTGCGTATAAAAACCTCCAGCAGGGAGACAAGGGCCCGGAAGTAAGACAGCTGCAGGAAAAGCTGATTGAGCTGGGATATCTGCCGGAAGGCGCGGCAGACGGCGCCTACGGCGGACAGACAAGGAATGCCGTACGCAGATTCCAGTACTATAACAGTCTGGCGCAGGACGGTATTGCAGGCCGGGCAACCCTGACAAACCTGTTTGAGAATCCGGCTGTGATGCCGTATCCGACGGCTGAACCCACAGCAGAACCCACGGCGGAGCCGACAACGGAACCCACGGCCGAGCCAACAGCTGAACCCACAGCCGAGCCCACAGCGGAGCCGACAGCGGAACCCACGGCCGAGCCCACGGCCGAGCCCACAGCGGAGCCGACAGCGGAACCCACGGCCGAGCCGACAGCCGAACCCACAGCCGAGCCCACTGCGGAACCGACAGCGGAGCCTGCGGCAGAACCGACGGCTGAGCCGACAGCGGAACCCACGGCCGAATCCGGGACAGAGCCAACGGAAGAACCGGCAGCCGGGCCTACGGAGGAACCGAAGGAAATCGTCGAGGAAATTGAACTGGATACCGGAGATTTCCTGGAAATCAGAGGCAGCGTTGTGCTGAACGACAGCGGAAGTCCCATGGAATGGACAGAGACTGAGGACGGTGTGCCGGTTCTGCGGACACCCCGTATCCAGCAGTATGAAACGCAGATCCGCGTCAGCCTGGATGACCTTGCGAAATGTCTGCCGGAATGGACGCTGACAGATGACGGAAATACTGTTGTGTTGGAGGCGGCGGGATATACGCTGGGACTCTACAATGAGGAAGCCGGCTTCGTCGCCACGGTGGACGGCCTGGAAACGGACGTGCAGCCGTCGTTCTTCAGCTTCACGGAGGACGGGCACTTCATTGACGCTGACTTCCTGGCGGCTGCGCTGGGCGGCAGCGCGTACTGGGAGGATGAGGAAAGCACCCTGATGCTGCGGATTCCCGGGAAAGTCGTTTCGGAGGCCAACGACGGCTGAAAAACGCACGGCGCATGGATGAAAATGCAGGAACATTGACCGTTTTTATGATTGAAAACATGCAGAATCTCGGGTATGATACGGATGTCAACCAGGAAGGAGGGACATGGTATGAAGTCTGTACAGATTCGGTTAAGCCTGGTGGAGAATGTCAATAAGTTTGTCAACATCGTTTCCCATTACCCCTTTGAAATGGATTTACGGGCCGGACGCCATGTGGTGGATGCCAAATCGATCCTGGGTATTTTCTCCCTGGATCTGAGCCGGTCGATCACGCTTGAAATCTATTCGGATGACTGTGAAGATCTGCTGAAGGAGATTCAGCCCTTCCTGGAATCCGGCGACTGAGAAAACTGCCGATTAAAAATCCGAACATTATTTCAAATAATCCTTTTCAATATTCGGAAATTGTGCTACAATAGCAATCACCGGAAAAACGGTGATTGCTTTTATTTTTACAGGAAGGAAATTCCATGATGGAAAAGATTCGACGGAATGAGCGGATGAGCGCCATGCTGAAAATGCTGGCCGGCGCTCCCAATCGTATATTTACGCTGAGCAGCTTCTGTGACCTTTTCGGAGCCGCCAAATCCACAATGAGCGAGGATGTGGACGCGCTGCAGGCCGTGCTGCAGGCTTTTGACCTGGGCCAGGTGGAGACGGTGACAGGCGCTGCCGGCGGCGTCCGCTACCGTCCGGTCGTCAGCCCTGAAAAGGCCAGGCGCGTGGTTTTTGAGCTTTGCCGGAGACTGAGCGGTCCGGAACGGGTTCTGCCCGGAGGCTTCCTGTATTATTCCGATGTGCTGAGCGATCCGGAGATCGTCAGCGGCATCGGGGAAATCATTGCCACCCGGTTCTATGAAAAAGCGCCGGACTTTGTGCTGACAATGGAAACGACAGGCATCCCGGTGGCGTACGCGACGGCGAATGCTCTGGGCGTTCCGGTTGTGATCGCGCGGCATTCCTCCAAGGTGTATGAGGGGTCGGCTGTAAACATCAACTATGTCGCAGGCTCCGGAGCAATCGAAACCATGAGCCTGAGCCGGCGCGCCGTCAGGGAAAACCAGAAGGCGCTGATAGTGGACGATTTCCTGCGGGGCGGCGGAACGGCCCGGGGGATGGCGGACATGATGCGGGAATTCGGCGTGGAGGTGGCCGGCATGGCTTTTGTGATGGCTGCCTGCCTGCCGGAAAAGAAACGGGTCAGCGACGCTATGGCACTGATGACGGTGGAGATCAGGGACGGAGAAAACGCGGAGGCAGTGGTTACTCCGGCATCCTGGCTGTAAAGCACCTGAAATGCGGAATCAGAATGAATCAAGGCCGGCTGGCCTGTAACAGCCGGCTTTTTCCATATCAAAGGGGGCCGGAAATATGAAGAACGGTGAAAAAACCAATGTGATGCGGGTGCTGGATGCCAGAAGGATTGCCTATATTCCCCATACCTATGAGCCGGATGCCTCCCTCAGCGGGGAGCAGATCGCGGAGATCCTCGGGGAGGAGCCGGAACGGGTGTTCAAAACGCTGGTGACGCAGGGGAAAACGGGGCAGCATTATGTTTTCGTGATTCCGGTCGGCGCGGAGCTGGACCTGAAGAAAGCAGCAAAGGCGGCCGGGGAGAAATCCATAGCCATGATTCCGCAGAAGGAGCTTCTTCCCCTGACGGGATATGTGCATGGCGGATGCTCTCCTGTCGGCATGAAAAAGGCTTTTCCCACCTTTCTGCATCTGTCGGCGGAGAATGCGGAGACGCTGTGCGTAAGCGCCGGGAGGGTCGGGTTTCAGGTGGAGCTGAAGCCTGCGGACCTGAAGGCGGTGACGGGATGCCGCCCGGCTGATCTGACGGCCGATTCCTGACGGGAAGACTTGCAAGTTGACAGGGAATCCGGTAAGATGATGCACAGAGGCAGACGCCATCTTCAGAACAGAGGACTGAAAAATGAAAAGCAACGGAGAACGTGAATTTACCGGCCGTTTTGAGCAGCATGAAAAGGAACTGAAGCGCTGCTGGGATGAACTTTATTACGGCGACAGCAAGTCGTTTGAGGCACTGAAGGAAATGCTCCGACGGGCCTGGGAGGAACGCCCGGACAAGCTGAAGGATACGGACCGCCGGCGGGAAAAGCAGCCGGACTGGTACCGGAAACAGGATCTGACAGGATTCCGCCTGGACGCGGGGGCCTTCCGGGGCAGCCTGCGGGATCTGGCCGGGAGACTGGAGGAACTGGCGGAGCAGGGGGTTAACTGCCTGTTTCTGACATCCGTGCTGGAGGATGCTGACAGCCGGCAGGGAGATCAGTACGCTGTCAGCAGCTTCCGGAAAATCCGGCCGGAGCTGGGGACGACGGCGGATCTGGCGGAACTGGCGGACCGGTGCTGGGAAAAGGGGATGCTGATCAGCCTGGATCTGCCGATGCATCATACCGGCAGCGCGCATGAATGGGCCGCGCGGGCAAGGGCCGGAGAAAAAGCATATCAGGACCGGTATCTCTTTTTCGGGGACCGGATGATTCCCGCGGCGTTTGAACAGATGATGCGCCCAGGGCCGGCCGGAACCCGGCCGGGTCATTTCACCTGGTGCGAGGAGGCCGGGAAGCTGGTTATGACCACCTTCAGGTCCTGGCAGTGGGATCTGAACTACGCGAACCCTGCCGTCTTCCTGGAGATGGCGGAGAATCTGCTGTATCTGTGCAACCGGGGAATGGACATCCTCTGCCTGGAGGGTCTGCCCTGGCTCTGGAAAGCTCCGGGCACGGTATGCTTCAATCTTCAGCAGTCGCATACGCTGGTCCGGATGTTCCGGATGATCTGCGATACCGTATGCCCGGGCGTGCTTCTGCTGGGAGAAGCGGACGGCCCGGAGGAAGCGGCTGCCTGGGCCGGAACGGCGGAGAAGCCGGAGTGCCATCTGCTGGCGGACCGCACCGGCGCGCCGACCTTCTGGCATACAGCGGCAACCCGGGACGCGCGGCTGCTGGCTCACAGGCTGCGGAGGCTGATCAGACTGCCGAAAACATGCTTCTTCCTGAATGAGCTGCGGAACGGAGAGGAACTCCGGTGGAATCTGGATTACGGCTATCTGGCCGGCCAGGGACAGCAGGAGGCGCCCCACAGGGCGTTCCTGAATGATTATTTCAGCGGCCGGTGGGAAGGAAGCCCCGCGAGGGGAATCCTCACGCAGAATGAAGCCGGTGAGGACGAAGGAATCCGCGGCACGGCGGAGATGCTGTGCGGCCTGCAGGCGGCAGGAGAGCCTGATGATCCGGAGGGCCCGGACAGGGCAGCCCGGCTGGAGGAAATGCTGCATGCCCTGATGCTGACGCTGAGCGGCATGCCTGTACTGTATGACGGGGATGAAAAAGCGCCGGGGCTGCGGCGGCTGGAGGAGCTCAGAAAAAAGCTGTGCGTTTTCAGTCCGGAGGCGGACGTCTGGCTGCCGGATCCGGGCAGTGATCATCTGCTCGCGATCGGCAGGTATGCCCGGGGAGAACAGCTGCTGGCCCTGTTCAATTTCGCGGACACGGAAGAGACCGCGAGACTGTATGACGCCTATGAATATACCGATCAGGAGACGGGAACGGCAGGAGACGCCGGAATGGTTCCGGTGCCGGCCCGCGGATACCGCTGGCTGATCCATCGTTTCTGATTTCATCCGTACAAAAAAACAGGCCCCTGATTCCGGGGCCTGTTCATGAACCGGGGAAGCGGCTTCCGGCTGCTTCCCCGGCTTTTGTGTCTGTGAATGCTCAGCGGCTCATGTAACGGTCATAAGCGCTCTGATAGGCTCCGATCACCTCGTCCACGCTCAGGGAACGCAGGGTTTCAACGAAGCTGTCCAGGTTCTCCAGGGGCTCCAGGCCCATGATGAACTTGACGGTCATTTCGTTGACATAGGTTTCGATGTCTCCGTAATAGTCGCCGTAAACTTCCTTCTCCTGCTCATTCAGGGTTACGCCGGCCGGGAAGGAATAGCTGTAATCGTTATTGGTATCCCAGACACGGCCGTTGGCGAAGACGGATTCGTCAAACTCACGGCCCAGGTTGGTTTCAAAGGGCCAGGAGATAATTGCCGCATAGGCGGACATCATATGCGTTGAGGTTCCCAGATCGTTGTTCATGATCAGGTCGGTGAAGACCGGAACGCCGTCCACCAGTTCGTAGCTCTTGCCTTCCGTACCGTAGTTGCAGAGCATGAAGCCTTCGTCGGTATACAGCTGATCCAGCAGCTGCAGGGCCAGCTCGGGATGCTTGCAGGTGGTGGAGATGGCCGCGGCCTTGGCGATGGAAGCGCCGCCCTTGATCTGACCGTAATGGAGCTGCTGGCCTTTCTCAAGCACCGGATAGGGTACGGGGACGAACTTGAAGTCCGGATCCACGGCCGCGCCGAGGCTGTTGATGTAATCCAGCACGCCGCCGTGCTCGCTGGTGGCCGCGCAGAGGTTGGAGCTCATCATCGCAATGCCGTCGTCAAAGGTGACGGTGGAGGTGAAGTCCGGATCGATCAGGCCTTCAGCATACCACTGAGCCATGAGGGCAACGTAGTCCCGGTAGCCTTCGGTCAGGGGACCATACTGAACCTTGCCGTCCTTGACGAAGAAGTTACCGCCCTGGGCCACGTCGGCCATGCCGAAATCAAAGGCAGCGTTCAGCGCGTTGTATTTGCTGATGCCGGTATAGGCCAGGCCGAAGCCACGGGTCATGCCCAGCTCGTTCTTTGCGCGGGTGAGGTATTCATGCCAGTCATCGAAGGTTACAGGCATTTCCATACCCAGCTTGTCCAGAACGTCCTTGCGGATGATCAGACCGCACTGGGTTTCGCCTTCCTTGTCCATATAGGGCATCTGGCAGAAATAAGGCATCCGGCCGCTGTCGGTGACCGTGTTGATCTCCCGGTAGAGGCTTGCGTGACGGGCTTTTTCATAGTTCGGGGCATACTGCTCCACAAGATCCTTCAGATCGATGATGATGCCCTCATCGATGGCGGCGTCTCCGCCCTTGCTGTAGTTGTTGTCAAAGCCGATGATGATATCGGCGTATTTGCCGGAGGTCAGCATGAGCGAGAAATTGTTGGCATCCTCGCCGATGGGCGGGACGATCATTTCAAGATGAATGCCGGTCTTTTCCTCCAGGATCTTCAGGATATCCAGATTCTGAATATCGCCGACGACATTGGTCACATCGTGCGAGGTGATGCCGCACCAGATGGTCAGGGTGACGGGTTCGTCGGTGAGATGCTGGATTTTGGTGCCGTCCGGGGAAGCATGATCAGCCAGGGTCGGCCACTCGACGGATTCCGCACAGGCACAGCCCAGCAGAAGCAGGGCAGCCAGCAGAACAGACAGGAAACGTTTCAACATTTTGGATAACCCCTTTCATATTTTTTTGGCGATGCCACGCCATTAGAAACAGGATACAGGCCGTCATCCGGCACTTCCTCACGCGCCGCCGGAGCCGGACACGGGCAGATCGATCCGGAAAGCGGAACGGTCGGAAGCATACAGTGTGACGGTGGAATCAACCGCGTCCGGATCCGAGGCGGGACGCGCGCCGGTTCCGTGATTGACATCGTATTTCGGAAAAGCGCTACCGGCAAATTCCGCCACCAGACGGTGACCCGCGCGGAGGGTATAGCACACATGCCCCAGGAGAATCTCCGCGGAACGCTTCTCACCCGGAGAGAGAGGCCGGCGGTCCCAGCCCTGCGCATAGCCGGCGCGGACAGCGCCGTCGCAGAACCGGAACAGCTTTCCGCTTTCCGGAGGAGCTCCGGCGGAGCCGGGCGCCAGATCTCCGAGGGAAAGCATCACATCCGCATCCCGGACGTCAGCGGAGAAAAGGATGTCCGCCCGGACCAGCCCGCGGACAGGCAGATCCTCCGGCAGGGGATCAGTGATGAAAACGACGGTCCGCGGATCCGCCGGATCCGGCAGGGCGGACGCGCCGTAACCCCGGTAGGGCAGGGGATCGGCAGGAAAATGACGGAAGGAAACCGTCCCGGTGCCGGCTGACGGACGCACTGTCATATCGGCCGGAAAAAATCTCCGGCAGGCCGGGAAGGCCGGCCAGGCGCCGCCCGCAAAACAGGGGCCGCCGGCAATGTCGTAATAGCGGACCGGCGGGAAGGACGGCGCGGGGCTGCCTTTCAGATGGTAATCAAACCAGGAAGCGATTTCCGCAGGCAGATCCACGGCGGATTCGCCGTTTTCCAGCGCACTGTCCGGACGGGCGGGCGGCTCCCCGGGCTGCCAGGGAGCAATGAGCACCCGGCTGTCGACGCCGGCGCTGCGCTGGGTCATGCAGTGGTCGATGAGGGGCGTGCGGGAGGAATCATACCACCCGGCGACATAGAAGGCCGGGATTTTCATGGCGGAGAGGTCCGCATCGCGCCCTTCCTTATGCAGAAGATCAAAATCGTCGAAGCCTTCCAGCAGGTGGCGCCGGTAGTCCTTCAGGAGCGGGAAGGGTGTGTCCCGCAGCGCAGGCATGGAATCCAGCGGCAGGCAGGACAGCTGGCTGCGGGGATAATCCCTGATCCATTCCAGCAGCTTCGGAAGCATCCGGGCCGTTGTTTCAGGATCATAGCGGCCGTCCCGCAGGCGGTTCAGCAGCCGGGACATGCACCAGCCGATATGGGAGGAAAAGAGAAAACCGCGGGTATCGCAGTCCCGGTTGATGGAGACGCTGGTCTGCATCGGGCAGACCGCCTTCAGATGCGGGGGATTTTCCAGAGCGGCCATGATCTGGAGGTATCCGGCGAAGTAGCTGCCGAACATGCCGACCGCTCCCGTGCACCAGGGCCGGGCTGCCAGCCATTCAACGGTGTCATAGCCGTCAGGCCCGTCGGCGGTGAAACGGTCAAATTCCCCGTCGGACTCACCCAACCCCCGGACATCCTGGATAAAGACCGCGTAGCCTCTCCGGACATAAAAGGCCGGATCATACTGATAAAAGGCACGGCTCATATCCCGCTTGCGGAAAACGGAACGCAGCAGCAGCACCGGCCAGCGCCCCTCCCCGGCCGGACGGTACAGATCGCCCCGGAGGAGTGTGCCGTCGCGCATCGGCGTTTCCAGGTTATAGCATACGACCATGCTTTCCGGGACCATCAGAACACCTCATTTTCCCGGGGCCGGATCGGAAGCCACTGGATGAAGACCTCCAGCCAGCGGTCCCAGAAATCGAAATAGTGGATGCCGTCACTGTTGAAGAAGACCACGTCAAACGGATTCGGAAGCGTGGTGAAATAGCGCAGGTCCTCCTTCTCCGCGTTGTAGCAGCCGTCCTGACGGCCGCAGCACGCGAAGATCTTCGGCAGAGGCTTTCCGCTTTCGGATGCCAGCCGGGCCAGATACCGGTTGTCGTTGTCGGTATCATGGCACTTGCTCAGATCTCCGTCATCGACACCGAAGACCTGCCAGCGGATGAAATTCAGGGGATGACGCCGGCCGCCGGGAATCATGGGGCCGATCATATCGATAAAGTTCGCGCTGGAGAAGATGCCCATGGCGGCATATTTCTCCGGCTTCGTAAAGCCGAGCTTCATGGTGCCGTGGCCGCCCATGCTCATGCCGCCGACGAAATTGTCCTCCCGCAGGGGAGAAACCGGCATCTGGGAATAAATCATCCGCGGCAGCTCCTCGGTGACGTAGTCAAAATAACGGCCGCCGTCGGTATTGGCGTAAAAGCTGGTTTCCACGGAGGGCATAACCACAGCCAGGCCGCGCTGCTGCGCGTAACGCTCAACAGCGGTAAAGCGCTGCCACATGGAGCAGTCGTCAGTCGCGCCGTGCAGCAGCCAGAGCACGGGATACTTTCCGTTGTCCAAACGGCGTTTGTCAGATTTTTCGGGCAGAATGACATTGACGGGAACCATGCGGGTCAGACAGTCCGAATGCAGATCCATTCTGATCAGGGCCATATTTTTCACCTCCGATCCTTCATAACCGTGTCCAGAAAGACGCTGA
Organism: Clostridia bacterium; assembly: GCA_017431005.1. Taxonomy (GTDB): domain Bacteria; phylum Bacillota; class Clostridia; order Christensenellales; family Aristaeellaceae; genus Aristaeella. Next base: position 100,496 of record JAFRLY010000026.1, read on the forward strand.
TCCATTTGTCGCGGAACGCGTCGCTGTGGCCGCCGGGCTCCGTATGGAACTCGTAGCGGAAGGGATTGCCCGGGAAGCTTTCAAAGAATTCCTTCAGGCCCAGACCCACAGGATAAGCGTGATCCTGCATGCCCACGGCATGGAACACCCGGGGTACCGGCTTTCCTTCCTCGATGATCCGGCGGGCGTTGAGCAGCACGTCATGCTCAGGATTGCCGGCAAGATCTCCGGTGTCCTCAACACCGAAATTGACCATGTTGACGCTCATTTTTCCGGGACCGCCGGGAGCGGAGGGCCCGCCGGCTGACTTCGGACGCAGATGCTCCAGGGGAATGATGGAGCTGGCGGAGATGACGCCGATGGTGCCGTACTGCTCCGGGCAGCGCATGCCCAGGGAAATGGCGCCGCTGCCGCCCAGGGAGAAGCCCGCGATATACTGATCCTCCCGCGCAGTGGAAAGCCGCGGGAACATGTGACGGACAATCTGCGGAAGCTCCTGCGTCAGGAAATCAAAGTAATCGGCGCCCCAGTACATGTTGCAGTAGCGGCTGTATCCGGCGTGGGGCATGACGACGGCGATCTGGTGCTTGTCCGCATAATCGCGGATCCGGGTATGATGCACCCAGTCGTTCTCGTTCCCGCCGCCGCCGTGGAGGAGCCAGAGCACCGGGAAGTCGCCTTCCGTACGGTCATCCGGCAGAATCACGTTCATGGAGTCGTGCAGAAGCAGGATCTCCGAACGGAAATTGATCTGCAGCAAACTGTTCATTTTTCCGAATCACTCCCTCTGATATGATATTCAGTTGACATTCAGACAGCGGTTCCCAGGCATGCTTCGGTTTTATGCCTTTCCTGTTGTCCCAAGTATACGGGACAGGCCTCCGGAGCGTCAAGGCGCAGGTTTTCTTCCGGGAATTCTCCATTTTTTCCGGCCGGCGGAACGCGCAGTAAAAAACGGACACCGGGCGGATAAAAAACGGAATATTACAGATGAAACCGCAGGGAAATCAACACGGGGAGAGGGAATAAAGCGACAGCTTGATTGACAAAAAGGGTGAAGTGAGCATAGAATAGGACATCAAAAACGGAGCCCGACGGACTCCGGCACAGCAGGGATATTGTATTCAATGAAACATCATCTTCTGAAATCCAGAACATTCCGGGTCTGGATTGCGTGTTATCTTATTGTGCTGCTGATTCCGCTGGCATTCAGCGGCCTGCTGCAGGCGGAGACATCCAGGACGCTGCGGGGACGGGCCATGGAGGACGGCAGCCATTCGCTGAATCTGCTTTCCGGCATCACGGATGAACGGCTGACAGGGGTCATCAACCAGGCCAACACAATCTGCACAGCGTCGGATATTATCAAGCTGCGCTTTATTTCCCTGCCTTTCGACGCTTCAAAATATTATGAGGTGCATCAGCGTGCGTCCTTCCTGGCCAATTTCACGGCACAGAGCGACCTGGTGAGCGGGTGCTATCTGTACTGTGACAACCTGGAGAGCATTCTTGACGCGCATCATATCTATACACGGGACAACCAGTACAGCCGCATTGTGACACAGGTGCTCGGCCTGCAGGAACCGGCTTTTGAGGAGCTGGTTCATCAGCGGCACACCCTTGACTTCCGGCTGACAGGGGGAGGAGAAAAACTGCTGCTTGTGAAGAGCATCTCCTCCGGAATCCGGAACAACCGCCCGCAGCTGACCCTGATCATGGTGCTGGATACGGCTCAGCTGAAGGATCTTTTTCAGATGGCCGGGGAGAACTGGCAGGGGCAGGCGCTGATGCTTCTGCCTGAGGAGGCGCTGACGGCGGAGGGAAGCACGTGGATTTCAGCGGCGTCCCGCCTGGTGCCGGAAGCGGACAGCGTTACGGTCAGGCAGGTAAGCACCGCGGCGGAAGGCGTGGAATACGCACTGATCATTCCGCAGGAGCGGCTGCTGGCGGACGCGAACAGCAACCTGAGGCTGTTCCTGTTTTTCTCCGCGGCGGTGCTGCTGACCGGCAGCACGGCAGCATTCCTGCTGGCAAAGCGGAATTATAAGCCGGTCCGGGAACTGAGCCGGGCCATTCAGGCGGAAGAGGAAGAAAGCGGCGCTTTTTCCGCGATTTCCCGGCGGGTCGGGGAGATGCGGGCGGAAATGGCCAGGCTTTCAATGATTGAGGACCGTCAGATTTTTGAAGCGGTGCTGAGCGGCAAGCTTTCCCGGATTGACAGGGAACAGATCCGGATGACGGAAGGCCAGTTTGAAGGGGACCTGTTTATTGCCGCGCTGCTGGAGCCGGAGCGGGAGGACGCGGAACCGCCGGACGAGGAAGCCTTCCTGAGGGAAATGAGAAAGCAGCTGGACGAGGAAGGAAGCGCCTGCAGGACCATTGTCCGCCCCTACGGGGACGGATACGCGGCTGTGCTGGGATTTGCCGGCGGCGTAAGCCGGTATGACGCCCAGCTGTACGCGCAGAAGCTGATGAAAACCGTGCTGTCCAGGGATACGGCTTTTCCGGCGCTGTCCGGCTATCTGGGCAACGCGCATGAGGGGCTGGAGGGAATCGGAAAAAGCTGCGGGGAGGCCGCCATGGCCCGGGAATACGCCAATTTTGTATCCCGGACGGGACGGCAGGTTGTGCTGTTTGACGAAACGATGGTTTCCAGCGGCATTTCCTGGCAGGATTATGATATTGTGGACGCTGAACGCCGGTTTGTGGCAATGATGCTGGCCGGGGATTACAGCGGAGGGGAACAGCTGCTGCACGAGATCCTTTCTTATTATACGGGGCAGGAGGGACTGTCCCTGCGGGTGATGCAGACACGGATGTACGGCGTGATCAACATGATGATGAACGTGCTGCATGAGGTGGAGCCGGAAATCGGGACCGGAGACGACAGCCTGGAGGATCCGCTGGAGCTGCTGCTGCATGCCCGGACCATGCAGGAGCTGGAGGACGTGGTGAGCCGGATTATCCGGCAGCTGCGCTCCCGGCATGAGGAAACGCAGGATCAGCTGAGCACGAGACTGGAGGACGTGATCCGCTTTATCCACGCGAATTACGGGGATGAGAACCTGAGCGTGCAGATGCTGGCGGACCGGTTCGGGCTCTCGCTGCCATACCTGTCCCGGGAATTCAAGAACAGCCGGGGGATCGGAGTGCTGAACTATATCAACAGATACCGGATCGAGAAGGCAAAGGAAATTCTGACGCGGGACGAAAGCATCACACTGTCCGAAACCGCGCGGCAGGTCGGGTACAGCAGCAGCCAGACGCTGATCCGTATTTTCAAGCGCTACGAAGGGATGACACCCGGGCAGTTCCGGGACGGAGCAAAAAATATACATGGATGAATCAAAAAGAAGCCGTTTACGGCTTCTTTTTGATTGTGTATGATCAGAACAACGAAAAACATAAAAACGCCGTGATGCAGGAAGGCTTTTTTGGAGCGTATGCCGCGGCGGAACAGGGGGGCGGAATTCCGGATGACGTCCATAGCGAAAGGCGGAAGGCGCCGGAGCCGGCTGCTGCTGAATTACCGGCAGAACCGGCTGCTTTACTGGATGCTGCTGCCGTCGGTGATTTATGTGCTTATCTTCAATTACCTGCCCATGGCGGGCCTGGCCATGGCGTTCCAGGATTATTCGCTGACCAGGGGTATTTTCGGCAGCAAATGGGTCGGACTGAAGAATTTCCGGGACTTTTTCACCGGCATCTATTTTACCCGGACGCTGAGCAACACGCTGATTCTGAGCCTGCTGGACCTCCTGATCTGCTTTCCGGCGCCGATTGTTCTGGCCCTGATGCTCAATGAGGTGCAGGCGCTGCGCTATAAAAAGGTGATCCAGACGGTGAGCTATATCCCGCATTTTATCTCCATGGTCGTGGCGGCGGGGCTGATCAAAGAGTTCACCAATTCCACGGGCGTGATTGCCAACCTGGTCACGGCGCTGGGCGGCACGCCGAAAAGCTATATCTCCCTGCCGCAGTATTTCCGTTCCATCTTTACGGTTTCCCAGGTCTGGCAGACCATCGGCTTCAACAGCATCATCTTCCTGGCCGCGCTCAGCGGAATCGATCAGGAGCTCTATGACGCGGCCAGAATCGACGGAGCCAGCCGGCCGCAGCAGCTGTGGCATGTGACGCTGCCGGGAATCGCCTCCACCATCATTATTATGCTGATCCTGCGCTGCGGCGCCATCATGAACGTCAATTTTGAGAAGGTGCTGCTGCTGTATTCCCCCTCAACCTATGAAACGGCGGATGTGATCAGCACCTACGTTTACCGGATCGGCATCGTCAAGCAGAAGATCGGCTACAGCACGGCCGTGGGCCTGTTCAACTCCGTGGTCAGCCTGGCGCTGGTGCTGACGGCGAACAAGCTGAGCAGGACCTATACGGACAGCAGCATGTTCTGAGGAGGAAAGAAAATGAAGAGCGGAAACAAAATCAGGGACGGCGCTTCCCGCCGCATATTCCTGGCGGTGAACGCCTTCCTGCTGGGCGTGATCGGCTTCTGCTGCCTGGCTCCGATGTGGCACGTTTTCTGCTGCTCAATCTCCAATCCGGGCGAGCTGGCCAGAAGCGGCGGATTCCATCTGATACCGATCGCGCCTTTCTCCTTTGACGGTTATCGGGCGGTTTTCGGATACCGGAATATCCTGACCGGATACCTGAACACGATCTTCTATGTGGTCTTCGGCGTGGCGCTGAACCTGCTGCTGACAGTTCCCTGCGCCTACGTGCTGTCGCGCAAACGGTTTCTGCCGGCGAACGCGGTCATGATGTTCATGGTTTTTACGATGCTCTTCAGCGGCGGCCTGATTCCCACCTATCTTGTATTCGTAAAGCTGGGCCTGATTGACACCCGGCTTTCCATTCTGCTGTGCACGGCCTTCAGCACCTTCAACATGGTGATCCTGCGGACCGGCTTTCTCGCTGTTCCGGACGCGCTGGAGGAATCCGCGCGGCTGGACGGGGCCAATGATCTGCAGATTCTGGTCCGGATTATCCTGCCGCTGAGCAAGGCCAGTGTCGCGGTCATCACCCTGTTTGTAGCCGTCGGCATCTGGAACAGCTGGTTCACTTCGGCCATCTATCTGCTGGACAGGGGAAAATGGCCGATCCAGCTGTTCCTGCGGGAGGTACTGATCAATAACAGCCAGAAGAGCCTGGAGGCAGGCGTCAAGGCCTCGGCCGAGTCGCTGGCGACGCTGGTGAAATACGCGATCACCATTGTGGCGACGCTGCCGATCCTGTGCATCTATCCGTTCGTGCAGCGGCATTTTGTGAAGGGCGTCATGATCGGCTCGGTCAAGGGGTAAGCGGAAATGAGCGAGAATCGGAATCCGGGCAGGCTGCTGAATCTGCAGTATGTGCTGCTGACGACAATCAATTTTCTGGTGTCCGTGAGCTATTCAATGGTCTCGACGATCATGGCCCGGTATCTGGGGAGCATCGGGCTGGCGATCGCTGTTTCCGGCGCCATCACCGGCGCCTTTTCCATTGCCTCCATGGTTGCGCGGCCCTTCACGGGAGTCATCAACGACCGGCTGGACCGCAGAATGCTGCTGCTGGGCGCTACGGCCGGAATGGGCGTGTGCACGCTTCTTTACGGGCAGACGGACAGCTACGGGGTGCTGCTGGGCGTGCGGCTGCTGCATGGCATGTTCTTCGCCTTTTCGAGCACGGTGAACATGGCTGTGATTCCGGAACTGGTTCCGGAGAAACGGGTCACGGAGGGACTCAGCTATTACGGTGTGGTGCAGAGCCTGGGCGTGGCGGCAGGGCCCTCCATAGGCCTGGCGCTGATCAACCTGGGAGGATACGGGCTGAACTTCCTCTGCTCCGGGCTGCTGGCACTGCTCGGCGCGGGAGCCGTGCTGGGGCTCCGGCCCTTCCGGAAGCCGGCGGGGGACAGGCGCAGCAGGTGGCGCCTGCGCTGGACGGACATCATTGCCGTGGAATGCCTGGCGTACGCGGCGGTGGACGTGGCCATTGCCATGGCGAACGGGCTGGAAAACAGCATGATTGCCATTTACGGCGCGGAGAAGGGAATAGCGAATATCGGCTGGTATTTCACGATCTCCGCGGCGGTGCTGTGCGTGACCAGGGTTGCCTTCGGGCGCCTGGCGGACCGCCGGGGCGTCGCCTTTTCCCTTTATCCAGGGCTGGGACTGATGATCATCGGGTGCCTGATTCTCTGGCGGGCTTCCGCGCCCTGGATGTTCGCGGCGGCGTCCGTGATCAAGACGGTGGGCGTCGGGCTGGCACGGCCGGCGATTCAGGCCGCCTGCGTGAAGGCCGTGCCAGCGGAGCGCAGGGGCAGCGCTTCCAGTACTTATTATATCGGGTCGGATATCGGTCAGGGAACGTCCCCGGCGATCGGCGGAAGGATCGTGGATCAGGCAGGAAGCTGCGGACCGGCGTTTCTGCTGTTCACGATTCCGCTGGCACTGGGAGCCCTGATTTTCGGATGGTTTGAACGGAGAACACGGAAAGGACAGGGAGCATGATCAAAAGGATCAATCTGGGATGTATCGCGCGCGACGGATGCCGGCTCGCGACGGACGTTTACCTGCCGGGGGAGGAAGGCGCCTGGCCGGCGGTCATGATGCGCACGCCCTACGGCCGCGGCGGAATTGAAACCGATCCGCTTTACGGGCGTTTTCCGGAGCTGGTTGAGGACGGATACGCGGTTGTGACGCAGGACCTGCGGGGCACAGGGGACAGCGAGGGCACCCTGGGGCTGAACGGACAGAACGAGCAGGAGGACGGGTATGACGCTGTGGAATGGCTGGCGGCACAGCCGTTCTGCAGCGGCGAGGTCGGCATGTTCGGCCTGTCCTATCCGGGATTTGTGCAGACAGCAGCCGCGGCGGACGCGCCGCCGCACCTGAAGGCCATCTGCCCGTTTATGTCCCCGTCGCTGCATCCCTTCGGGATCCGGGGCGGACATCTGCGCCATATGCAGCATCTTTACTGGGCGTACGCGCAGACGCTGGCACATCCCGAAAAATACATCCCGGACGCGCGGCGCCGGGAGGAAACGGCAGCGGCCATGAAGGAGATGTTTCCGCGGCTGGCCGAAATGCTGCTGGCGGATCCGCCGGCGGAATGCCGGGCGGCGCAGCTTCCGGAGGTGCCGATCCTGCGGGATTACCGGGAGGTGATGGCGGGAGCGGAGGATCCGGAATACTGGAAACGGATGCATATGCCGATCAATTATGACCGGGTGCATGTGCCGGCGCTTTTCGGCACCGGCTGGCTGGACGCCGCCCGGGAGTGGACTGTGGAGGGGTTCCTGGCGGCCCGGAAAAGCCGGGACCCGCTGACGCGGGAGGAGGCAAGGCTGCTGATCGGCATCTGGCCCCACGGCGGAGAGCTTCCTTCCGTCATTGAAGGCGAAGACTTCACGGAGGCGGCTTCCGGAGACAGCGCGGACGTTTTCGGGATGATGCACCGGTGGTTTGACCGGTGGCTGAAACACCGGGAGGCAGCGGAGGAACCCCGGGTGCGCTATTTTGTCCGCGGAAGCAACGAATGGCGGACGGCGGCAGACTGGCCGCCGCCTGAGACTGTGCCGCTGCGGCTTTATCTGCGGGCGGACGGTACGCTGGCTGAGCAGCCGGAGGAAGCGGAAGGCGCGGTCTGCTATCCGGCGGACCCGGCGGCTCCGATGCCCTCCGCTATCACAGACCGGGCCGGACGGCGCATGACGGCCGACTGGCGTGACGCGGAGCGGAAGGATATGGCGCTGTTCACGACGGAGCCGATGAAAACAGCGGTGACCTTTGCCGGCACGATGCGGATGCGCCTGTTCGCGGCCACGGACGCGCCGGATACGGATTACGCCTGCAGGCTGCTGGATATCGGGCCGGACGGAAGGCAGACAGAGCTGCTGGCAGGCATTATACGGGCCAGGCATATGAACCGGATGTTTGAGCCGCGGCTGATTCCGGCCGGAGAGGTCACGGAGTTTTGCTGGGACGCGGGGAACGCGGCGAACACCTTCCTGCCCGGGCACCGGATCGGCCTGCAGGTCATGGGCCACCTTTATCCGGATTACGAAAGAAACATGAATACCGGCGGGGATACCGGAAGGGGAAGGGAAATGCGGACAGCGATCCACCGGATACTCACAGGCGGCGCACGGGCGTCCATGGCTGAGCTGCCGGTGATCAGAACAGAATGAGCGGAAGCGTCCGGAGAGCAGCGATCTCCGGACGCTTTTTTCATACCGCCGGGGAGGGACGGACGGGCAGCCGGAATTTATACCCGGGGTTTGCAAAAGACACACAGGATGTGGTATTATTATATGTTCATATATACAGAGGGGAGGACTGGATTTGTATCAGATGGAACCGCCGCAACCGGTGCAGCAGCCGGAGCGCCCGGAAGACCGGCGCCTGAGCGTGCCGCAGATCATGCTGATCGTGCTGGTCCTCGGTTTCGCCGCGTGGTATCTGATAACAACCCTGACGCCGGAGGCTTCCGCGTACGGGACCATCTCCGCGGGAACGCTGGGATCCCGGTATACGGGGGACTGCCTGATTATCCGGGATGAAACCCCTTTTGACGCGGAAGGCGTCACCAGCATCCAGTATGTGGCGGAGGAAGCCTCGACGGTTTTCCGGGGCGGGGTGATCTGCAACGTCTATTCCTCCGGGTTCAGTACCCGGGAAATGACGACCCTGCAGGAGTACAGGGACCAGATCAAGGAATACCAGGTGAAGCTGCTGAATTCCCAGATCACCACGGACGCGCAGATTGAAAAGCTGGAGTCCGAGGTGCTGACCCGGGCCAGGGAAATCCGGGAAATGATCGGCGGCGTACGGGGGAATATGGCCAACCAGGAGAGACTGCTGGGAGCCGCGATTCAGACCCGGCAGACCTACCTGAAGGAAAAATTCAGCAACGACCAGCGCCTGAGCCGCCTGTACGACGATGAGCAGAGCCAGCTCCAGCGGATCAGCAGCTGGACGAAGCAGTATGTGACAATGAACGAAACCCTGGTCAGCTTCTACTCGGACGGCTATGAATACGGGCTGACCGTGAGCAACTACGACCAGTTCAGCCCCTCCGAGGTCCGGGCCATGATCAACGGACAGAAGCCCTCAAAGGAGTCGCTTCAGAAGGGGAAAACAACCATTTACCGCACCATCCGGGACGGGCACTGGTACGTGCTGATGCTGATCCGCGACAGCACCTGGAATCCGGTGGAGGGGGCGGTATACGAGCTCCGGCTGGAGAACTTCAAGGACACGATGGTGCAGGCCCGGGTAGTCAGCTTCACCCGCAGCGGCGGAGAGCTGGAGGTCCGGCTGAGCATCGAGGCGCCGGTGCTGCCCGTGCTGTACGTGAGATCGTGCACCGGGGTGCTGGGAGACAATGTTTCGTCTCTGACGGTTCCCCAGGAAGCGATCTACATTCAGGACAACATGCCGGGCATCGTCGTCGTGAACGGCGACTATAAGGTGTTCATTCCCGTGAACGTGCTGGAGAAGCGGGACGGGCTGGCCTACATCGCCGCGATTCAGCAGGGTGTGATTTATGAGGGACAGACAGTGCAGCTGTTCCGCTGATTCCGGCAACGGAAGCATGCCGCCGGGAATATGCCGGCAGCGCAATATTCGGGCCCGGTTCTGAAGAACCGGGCGGGGAGGAACGGTATTCATGGCATTGGAGAAATTGCTGGGCAGGCTTCAGAGCCTGTTCGGAGAGCGGAAGAATGACGGATCCCGCAGACCGGACGGAGGTACAAGCTGCTACCGCCCGGTCAGAAGGAAACAGGCGGGAGAGAATACGGGAACGGTTCCCGCGGAGCTCCAGGGGCAGGAATCTGCCTCTGTTCCGTATATTCATACCGGCTTTACGGGCATGAATCCGCCGGCCGATTACAGCGCCGCGATGCCGGCGCAGCAGCCTTCCGGCCCCTATTTTACCCGGCAGGAGGAACCCAGGGACAATATTTCCTATATGCCGGGAGTCTACGCGCAGGACGCGGGAAACAGCTACACGCATGTGGAGCACATCATGACGATGACCTCTCTGAAAAGCTGCTATGAGGCCATCGAGTGCATGAAGAACGGGGAAACCCTGATCATCACCCTGGACGCGATCGCCAACGAGGGAGAGAGCATGCGCTGCCAGGATATGCTGGCCGGCGCGGCCTTCACACTGGGCTGCAACGTCAGGATGCTGCAGGGAGGCAGGCTGGTTCTGATCGCGCCGGAGAACGTGAAGATTCTGCCGGAGCAGCCGCAGACCCGGATGGAGAGAAGCCCTGTCAGCGGAATGGCTCCGATGGCGCCGGCGGTGCCGCAGGAGCAGGAGCCCGTGTATACCGGCCGAAGGGAACGCCGGACAAGCCAGCGCGCAGCCCAGTGGGAGGCGGCCCGGAACGGGGAAGCGCCCAACTATAACCCATATACCGGGACGATGCCGGTGGCAGCAGGGGAATACAGGAACTTCGGCGGATACGGTTACTGACCGCCCCGCCTTTCACAGCAGGACCGGAACGGATGAAAGGAGATAAAAGATGGCACGCATTACGGTGGATCTGATCAGCACCAAGGAGTTTTCCCTGGAATCCAGGGGCTACAACCGGCAGGAGGTCGACAATTTCCTGGACGATATCTGCGAGGAAATGGAACGGATGGAAGCGGAGATCAAGGATCTGCGCCAGAAGACCACCATCGTGAAGCCCGCGGCTGCGGCAGCGGCCGGGATGTCCGCGCAGGATGAGAACAGCTTCCGGGAGATCCTGGAAATGGCCAGAAAGGTAAAGGACGAGACGATCCAGAAGGCGAAGGAGGACGCTGAAGCCATCCGCGTCAAGGCGGAAACGGAAGCGCAGGAGCGGCTGGACGGGCTGAGCGGAGAGCGTGAGACCCTGAATCACCAGCTGGATGAGCTGAAGGCGGCCGCGAAGGCCTACCGGAAGGATTTCGAGGCGCTGCTGCAGGCTCAGCAGGAAGCTCTGGAAAAGGCGTCAGATCTGTTCTGATGCGCTGATAAAAGGAAAGAGGGATACATACCATGTTCGGACGGAGACCGGATGGACGCAGGCTGAATTCCATCGACCCCATCGTGCAGATGACGCCTTACCTGATGCCCATGCGCTGTGACGCGCAGGTGTTTCTGGAGCAGAAGCTGGATTATGAGATGCTGGCCCGCTATATTGCCCGGAAGGCGGCGGAGGGGCAGAAGGTGACCTTCATGCAGATCGTCGTGGCTGCATACGTTCGGGGCATCAGCCAGCATCCGGAGATTAACCGCTTCATCAAAAACAAGCAGTATTATTCCCGGAACAACTGCTCCGTTTCCTATACGATCCTGAAGGAAATGCAGCATCATGACAGCCCGGAAACCGTGGTGCGGATTCAGTTCGACCTGACCGACACGCTGTTTGACGTCCGGGACCGGATGAACGACGCAGTGGAAAAAAACCGCGGCGAGGAGAACGACAATTTTGTGGATAAGCTCGCGAAGGGCGTCCTGTCCATTCCGGGTCTGCCCACGCTGATTGTCGCTGTGGTGCGTCTGCTGGACCGCTACGGAATCGCTCCCCGGGTTCTGATGAATGAGCTGCCGTTCTACAGCGGCATGTTCATCACCAACAACGGCTCCATCGGCCTGCACCATGTGTGGCATCACATCTATAATTTCGGAAATGTCAGCATGTTCCTGGGCATGGGCAGCGTTATGAAGGAAGCGACGGTTGAAGCGGACGGCAAGGCCAGGATGAGGCGCTGGCTGCCGATGGGCATCACGGTGGACGAGCGGGTCTGCTCCGGCGCCCATTATGCCGAATTCTTCGCGGACGTGATCAACTGCCTGAATCATCCGGAGCTGCTGGAGGTTCCGCCGGAGAAGGTCCGGTTTGACCCCGGCGTGGAATACCACGAGCCGAAGATCAACGCAAAAAAAGAGGCCTGAGCCTCCTGAAAAAAACCGTATGGGAGAAAACCCATACGGTTTTTTCGTGCCGGAATACCGGCTGTCAGATATTTTCAAAAAATGGTGTGCCGTCCTCCCGGCGCAGCACCCCGTCCGTGAAGGAAAGGGGCGTCGGGGCGGTCAGCATATACTTGAGGATTTCATCCATCCGCACGCTTTCCCGGAAGGTTACCAGGGAAAAGCTGACGCCGTGCTTATGGGCGCGCCCGGTGCGGCCGATCCGGTGGAGATAATACTCATTCTCATTGGGCAGATCATAGTTGATCACGGCTTCCACATCATCCACGTCAATGCCGCGGGCGGCCACGTCCGTGGAAACCAGAATCGGGAACTTGCCGCGCTTGAAATCACGCATGACCTCGTTTCGCTTAGACTGGGGAATATCGCCGTGAAGGCATTTGGCCTCGTAGCCTTCCTTCCGCAGCCGGCTGGTCAGCTTGTCAGTCATGAACTTGGTGTTGCAGAAGATCATGATCCGGTGGTATTCATCCGCATCCAGCAGATAAAGCAGATGATCTGTTTTCTGATCCTGCTCGGTGGCGATGACGTACTGGGTGATCTGCGGCCGGTCCTTCTTTGTCGCCTCGACGGAAATTTCAACCGGATCATGCTGATACTTCCAGGCGATGGTCAGCACGTCCTGGTTTGTGGTGGCTGAGAACAGCACCAGCTGCCGGTCGGGCGGGGTGGATTCAATGATTCTGGTGACATCCTTGACGAAGCCCATGTTCAGCATCTCGTCCGCCTCATCCAGCACCATGGTATGGACGGCATTGAGGGAAATATTTCCACGCTGCATATGGTCCAGCAGCCGTCCGGGCGTCGCGATCACAATCTGGGGTTTGCGCTTCAGAGCGGTGATCTGCTTTGAAATGGACTGGCCGCCGTAGATGACGGCGATGCGGACGCCCTGAATGAACTTGGCGAGACGGGTCAGCTCCTCACCGATCTGCAGGGCCAGCTCCCGGGTCGGAGCCAGAACGATTTCCTGCACCCGGCTGTCCTTCAGCTGCACATACTCCAGCATGGGAATGCCGAAGGCGCAGGTCTTTCCGGTGCCGGTCGGAGCGATGGCGTTGATATCCGCTCCGGACATCATCAGCGGAATCGTGCGGGCCTGAACCGTGGAGGGCTCCTGAAAGCCCATGTCCCGGACGGCCCTGAGGATCTCCGTCGAGAGATCCATGGTATCAAAAGAGACGTTTTCAAAAGTTTCCTGTGCCAAGGGGTGACTCCTTTCCTGCAGCGCCTGCCTCAGGCCGGATAGGCGCGGATGGCTTTGGCCAGCTGATCCGGACAGGAGGTTCCGCCGCGGCAAAGGGTGCCCTCCAGCAGGGAAGCCACCTTCTCAGCGTTCTGACCCATGGCGAGTTTTGCCACGCCCTGGGTGTTGCCCTTGCAGCCGTTGATAAACCGGCAGTGGGTGATGATCCCGTCGGTGATCTCCAGCTCGATGGCGGTGGAGCAGGTACCGTGGGTTTTATAAACAAACATGGGAAGCTCCTTTCCGGGACAGATTCCTGAAAAATCCGTTCCGTTACATTTAAAAAGGAACGCTCCCGATCTGGGAGCGTTCCGGGAGAACCGCAAATTACTCGATGACCTTGGCCACAACGCCGGAACCTACGGTACGGCCGCCTTCACGGATAGCGAAGCGCAGTCCCTGTTCCATGGCGATGGGGGTGATCAGGGTGATTTCCATGTCGATGTTGTCACCGGGCATAACCATTTCAACGCCGTCGGGCAGCTTGATGTTGCCGGTAACG